>DBTN01000026.1 GCA_002307065.1 Akkermansiaceae bacterium UBA1315 | reverse complement strand
TCCAGACCGTCGGTGAGATTCACCGAGTTCGAGCAACCCACGATGATCAATGCGAAAAACGGAATGCATAACCATCCGAGATTCAGAATTGGAGTCTTAATCAGCGGGAAACAAATCGCACCGATGTCGATCGGAATCAGAGCGCCCGTTTCCTTGACTTTGCCCAGATAAAATCCGGCCTGTCCGTCCGCGACTTGCTGGGCCGTCGCTCCAAACCCGGAGATCTCCGGTTTGAAGAAAATAAACGAACCGGCGACCAGTGCGATCAGAAGCTGCCAAAACAATTTCGTCCGGCTGCTGATTCCATCCGACGATTTTTCTTTCACCTTCCGGTAGTCATCACAAAAGCCGAGCAGACCACACGCACCCATCGTACATGCGCAGACCGCGACGAACGGATTGAAGGGACGGGAAAACACAAAGGTGGAAATCAACACTGAGCCGATGATCAAGACTCCACCCATCGTCGGAGTTCCGATTTTTCCGCCATGCAGCTCAGCCAGTTTATGAACCTCTTCCGCCGTTCGCAGAGGTTGCCCGACTTTGAGCGAAATCAGTTTCCGAATCACTCTCGGACCAAAAACGATCGATAGCAAAAAGGCTAAAATCCCCGCTCCCGCCGCACGGATGGTGATGTACTGAAACAAGTTCAGAAATGAAAACATTTCCGCCCATCCATCCACGCCAGCGGCGCGTTCGGCTTCGCGAGCTTGATACCAAAATTCGTAAATCGAGTATAACATTAGTTTCGGGGGAAAGCGGCGTTCATCACACGTTCGATGGTGGCAGACCGGCTGCCTTTGAATAACACGGCATCACCGGTTTTAACTTTTTTCGCAAGATAAGACGCGGCTTCATCAAGCTCCGGAAAATAGATCGCATCCCCCGCGCCGGCAGCGATTCCTTCGGCACCTTGACCTACGGCGATCACCGTAAGTCCACGCGACTGGGCAAGCTCACCGGTTTTAAAATGTGCCGCTTCGGCATGAGTTCCCAGCTCACCCATGCGGCCTAAAACGATGTAGCGGTTGGCATTCTCCGCCACCGTGGTTTCCGCCAACGTTTCGATCGCTGCGGCCATCGATTCGGGATTGGCGTTGTAGGTATCATCGATGATGGTGATGCCTTGATGTTGCAAACGGCGGAGGCGTCCACCGGTCAAAATCGCCGACGACAGACCGGTTGAGATTTCTTCGACGGAAAGCCCGAGTTTCCAGCCGACGGCGGCGGCGAGCAACGCGTTGCCAACCATGTGGCGGCCCGGGACGGTGAGAAAAACCTGCGACGAACCTTCCCCCTCAATCACCAAATCGAAAAGCGTCCCGTCGCTTTCAAAAGTGATATTTTCAGCACGCACCAAACCGCGGCCGTTCCCGACGGAAATGAGATGTGCATGAGTCCGCATGCGGAAATATTCGGTGAAATCACAGCTCGCAGGCAGGAACAAAATCCCATCGGCAGGCAGCGCACGGGCGAGCACCCCTTTTTCCTCGGCGATGCCTTCGCGCGATCCCATGAACTCGATGTGAGCGGTCCCGATGTTGGTGATGATCCCGTATTTCGGCCGGGCGATTTCGCAAAGCGGGGCGATTTCACCAGAGTGATTCATTCCCATTTCCCAAACGGCGGCAGTGTGTTTTTCGGTGGTCGCCAAAACCGTCAGAGGCACGCCGATGTGATTGTTTAAATTTCCACGAGTCGCGGAAACGTTAAACCGCTGCGAAAGAACGGCGGCCGTGAAATCCTTGGTGCTGGTTTTCCCATTCGAACCGGTGATCGCAATGATCGGCAAATCCAGTTGTTTCCGCCACCAATGCGCAAGGAGCTGCAGCGCGAGCAACGTGTCTTTCACGACGATCACCGCCGTATCTGCCGGGGCGCTGCCGTCCCACGTGTGGACGACCGCGACCGAAGCTCCACCTTGGAGGGCAGCCACCGCAAACCGGTCGCCATCGAAATTTTCTCCGCGTAACGCGAAAAACGCACAGCCTGCGGTGAGATTCCGGGTGTCCGTTGAAACACCGCCGGAAACCAAGACGGCGGCGCTGCCTGCGACGAGCGAAGCGCCGAGAATGTCGGAAAGTTGTCCTGCGGTGATGGTTTTCATCGTTGGTCAGCGATCGCCTGAGCTCGGTCACGAAGGGCCTTGCTGGCGTGTTTGCGGTCGTCGAAATCGATCGTGTGATCGGCGAATTGTTGGTAAGGCTCGTGGCCTTTTCCGGCGATGAGGATGATATCTCCAGATCGCGCGGCTTGGATGGCGAGAGCGATGGCTTCGGCCCGGTCGGGGATGCTGCGATAGGTTTTGGTTCCCATCCCGGCTTCGATATCCCGAAGGATCGCCTCGGGATCTTCCGAGCGCGGATTGTCAGAAGTGATCACGCAGGCGTCGCTGTGACGAGCGGCGGCCGCAGCCATCAACGGACGTTTGCCTTTGTCACGATCACCACCGCAACCAAAGACCGTGATCAATCGATTCGGGCTGAGCTCGCGTAGGGTGCGGCAGGCATTTTCCAAAGCATCCGGCGTATGCGCGTAATCGACAAATACGGTCGCTCCACCCGCACTTCCGACATTTTCCATGCGTCCCGGAACTTGTGGCGCGGCGGCAATCGCGGCGACCGCGTCGCGCGGACGAATGCCGACGGTGCTGGCGGCGGCAATCGCGGCGAGCACGTTGTAAACGTTGAAGCGGCCGATGAGCGGCGTGCGGACAAGGAATGACTTCGTTTTTGTCGTCAGCTCAAATTCCATTCCACGCGCGGACTGGCGGAGGTTGTTCGCCCGAAAATCGCAGTGAACACCAAACCCGTAACGAAGCTGAGGAAGTTTCCCGTTCAGTTTCTCCGCAAGGTCCGCGCCATAGCTGTCGTCGAAATTGATGACGGCTACCGGTTTTTTGCCCAATGGATCCGCGGCAAGTTCGTAAAACCAATCCGCCTTCGCTTTGAAATACGACTCGATCGTGCCGTGATAATCGAGATGGTCTTGGGTGAGATTGGTGAAAACCGCAGCGTCGAAACCGATTGATCCGACGCGTTTTTGATGAATGCCGTGGGAAGAAACTTCCATCGCCACGCCCCGGCAGCCGTGATCCCGCATGCGAGTCAGAAGCTCCATGAGTTCAAGCGAACCGGGCGTTGTGTGCTTCGCCGGTTGGACGGTCTCGCCATCGTCCACCACGATCGTGCCAAGTAAACCAGCGCGATGCCACGCGGCTTGCATGAGGTGATGAATGAGAAAAGTCGTCGTCGTTTTTCCGTTGGTTCCGGTAACGCCGACCATCGACAGGTCCGCCCAGGGCTTTCCTGCGGAAAATGAGGCGAGCGCGGAGAGCGCGGCGCGGCTATCGGGCACATGCAGCCAAGCGACCGAGAAATCGAAATCCGCAGGTGGAGCGGTTTCGGCAAGAATCGCGACGGCACCATTGGCGATCGCGTCCGGAATGAACCGGTGACCGTCGATCGAAGTTCCGCGGATCGCGGCAAATAGCATTCCCGGCTTTACGTCGCGGGACGATACCGTGATCGCTTGGATTTCGGTATCCAACGATCCGGCTGGAGTGAGACGGGTGAGACAGGAGGTAAGTTCGCGAAGAATCATCGGGTGGCGGAAAGGACAGGCGGAGATGCGACGGGTTCGGTCGGTTGTAAATTCATTCGTGCAGCGACGCGGCTGGCGATTTTCGAAAAGGTCGGCGCGGCGATGGTTCCGCCGTAGCGTTTCACCTCGGTCGTGCGCGGGTCATCGATGACCACGGCGCAGACAAATGCAGGCTCTTGGGCGGGCATCATTCCGACAAACGAGACGATGTAACTGTTGGCGATGTATCCGCCTTTGGGATTGTGTTTCAACGCGGTACCGGTTTTCCCGGCGATGCGGAATCCCGGCACGGCCGCGCGGGTGGCGGTGCCGCCTTGCTCGACGACTTTTTCGAGGGCCGAGCGCATTTTTTTCGCGGTCGCCGGTTTCAAAACGTTCGCTGCGACCTCGCGCGGAAATTCTTCAACGATCGTGCCGTCATTTGCGATCAGCGCCCGGACGATTCGAGGTCTCAACCGGTCGCCGTCCCCCGCAATCACCCCGTAGGCCAATGCCATTTGCAAAGGAGTGACGTTCATCGCGTAGCCGTAACAAGCGCGGGAAAAGTCGACGGCATTTCCCGTGTCACGGGCGATTCCGGAACTTTCACCGCTGAGCTGGATACCGGTTTTTTGGCCAAATCCCCAGTTTTCAACGTATTGATAAAATCGCTTCGATCCAAGCTGACGGCCAAGGCTGTAGGTGCCGATGTTGTTGGATTTTTGGAGCACGCCTTCAAAACTCAGGCTGCCGGCCGGGTGATCGTCACGAACGCGGACGTCGCCGGAAACGTAGGAACCGTTGTGGCAAAAAATCGATGTTTGCGGCGTGACCAGTCCTTCGTTCAACGCGCCAGCAGCCGCGACGACTTTGATCGTCGAACCCGGTTCGTAAATCGCTTGGATGGCGTAGTTGTAACCGGTTTCCGAAATATTCTGTTTGTGATTGAGATCGAAATGCGGGCGGCTGGCCATCGCCAGGATTTCGCCGGTTTTTGGATCGATCATCACGACCGCACCTTTTTTCGCTTTGAACTCGCTGAGCGCGGCGTCGAGTTCTTCTTCGACGATCGCTTGGATTCCCATGTCGATCGTAAGCTGCACATTCAGGCCGGCACGCGGAGGTAACAGGCTGCCGGAATTTCCGGGAACCACCAGACCGCGCGCGTCTCGTTTGTGTTCACGCGATCCGTCCCGTCCGGCGAGAAATTCTTCCATGGTCGATTCAATCCCGAAGCGGCCGACGACGTTGCGGTGGGTTTTACCCGCCTCGTCTTTCGTTTCCACTTCGCCCGTGAAGCCGATCAAATGCGTCGCGAGATTCGGCGCGGTGTACCAGCGTTTGATGGAATTTTCGAATTCGAATCCTTGGATCCAATGTTCGTCCACCGCTTCGCGCAACCGGTCGGCGACGTCTTCCGGCAGATCTTTTACAATCGGAATCCACTTGCCTTTGCTGCCTTCGATTTTTTCCCGGAGCTCATTTTTCCCCATGCCTAACGGGCGAGACAAAATACCGATCGCGTAGGCAAGATGGTTTTGAACGATCAGATCCGGATTATCACGACTGAGAATTAGCACGCGGCGCTGCCTGACAAACCGGTTCCGCTCAGTAGCGTCCATATCCTGCCATTCCGGCCGTTCGCTGGCTTCCTTGTAGGCCAGCCCTGCGGCCGCGAGCTTCGGATCCATCAGGTGATTTTTATCCACGAATACCGTGGAAACCGGGATACTTTTTGCCAACGGTTCTTCACGGCGATCGACGATCATGCCACGGATCGCCGGCAGGATTTCCTTACGGGTAAAGGCCTTGTGCGCGCTTTCCGCGTAGCGCTGGCGATCGACGAGCTGGATTTTGACCAATCGGGCTGAAAGCAAGCTGAGCCCGATCACCAGGACCGAGCACAGAAGGATACAGCGAGTTTGGAAATGGCGGTTCATCACTAGGGAGTCGCGGACGCCACGCTATTGCGGACGGGCGGCGCAGGGTCAACCTCTTCCACGACTCCGAGCGGAATCGAACAGAGCGTCGACGAATTTTCCTGAAGCTGCTGGCGAATCGCAAACCGGTTCAAAAGCTGATCCATGCGCATCTGTGTGGTGCGGACGTCGAGCTGATATTGCTCGATCCGGCGCTCGATCGCATCGATCTCGCGAGCCGTCTGGATCTGCCGGTTTTTGTAAAAGGCGTGCAGCACTCCACCGCACGCCGCGATCGCAGCAGCGATGAAAAGGGCAAAAAATACCGAGCGTGGCGTGCGAGGCTCTGATTTTCGACGGTTCATGACGTTGGGGCTAAAAGCTGTGCGACCCGCAGTTTTGCACTGCGGGCTCGCGGGTTGAGGGAAATTTCTCCGGCGGTCGGAGCAATCGCTTTTCGCGACAGCAGCCGAAACTGATAATCGGGATTCGGTCTCGGTTCCGGCCATCCGGGTTCATCGAGGAAGGCGGTCGACCGATGTTTCAAGAAACGCTTCACCATCCGGTCTTCGAGGCTGTGGAAAGTGATGATGAGCAATTTCCCGCCCGGTTTCAGCGCGGCGGGTGCCGCATCGAGGGCGGCCGCAAGCGATTCGAGCTCCTCGTTGACCGCCATGCGGATCGCTTGGAACGTTTTTGTCGCCGGATGCGTCCGACCGTGGCGACCGATGGTTTTTTCGATGAAATCGGCCAGATCGAGCGTCGTCTGGAAAGGACGGGTCGCCCGGCGCTTGACGATTTCCCCGGCGATTTTCCGGGCGCGGGATTCTTCGCCAAACTCGAAAAGGATTTTCACCAAATCCGCTTCGGGCCAGCCGTTGACGACATCCGCCGCGGTGCGCGGGCTCGACGGGCCCATCCGCATATCGAGCGGGCCTTCGCGTTGAAACGAAAATCCGCGCTCAGCGGAATCGAGCTGGCGTGAGGAAACGCCAAGATCGAGCAGCAAGCCATCGGCAAGATCACCGCTTTGGATCGCCGGCGTTTCGCATACTTGGGAGTAATTTCCCTCCCAAGTGGAAAACCGGTTTCCAAAACCGGCCAGACGTCGTTGAGCGTGAGCAAGCGCTTCGGGATCGCGATCGATTCCCAAAACCCGTGCGCCAGATTTCAGAAAAAGCTCACTGTGGCCACCGCCTCCCAGCGTGCCATCAATGATGAACGAATCCGGTCCAGCGGCCATCCACTCGGCAATTTCCGCAGGGAAAACCGGCAGGTGATATTCGCCATCCGCAACCGGCGCGGCGCTCATAAAAATGTCCGACTGCGCCGCCGACAACCAGCCAGGAGCGGTGCGCACAGTCGGGCTATCATCGACGAAAGGAAGCGCAGTCCCGTGCGCGACTCTCCGCCCAGCCAAGAAAAATCCCGGTGACCGCGCTGACAACCAGCCAGGCGCAGCGCGAGCCACCGTTTTAAAAAGCGAAAAGGGTGCTGTCCCGAGCACATCTTTCCGCCCAGCCAAGAAAATGTCCGATGGCCGCGCCGACAACCAACCTGAAGCGGCGCGGACCATCGTTGTGAATCGCGAAAGGCGCGCTGTCCCGAGCACGCGCTTCCGCCCAGCCAAAAATCCGTCTCCCGAACCGGCCAAACGCAGCACTCCCGCGATCGCTGAAAAGCGTCCGGTCAGGGGCAAGGTCTCGGTTTGTGCAAGCTGCATGGCTGCAAAGTTCGGGGTGTCGATCGTTATAAAATCCCAAGCTCGTCGTCGTCGTCTTGGTTCATTTCTAGTTCGAGGAATCGGTCGAAATTCTCTTTGTTCCAGATCTCAAAATGTTTTTCGCGACCGGCGAGCATCACGTCGCTGTCCGCTTCAAGACCCGCTTTTTCACTCAGGTCTTTTGGGACGAGCAGCTTGCCTTGTTCATTCAACGTCACTTCGCGGCAAAGCATCGCGAGACTGCCAAGCTTCTCGCGCTTTTTGGCTTCGCTCAGTTGGCTTTTCTCCACGATCTGGACGCGTTCATCATAACCCGCCTGCGTCAGCACTTTGATCATCGGCATTTCCCGGGTCCGCGAAAAAAGCAGGAACAGGGTTTCACCTGGCTCAGGACGCCAGTCAGCCTTGATGGAAACCCGATATTTCGGGTCCATTTTGTAGAGGTTAAAACCCCGATAAGGCTGGACGGCGGAACTCACGATGAATGCTGAATTATTTCAGTGCAAAAAAGTACACTAAAAGACACCCAGCGTGCAATCCGAAACTCCAGTTCTTTTAGAAAAGTTGTAAATCTCTCATTTATAGCGCATTAGAAGGCATTTATTTTTTGATTGAAACCCGATAACTCATTGCAAAATGAATCATTTCTAAAAAAAATTTCAAAACTCCGCAAAATTTCGTAATTTTCTAAGCCTGAACGAGCCATTCGAAGTCAAGGTGTACTTTCCGCCTTCAAACCCGAGCCCAGTGTACTCCAGGGTATAAAAAAACCGGTTTGCATGCCTTTTTGAGAAATCCGACAGTCAGGCATGAACGCCGCCGATCTTGCTCGCTCCGCCACCACGGCTTCAGAGCCCCCATCCGGATTGTCCCCTGCCCTTACCGCACTTTGGTTTGCCAAAGCCGGGCGCTGGCATGACGCCCACGACCTTTGCCAGGAAATCCCCGGCACAACCGGTTCTTGGATTCACGCTTGGCTCCATCGCGAAGAAGGCGATCAAAGCAACGCGGAATATTGGTACGCGCGCGCCAAAAAACCGGTTCCACCACGCGGAAAATCACTGGCAGACGAGTGGCTGGAAATCGTCACGGCGCTTTCTTAACGGAGCGCTGGCTTTAGTCGGCGCCCTCTCAAGATCACAAATACGTCGTCAATTCCTCGACCGTCTTTTCGTCCAATCGCCGCACCAGCGCCGCGGTCAGCGCAACCAGATGCAGATAGTCGTTCAGATCGATGATCGCATTGTGAGAGTGAATGTAGCGCGCAGGGACGCCCAAAACGATCGTCGGCACGCCTTCGTTTGACTGATGCATCGCTCCTGCGTCGGTTCCGCCGCTGCGGCGGACGGTGACTTGATACGGAATTCCTTCTTGGATCGCCGTCTCAATCGCCAACTGGGCAAGCCGCGGATTGGTGATCGCCGTCGGATCGAAAAGCCGGATCTGCACCCCGCCACCGAGACGCCCTTGGCAATCGGCCCGGGAAAACCCGGGGGTGTCATCCGCAGGAGGCCCTTCAAGAATGATCGCGACATCCGGTTTTGCCAAATTCGCCGCCGTTCTCGCGCCGCGCAGGCCGACTTCTTCCTGCACCGTTCCGCAAACGATCAGTTGGTTCGGGTGGGCCGATTGACAAAAGAGCTGCCCGATTTGAATCGCACCCGCCATCCCGACCCGGTTGTCGAATGCTTTCGCCATAAACCAATCTTCCTGCGACATCGGAGTAAATGGCGAAACCGGCGCGATCGGGTCCCCCAACGAGACGCCCAGATGTTCCTGCGCGTCGCGTCTCGATTCCGCGCCGATATCGATGTAAAGCTGATCGATCGACACCACCATTTTCCGTTGCCCTTCCGGCATGAAATGCGGCGGCCTCGATGAAACGACCCCGAGAATTTTTTCGCCCGTGCGGGTCAAAACCTCCACCCGCTGCGCCAAAAGCTGGTGCTCCCACCAACCGCCCACCGGCACGAATTGCAAAAAACCGTCGGACGTGATGTTCTGCACCAAAAATCCGACTTCGTCCATATGCCCGGCGACCAGCACACGCGGGCCGGATTTGCCCATGCCGCAAAAGACCGAACCATTTCGATCCGCGTCAAAATCTCCGCAGCCCTCCAGTTCATCGACAAAAATCGCGCGAACTTCATCCTCATGCCCGGAAACCGAGTGAGCTTCTGTCAGTTCCCGCAAAAGAGAAATCGCCTTCTGTCGCATGGGGAAAGACTGGAGAGTCCAGAATCCAGAGGCAAGAGCAGACCGGTCTGAGCTTTTTTCAAACGCAGATTATTTGGATTACGCGGATTTCGCAGATGAAGAAAAAGAGAATTTCAGTTCTTAAAAAATCTGCGGAATCCTTCTTAATCTGCGTTCAGAAAAAGGCCGTCCGGTATGGAAGAGCAAACTGAAGTTTGAACTCTTCTTGCTAACCGATCTCAGCCTCTTCACTTCGATGTTCGATGTTCGATGTTCCTAAACTTTCATCAAATCCGCCTCTTTGGCGACGGCGTGGTCTTCGATTTTTTTGGTGAACTTTTTGGTGAGTTCCTGGACTTCTTCTTCGAAATCTTTCTGGCCGTCCTCGGTGATGATGTTCTCCGCTTTCATCTTTTTCGCGGCGTCCATGCCATCTTTGCGCGCGGCGCGAAGGCGGACTTTCGCTTCTTCGGCGAGTTGTTTGATCATTTTCACCATGTCCCGACGGCGCTCTTCGGAAAGCTCAGGAATCGGCACACGGATCGAACGGTCGGCAGCGGCGGGATTCAGCCCGAGTTTGCACTCGCGGATCGCCCGCTCGATGTCGCGGGTCGTCGAGGGATCAAACGGCTGCACGACCAACATGCGCGGCTCGGGCGAACTGATGACCGCCAAGCTCTTCAGCTTCGAAACCGCGCCGTATGCGTGGACGTGAACATCGAGGTTATCAATCAACGCCGGGCTGGCCTTACCGGTCCGCACGCCGGAAAATTCGTGGATCAAATACTCCACGCACTTGGTCATCGCTTCCTCTACTTCAAAAATCGCTTCTTCGGGATCCATAAAACTGGGTTCGTTCAAATTGGGGAAAATGCAAACCGGTCGACCGGTTGTCAAAAATCACTCGCCGTGGACGAGCGTGCCGATCGGCAATCCACGCAGGGCGTGCGAAAGATTTCCATCCGGGCCAAGGTCGAAAATGATAATCGGCACGTGATTGTCCATGCACAGGCTGAAAGCCGTCGCGTCCATCACACTGAGACGCTGGGTCAGGCACTCTTGGAATGTCACCGTCTCGTAGCGTTTCGCATCCGGATTTTTCCGAGGATCGGAGCAATAAACGCCATCGACCTGGGTGGCTTTCAAAATCACATCCGCACCCATTTCGCTAGCGCGGAGAGCGGCGGTCGTGTCGGTCGAGAAAAACGGACTGCCGGTTCCCGCGGCGAAAATCACCACTTTTCCATCGTCCAATTGACGCTCGGCTTTCCGGCGGATGAATGGCTCGGCGACGTTTTTCATTTCAATCGCCGACTGCACCACGCAGCGGACGCCGTGGTGTTCGAGGGCGCCTTCGAGCGCGAGCGCGTTCATCACCGTCGCCAACATGCCGACGTAATCGGCAGTCGCCCGGTCCATCCCGCGTGCCGAAGCACTCGCGCCGCGCCAGAAATTTCCGCCGCCGACGACGATGCCGAGTTGCAAGCCCGTGTCGATCGCCTCACGGATTTCCAAAGCGATGCGGTCGACGATTTCCGGGGAAATGTTGTCCGTGGAACCTGGCTCTCGGAGAGCTTCTCCGCTGAGTTTAAGAATGGCGCGCTTGAAAGGTCTGGGATCTCGGGAAGGGGTGCTCATGCGGATTGGCTGCTGAGAGAACAAAGCCAATTTCCCCACCGGTTGAAAAGGGAAAACACGGAATCAATTTGTCGGAGGAACTTCTCCCAACGTGAATGTCACCCCCAAATCCTTTAACGACGCCTTCGCATCATCCGTGCCATCAATCACAACCGAAACGTTCAGCGGCTCGGGCTGCGGACGTTGATATTCTTCCAGCGTTTTTCGGACGGCGATGATCGCGAGATTCAGCACCTGACGGCTGGTAAGATCGACTTCTAAAGGAATCGAAAGTTTCGCCACGTCGAAATGCACGACCAAACCGGTCTCCGTCATCTCCGAGCTGATGCCGACTTCGCACAGCACCAACAAATTGCTTTCGGTGACTTTGTAATTGGGGTTGTTCGTCGGAATCGCATGGGGCGTCCGGATCGCATCGACCAACACTTCCGGAAACGCGCCGGTCAACGCCATCGGCCGCGCCTGGACCGCCGCCTGCAGCGCCTCGCCGACATCGGAAATCGCTTCATCCCCATCCGTCCCATGCAAACTCAACGGCTCAAAAACCGGCACGACCATGATCGTCGTCGCCTGAGCCGAGACCAGAAACGACCCGCAAATCAGCACATGGAGCAACTTTTTCATAAGTCTGAGCTTGAACGGTTCCGATTCTGCTGGCGAGCAGAAAGCCCGCCCTGCTTCCGCCACGCTTGCAAACCGGTCCGCCCCGCTCTGTGATGGACGGCATGGATTACTTGGCCAGCGCACGCAGCGTGATCGAAATCGAAACCGGTGCCCTCCGCAGGATGTCGGAGCGGCTTGATCCGTCTTTCGCGACTGCCGTTGAAATCCTCCAATCCACTCTGAATCAACGCGGAAAAATCATTGTGGTCGGCATCGGGAAATCCGGAAACATCGGCCACAAAATCGCCGCAACCCTCAATTCCACCGGAGCCAGCGCCGTCGTTCTCAATTCCCAAGACGCGCTGCACGGCGATCTGGGAGTGCTTTCGGATGGGGATGCGGTCATCGTCCTTTCCTATTCCGGCGAAACCACCGAGCTCCTCAATCTCCTGCCTTTCATCAAGCGCCTCGACGTCCGCGTCATCGCGCTCACCGGAAAACCGGCGTCCACCCTTTCGCGGCTCAGCGACGTGACGCTCGATACCTCGGTCGATCGTGAAGCTTGCCCGCTCAATCTCGCTCCGACGTCTTCGTCCACCGCGATGCTGGTGATGGGTGACGCGCTGGCGATGGTGCTTCTCGAAGCCCGCGGATTCACCGAAGAAGATTTCGCCCGTTTCCATCCCGGCGGTGCACTGGGTCGCGCCTTGCTCACCCGCGTTTCCGACATCATGCGATCCGACACCGCGCTGCCGGTCGTACCGGAAACCGCCCAGGTCCTCGATGCCCTTCACGCCATGAACCGCGCTCGCGCCGGCGCCTGCTTGATCCTCACCCCCGCCGGACAACTCGCCGGGATTTTCACCCACGGAGATTTTGCCCGTTGTTACCAGAGAGATCCCCTGCTCGGCGAAAAACCCGTCGCCGATCTCATGACCCGCAAACCGATCACCGTCAGCGCCGATTCCCTCGCGGTCGAAGCGATCAAAGCCATCGGCCAAAACCGAATCGATGACATCGTGGTCCTCGACGCCGACCACAAACCCGTCGGACTGATCGACACGCAGGACCTCGCTCGGCTCAAAATCGTTTAAAAAAATGGCGACTCTCGAACTCGCCATCATCGGCGGCGGACCCACCGGTCTGCGCGCCGCCGAAATCGCCGCCACCGCGGGCGCCAAGGTCACGCTTTTCGATGCAAAACCTTCCGTCGGCCGGAAATTTCTCATCGCCGGAAAAGGCGGGCTGAACCTCACCCACGGCGAAGATTTTGAAACATTCATCACCCGCTATTCCGGTCCCGATTCGTCAATCGATCATTGGAAATCTCTGATCGCAGATTTTACACCGGCCGATCTCCGCAACTGGGCAAGCGGCCTCGGCGTCGAAACGTTCCAAGCGACCAGCGGTCGGGTCTACCCCAAAGCCCTCAAAGCCGCGCCGCTGCTCCGCCGCTGGATCGAGCGCCTGCGAAATCTTGGTGTCCAATTTGAAATGAATCACCGCCTGACCGACTTGAAAACCGGTCCGCTCTTTCAGCTCGATTTCGCCCACGGAAAATCCGTTTCCACCCGAGCGGTGGTCCTCGCCCTCGGCGGGGCGTCGTGGCCGAAAACCGGTTCCGACGGAACCTGGACGACGATTTTTGAAAATCTCGGCATCTCCCACAACCCGCTCGTTCCGGCCAATTGCGGCTGGGAACACCCATGGCCCGAGGAAATCCTCACCCTTGCCGAAGGGAAACCGCTGAAAAATCTCCACGTCCGCGCCGGCGGTCGACTTGCCATCGGCGAGCTGATGCTCACGAAATACGGTCTCGAAGGCGGCGCGATTTACCAACTCGGAGCCACGCTTCGCGCCATGCCCGAACCGGTGATCTCCATCGATTTCAAACCCACGTTCACCCCCGAACAACTGGTCGGAAAAATGCAGTCGGTGCGCCGAAATTTCCTCCAGGAAGCCAAAACCCGCTGGAAACTGAGCGAACCGGCCTACGCGATCCTTTCCCAAACCGCTTGGGAAAATGCCGGAGATCTCGCCCACGAAGTCAAAAACTGCCGAATCCAACTCACCGGTCCGCGGCCGATCGAAGAAGTCATTTCCTCCGCAGGCGGTGTTTGTTGGCGAGAAATCGATGACCGGTTGATGGTTCAGAAAATTCCGGGATTGTTTGTCGCGGGCGAAATGATCGACTGGGAAGCTCCGACGGGCGGCTACCTCATGCAAGGCTGCTTCGCCACCGCCACCCGCGCCGGAGCCGCAGCCGCAGATTGGTTGAAATAAATCCGTGATTCGCGCAGTTTCTAACTTTTGCTTCCTCTCATGAAACCCGTCCTCATTTCCCTTTTCGCTCTCACCGCGCTGTTTCCCGCATCCGCGAAAGAACCGGTAAAAACCACCACCGAGCTTTCCAAAGCCTCCGCCGAAATGGCTGAAGCGGCGAATGCTTTTCTCAAATCCCTCGACGAGGCGCAGTCCAAAAAAGCCCGCTATCCTTTCGAAAACGAGGAGCGAGAAAACTGGGGATTTGTTCCCAGATCCCGCAACGGCATCCCCATCGCCGACCTGTCACCGGAGCAACGCAAACTCGCTCGCAACCTTCTGGAAAGCGGCATGAGCGCGGACGGCCTGACGAAAATCGACGCGGTCATCACGCTCGAAGGCTGGCTCCGTGAAATCGAGAAAAGACCGGATTTCCGCAATCCTGAGAACTATTTCACCACCATTTTCGGCGAGCCCTCTGCGACCGGCACCTGGGGCTGGCGTTTCGAAGGCCACCACGCCGCAATGAATTTCACCCTGGTCGAGGGCAAAAATATCTCGGTCACCCCCACCTTTCTCGGAACCAATCCCAGCGAAGTCCGCGAAGGCCCGCTGAAAGGCCTGCGGGCGCTTGCCAAAGAAGAAGATCTCGGCCGCGCGCTCGCGACCGCACTGAAAGACGCCGGAAAACCGGTTCTTTTTTCCGAAAATCCGCCGAACGAAATCCTCACCGCCGCCGACCGCCAGATCCAACAGCTCGAACCGGTCGGCGTCACCGGCTCCGAAATGACCGCCGCCCAAAAAGAAGGCCTGATCACCCTCATTTCCGAATACGCCAATCGCTTTCGCAAAGAAGTCGCCGACGAAGACATCGCCCAAGCCAAGGCGGAAATCGACACTCTTCATTTCGGCTGGGCCGGTTCACTCACCAAAGGCGAGGCCTACTACTATCGGATCCAAGGGAAATCTTTCCTCATCGAAGCCGCCAACATCCAAAACAACGCCAATCACGTCCACACCGTCTGGCGCGATGCGGCAAACGACTTCGGCCGCGACGCCCTTGCCGACCACATGAAAGGCCACGATCACTGAGAGTTTTGATGAGGGCCGCTCGACGATTTTTCATGCCGGGCGGCTCGGCTGAAACCGGTCACAGCAATTTCCGGAAACGCGGCAGGATCTTTTGGAACAGCGAGTTTTTCCCACCTCGGGAAAGTTGCAGCGCGATGAGTTCCGGCGCATCGTCAGGGTCGGAGGGCGAAAGCGAATTCGCACTGTATCCGGCCGCTTCGATTTTTTTCAGAAGATGAGCGGCTCCTTTCTGACGGACCAAAGAAACGATGACCTCTTTAGAAGCCAGCTCCACCTCGCCGAGCGGAGCGGCATCCGAATCCGCTTGGAGCAAGCCGTTGATGGTCACGCCGGCTTTCGATTCAAAACGAAACGATCCGTCCGCAGCGATCGTGTCACCTTTCCAACCGGCTTGAACCGCCAGCCAAGCAAGAAGCTGAATCGCCGAATTCCGGTGGTCCGGGTGATGGACGATTTTCACACGGTCAATCGCCGGAAGCGCTTCCTGAGCGACGGCGTCATCGAACAATGCAGCGATGCCGACCCGGAACTGCCAAGAGCGCGTCCAAGCCAAATCTTGTAGCACCAAGTCCGAATTGAGCTGCGACGCTTCGACGATCTGCTCAAAGGCTGCGGCCGGATTTTTCCAAGCCGAACTATCGACGATCAACCGGTCGATCACACTGACGAGCCGCTCGGTAAAGACATCGGAAAGCTCGCCTTGCCACCAGAAAATCAACGGCAAGTCGGAGTTGAGATGAGCGAAGACCGTGTTGCGGAAACGACCGGTTACGCGGCCGGTGAGATGAAACGCAATCTGTTCGCAGCAAACCGATTTCGTCCCGTTGGCCATGTGGCAATGCGCCGTGATCCACGCACGCAAACTGGGCTCGGTAACGGTGCGATCGATGCTCGCAAGAATCGCGCGGCAGGCATGCTCGCGAGTCAGATCCCGGACGATGGCGGAATTTTCCACCAGCGATCCTTTTTTCTCCGAATACACCACCAAGTTCATCAGCGACGCGTTGGTCTGCGCGTCATCCTCTTCCCAAAGTTTGCGAAGCTCCTTGTCGATCAGTGCGACCGGGACTTCGATCCCGAGTTCGGGGCAAGTTTCGACGGAATTTAAAAGCGTGCTCATGGTAACGGTAAATGTCTTTGCGCGGTCCGACCTCTTCACGATTATAAGCGACGCCAAGCGTGACCGTCTCGTTTGATGAGATCGTCCGCTTCACGTGGACCCCACGAACCGGCAACGAATTCTGCCATCGGCGGTGGGTTGTCGGATTTGTGCCACGCATTTTCGATGTGATCGATAAAGCGCCACGCTTCTTCCACTTCGTCGCGACGGGCGAAAAGCGTGGCATCTCCGGCGATCGCGTCGAGCAAGAGACGTTCGTAAGCTTCGGGACTGCTTTTCCCGAAACTGGTCGAGTAATGGAAATCCATCTTCACCGGTTCGAGCCGCAGACTGGTGCCCGGGATTTTCGAAACCATCCGCAGCGAAATGCCTTCGTCTGGCTGGATGCGAATCACGAGGACATTGCCGCCGGGAACGCCACCGGTCAGCGCGCCGAAAAGCACGTCGGGAGCATCCTTGAAATGCACGGAAATCTCGGTCGATTTTTTCGGCAGGCGCTTGCCCATCCGAATGTAAAAGGGAACTCCACTCCAGCGCCAGGTGTCGATCAACAGACGAACGGCGACGTAGGCTTCGGTTTTCGATTCCGGGCTCACCCGGTCTTCTTCGCGGTAACCCGGGACCGCCGCACCATCGATGTGGCCAGCAGTGTATTGGGCGCGAATGACGTTTGCGGCGACTTTTTCCGGCGTGTCCCACTGCCGCAGAGAACGGATGACTTTCACTTTTTCATCGCGCACCCCATCGGCCGAAAGATCGGTCGGCGGCTCCATCGCGACGAGACTCAGAAGCTGCAACAAGTGGTTCTGCACCATGTCGCGGAGGGCTCCGGATTTTTCGTAATATCCGCCGCGTCCACCTTCCATGCCGAGGTTTTCAGCACAGGTGATCTGGATGTGGCTGATGTATTTGCTGTTCCAAAGCGGTTCGAAAATCGCGTTGGCGAAACGCAGAACCATCAGGTTTTGCGCGGTTTCTTTTCCGAGATAGTGGTCGATCCGATAAGTGTCGCTTTCGTGGAAGGTCGCGTTGACGACTTCGTTCAAATGCTTCGCGGTCGCCAGATCGGTGCCGAATGGTTTTTCCACGATCACCCTTGACCAGCAGCCTTCTTTCGCCTGGCTCAAACCTGCCGCTTTCAACTGGGTCAGGATGTCATCGAAAAACTCCGGTGCGGAAGCAATGTAAAACAGGTGATTCCCTTTTCCGCCACGCTCTTCATCGATCGCGGCCAAACGTTCGGCCAGACGACGATAACCATCGGGATCGGTGAACTCGGACTCGTGATAAAAGATGTTTTCGACGAGATTTTTCCAAATTTCATCGTTGTGACCGGAGCGGGAAACTTTGCGGTTCAGCTCTTCCAAACCGGTGCGAAACTCCTCGTCGGACTTCGCACGGCGGGCGAAACCAATGATTTTCACCCCGGTCGGCAGTTCGCCGTCGACAGCCAGATTATAAAGCGCCGGGACGAGCTTGCGATGGGTCAAGTCACCGGTCGCGCCGAAAATGACGACGGTGCAAGGCTCAGGACGCGAGCGGGAAACAAGATCTTCGCGAAATGGATTCATATGAGGAAAGGTGGGCGCGGCGGTTCACCGCGCCGGAGTCGGATTTACCAAGGAAGTGGAAATGCGCGATTGAAGGCAAATACCCGCTCGCGAATGGCGTGGAGCTTCTCCGTATTTTCGTGATTGGACAAGGCTTCGTGGATGAAATCGGCGACGGTTTGGACATCAGCCTCTTTCATACCCCGGGTCGTGACCGCTGGAGTTCCGATGCGGATTCCGCTCGGCTTCATCGGACTGCCGGTATCGAAGGGAATTCCGTTTTTGTTCACCGTGATTCCCGCTTCATCCAGTGCGTGCGAGGCGACCGCGCCATTGAGGTCCTTCGTGCGGAGATCGACGAGCATCAAGTGGTTATCGGTGCCACCGGAAACGATGCGGTAGCCGTGCTCGGTCAGACGCGCGGCGATCGCTTGGGCGTTTTTCACGACCTGTTCGGAATACGTTTTGAATTCCGGCTTGAGCGCTTCGCCAAGGCAAATCGCTTTTGCGGCGATGACGTGCATCAGGGGTCCGCCTTGAATGCCCGGGAACACTTGTGAATCGATCTTTTTCGCAAACTCTTCTTTGCAGAGAATGATGCCACCGCGAGGTCCGCGGAGGGATTTGTGAGTCGTGGTGGTGACGAAATCCGCGTGAGGAACCGGGTTTGGGTGAACGCCTGCGGCGACCAAACCGGCGATGTGCGCCATATCCACAAAAAGGTAAGCGCCGACTTCGCGGGCGAGCTTGCCCATGCGTTCGAAATCGATCACCCGCGGATAAGCGGACGCGCCGACGGTGATGAGCTTCGGCTGGAGTTCGCGCGCGGTTTTTTCGAGTTCCTCGTAGTTGATCCGCTCATCGTCCGGGCTGACGCCGTAGTGAGTGACATCGTAAAAGCGGCCGGAGAAGTTCGCCTTGTGGCCGTGGGTCAAGTGACCGCCATGAGCCAGATCCATCGTGAAAATCTTGTCGCCTGGCTGCAGCACGGCGAAATAAACTGCGGTGTTCGCCTGCGAGCCGGAGTGGGGCTGCACGTTCGCGTGCTCTGCGCCAAAAAGTTTTTTCGCACGATCGATCGCGAGTTGCTCGATCACGTCGACGTTTTCACAACCGCCATACCAACGACGGCCGGGATATCCCTCGGCGTATTTGTTGGTGAGAAGCGAACCTTGCGCTTCCATCACCGCAGGCGACGTGAAGTTTTCCGAGGCGATCAGCTCGATGTTGTTCCGCTGGCGTTTTTCCTCAGCCACAATCGCTTCGTAAATCTCAGGATCGGTTTCAGCGATGCGGCTGCCGGAGGATTTGCAAACCCGGGTTTCATGGCGACCCCCTTCGAAACCGGCGGCCAGAAACGCTTCGACCATCGCGATGGCGGTTTCAGCATCCGTCTGTTTCCCCGAAAGGCAAAGGACGTTGGTATCGTTGTGCTGACGGGTCGTCACCGCTTCGTCCAGATCGCGGACGTTCGCCGCGCGGACGTGGCGGTGGCGGTTCGCCGCAATGCACATACCAATCCCGGAAGTGCAGGCAAGAATCCCGAAATCGGAAGTTCCATCGGCCACATTGCGAGCGACGAGGTTCGCATAATCCGCGTAATCCACCGATTCGTGGCCATGCGTGCCGAAGTCTTGGACCTCATGACCGGCGGCCTTGAGATGGGCAACAATGGCGTTTTTGAGATCAACAGCGCCGTGATCGGCTCCGAATGCGATGCGATAGATGGATTGGCTCATGGGACGGGGCCGGGATTGAAGTGCTTGAGAGCCCGTTTGGAAATCGGAATCTTTGCGAACTTCGATTCCCCGGACTCTTGAATGAAGTGCCGCTTTGGAAATTTCCAAACCGGTTTTTCCAAGAATCGCCGAAATATCGACCATCCCGCGTCAGGATCATTCAAGCGACGAATGACCAGAAACGGCTGCGTTGATGACGAACACCCCGGAAAAATTTCACCTCCCCGCCGCTCGCACGTCTTGAATAATCAACTGCAAGGTCGTCCGCCCGCGAAAGGTGTTGCGATCGATCGTGAACGCGATGTCCCACGGAGGATCGGGTAGCGGGTGCTCGCCACCTCCGAAATAGACCGCATCCTGCTCGTGGTAACCTTGACGCAACATGAACCGCAGGTGGTTGTTTTTCATGTGCAGAGGCGAGCGGCTGAGCCCGACCCTTCGCGCGACGAAAACCGGTTGCGGATTCCCATTTCCGAACGGCTGCAGCAGATCGTAACTGGCGAGAAATTCCAACGAAAGCTGATCGAAGGTGATTTCCGCATCGTACATGAGCTTCGGCTGACGTTGTTCCTCGCTGGTGTTTTGCAACACGTATTCGGAAAAACGCTTTCGGAAATGATCCAGATTTCCTTCCCGGATCGATAAACCGGCAGCCATCGCGTGACCTCCGCCGGCGATCAGATGGTCGTCGCACGCGCGGATCGCATCGACCAGCGATATGCCTTCGATACTGCGGCCCGAGCCTTTCCCGATTCCGTCTTCATCAATCGCGATCACAAAAGTCGGCTTGTGATATTGCCGCATCAGCCGCGAGGCGACGATGCCGACGACTCCGTGATGCCAAGAACGCGAACCAATCACGATCACCGCGTCACGCGAGGGAACAAAATCTCGATTGAGCAAATCGATCGCTTCCCGGCGGATCAGATTTTCGTGGGTTTGCCGCTCTTTATTATAGTGGTCGAGCTTTTGCGCCAGATCGAACGCCAGCCTGCGGCAATCGGTGGTCAAGGTCGCCAGCGCATCTTCGGGCACGTCCATCCGACCCGCCGCGTTCAATCGCGGGCCGATCCGGAATCCGACGTCCATCGAGGTCGCGTGACCATTCATCCCGGTGACTTCCTGCAACGCTCGCAGCCCCGGATTCAGCGTACTCGGCAAATGCTTCAGTCCGTGCCGAACGAGCAACCGGTTTTCACCAATCATCGGCACGATGTCGGCGATCGTCGCCACCGCCACCAAATCCATCAGCTCTTTAAGATCCAAATTCGCTGAACGGGTCTTTAATAAAGCGTGGCCCAATTTAAAAACGACACCCGCAGCACAAAGGTAGGTAAATTCAGACCCACACTTCGGATTAACCAACGCGCAGCAATCCGGCCGACCTTCCGCCATCGGCTCGTGGTGATCCACAATCACGACATCGATTCCTTCCGCTCGCAATTCCGCAACTTCGTTGATGGAAACCGTCCCGCAATCCACCGTGATCAATAAATCCGGCTTCGGCCCTTCCTGCATGCAACGTTTCAGCGCAGCGATGCTAAGCCCGTAACCTTCCGGCCCGCGACGAGGAATGAAATGCCGTGGTTCCAGCCCATACGCCCTCAAAATCGCCCGCATCAGGGTGATCGAAGTGACGCCATCCACGTCGTAATCGCCGTATATACAAACCTTTTCGTTTCGATCGATGGCTTGCAACAAGCGCTCAACCGCCGGCTTCATATCCGGAATCAGAAACGGATCTGCCAAATCCCGAAGACGCGGGCGCAGATAGCCTTCAAGGTCAACGCCAATCGGTAAGCCCCGTTGGCGGATCAGGTGTTCGAGAATAGGCGGAAACTCGTCTCGCGAACCATTTCCCTGTTTTTGAAATGGCTCGCCGCGAGGAATCCATCGAAACGGCAAGGCTCGCATGAAGTGGCGGGACTGTAACGAAACGAATCGGTTCGACACAAGACATCAATTGGTGCGCCCCCGTTCTTCACTCATCCCAAACCGATTCTTTATCAGCGATTGCGACATTTCGTCTCGATCAGATCCGGTGTGACAAAAAGCGCAGCCCAAATGCGTCATTTTGTCCCAAATCTCCGCCCCGAGACTCCTTGGCGACTTCAATGCGAAATTTTAAATTTCTGAACATCAAAGCCTTAAGCACGAACTCACCTCACTGGCACAGCCCCTGCAAAAGACAGGTATCAATTAACTGTCCCCTCGACCCACATCTAACAAAAAGGAACCCAGCAAATGTCAAAAATTCTCGGAATCGACCTCGGCACCACGAACTCTTGTATGTCCGTCATGGATGGCGGCGAACCCACCGTCCTTGAAAACTCGGAAGGTGCCCGCACCACCCCTTCGGTGGTCGCTTTCTCCAAAAGCGGTGAGCGCCTCGTTGGCCAAGCCGCCAAACGCCAAGCGGTCACCAACCCGAAAAACACGATTTTCTCCGCCAAACGCCTGATCGGCCGCAAGTTCTCCGAACTCACCGCCGCCGACAAACGCATGCCTTACACGATCGTCGCCGCCTCCAATGGAGATGCGCACATCGAAGTGGAAGTCGCGGGCGAAAAGAAAACCTACTCGCCGCAAGAAATCGCCGCGATGGTCCTCGGCAAACTGAAAGCCGATGCCGAAGCCAAGCTCGGTGAAAAAATCACCCAGGCCGTCATCACGGTTCCTGCTTATTTCAACGACTCCCAACGGAACGCCACCAAAGCCGCCGGTGAAATCGCCGGCCTCGAAGTGCTCCGCATCATCAACGAGCCGACCGCCGCTGCGCTCGCTTACGGCCTCGACAAAAAATCCGACGAAAAAATCGCGGTTTACGACCTTGGCGGTGGAACGTTCGATATTTCCGTCCTCGAAATCGGCGACGGCGTTTTCGAAGTGCTCGCCACCGACGGCGACACCCAACTCGGTGGTGACGACTGGGACAACACGCTGATCGAATGGATCGTCGGCGAGTTCAAAAAGGACCAAGGCATCGATCTTTCCGGCCAGCCAGACGCGCTGCAACGGATCAAGGAAGAAGCGGAAAAAGCGAAAATCGCCCTTTCCTCCACCCAATCCTACGACATCAACCTGCCGTTCATCACCGCAGACGCAACCGGTCCGAAGCACATCCAGCTTTCGATCTCCCGTTCGAAGCTTGAGCAACTCACCGATTCCCTTTTCGAGCGCACCAAAAAACCGGTCCGCGATTGCCTTAAGGAAGCCGGCGTTTCCGCTGCTGATATCCAAGAGCTCGTGCTCGTCGGCGGGATGACCCGGATGCCGAAAGTCGTCGAAGTTGCCCGCGAACTCGCCGGTCAAACCCCTCACCAAGGCGTCAACCCCGACGAAGTGGTCGCCATCGGCGCCGCGATCCAAGGCGGCGTGCTCCGTGGTGATGTGAAAGACGTGCTTCTTCTCGACGTCAGCCCGCTCACTCTTTCGATCGAAACCGAAGGTGGCCGTGCGACCCCGATGATCGAGCGCAACACCACCATCCCGGCCAAGAAGTCGCAGGTTTTCTCGACCGCCGCCGACAACCAGCCCGCCGTTGACATCCAAATCTCGCAAGGCGAGCGCCCGATGTTTGCGGACAACAAGCTGCTCGGAAAATTCAAGCTCGATGGCATCGCCCCGGCCCGCCGCGGCGAACCGCAGATCGAAGTGACCTTCGACATCGACGCGAACGGAATTCTCCACGTTTCCGCCAAGGACAAGCAGTCCGGCAAGGAGCAGAAGATTTCGATCCAAGGTTCATCCGGTTTGTCGAAAGACGAAATCGAAAAAGCCAAGCGCGACGCCGAAGCCCACGCCGACGAAGACAAGAAGCGCGTTGAAAAGGTCGATGCCAAAAACAAGGCCGAAAACCTCGCCTTCTCCGTCGAGAAACAACTCGGCGAACTCGGTGACAACGCACCGGCCGAATTGAAGGAATCCCTCGAAGCCAAGATTAAAGCCGTCAAGGACGCGATCTCCAGCGACGATGTTTCCCAAATCACCGCCGCCACCACCGATCTCGAAAATTCGCTCCAAGCCCTCGCCGAAGCCGCCCAACAAGCCGGCGCCGCCGCCCAGCAACCGGATGTCGAGCCCTCAAACGAGCAAGCCTCCAACGAGCCAAAACAAGCGAAGGGCAAGGTCGTGGATGCCGAAGTGGTCGACTAAATCTTAAGCCCCAATCGGGGCGACTCATCACAGCCCGGGGCAACGCCCCGGGTTTTGATACCATAGGAATCCGAGCCCTGAAGGGGCGACTCAAGATGCAAACTCTCACCACCAAACACCACCGCCTCACCGCGCTGCGACCGCTCTCTCCGGAGTCGGTTGCCAGTCTTGCGGCGGCGTGGGATGTGCGGATGGTGTATGAGTCGAACTCGATCGAAGGCAATAGTCTGACGCTTCGCGAAACGGAGATCGTTCTTTCCAAAGGGGTCACCGTTTCCGGCAAACCGCTCAAGGATCACCTCGAAGCGGTCAATCTTTCGAAAGCTTGGGAGCAAGTGAAACAACTCGCTCAACCCAACGCTTCCCTGACCGAAACCGGTTTGCTTGATCTGCATCGGACATTGCTAACCGGTATCGATGATAAGGCCAACGGGTCTTACCGGTCATACGCAGTACGTGTCGCCGGTTCAAATCACGTTCCTCCCAACGCGATCAAGGTCCCGGATTTGATGACCGGTTTGTTCGCTGAAATTCCAACCATTTCCGATCCCATTGAACGTGCGGCGAAACTTCATCACGAAATTGCCCGTATTCATCCGTTCACCGATGGCAATGGCCGCACCGCGCGGCTCGCGATGAACTTCGTGCTCCTTGCCGCCGGTTATCCGCCCATTTCCATTCCCACCGATCTCCGCCAAGCTTATTACAACGCCCTCGAAGCCGCCGACTCCGGCGATTTCCAAACCTGGCTCAACTTTCTCACCGAACAACTCGATCAGGAATTCGACCATTGGCTCTCAGCCTTGGACAATCCTCTTCCTGAAAACTGAACACTGAAAACTTTCCACTCTCTTTCTTTTAAGAGCGTGGCTTCTCACAGAAACATAACCAAACCATAAAATACATCATGGCTAATATCAAACCCCTTGGACAACGCGTCCTCGTCAAACGTCTCGAAGCCGACGCCATCAGCGCTGGCGGCATCGTCCTTCCGGACACGGCAAAAGAAAAACCACAAGAAGCTGAAGTCCTCAGCCTCGGAACCGGTGGCAAAGACGAAAAAGGCAACGCCATCGAGTTCACCGTCAAAGTCGGTGACAAAGTACTCATCTCCAAATACGGCGGCACCGAAGTCAAAGTCGACGGCCAGGATGTTCTCATCCTCTCCGAGTCCGACATCCTCGGCATTGTCGGCTGAAGCCTGCGGCGTTATTCGTTATCGGTTAAAAGTTATTAGGGAAAACTCCCGAACGCGCACCGATACGTAGAATCCGCCTTTTAACTTATAACAAATAACTTTTAACTAGTAACCACAATGGCCAAACAACTCCAATTCGACGAAGCAGCTCGTCAGGCACTCCTTCGCGGTGTCGAAAAACTCGCACGCGCCGTCAAGGCGACCCTCGGACCATCCGGTCGGAACGTGATCCTCGACAAAAAATTCGGTTCCCCAACCATCACCAAAGACGGTGTTTCGGTTGCCAAGGAAATCGAACTCGAGTGCCCTTATGAAAACATGGGCGCTCAGCTCATCCGCGAAGTTTCGAGCAAAACCTCGGACATCGCTGGTGACGGAACTACTACCGCTACCGTACTTGCCGAAGCCATCTACAAAGAAGGCCTTCGCAACGTGACCGCCGGCGCCAACCCGATCTCGCTTCAACGCGGTATCCAAAAGGCCACCGAAGCGATCGTCGCTCAACTCAAAGTGATCTCCAAGACCGTCTCGGACACCAAGGAAATCGCACAAGTCGCTACCGTTTCCGCCAACTGGGACACCGAAATCGGCAACATCATCGCCGAAGCCATGGACAAAGTCGGCAAAGACGGAACGATCACCGTGGAAGAAGCCAAGGGTATCGAAACCAACCTCGAAGTCGTCGAAGGTATGCAATTCGACAAGGGATATCTTTCCCCATACTTCGTCACCAATCCTGAGTCGATGGAAGCATTCCTTGAGAACGCTTACATCCTCATCAACGAGAAGAAGATTTCGTCCCTCAAGGACATGCTTCCTCTCCTTGAAAAAGTTGCGAAAACCGGTCGCCCACTTCTCATCATTGCGGAAGACGTCGAAGGTGAAGCTCTTGCAACCCTCGTGGTGAACAAGCTCCGCGGCATCCTCAACATCGCCGCTGTCAAAGCTCCTGGTTTCGGCGATCGCCGCAAAGCGATGCTCGAAGACCTCGCCATCCTCACTGGTGGCCGCGTCATCACCGAAGACCTCGGCATCAAGCTCGAAAGCGTTGAACTCGCTGACCTCGGCGAAGCCAAGCGCGTCACCATCACCAAGGAATCCACCGTCATCGTTGAAGGCGGCGGCACTTCCGAAGGCATCACTGGCCGCGTGAATCAAATCCGCCGTCAGATCGAAGACACCTCCAGCGATTACGACCGCGAGAAGCTCCAAGAGCG
>DBTN01000029.1 GCA_002307065.1 Akkermansiaceae bacterium UBA1315 | reverse complement strand
CTGGTGAGAAGGCAATCTTCCGGCATCGGTTGCGGTGCCAGTTTGGGATAAATGCAGGACGAACCTAAAAACAACACTCTTTCCACTCCCGCGAGTCGGCTGCCTTCGATGAGATTCGAGGCGATGACGAGATTTTCATAAATGAAATCCGCAGGATAAGTCGAGTTGGCATGAATCCCGCCAACTTTCGCCGCAGCGATGACTACGATGTCCGGTTTTTCCTTCGCGACGAAATCGAACACGGCCCGCTGATCACATAGATCCAGTTCGGAACGAGATGCGGTGATCACATCGAATCCACCCAGGTGTTTCGCTTCGCGGACCAGTGCCGAACCGACCATCCCGCGATGCCCAGCGATAAAGATTTTTTTCATTCAGACGGTGATCGTGAGGATTAAAAGAATAGTGGATCAGTGAAGAGGGGAACCGTATCTTGATATTAGTCGATCGGCCTCGGCGAGAGCCATTCCTGTCACCTGATCCATGTTGTAATATCGATAAGTCGCTAAGCGCCCGATGAAGCTGGTTTGCTCTTCTGCGGAAGCGAGAGCCGCGTAGCGTTGATATAGCTGTTTGGCATCTTGCGCGGGCATTGGATAATACGGTTCAGCGTCGACAGTCCAGTCTTTAGGGTATTCGCGGACGATGGTCGTGGCGTCGATTTTTTGACCGGTCGCATGTTTTATCTCGACGATCCGAGTGAATGGAACCGACTCATCGGGATAATTGACTTGCATGGCAGGTTGCCAGAAGCCGGGCATTTGTGAAATGGG
Organism: Akkermansiaceae bacterium UBA1315; assembly: GCA_002307065.1. GTDB lineage: Bacteria > Verrucomicrobiota > Verrucomicrobiia > Verrucomicrobiales > Akkermansiaceae > Luteolibacter. Next base: position 8,432 of record DBTN01000029.1, on the reverse strand, counting down.
CTCACGGGATTTCAACTGCTCCGAAGAAAAGGATTCGGGCTCAAATCTTAAAGAGCGGTAGGGCAGTGGACCGAATTGGCGCCCGTAAAACTCATCAATGGGTCCGGTGAAAATCAGATGTTTGTATTTCCAGCGCGCTTTGGCTTCATCGAAATCCACACCGAGCTGGAGTTCTACATCGGGTGACGCGGCGAGCATTCGGTCGAACATGGCGGAGTATCCCTCTTTGGGCAGCGCTTGGAAATTTTCCGAAAGATACCGGTCGTCGCGATTGGTGCGAATGGGAATCCGTCCGCAGAGTGAAGCATCCAAATCGCGGGGATGCCGCTTCCATTGTTTTAAGGTGTAACCTTTGAAAAAGAGTTCATATAACTCCTGTCCCACTTGGGAAACGATCATCTCTTCGGAGTTAGTAGGTTGGGAAATCGGTATCCGGTTTTGCTCCATCCATCTGACAAATTCTTCGCTGGTCGACTTGTGACCGGTGAATTCTTCGAACGTATTAAGATTGATGGGGAAGCTCCAATAGCGACCACGAGTGAAACTCTTGATCGTGTAATTCACCTCGCGCCATTCTGTAAACCGCGAGAGGTATTCCACGATTCGTGGTGAGTTCGTCCGAAAATAGTGCGGGCCGTACTGATGAATCAGCACTCCTGCGGCATCGATCGAATCGTGCGCGTTCCCCCCGAAATGTGACCGGCGATCGACGACGACGCATTTCCACCCAGCAGCGGAGAGCCGTTCAGCGACCACCAGACCGGAAAATCCGGCACCGATAATCAGAAAATCTGTGGAAAAGTCAGCTTGCAAACGATTGGGGGGTGACGGGAGTTATTCGGGAATGGGTTTGCGGGGAAGCAAAATGGAAAAAATATCAAGATCGACGGCTTGGGTGCTTCCGAGGAATTCGAGTAAAATTTTCACGCGTTCCGTGCCGGTAGCCACCGCGATGACGGTGCCCTGCATTCCCTGAAAAGGACCGCTGGCGACTTCGACCTGATCGCCCGGGGTGATCACGGGTCCAGCGGTGAGAATCTCTCCATCTGCATTTTCGGAGCCTAAAATCTGCTCGCGAAGGCTTTCCACAAACCGGTTCGGGACTCGTGGAATTTCCGAGCCGAACTTCACCAGTCCTCGGACGCCATGGCAAAACGTGACGGCCCGCTCAAGATTGGCGAGACTGAATTTCGCCAACACGTAGCCTGGGAAAAGTGGCTCAATCCACCAGATTTTCCCGCGCCGTGTTGCTTTGCGATAACGCAGACGTGGACAAAAGACCTCGACATTTTCCAGCTCACGCAAGTGGCCCGCAGCGATGTGTTCGCGTTTGGTCTGGGTTTTGACGCAGAACCACTCGGGCATATCAGGGTCGGATGGGTTCATTGACCGAGCAGTTTTTGAAGAATCGGCAAAACTCTGCCACCGCTGCGCATCCATTGGCTCAAGCGGTCGAGGCGTTCACCAAGGAATTCCCGGCGCTCGGGATCCTCAATCGATTGGGCGGAACGGGCGAGTTGTTGGATTTTTGATTTGCCACTTTCGATATGTGGACGGACTTGCTCACGGATGAACCCACCCGCCAGTCGTTTCAGTTCGACAGCGGGTTCGTAATAAGTACGGCGGTCGGTCGCTCCGACCGCTTCTTTTACGGCTCCTAATTCCTTGAGTGTGCGAAGTCCCTGACTGGCGGAGCCCTTGCTGATTTCCAACCGGTTTACCAGATCGTCAAGTGACAGGGGTTCCTGGGAAATAAAAAGCAGTCCATAGATTTCTCCGATCGATCTTGGCAATCCGAGCACTCTGACGCCATCGACGAAAAAGCTCACCACTTGCCGCTCCAGCGTGCCAAGGGTTTGTGGCATGCCATGGGGATCGTCGGGCGGAACTTCCATAACCGAAGTATGTTCCAATACGGGAAACTGTTCAAACTTTTTTGAACAGTCCGATAGTTCCAACGGATTACCAAGGATTTTTCGGGATCTCCTATTGTCGGTGCACGAATTTCCCGCTAAGCGTCCGCCATGCGCATTCTTATCACCGGCGGTGCTGGGTTCCTTGGGTCTCATCTTTGTGAACGTCTGCTTCGCGAAGGAAATGAAATCATCTGTCTTGATAACTTTTTCACCGGTCGGAAACGCAACATTGCCCACCTTTTCGGGGATTCGAACTTCGAGCTGGTGCGTCACGATGTCACGAATCCTTTTCATTTTGAGGTGGATCAAATTTACAACCTCGCTTGCCCCGCCTCGCCGCCGCACTATCAGCATAACCCGATCAAAACGACCAAGACCTCGTTTCTCGGTGCGATGCATTCGCTCGGATTGGCGAAACGCGTTGGTGCACGGGTTTTCCAAGCTTCCACCTCAGAAGTTTACGGTGACCCTGAAGTTCATCCGCAGCCGGAATCCTACAAAGGCAGCGTGAACCCGATCGGCATCCGTGCCTGTTACGACGAAGGCAAGCGCGTTGCCGAAACCCTTTTCTTTGACTACTACCGCCAGCATCAGACCGAAATCCGCGTCGTCCGTATCTTTAACACTTACGGCCCACGGATGCTTCCTGATGACGGCCGCGTCGTTTCCAACTTTATCGTTCAAGCGCTGAGCGGAAAAGATCTGACGATCTACGGCGATGGCACCCAAACCCGTTCCTTCTGTTATGTGGACGACCTCATCGACGGCTTCATCCGTCTGATGAATCACCCGGCGCAAACCGGTCCGGTCAATATTGGCAATCCGGGCGAATTCACGATGTTGCAGCTTGCTGAGCTGGTGTTGAAAAAAGTCGGCGGTCCTTCGAAAATCACCTTCCTTCCGCTTCCCGGTGATGACCCGAAGCAGCGCAAACCGGACATCACTCTCGCTCAAAAAGATCTCGGCTGGGCTCCAACGGTCGAACTCGACAAAGGTCTCGACGCGACGATCGAATATTTCGACACGCTCCTTAAAGAAGGCTGAATGTCTTAATACTTTCGATCTAACAAATGGCCGGCCAGTTCTCGCAACCGGTCGGCTTTTTTGCCGAAAGGAGCCAGCGAATCCATTGCGGTTTTGGTCAGCTTGGCGGCTTCCTTGCGCGAGGCTTCGAGACCCAGAATTGACGGGTATGTGGACTTCTCGACCGCTTCGTCTTTCCCGGCTGTTTTCCCGAGGACCTCGGTGCTTTGGGTCACATCGAGAATGTCGTCGATCACTTGAAAGGCCAGCCCGACAGCTTGGCCGAAAGCGGTGAGAGCTTCCAGTTTGGCGGGGGTTGCGTTTGCGGCCATCGCGCCGAGACGCAGAGAGGAAGTGAGCAACGCAGCGGTTTTTGCTTCGTGGATCCGCACCAGTTCCCGCTTCGTCTGCTTTTTCCCTTCGCCTTCCAGATCCATGACCTGTCCGCCGATCAGCTTGCGGCTGCTACCGGTTTCGGCCAGTTCGGAAAGATAATCTTTGGTTCCGTAACGTTTGGTTGCCGGTGTTTGTGCCAGCACCACGAATGCCTCGGTTAATAAGGCGTCGCCGCAAAGCACCGCCATTCCTTCACCGTAAACTTTATGACAGGTCGGACGGCCACGGCGCAAATCGTCATCATCCATCGCGGGCAAATCGTCGTGGACCAGCGAATAGGTATGCATCAACTCCACGGCGCAAGCCGGAGCCAAGGCCTGTGAAAAATCCCCCCCGCAGGCTTCGGCCGCGGCGAGACAGAAAACCGGTCGGAGTCGTTTCCCGCCGGCGAAGACGCAATAGCGCATCGCCGCGTGAATCGTCGAGGGGCGCGTCTTTTCTTTCGGTAAAAACCCGTCGAGCGATCGATCGACTTCCCGGATCATGAAAGCGAGATACGTATCGAGGTTCATGATCAAGGAGATCGAGTTAGAGAAGTTCGGCGATTTGCACGGCGTTCAACGCTGCGCCTTTGCGCACTTGGTCGCCGACGACCCACAGATCCAGGGCGTTTTCGAGCACCAGGTTTTTGCGGATGCGGCCGACGAGGCAATCGTCCTTACCCGTCGTGTCCAGCGGGACGGGGAAAAGCTTTTCTGCCGGGTTGTCGACGACTTGGATGCCCGGCTTGCCCGCGAAGGAAGCTCGTGCGGATTCGACGTCAACCGGTTTGGAAAACTTCGCCGTGATCGAGACCGAGTGTGACCGGTACACCGGCACGCGGACGCACGTGCAGGAAACTTTCAGCTCAGGAAATCCGAGGATCTTCCGGCCTTCGTTCTGCATTTTCATTTCCTCTTTCGTATATCCGTTTTCGGTAAACGAATCCACTTGGGGAATGACGTTAAAAGCGATCTGCCGCGGGTAAACTTTCGGAACCACTTCCTTGCCGGAAACGATCGCGTTGACCTGCTCTTCGAGTTCGATGATGCCTTGTGCACCCGAGCCGGAAACCGCTTGGTAACTGGATGCGATGATCGATTCCAAACCGAATTTTTCATGCAGCGGCGCGAGTGCCATCAGCGAAATGATGGTCGTGCAATTCGGATTCGCGATGATCCCACGGGGCGGGTTTTTCGCATCCTGAGGATTGATCTCTGGCACGACCAACGGAACATCCGCGTCCATCCGGAAAGCCGATGAGTTATCGATCACGATGGCGCCCGCCTTCGCCGCCGATGGGGCGAACTCCAAGGAAATGCCGCCACCCGCACTGAAAAGCGCGATGTCGATGCCTTCGAACGAATCGTGAGTCAGTTCTTTCACCACGATTTCTTCCCCACGGAATGTCACCCGTTTGCCAGCGGAACGTGCCGAGGCGAGCAGCGTGAGCTTTCCAACAGGAAAATTCCGCTGCTCCAGACAAAGGAGCATTTCTACGCCGACGGCGCCCGTGGCACCCACAATTGCTACATGAGGAAGGTTCATTTCCGAAATCCGACATCCACGTCGGGGCCGGGACCTTAGCGTCTCTTCGTCCGCTGGCAATCGAATCGTTTCATCGAAAAATCCATCGGCGCGTCACGGCCGTCCACCCCACCGGTTTTTGATCAGCCTGCCAGCTCGACCAAGATCGCTTTTTGGGCGTGCAACCGGTTTTCCGCCTGTTGGAAAATCGTGCCCGCGTGAAGTTCGAGGGTCTCTTCGCTGATTTCTTTTCCGCGATAGGCGGGGAGGCAATGGAGGACGATGTGACCGGATGCGGCACCGGCCAGTAGCTCGGCGTTCACTTGGAATCCGGCGAATTCCGTTTCCTTATCCTTCTGATCTTCCTGGCCCATGGAAAGCCAGACGTCGGTGTTGATGACGTGAGCGCCCTTTGCGGCGGCGATCGGATCCGCAGTGATCGAGACATTCGGCGCGTCGAGTTTCGCAAGGAAATCCGCAGGGGGCTGGCAGGAATCTGGCGCGGCGACCACGAGCTCAAAGCCGAGGCGTTTGGCCGCCCACATCCAGGAAATCGTCATGTTCGAAAAGCCATCGCCGATGAACGCGATTTTTTTGCCTTCCCAGCCGCCGAGTTTTTCCTGGATCGTCAAAAGATCCGCGAGGATCTGGCAAGGATGCTCGTCGTCGGTCAGGGCGTTGATTGTCGGAATGCCGGAGTATTCGGAAAAATCGACCACGTCCTGTTGCGCGAACGTGCGGATGATCGTGCCGTGAACCATACGGCCGAGCACGCGTGCGGTGTCCTTGATCGGTTCGCCGCGACCGAGCTGGATGTCATTTTTCGAGAGAAACATCGGGAATCCGCCCAGCTCGCGGATGCCGACTTCGAACGAAACGCGGGTGCGGGTCGACGATTTGGTGAAAATCAGCGCCCACGTCTGGCCGGTCAGCGGCTGCTTCGAATGGTGGCCGCGTTCTTTTTTGAGCACTGCAGCGCTGCTCAGTAAACCGGTGATTTCCTCGGCGCTGAGTTGTTCGATCGAAAGAAGATGTTTCATGAAGAAAGGGTTAAAAGCCGGAAAGGACGGCGAAAAGGTGAGCAAGCGCTTCGTCGATTTCGCTGTCGGTGACGTTGAGCGGTGGCAAAAGGCGGATCGTATTCGGGCCGGCAGGCGGGACGAGCAGACCGCGTTCCATCAAGGCGGAGACGACGACCAGCGCCGGGGTTTTCCCAACCGGTGTCGGGATCCGCGCGGGATCGAGGCCGATTCCCAAAAGCAAACCTTTGCCGCGGATTTCCGTGACGACCGGAAGATTCCACGACTCGATGGTGGAACGGATCCGCACTTCTTGGAGAATGGCATTCATCGCCAAATCCTTCTCGCGGATTTCCTGGACGACCGCCAAGGCCGCCGCGCAGACGAGCGGATTTCCACCGTAAGTCGAGCCGTGTGAACCCGGTCCGAGCAGCGAGGAAAGCGCGGTGCCCTCGTCATCGATCGACCGATCACTGAGCCAGAACGCGCCGATCGGCACGCCGCCGCCCATGCCTTTCGCCCACGAAATGCCATCCGGCTGGATTTCCGGCGCGGTCATCCGCCAAGCCATCGAATCCCCACAGCGGCCGAAACCGGTTTGGACTTCGTCAAATAAAAGCAGCAGGTCGTGTTTTTTGCAAAGATCCGCCACCGCCCGCATGAACTCGCGGGTCGCGGTGTTGACGCCGCCTTCGCCCTGGATCGGTTCGAGCAAAATGGCCGCAGTCTCCGGGCGCACCGCATTTTCCAACGCGGCGATGTCATTGTACGGAAGGTAACGGAAACCGGGTAAAAGCGGATCGAAGCCTTCTTGGATTTTCGCCTGACCGGTTGCGGCCATCGAGCCGAGCGTCCGACCGTGGAAAGATTGCTGAAACGTTAGAACTTCGTAACGCGGCGAACCATCGGCCTGCGGACGTTTGTGACCGAACCGGCGCGCGGATTTGATCAATCCGTCATTTGCCTCAGCACCCGAATTCGAGAAGAAAATTTTTCCCGGCAGTTTGACGTGGTGCTCGTTGATCTCCTTCGCCAATTCCGCCTGCTGCGGGATTTGGTAGAGGTTCGAAACGTGCATCAATTCGCCCGCTTGCTTGCGGATCGCCTCCACCAGCCGCGGATGGCAATGGCCCAGCGAACACACGGCGATCCCGGTGCAGAAATCCAGATACGACTTACCGGTTTCATCCCACAAACGGCAACCCGCTCCGCGCACAGGGACCAGCGGAAACCGCCCGTAAGTGGGAAGAACGTTTTGTTGAAATGCCTCGGCCGTCGTCATGGAAGCGCGGAGGCTAGCGCGTTCCTCCCAAATGGCAAACCGTGAATTCAAGAGATGAAAGGGCTTTTGCCGGAAGCCGGGTGCTTTGCCTTGATTCAAAAACTGAGGAGCGCATCCTCGAGTTTGTAGGTTTCACCTGCAAATGACGGCTTTGCCTTGATTCAAAAACTGAGGAGCGCATCCTGCCGCGAATTGAAGAAAGCCGCTGGTGAGAGCTTTGCCTTGATTCAAAAACTGAGGAGCGCATCCTACCGGTGCCGCGCATCACGATCTGCTCGTCGCTTTGCCTTGATTCAAAAACTGAGGAGCGCATCCTCATCCTTTGATTGCACCGTCAGATGTTCCAGCTTTGCCTTGATTCAAAAACTGAGGAGCGCATCCTCGGTTACGAGAGCAGTCTCAGGAGGGACATGCTTTGCCTTGATTCAAAAACTGAGGAGCGCATCCTTCACTTGGGAGAGGGGCCTCAGCCGCAATTGCTTTGCCTTGATTCAAAAACTGAGGAGCGCATCCTGAGCTTTTCGCGGTCGTCGATCAGTTGCGAGCTTTGCCTTGATTCAAAAACTGAGGAGCGCATCCTACTGGACGGCCATGGCTGGTTCGGGTCCATGCTTTGCCTTGATTCAAAAACTGAGGAGCGCATCCTTAATATTCCGGTGCACCAACGGTGCGCTAGCTTTGCCTTGATTCAAAAACTGAGGAGCGCATCCTCGATAGCGGACCAAATAGCCAGATACAGAAGCTTTGCCTTGATTCAAAAACTGAGGAGCGCATCCTAATCTTTTCTAATATAACAAACTAATCTCAGCTTTGCCTTGATTCAAAAACTGAGGAGCGCATCCTGCGAGTGCGCAAGAATAACTGGGCATAGTCGCTTTGCCTTGATTCAAAAACTGAGGAGCGCATCCTCTTTTCGACTTCTTCCAGCGAAGTCCCCTTGCTTTGCCTTGATTCAAAAACTGAGGAGCGCATCCTATCTCGCTGTCTGGCCAGCAAGGACCGTCTGCTTTGCCTTGATTCAAAAACTGAGGAGCGCATCCTTCGCGCCGTCCGCTTCACCATCCTTTCCCTGCTTTGCCTTGATTCAAAAACTGAGGAGCGCATCCTGCCGGGCAAAGGGTCCGCAAAGATTTCGCCGCTTTGCCTTGATTCAAAAACTGAGGAGCGCATCCTCGGATCGTCCGAAACTGAATCCCGCAACTAGCTTTGCCTTGATTCAAAAACTGAGGAGCGCATCCTATTTCCGTTAGCGCGGCGTCAACGTCAGTCGCTTTGCCTTGATTCAAAAAC
>DBTN01000050.1:18667-88488 GCA_002307065.1 Akkermansiaceae bacterium UBA1315 | reverse complement strand
GCTTCGAGGCATCATACGAGTCCTTGTATTTTAACACATAAATGGGGTCAGTCCTTGTATTTTAATATTGTCACTGGGGGCAGTCTGCTCATTGCGACAAAAGTGGGTTGAGTCGGTAGCAGAGAATGCGGATAAGATAGCATGGCAAGACCGTTGAGATTCCAGTATCCGGGGGCGGTGTATTATGTCATGGCCCGTGGCGATGGCGGAAAGGCGTTGCTTCAAACGTAAGCGTGGTTTGTAGCGCCTCGTGAGCAGTGTTGCAGGAGTAGTATCGTTGTCGCGGCTTGAGCGGCCCCGAGTTCGCAGCTCGGCATGGAGTCAAATACCAGACCTTCGCCACTTGGCTCCAGAAGCGGAAGCGGCGGACCGGAGGCAGTCCCGCAATTCCGGTGTCGCTACTACACAAGACGCTTACGCGAGGGCAAGCTTACTCGTTTTCTCCAGATGCAAAGGCCACTGATGGAAATGACCACCAAGCCGAGACTGCACACTGAATAAAGCATTTTCACCGGTAAACCTCCGAAGTTTCCAAAATGCAGTGGTCCAGTGAGACGGAGCCACTTCTGGCTCCATGGCATAGACCGAGTATCCATCACCGACTTTACTTCTCCCGTCCTGCCATCCAAGGCGACTTGACAGGAATAATTACCAAACATCGATTGACCAGGGACTTTCCCGTAAAGATTAAGAGATGTCCCCGGTTTTAAGGAAAATCCGTAATAGATAGGTTGAAGATCTGGGACTTTTTCGATAGCGCGACGGGTCGCCTCTTCCAACGAAATAGCAGGCATTTGATAAGATCCTGGGAAATCTTTACCTGGGAAAAACGCCTTTCCCTGAGCAAGTCGAGTATAGGCGTTCCAATTAAAAAAAGCCCCGGTAAAACCCAGAAGAAGATTGAAGACCAGCAACAGCACTCCGGTTCCTTTGTGCAAATCAGACCAACCAATCCGTGCATTTTTCTTGAAACGAGGAATTGTTAAAAGGCTCTTCCATGCTTTGCGATGGATCCATAAACCTCCCAGGCTCAAAAGTATCATGCCGCAGGCTGGAATAAACATGAATGCCATTCCGTAATCTCCCATCAAAAGGCTGTAATGAAGCTGAATCACCCATTTATCCCACGATTTATCCTGATAACCTAGGAAACGCGCCGTGACAGGATCAATATATGCTTCACCAAAATTTCCTTTCCGAATGATCCGTGCAACTGCGGCCTTCTCAGAGCCTTGAGGAGGCAAAATAAGTCCACGGATTTGATGGGTGGATAAAGCTCTCTGTGCAGAATTTAACAATTCATCTGGAGAGGCCATCGGGCCCCGGCTATTTATGGAATGCCATTCTGGATGAAGGATTGTATTGATTTCCTCTTCGAAAACCAAGATGGCTCCAGTAAGTCCGGCAAGGATCAGAAAGGCCGAGCACCCAAGGCCAAGCAGACAGTGAAGTCGGTAATTCAGCAGTCGTAACGTCATAAGCTTACCAACGATAAGTCACTGAGGCGATGATGTTACGAGGTTCTCCGTAAAATGTAGAATAACTGCTATTCGTCACGTATTCCTTGTCTAGCAGGTTTTTTACGTTTAGAGCAAAACGCCAGTGTTCCATTTCGTAATGAACAACTGCATCGAACAAGGTATAATCCGGCACATCGATTGTATAATCGGTACTCGTCGTTTTACCGATATAGCGCACACCCAATCCTGCGCCTAACCCCTTCAGGGTAGAATCACGAAAAGTATAATCAATCCATGCGGAAGCCATGTGTTCAGGCAAGTCTCCTGGGGTAAATCCCTCGTCGCCAGAATTACTTTTTGTAATCTCAGCATCGGTGTAAGTGTAAGCCGCTAAAATTTCCAGAGTTTCATTAAAACTGTACCGTCCTTCTAGTTCGACGCCGCGCGCACGAATTTCACCTTTCTGAATGCTGTATCCGGAATGATTTGGGTCCGTCGTAGAGACATTCTGTTGGGTAAGATCATAAATCGAGGCCGTAATTAACAAATTGGTGTCGGCGGGCTGATATTTGATGCCGGTCTCCCACTGTTGGGCTGTCTTAGGCTCAAAAGGGGCGCCATTGAAATCCGCTCCAGTCACTGGCTCGAAGGAATCACTGTAACTGACATACGGAGAGAGGTCGAGGTCCGAAAGATATACCAACCCGGCGCGTCCGGAGAAAGCTTCAGGATCTGTATCCGACGAGGTGCCATTGTAATCGAAGTCTGAGTTTACCCAATCGTAGCGACCTCCTAAAAGGAAAGACCACTTTTCCGCCAGCTTGATCTGAGCCTGGGAGTAAACACCGACCATGGTATCATCTGTATCGTACACTCCTGAATCCGTATCCGGCAAAGTCACTGCGGAACCATAATCAGGATCGTAGATATCCAAAGAGGCGACGGTGCCGATCTTCTGACGACGATCCCACTCCATGTACATCACATCCACCCCGCCACTAAGTGTCAAATCGAGCCAGCGTGAACTCCAGTGAGCTTGCAGACGGCTATCGATGGTCGCAAGCTTCGATTGATCCCTTCGTGAGTATGCGAAACGTTTGAGCGTACGAAGATCTGATTCGAGAGACGATCCATAAGCATAATCCCATGCTAGCTCACCATAAGTAAGGCGCGCCACTTGGTGGAAGCTAAGCGTTTCATTAAATTGATGATCCAAGAGGTATCCAGCAGTGAATTTCTCTGTATCCCATTGATCGAAATCGGGTTCTCCTGTGTAACGATTAATCGGTAACTTTCCGTTAGGGTTATCCAACAATGTCCCGTATGCGGGAAGTCCCCAGTTCCATGTAGCCTCGCTTTTTTGGTAACTCGTCAAAACACTAACCGTCGTATCTTCAGAAGGCTTCCAGGTAAACGCTGGAGCGACATAAATCCTATTATCTTTCGAATAATCGATGAACGTGTTCGAATCCCTGACAAGGGCCGTCAGTCTGTATTGAAAATGGCCGGCCGAATCGATGGGCCCGCCCATGTCAAAAGCCGCTTGAGATCGCTCAAAACTTCCATAAGTCAATTGGAGTTCACCGAAAGCATCTTCCGTAGGCCGCTTCGTTGTGAGATTCATCACCCCTCCCGGTGCTGCTTGACCGTAGAGCACGGAAGCTGGACCCTTCAAAATTTCCACTGACTCTAATGCATAGGGCTCTACTGTGCTGTCGTAGACATTTGTAACATTGCGAGCACCATCCCGAAAAATATTACTTTCGGAAGCTTCGAAACCACGAATTTTGAACACATCGTAGTTAGTGGATTGACCATTAGTTGCAGAAATCCCGGCCGAGTAGCGAGCGGCATCCTGCAACGTCATGACGGCCTGATCAATCAACTGTTGATGCGTAATGACGGAAACGGATTGGGGCGTTTCCAGGATGGGAGTATCCATCTTGGTTGCCACTTTCGATTGCGTGGCAACATACGGATTATTTTTCTGCTCAGACACAAGCATTTCCGGCAAAACCTCAGTATCCGCAGGTTGCTCAAGTTCAGTGCCCTCCTTTTTCGGATTTGTTATTTGAGTTTGTTCTGGGGTGGCTGCGCGTGATAAACAAGGTATCAGAAAAGCCAGTAAGGTGAGTCGACAATATTCTTTCATGTCTCGACAGCCTATTTAACTCCCATTCGCCGCGCTGATGGCATGTTGCCTTTTTGTGATGGCTGATTGCGTTTTTGAGACTTTAGATCGGAGACCTTTCTGTTTTGGTTTATGATTGGCGGAAAAGGGCTGGAGGGATGTTCCCCAGCGATTCATCCGGGCGCTCCTCGTTGTAGCTGATGAGCTGCTGGTGAATGTGTTCGCGCGCCTCGTCGAGTGAACCGAAGAGATGGGCTTGCAGCATCTCGGGGCGGACGTTGCCATTAAGCGTTCGATATAGGCTTTCTGCGTCGGCTTTCCCGGCTGCATGTAGTGGAGCTTTGCAGAGATGAATTCGGGCCGTTGCCGACGCGGATCTGGCAGGGCGGCCCGCGGCCTTCCCGGAGTGGTTCGAGCACCCGGACGGCACGCTTGGCGAGCAGGGAGGTGTCCACTTCGAGGGCCAGTGCTTCCCTGACTCCTTCGTTGAAAATGTTGAGCGTCCGGAACCGTTTGGCGTGCCACACTGTGTTACGTACGAGGTCCATCGGCAACGGTAGGTCGGGAAGGGCTCGTCGATCCATTACCCGAAATTTAAAATTTTCGTTTAAATCATAGTCTTTGAAATTGGGTCTAATATAATGTGTCATATTCGGCCTTAAATGGAGTATGCTGTCTCTGGAGTTTGAGTTAAAGACGCTCCTAAACCTTGTAGATACAGGGATCACTCATTTTATGGATAAGCGGACGAAGAATTGTCTGGTGCGCACGGAAAAAATTTTCTTTTAAATAATGAAATCCATGAAAAATCTCCGTAAATTCATATTCGACGTGTGTCGTGTCACTTGGTGTGTCGGAGTGTTGCACCGGGCGTTGTATTCGGTGATTTTGTTACTTTTTGTGTCGCTGGCGTTCTTGGGCGAGAGAGCGGACGCTGCACCACTGCGCCGACCGGTTTCCCCGAATCAGCCGATGTGGCTCGTACACATTGATGCGTGGAACTATCCAGATCCTCAAAAGATCATCGATCTGATTCCGTTGGATATCCGGCCTTACGTTGTGATTAACGTCTCGATGTCGGTCAGTCACGATACGACCACGAGTCAGTTTCGGGTGTCTGAATATGCATATGAAGCAGCGAAGTCGTGGGTGAGAACTTGTGCGCAGAACAAAATGTGGGTGATGCTCCAACAATCGAGCGGGGGCTACCAGCATTTGTCGGAGTTTGATCTTTCGGTTTATGAGGAGTTTTACCGGAATTACCCGAATTTTATTGGTTTCAACTATGCGGAGCAGTTCTGGGGTTTTGACGACCCGAACGACGCGCTTTCGCCGCGATGGGTTGATCGGATGGACCTTTTTGCCAGGTTGCTGGAGCTTTCCAACAAATATGGCGGCTATTTGGTGGTGAGCATGTGTTGGAACCAGTGGGGGCAGAGTATCAATCCATTAGGGCAAGTGAAACGCAGCGCGGCGTTTGCCGCAGCTTGTCGGAATTACACGGAAAATTATATTCTCTGTGAGAAGTATACCCAGGGTGGATTCCAGTCGGATATGGAGAGTCTTTGTTTGGGGGCGTATCTTTCCGGCTACTCTGGGAATTACGGCATCCGCTATGATTCATCGGGATGGACGGATGCGACGGGAGTGCACCAAAATTTCACACTGGCTACCGGAGGAGCTCCGCATCTTGAGCACATCATGCTCACCGGGCAGACGGTCATTGACGGGCCGGAGTTAATCTGGACTCAGTGTTTCCAAGGACTGAGCGACGAAAATGTAGATAATGGCTACCGGGCACGGCGCTGGACCACTTATCCGCAGTTTCAAAATACGAGCGTGGATATTTTTCGTAAAATCCTCGACGGAACGGTGCGTATTCCGAGCCGTCAGGAGGTCATTGATCGTACCAAATATGTGATCGTCCAAGATATCGCAACCGGTAGTGATAATGACAAGTACAGTTCACCGCAAACTTTGTTTGAAGGGTTGTATCGCATGGATGGAGATGGCAACTATGAGTATAACAATACGTTTTTCAAAAAAACTGGGCGTTATCCGACCATCCCGACGGTTTATCGGTTGGACGATGCTCCGGCCAATTCGTTTGACTTCAAGATCAACAAATCCGCTTATGCTAGTCGTTGGCCAACGATTGCCAGCAAGCAGGAAGAAATGAATGCCGCTTTCCCCGAGGAATACACGGGAGATATCTATGCGGGCCGGCATGAAAATGCGTGGGTGGTTTACAATCCTTACAAGACCGCGCAAACGGCGAGTGGGAGCATTCCTTTTAAATACAATACCGCGGAAAGAACGGAATTGACTCTCTCCAGCTACACCGCGGGAGTGATGAAGGAATACGCCGATCAGGTGACTTATTACCTGAACAATTATGACAACGAATTTGATTCTACCCCGAAAATTGACACGATTGCCATCTATGGTGCGACCACCCAGCCCACCTGGTCCTACGTCAACCGTGGAAACTCCCAGGCCGTCGAGCCAGTGGTGACGGAGAGTTGGGCGGATGGAGTATTTACCCTTACGGTTGAACATAACGGTCCGCTTGATATCACCGTGAATTGTTCCGGTGCCGGTACCGGGCGTTTGACCGCTTACACTCCAGCCACTCTGATTGCTCCTACGGATCCGCCGACCTACACCGGGGCCTTGCAGTATGAAGGGGAGTGTTTTGATTATAAAAACATTTCTGGGATTACGGCTGCTGGGCACTACGGCAGTATTCGAAACTATACGGGGCAGGGTTATGTGAATTTGGGAACGAACGCCGCTGCTGCGGTCCGCGACACGGTCACCGTTCTTGCTGCCGGGGTTTATCGCTTGGAAACAAGATATACCGTAACCGGTGCGGATATCAGTTCTGTTGATCTCTACGTGAACGGGACGAAAGTTGCGACTCCTACCTTTGTGCAGACCCCTGAGTTGAATCAATGGGCCATTAACAAACAATCCATTTCCCTGAATGCCGGTCAAAACATCATCGAGTTCCGGGCAACCGCCACGCGCACCACTCCGATTTACTTTGATCATATCGTGGTCGTGCCGACCGTTTATGGAAGTGGCACCGTGATTCAGGAAAATCAGTCGGGGTTCAGCGGGGTTGACGGAACGATTGAGAGTTCTGAGACCGGTTATGTGGGAACGGGCTATGCCAATACGAACGATTCCACAGGTGCTGGGGTAAACTGGACCTTAGATTTTGATGCCTCGGATATCAAATCGTTCACTTTCCGCTATGCTTCGACGACTGACGCGATGGCAAGTCTTACCGTTAACGGCGTGGATGTGGCCTCAAACATTAGCTTCCCGTCGACCGGCTCTCTTTCTTCATGGGATTATGTTACGGTGTATGCCTATGTCCAGGCGGGCGTCGGCGGTCTCAAGCTTCAGTCCGTCACTTCGGGCGGATTGCCGAACATTGACAGCATGGAAGTGATCGGGGGGACGCCATGGCAGACGGGTTCGAAACCGTTTATGCCCTTGGCGCTTTCTGTTGCTTCGGCCACGCCATCCACACTTGCACTATCTTGGGCCGCAGCTCCGGGAACGAACAGCTATCATGTCAAGCGCTCCACGGTGAGCGGTGGGCCGTATACGACGATCGCAACAGGCGTAAGCACTACGTCTTATACCGATACTGGATTGTCGCAACTGACCACTTACTACTATGTCGTCAGTGCCGTTAATACGATCGGCGAAAGTCCTGACAGCGTGGAGCTTGCGGCCTTGACCCGGCCAACCGGTCCTCCTGCCGCACCCACGTCTGTAACGGCAGTGGCAGTGGCTTTCAATCAGGTGCAGCTGTCGTGGACGGAATCTCTGGGTGCATTGAGTTATCAGGTGAAGCGGTCGCTTTCCAGCAGCGGTCCCTACACGACGATCGCAACGGGTGTGATCGGCGGATCTTATACCAACAACGACCTTTACCCGGGAAAGACTTATTACTATCAGATCTCAGCCGTAAACGAAAACGGCGAAGGGGTAAATAGTTCTACTGCGAGTTCGGTAACTCCTTCGACCGTATTTCTTAAACCGGTCGCAGATACGTTTGCTCGCGATGGTCAAAGTGTGGACGGTAATTTCGGAAACGATCGAAACTTGAGTGTCAAAGCCGACGGAGTGACGAACTCCGACTACAACCGAAACACATTCATGAAATTTGATCTGAGCGCTCTGTCGACCGTCCAGAGTGCCGTTCTGCAGCTGACTCCTAACCAGGTGGATGCAAATCGGATTTTAACTTATGAACTGATAACGGATGACAGCTGGACAGAATCGGGCGTCACCTGGAACAATCAGCCGGTAGGTTCAGGCACGGTGCTCGCCGCGGTTTCCGGTTATACCGTGGGCACTCAGACATCGATCAGCTTGACAAGCAGTGTGTTGAGCGAGGCGGCGGGAGACCAGGTGCTTTCCTTCAAAATTTATGATTCGAACAATACGGCGACTTACATCGGCTTTCATTCAAAGGACTCTGACGTTCCCGCTTATCATCCCGTGTTGAACTGCACGCTTGCTCCCATCGATACGCTGCCTGCCAACCCAACCGGGTTGATCACCACCGCCGGTTCATCTGGACAGATCCAGCTTTCGTGGACGGCTTCCGCAGATGCTTCTTCTTACACGATTGAACGGGCGTCGACTTCCGGTGGGCCTTACACCACGATTGCTGCGGGATTGACGGAGACTGCTTATGTGGATCTAGGCTTAGAAAGCAATGCCACTTATTATTATGTGATAAGTGCTGTCAACGGGGCGGGTGTAAGCTCCAGCTCTGAATTCACAGCGACCGCCGGGCCGACGATCGCGTATTTGACGTTTGACGAAGGTCAAGGAACCACCGCTGCCGATTCAAGCGGCAATGGTTGGTCTGCGGCATTGATCAACAGCCCGACTTGGGTGAACGGTAGCAATGCCGTGGTTGACGGAGCGCTCAAACTCACCAGCACCTCCGCTCAATATGCCTCATTGCCGTCGGGGCTGGTCAGTGGTCTTAGTGATTTCAGTATCGCGTTTTGGGCGAATCTCAACAGCCTTTCAACGTGGGCTCGCGTGTTTGACTTCAGCACCGGCACCACGCAGAACAGCATGTATTTCACGCCAAAAACCGCAGGGGGGGTGGTCCGGTTTGGACTTCGTGTGAATGGTAATGGAAAAAATTTGGAGGCTCCCTCCACGGTTCAGTTCACTCCAGGGGTATGGACACACGTCGTGGTGACCCTTTCTGGCAACACGGCGACGATGTATGTGAATGGGTCGGTCGTCGCGACCAGCACCACGATGACGAACCGTCCTTCCAGCCTTGGGGTCACGACACAGAATTGGATCGGCAGATCGTCGTCAGGGGATCCTTATTTGGACGGTACCATCGACGATTTCCGTCTATTCAATGCAGCCCTGGGAGCATCGCAGGTATCTGAATTGTTTAATCTCACCAATCCTTCGATCACTCCGGAAAACGTGGTACCTGTCGGTGACAGTGCCGAGCCGCTGCAGTCCTTTGACGAATGGATTGCTGAGGCATTCCCTGGTCAGACCAGCGCACTGGTCATTGGAATGGATGCTGACCCGGATGCTGACGGCTATTCGAATCAATTGGAATATTTCCTCGGTAGCTCGGCTTCTGTGAGTGATGCGCCGGGCATGGTGAATGTGGTATTCGAAAGTTCGGATACGGTCGTTCTAAATTACCGAATGGCCAAAAACCTCACAGGTACAACAGCGACCATTCAATCTACAACCGATCTCGTTACTTGGATTGATACGGGCATTACTCCTACGGTTGTAAGTGATGAGGGAACGTATTATCAAATGAGCGCTTCCGTGCCTACTCAAGGAGCCAGCAACTTCTTCGTCAGGTTGTTAATCTCAACCCCGTGATGACGGCGTGAAGTGGAAGGTTGAAATTTAGAGCTGTGTGATTTTTTGAGGGTTAACTCATTGATGATGTTTATTCACTTGGCGCTGAAGCGGATTCGTTACGGAGGCATGGGATGTCGTCATTTGATCGACTGGGTGATGCTTATGGATCCTCCGGTCACGCCCGATTTTTTCTGCAGCAGCAAGCAATTTGGACACGTCGGCTAAAGCCTGCGCTCCGTTAAGATCAATCCTTTCCCCTTGGGCGGGATCGGCGATCTGTCTGATTTTTTCAAAAGGAAAAAAGCATGAGCTTGCGATTTCGGAAACTCTCCGCATCTTTTGTGCGAGTGTTTCCTTCGTTGGAGCCATTGTTTTGTTGCGTCGCCTCGAACCGATATGTCCAGAAAACGTTATAGCAATCCATGGACTCATGAACGGCACGACATTTGGGATATTTTAAAATGGAAATGGGGTCTGGGCCCGCAAGAGGTGGCGGTCATTCCTGAGGCGCCCGATGTACCTGCCGGTTGCAGACCGGTCGTCCGCGCTCAGATCGCAAATCCTCCGGCAACCGGTTGGAGAGTGGTATGGCTGGGTCACGCGTCTTTTCTCGTTCAGGGATTTGGTGCGTCGATTCTGATCGATCCCATCTTTTCCGATTATTGCTCACCAATTCCGATATCATCGCTTCGGAGGAAAGCCTCTTATTCCTGCGGATGGGAAGAGCTTCCGGAGATCGATGTGGTGCTTTTGACGCACTCGCACTACGATCATTTGGATTTAAAGGGTTTGCTGAAAATGCCGGGGAAGACGCAGATAGTGATTGCGGAGGGGCATTCCAAATGGCTTGCCAAAAAGCTTTCTCGGCCGGTTGCCGAGCTTGCGTGGTATGGGGAAATGAGGCTGAACGACCGGATCACGCTCACGTCCACCCCGGCTCAACATTTCACTGCCCGGACGCCGTTTGATCGGAATGTGGGGCATTGGTGTGGCTGGCTGTTAGAGTCCGGTGGGTCAAAAATCTGGCACGCCGGAGACAGTGGTTATTGCCCGGCGTTTCGTGAGATTGGTGAACGTTTTGGGCCCATTGATTTTGCGATGGTACCCATTGGTGCCTACCAGCCCCGATCCATCATGAAGCCGATGCACATGAATCCGGAGGAAGCCGTGATGGCATTTGTGGATGCTCGATGCAAAAAAGCCGTGGGCATGCACTGGGGAACCTTTTCACTGACGGATGAACCGATGGGAGAGCCTCCCATCCGACTCGCAGAGGAACTAAAACGGTTGTCGATTTCTCCTGACGTGTTTGTGACAGGAGAAATCGGAGAAATGTGGCGAGTCTGACCGGAGGAGAGTCCGTGGACCAAAAGAATTCGATAGGTTCATTGTCTCTCATCAAATTCTCATGAGAGAACGGTTACTTCAGGTAATCGGCCACGGCTTCCGCACCCGGATTCCAATAGGCGATTGACTGAACTTTGCCACCCACCAACGTGAGAACTGTTACTTTACCCGCCTGCTGTGGAAAACGGGCGATGAGCGCGGCGTCATCACCGAGGATGATGCGGTGGCTGTATTTTTTCATCTTGGGAATTGCAAACATCCGCCCAATCGCTGGCATTCCTTCGATATTGGCGACGTATACCGCCTTTTTGTCTGAAAGGTATGTTTTGCCAAGACCGGTCAGGGTTGCATTGGCCCGCTTGCCGGTTTCCATATCGTGGCTGACGAGGAGAAATTTGGTTTTTGTAGGCTGCAGTTCGAACGCGGTTCCGTGTTGGTCTTCTGCTTTAAATGATTCGACGGCCTGTCCGGTTTCGTATGGGGCGGCAAAAAGCGAGCTGATTCCTAAAAAGGACGCCATAAGACCCGCGATCAGTTTTTTAACAAGACAATTTTTCATATAGATAAGCGTTATAAAAATAAACGGACGATTCAGTAAATCGATAAGCAAAGAACCATCTGACGACGATATAACAAAAGACATAACCGAAGCCCACCATGAAAATCCCAATTTTGAAAATGATCGCGATCTTAGCTTTAGGGGTGTCAAGCGCATGGGCGGAAAACCTTGAGGTCGAGAAAGCGGACAGCCGCATCCAGGTCGACGCTAAAGCGACAGGGCACGCCTTCACTGGAGAATTAAAAAATTACACCGTGAAAGTCAGCGGAAACGCTCAGACGAACGTGCCTACTGCGTTTTCTCTCACATGGGAATTTAACGACCTGAAAACGGGTGATGAAAAACGGGATAAGGAAATGATCCGATGGCTCGGTGGAGGGAATCCGAAGGGCTCGTTTGCTTTTGAAAAGTCATGGGTCGACGACAAGGGCCAGCTTCACGCGCAGGGCGAGCTGACGATTCACGGAGTTTCTAAAACCGTTTCATTTCCTTACTCGGTGAAACGAGAGGGAGATCACGTCACGATTGATGGCACGGCTCGTCTTGACTATCAGAATTTCAAACTGCCGATTATACGGACGATGGCCATCATGACCGTTGATCCCAAATTGGCGGTGCGGTTTCACATCGTCGGTCAGCTCAAATAAAATCCATTTTTATGAATCGAAATCAGGAATGGCAACGGCGCGCGCGCTGTGCCAATGCGCTCATGGCGGGCAGCTTTGCTCATGGCGTCGGGCGGCTCGACCGGGTTGAGCCAAAGTTGGCGGCGGCGCTTCGCGATGTGTTGTCGCGGCCTGGCTCATTGGTTCGCGCGGTGACAGCTTATCTCATCGGGTTGGCGATGGGTATGAATGAAGAGTCGGCACGAGCGTTGGGATGCGGGATCGAATATCTCCATACCGCTTCTCTGATTTTCGATGACTTTCCTTCAATGGACGATTCGCGGTTGAGGCGTGGAGCTTCGTCTTTACACATCACGCATGGCGAAGCGGTAGCGACGCTAGCCGCGCTTGCGATGATCAACCGCGGCTATGCGTTGTTATGGCAGGGCATTCAACAAGCGGGTTTATCGCGAGCGATGATGGCAGGAAGCTGGATCGATTCAAAGCTCGGGGTCGATGGACTGATCGGTGGTCAAGCGTGGGATTTGCACGGCTGGGACGGGCCACAGAGCGCCGCAGAAGTTAGCGAGATTGCTGCGAGGAAAACCGGTGATCTTCTCAAGCTGACGATCGTCTTGCCCGCGATCGTCGGCAACGGCACTCGGCGTGAAATTCAGTTGTTAGATCGGTTGGCGTTATTACGAGGCTTGGCCTATCAGGCGGCGGATGATTTGAAGGACGTTTATTCGGCGGACACGATTTCTGGAAAGACATCGGGAAGAGATCGGATGCTGGGGCGTCCCAATTTGGTAATGGCTGAGGGAGGAGACGCTGCGCTGGAGCGCTGTGATCGTCTGATTGCCATGGGGGATCGGGTGCAAAAATCCCTACCGGGTACCGAGCGTCGGTGGGGGATGTTAAATCTGCTTCGCGTGCCGATGCCGGTGACCGATTTTGAGCGGCTTCCGGCGGTGGTTTGATATTTTTAACTTTTTAAAATCTTATGAGTCTTTGGCGGATGATCTTTACCAACCTGCGGCGTCACCGTGTTCGCACGGTCATCGGGGCGGCGGGAATCGCGCTGGGGGTTGCGACGATGCTGAGTGTGGTTGGTTTGCTGGGGGGCGCGGTGAAAATGTTTGAGCGTATTTTGCGCAGTGATGCGGAGATGGTCGTCTTTGAAAAAAACGTGTCGGATTTGTTTTTCAGCAATGTCCCTGTGACGCTTGTTGAAGAGCTTCATGCGCAGCCTTTCGTCAAAGAAGCCCGACCGGTTTTGTTTGCGATCATCAGCTCGCCGGATCGTCCAATCATTACCTGTTTTGGCATTCAGGCGTCGGATGGCAGACTGCGGAAAGGTGAGTGGCTCAAGGGGAACGCGAATCTTTTTGCCGATGGTGGGCGTGGAGTGGTGCTGGGCGAACGGGCGGCGGATTTTGTAAAAATCCAAGAGGATGGGATGGTCGAGCTTGGGCAGGAACGTTACCCAGTCGCCGGGATTGTGAGGATGGAGAATGGTTTTGAGAACGGAGGGGTTTTTATGCCACTCGCGACCAGTCAGGAATCCTTTCATAAAGAAGGCGTCTGCTCGGTCGTGACGGTCGCGCTCGCGGCGGGTCATGAATCGGCGGAGGTGAAACATTGGATGGCAGAGCATCATCCGCGCCTGACCGCGCTGGAGAATGAAGAATTTAGCCGCAGCTACTCGCAGTTTAAGATTATGAAAACGACGGCCTGGGTCGTGGGTGGATGCGCGTTTTTGCTCGGTGGATTAAGTGTGACGAATACGATGATCCTTTCGGTTTTTGGTCGGATCAAAGAGCTGGCGATCGCTCGTGTATGTGGATTTTCGAAAGGACAGATCGCGCGCATGATTTTTGGCGAATCGCTTTTGGTCTCGACCATCGGCACCTTTGCCGGTTGGGCGTTGAGCGCGTTGGGGCTGCAATTGCTGCGAGCTTTGCCGCAGCTTCAAGGGTATATCGAGCCGCGCATCGGCTGGATGGAAATCGCCGGGGCGATGGGTTTGGCGGCGCTTACCGCGCTCGGTGGCGCGATGTATCCGGCGTGGTATGCGTCGAATTTGAAACCGGCCCAAGCGCTACGATTTGAATAAGGAAAGAAGAACATATGGAAACTCAAGTAATGGTCAGCGATGTTTGGAAGAGCTTTGACAACGGTCGCATCGAAGTTTTGAAGGGCGTGAGCCTGATGGTTCCAAATGGCGAGATCGTCGCTTTGTGCGGCACCTCGGGCTGTGGCAAATCGACCTTGTTGAATGTGATTTCCGGGCTTGAAGAAGTGGATCGGGGCGATGTCAGTGTGGGAGGTTATGATGTGGTCAGGGAGTCGACCCGTGTGGATCTTCTTCGACATCATATCGGATACGTCTTTCAATTTCATCATTTGATGCCGGACCTCACGCTGGAGGAAAATTGCATGGTGCCAGTGATTGCGGCAGGAGGGAATCGTGCGCATGCGCTGGAACGATTGGCCGAGCTCGCGGAGGCGACCGGGGTTGCGCACCGGCTGAAGCAGCGGGTGCGCGAGCTTTCCGGCGGTGAACGCCAGCGCGGAGCTTTGGTGAGATCATTGATGAACGATCCGGAACTGTTGTTATGCGACGAACCGACCGGTGCGTTGGACGAGAAAAATCGGGAAAAAGTCTTTGAACTGCTGATCGAGCTTGTCCGTTCGCGTGGTAGGACGCTGGTGATGGCGACCCATGATCTTGAGCTGGCACGGCGCTGCGACCGGATGATCAAGATGCGGGACGGTCGGATGGAAGGTGAGATTCATTGAACGATCCGATGTGTGATGACGCCATCGAAAATGAAAGTGTTGTCACGGCGTCGCGGCATGCTTTGGGGTGGCTCGTTGTCGGAAATTCGATCGGCCTGTTGCTTTCCCTTTTATTGCTGAAACCGGAGTGGCAGCCGGGTCGTCTGACCTATGGCCACTGGGTGCCGCTGCATCTCAATGCGCAATTATACGGCTGGACGGCCCTGCCGTTGGTCGGGTGGTTGTTTTCAATGTTCGAGGTCGATCGAGGCCCGGCACGGCGCTGGGGACCGCCCATGATTTGGGCGTGGACGTCCGCCTTGGCACTTGCGTGTTTCAGATGGCTCAGTGGTGAGACGTCGGGAAAAATTTTCCTCGATTGGAGAAACGGATCGCTTTGGGGATTTCTTGTCGCGCTGGGATTTTTGTGGGCGATTTTCGCCGTGACCTGGTGGCGTCGGAAAAGCGAATGGGGATCGCTCCGCCGCCGGATTTCCCTCACCGGTTTGATCGGGTTGGCGTTTGTGCCGGTGGTCATGTGGATCGCGGCGTCACCCAAAACTTATCCACCCATTGATCGAACGACGGGTGGGCCGACCGGTTCAAGTTTGTTGGGATCAACCTTGGTGGTCATCGGATTGATGTTGTTATTGCCGCGAGTCTTAGGAAATCGTGGGGAAGGAAAAGCTCGTTGGGGGACTTGGGTTTTTTTCGGTCTGTCGTGGCTAGTGTTTGGCCTCACTGAAATAATCGGGGGAGGACACTTCGACGCGTGGCAGATCGGCGCAATGGGGATGTTACTGCCTTGGGCCTGGTTGATTCCTCGCGATTGGTCGGGTTTTGTTTGGCCAGGGAATTCCGGGGTTTGGCGGATGTGTCTGGTTTTTTGGTGGGTGGTTTTGGTGTTAGCGGGGGTGGCGATGTATCAGCCGGGCGTTCTGGATCATTTGAAATTTACCCAGGGTTTGGTCGCGCATTCGCATCTGGCGATGGCGGGATTCACCACTTCATTTTGCGCGTTGCTCATCGCAAATTTGACCGGTCGACCGGTCGGGGGGCGTGATTCGATCCTGGTCTGGCATGGCGGAGTGATCACGATGATCGGGGTGCTTGCTTGGATGGGATGGCGCGAGGGAAACGGCAGCGATTGGATGATCGTTCAAGCCGGTTGGAGGGAAGTCGGTCTAATCCTTCGCATGCTTTCCGGGGTAGCGATGTTGGCGGCTTCCGTTGTTTGGATGAACCACTTTTCGAAATCATGACTCGTCTTCAATTTCTCTATCTCTGGAGTGTCGCGGTCGGTGCGATGGATGCCTGCACCGGTTTGTTATTAATATTTGTTCCGGAGTTTACTTTGCGAATGATGGGGGTAGCGGCTCATCCCGAAGCGTTGGTGTTTATCAGTTGGATGGGTGTGTTCATTGCCGCGGTCGGCATGAGTTATGGTTTGGTGTTTCGTGGTGGACGCGAGGCCACGACGGTCTGGAGCTTCACCTCAGTGGTTCGTCTGATGGTGACGGTTTATCTCACTTGGAAGATCTCGATCGGGGAGTTGCCTGTTTCTTGGGGGCTGGTAGCAATAGCCGACGGCATCGTATCGGTCGGACAGTTGATCATTCTTCGTGCGGGTTGGTGGGAAGGAGGCCGATGATGAGCTCCGTTTCCATCCGGGCTGCGATGGTGATCGCGGCGGTCTATGGGTATTTTTTGATTTTCGCCCAATTCGCGTTCATTGAGTTATTACGAGGCGATTTTTCCGGTCACCCGGATCGGTGGTTTTTTTCGCAAGGGTTTGCCGAAAAACTGGTGTTGGGATGGATGGCGGTGGCGGGGATCGGCGCCGGATTCTGGGTCGCATGGAAATCCGCTTCTGCGGGAAAAATTCGAGGTGGATTGCTGCTCGCGGGATTGGCGGCGGCGATCGCACCGTCGATGAGCGGTTTGGTAGGATACGCGGTGATCGGGATTCTAACAGGAGCGGCGATTGGGATTTCCACGGTGAGCCTGGCGACGCTGATCAAGTCCTGGTGTGGGATCGCGTGGGTCGGGCTGGGAACCGGATTGGCCTATGGCTGTTGCAATCTACCGATGGTGTTTCTGCAATCCCCGGAGCATCAGGCATGGATTGCCGCCGGATTCGCAGGGTTCGGCGCGGTGGTCGTGCCGAGTCGTGGAAATTTCTCCGCAGAATTGCGGAAACGAACGCTGCCGTTCTGGGGTGTGTTGATCGTTTTTACAGCTTTGGTTTGGCTCGATTCTGCGGCGTTTTTCATCATCCAACATTCGCAAAATCTGAAAGCAGGAACGTGGGGAGAACCCCTATTGTGGCGAAATGGAGCGGTCCATTTGGTTAGTGCGGTGCTTGCAGGTTTTTGGTTAGATCGAGCTGGGACCCGGTTTATTTTGGGGTTTGCTTGGGTGTTGCTGGCGGTCGCTGGACTTGCGGTGAATGAGGCGGCGGGGCGTCCGTTCGGGGGATGGATTTATCCAGTCGCCGTTTCGATTTATTCCACTGCGCTGGTCGCGTGGCCGGCGTGGTTTTCGGGAGCGGAAAGCGAGCGGGCGATCACCTGGCGGGCGGCTTGGCTCTTCGCGATCGCCGGTTGGTTTGGATCGGCGAACGGGATCGGAATGGCTCAGTCGCTCTTCAACGTTCCGCAGGCATTCGTGATCATTTCCGGGTTGGCGGTGGGGGCAGTGATGATGTTTTCTTATCGAAAGTATTGGCGGTTTTTTGTGCCGGTGGCGGGCGTGATACTCGCAGGGTTTTTTACCATTCAGGAAACGCCATCGCGCCCGTCGACTCCTTTCGAAAGGGGGAAACAAGTGTATCTTTCGGAAGGATGCATCCATTGTCATTCGCAGTATGTCCGACCGGGAACGGCCGATGAATCCTATTGGGGACCGGTGCGTGAAATGGCGTCAACGCTCTCGTCAAGGCCGGTCCTGATTGGGAATCGTCGACAAGGTCCGGACTTGAGCCAGGTGGGCGCACGACGCTCGGCGACTTGGATCAAGTTGCACTTTCTTTCGCCCCAGAGCTTTTCACCGGGGACCACGATGCCTTCGTTCGCCTATCTTTTCGAAACCGAAAAAGGTGCGGATCTGGTCACCTATTTGAAGGAGTCCGGTGAACCACAAATCGGGCGTGTGATGAACGTTATTTCGACTTGGTCACCCAGCCCGACCGGTCCATCCGAAGATGGAGCGGCCCTTTTTTCCCAACAATGTGCGGTGTGTCACGGAGAGGAGGGCCGCGGGAACGGGCCGATGTCTCATCTGCTTGGCAAGGCCCCCGCGAATTTGGTGGAGGGGCCCTTCATCTGGTCTGCGGATTCTCCAGATAGAGATTTAAAAATGGCGAGGCTGATCAAATTTGGCATTCCCGGGACGGATATGCCGGGCCACGAGACGCTCACGGATGATCAAATCGACGCGCTCCAGAAGCATCTCCTTCAACTCAGAAAATGATGATCACCGTGATCACTCATCCAGTGTGAGATGATCAGGTTGCCGGTTCTTTCAAAAATCTATCAGCGGGGAAGAGTCAGGGTGAAGCGGATGCGATCGTCTGAAATAAGATTCACATCTATCCGTCCGCCCATCAGCAAGGCTGCTTCCTTGGCGAGGCTCAAGCCTAACCCTGCATGAGCGCCCTCATTATCGGCGGCCTTGGATCCGCGTTGAAACGGCTCGAACAAGCGGTCTAAGTTTTCAGCCGACAAACCCGAGCATGGATTGATCGTCATAAAGACAAACCGCTCCGAGGAATCGTCGACGTGAAATTCGATCGTGGAATGGATCGGACTGTGGCGGATCGAGTTGTCAATCAGGTTGGAAATGACCGCGCGGAAAAGACCGGGGTCGGTGGAAATCGCTGGAACGTCTTCGGGAAAACCTTCGTGGATCGTCAGGTGGTTTTTTTCGATCAAAGGAATGGCCGCTTCTAACACCTCGCGGAGGATTGTCTTGGGTTCGACGGGTGTTTTGGAAGAGGCTTCTAATCCTCCGCGTAACCGGGCGATTCGCATCAGGCTGTTGAGTGTGAGGCGCATGGAACGTGTGATCTTGAGCGCTTCTTCGATTCGATTGGATAAATCCAGCGAGCCGCGTGGGCGGTAAAGCGCTTGCTCAAGAGTGATGAGAATACCGGCGACGGGAGTGCGGAGCTCATGAGCGGCGTGCAACGTGAATTCCTTTTCGCGGGCACGGGATTTTTCGACGTGATTGAGCGCCGTGTTGAACGCTCCGGCGAGGCCTGTCAGTTCCGAGGGTAAAGCGTGCGGAATTTCCACCTGTGGCGGATTTTCTTTTTTCGAGTGCTCTAACAGATTTTCGCTGAGCTCACGAATCGGATGCAATGACCACGTTGAAATTGCGAAAATCGAAGCCCAGATTGCCAACAACGTGCCGATTGAGGCTCGAGTGAGAAGGGAGCGAAGTTCGTTCAGCCGATGAGTGAGCGACTGCGTTTCACGGGCACAAACGACGACTTGGGGGAAATCTTCTGGATGAAGGACCCGACCGGTTTGGGCCGCCTCGGCGATCGCGATGACGTCCACAAACGGATGGTGGAGCAATCCGACCGCGCGAGCTTTCCGGCCATTGGAGAGAGTGATTTCGCGAAGCACCGGAACGTTCAGTTTGCCATAAAAAAGGGGTAATTCGCCGTCGCCAAGATCCGGCGACTTGGTGGTACGTCCACTTCTCATATCCCAAAATTGAAAAACACCGGTGATATCGGCAGAGCCGGGCGAATTCATCGCGTCCTTCCATTCGTAATCTAGGCTGTTTGCTTCGAGTTCGGCGGATTTCGCGAGTAGCGATGCGCTTTGCAAAAGCTGGCTTTCGATCTCTTCCGTCAGCGTGCGTTCAAAGGCCCGGTAGATGAAAAAATTCGCGACGAACAATAGAACCGCGACGATGATTCCCGTTCCAAGCATCAGGCGAAAACGGATGGAGGGATGTTTCATGTGGGCGACTCGGTGAGAAGGTAGCCATGTCCGCGCCGGGTTTGGATCAAATCCGGTTTGCCCCCTTCGTTGAGTTTTTTCCGCAGGTAGCCGATGTAGACGTCGACCGCGTTGCTGGAGCCGCCTGCCTGATCTTCGTAAACGTGCTCCCAGATATCGGTGCGGCTGACCGGTTGCCCCGCCCGGAAGGCGAGATATTCCAAAAGATGGTACTCCCGCCGAGTGAGAGAAATTTCTTTGCCGCCCCGAACGACCTTCTTCAGTGCGCAATCGATCGTGAGATCGCCGACATTCAAGACCGGCGTGCCGCGATCGTAGCGGCGGCGGACCAGTGCGTGCAGGCGGGCGACGAGTTCGATGAGCGCGAATGGCTTTACCAGATAATCGTCCGCTCCTGCGTTGAGGCCTTCGACCCGTTGAGTCACCCCATCGCGAGCGCTGACGATCATGACCGGTGTGTGATCCTGCAATTCCCGAATTTTCCGCAGGATCGTCAGTCCGTCGACCTCTGGAAGCATGATGTCGAGAATGATGACGTCGTAAGGATGATTTTTGGCAAACCAAAGTCCTTCATCCCCGGAAGCGCTTGAGTCGACGACATATCCTTCCTCCACCAAGCATTCTTCAATGTTTTTGCGGAGCGGTGTGTAATCTTCGACGAGGAGGCAGCGCATGAGTTGATAACGAGATTGCCGGATCGAAGATGAGAAATGGATGAGAGTCCGTCGAGATGGATTCTTGGTCTCCGAACGCGATCGGGCGACGGCGTTTTTTAAAAGGGGAAATCGTGCAGCTTTGCCAAAAACACGAGCAGGGAGCTTTGGGGCTGACGGACGGGGGCTCCTCACTTTGAGGGATTTCCGAATGGTGCGCACTACTGGTTTCGAACCAGTGACCCCATCGGTGTGAACGATGTGCTCTACCACTGAGCTAAGCGCGCTTTCCGGAAAGGGTTGCAGAAACCTGCGGACCGGGCGGGAGGATTACCGGTGGCGACGGGACTTGGCAAGCAATTCAGTAAACAAGATCGGGATTTTCTAAATTTGCGATTCCGCCAACCGATCGGTCTGCGCATAGTGACGGCCGACTCCGCAACGCAGTGGCCCAGATTCCCAAGGAAAGTATCGAGAAAGTGCTCGAATCGACAGACATCGTCGATTTGATCGGCTCGTATATTCAGTTGAAGCGTGCGGGTTCCCAGTTCAAGGCGAACTGCCCGTTTCATCACGAAAAAACGCCGTCTTTCACGGTGAATCCGGTGCGCCAGACGTTTCATTGTTTTGGCTGTGGAAAGGGTGGCGATGCGATCGCGTTTGTTCGCGAGTATGAAAATCTTCCGTTTACCGATGCCGTGCGCAAATTGGCAAACCGGTCGGGCGTTCTTATCATTGAAGAGGAATCCAATCCTTTGGCGGATCAGAATCGGCGGGTGAGGGGGCGGTTGCTGGATCTGCATCGGGAAGCGGCGGCATTTTTTTATGAGCAACTGCTGCGGAATCCCGACGCCGCCCATGCGCGGAGTTACATGACGTCGCGTGGATTTGGCAGGGAAATGGCCGAGCGGTGGACGGTCGGATGGATGCCGAGAAATCCTCAGGTGTTTTTGGATTGGGCGAGGGCCCGGAAATTTACCGGCCGGGAATTGGTCGCGTCCGGTTTGGCGGGGATGAAGGTGGATGGAAATCCACGGGCCGGAATTTTTGTAAGATTTAATGACCGGTTGATGTTTTCGATCCGGAATGAAATCGGCGACGTCATCGCGTTCAGTGGACGGAAGTTAAATGAGGAGCAGCAGGGCGGGAAATACATCAACTCCCCCGAGACGCCCATTTTCAAAAAATCGAATGTGTTGTTTGCGTTGGACCGCGCGCGCGCTTCGATGTTGAAACAAAAATCCGCATTGCTTTGTGAGGGACAGATCGATGCGATTTGTTGCCACGAGGCGGGAATCGATCATGCGATTGCGACTTGCGGAACGGCTTGCACGCAGCAGCACGCTCGGATTCTCAAGCGATATACCAGCAGCGTCGTACTTTGTTACGATGCCGA
This sequence comes from Akkermansiaceae bacterium UBA1315, assembly GCA_002307065.1. GTDB lineage: Bacteria > Verrucomicrobiota > Verrucomicrobiia > Verrucomicrobiales > Akkermansiaceae > Luteolibacter. Next base: position 66,697 of record DBTN01000050.1, on the reverse strand, counting down.
CAACGCGGGTATTGCCGCGTCGGAAAAAGCGTTCCGCGAGTTGATTGCGGAAGGGCTGAGCGCGAAGGTCGTCGAAATGCCCGCAGGGGATGATCCGGATACGTTTTTGAAAAATCACGGCGCGGATGCGTTTCGTGAATTGATCGGAAATGCGAAGGAATATTTTGATTTCAAACTGTCCCGTGCCCGGGCTCGTGGCGCTTTGGATTCAGCGGCAGAGCGCGCGATTTTAGTCAACGATTGTGTCAGCTTGTTGGCGGCGATGAGCGATGTGGTAGCGCGGGATTATCAGATCAATTTGGTCGCTTCCTATTTGCAAACTTCGGCTTCCGCGCTGCGAGAAGCGATTGGCAAACTTTTGGCGCAGCCGCGACGGCCAGAATTCGATCGGTCGACGGCGAATGAGAAACTCGCCGAAAAAATCGAGCCGACGCCGGTTCATCAGATCGTTGGCTGGTTATGCCATCTGGCGCTCTCATCGGCGACGGCGCAGCATTTTTTGGCGGAGCAGTTCGAGACCTTGCACGAGGCAAACCGGTGGTTGGAAGGGATTCCGCTGTTGGAAAAAATCTTGGCGGCGGCACCGGATCCGGCATCGCACGCTGCGGTGAATGCATTTCTTGGCAGCTTGCCGGAATCCGACCGGCTGGCCTTATCGGCACAGGGAAGCGTGCCGTCGGAAGATAGCATTCAGGCGGCGGAATCGACTCTGGCATTGCTTTCGAGCACGGTTTTGCAACGCCGGGATTCTGCGGTGAAAGCGGCGCTGAAGGAGCCAGGGATCTCCCGGGAGCGCATGATGGAGCTTTTGCAAGAAGCCAAGGAAATCAGTTCCCTGATGCGCGGGATGGGCCAGCGGCATGAATTTGACGACGAGCTTCCACCTGCAACGTTTCGGGAAAAGGCACCGCCTTGGAAAAAGTGGGTGGATCGGAAAAAGGGCGCGTAAAAGCGTCGGAATACCGGTTCTTGAAATCGTCAACTGTACAAAAAAAATCCCGACAGCGGAAACCACTGTCGGGATGAAAATTTTGGGATTTTTTAGGGTCGATTCTCAGTAATTCTGAGCGCGACTGTGAGAGAAGTAGCTTTCCGCGCCCAGTTGAGGTGGGAATTCGGACAGGCCGTCATGAGGGTTCATCTCGATCCGGTTGTCTTCACCGCAACGCTCGTAAGGTGGCTTGAAAGTGCCGCGATACGTTGGGCAGGTGAAGGTGAAAAGCTCATAGAAACCATAACCGAGGCGGCGAAGGCCACGGCTGGTGCCATCGACAGCGCCATAACTCCAACCGGCTTTGCTGCCGTAGGAATCAGTTTTGCGAACGATTTGCTCAGGGATTTCCATGAATCCGTAAAGGATGTTGCTGATGCCGCGGCCCAATTTACGGGATTTGGTATATTGGGAGCCTGGAGGAGCTTGGATATCTGCGGCAACTAAGCCGCTGAGTGCGACGAAGGCTGTAGCGATGACGAGGAGTTTTTTCATGCTGGGAACGAGTTAAAGAAGGTTCGTGAATCTTGGCAATGGATTTCTCCATTTGCGCATACTTTTTAAAGTTCGAAACTAAGGACGCGCAGGATCCCAGGAGTGCCGCGCAGGGTTTCGAGCAGAGTGACCGGTGGTTCGGTATCGACTTCGATGACCGTGACTGCGGTGTTTTTTTCACGATTCCGGCTGAGTGACATGTTCGCGATGTTCACCGAAGCGCTGCCCAGAGCGCTGCCCAGCGTGCCGACGATGCCCGGGCGGTCGTCATTTTCGACGAAAAGGAAGCGACCGGTTGGATTCGTTTCGACGTAGTGGCCTTCGATGTGGACGATCCGAGCGGATTTTCCGACGAGCGTTCCGGCGACGGTGGCGATTTCGTTGCCTTTGACGACGGAGACTTCGATGAGATCGGTGAAAGTCGTCGCAAGTCCCGAGGTCGACTCGGTGACTTGGATGCCGTGAGCTTTCGCAATCGCAGGAGCGTTGATCAGGTTGACCTGCGCTTCATGATGGGCGGCTTCGAGATAGCCGGCGAGAACCGAGCGTTTGACCAGTTCGGTATCGATCTCGGAAACCGGTCCAACGTAGGACACGCGGATGGCCTCGGATTGAGCCGGGCCGATTTTCGAAAGCAGCTTGCCGAGGGAACGCGCCAAATCGAGATACGGGCCGACTTCCTCGATCGTGCGGCTGTCGAGGTTTGGCATGTTGACGGCATTGCGGATTTCACCGGAAACGAGGAAATCTTTCACTTGGTGAGCGACTTCGATGCCGACGTTTTCCTGAGCTTCTGCGGTCGAGGCACCAAGGTGAGGGGTGAAGACCGCTTTTTTCGAATCAAACAGGGGAAAATCTGCCGGTGGAGGTTCGACTTCGTAAACGTCCAGAGCGATGCCGCCGAGGTGGCCGGAGTCGAGAGCGGCTTTTGCGGCCGCTTCATCCACCAGCCCGCCACGAGCGCAGTTCACGACGAGCGCGCCTTTGTTGAGCAAAGCGATGCGGTCGGCATTGATGATGTGCTGCGTTTCCGGGGTCAACGGAACGTGAAGGGTGACGAGATCGGCACCGGTCAGGGCGATTTCCGGAGTTTCCGCGAGTTCCACCTTCAGGGATTGGGCGCGGGCGGCGGTGAGGAAGGGGTCGTAGGCGACGACTGTGATGCCGAACGCTTGGGCGCGTTTTGCGAATTCCGTTCCGATGCGACCCATGCCGAGGATGGCGAGGCGTTTGCCGAAAACTTCGATGCCTTCAAAAGATTTGCGATCCCATTTTCCGGCGATAACGGTGGCGTGGGCCTGCGGGATGTTGCGAGCGAGCGAAAGCATCAGCGAGAAGGCGTGCTCAGCGGTGGAAATCGTATTGCCGCTCGGGGTGTTCATCACGACCACGCCGTGGTCGGTAGCCGCGGACCGGTCGATGTTGTCGACGCCGACACCGGCGCGACCGATCGCTTTGAGATTGGTAGCGGCAGCGAAGACTTCTGGAGTGACCTTTGTCTGGGAACGCACGACGAGACCGTGATAGTCGCCGATGATTTTGAGGAGTTCTTCCGGTTTGAGACCGGTGTTTACATCGACGGAAATCCCAGGAGCGGAGCGGAGAGCATCCACACCTTTTTCCGAAATGGGGTCAGAAACCAGCACGCGATAGGTGGCCATAGGCGAGGTGGATTAACCCACCGCCCGCGCGCTGGCAAGGGTTTGCGGAAGGAAATCGCGAGATGACGAGTTCGGCGGGATTCTGCGGTTGGGAGAGAATGTTTATACAATCCCAAGCCGGACCCGGCTGCTCCAAGTCCATGGTGTTAGGTCGTTTCCGATTTCTCGGATGGCCGTTTCACGCAGCCGATCGAGCTGCAATTCGGCTGGCGAGTGACCGATTTTGAGCAAGGACTGCACGTGACCTTGGCTTAAAAATAATGCCACCAGACGCTCGGCGTTGCCGTGATCGAGGTGGTGGACGGTGATTTCCCGGCAGTAGCGGAAGGCGCCGCTCTCGCGCATTCGGGAAAGATGTCCGGCTTTTTCCCAACGTTGGAGTCGCTCGAGGATGCCCGCCTTTTTTTCCATGACGTGGGCGGAAGTCATGCATTCGTCATAGGTCGCGTCGAGCAGCCACGAACCGGTGACGGGCGGCCAATCGTAGTCGTAAGCGGCGAAAACGCCACCGGGCCGGAGGATTCTCGCGGCTTCGTGGAAAGTGGTGCTCGGATTCATCCAGTGCAGCGATTGAGCGCAGGTGACGATGTCGGTGGAATTTTCCGCCAGGCCGGTCGCGTCTGAAAATGCTTTTCGATAAGAAACGTTTTCCCCGCCCTGCGACTCCGCCTGATCGCGCATCGAATCGGTCGGCTCGATGCCGATCACGGATTTTGCCCTGCCGATCCAGTAGCGGGTTGACAAACCGGTGCCACACCCGAGATCGACGACTTGATCGGGGAAATCCGTCTGCGCGATGTTTCGAAGCAGATCGGCCAGGATCGCGGGCGGGGAAGGGCGGGCGTGATCGTAAACGGCGGCGAAGCCGGTGAAACGCTCGAGATTGTAGGAAAAATCGGCCGATGTCATGCGGTCAAACCGGTCGGGTATTTTCGCCAAACTGCAATGGAAGTTTCGGAAAAATGCGAAACGGGTGATGAGAGCGGGCTTGATTGATTTGAGGAGTGCGCTTTTCTGAAACCATGGATTTGGAAGCACTGAAGGCGGCGCTGGCCGCTTCGCCTGAAAACGTCCCGTTGCTTGCGCTCGTCGCGAAATCGCACGAAGAGCGGTTTGAGTTCGCCGATGCGAGGAAGTTTTACGACCGGGTCGTCGCACTGCAACCGGATCATGGCGAGGCGTTATTGGCGATCGCGAGGTTGTTGGATTTGGCGGGCGAGAGCTCGCAGGCGGCGGTGAGACTGGAAGTTTTATGCGAACAGCAACCTCGATTCGCGGCGGCGTGGCTGCTCAGGGCCCGCATCGCGATGGAGGAATCCGATATTTCCGCCGCGCGGGAATTTTACGATACGGCGGTCGATCTGGATCGGTCGCTCGCCGATGAGGAATTGCTGAGGGAAATTTTGAAAGCCGGTGGCGGGAAACGAGTTGCTCATACGTCCTCCGGGGACTTGGTCGAGGAAGATGATTTTCCTTTTGAAGGATTGGATGCGGTGGCGGCGCGCGATCTGGATCTGGAGTTTCGACTGAAGCCGGATGTCAAATTTGAGGACGTTGGCGGAATGGAAAAGGTGAAGGACGAGATCCGGATGAAGATCATTCATCCGCTCAAAAATCCGGAGCTGTTCGCCGCTTATGGGCGTAAACCGGGTGGCGGCGTTTTGTTATACGGTCCGCCGGGATGTGGAAAAACATTGATGGCGCGGGCGACGGCGGGAGAGATCAACGCGTCGTTTTTTTCGGTCGGACTGCATCAAGTGTTAGATATGTATATCGGAGGGTCCGAACAGAAATTGCATACCATTTTTGAACTGGCTCGGAAGTCTGCTCCGGCAGTTCTGTTTTTTGATGAAACCGACGCGTTGGCAGCCGATCGGCGTGATCTTCGCCAATCGGCTGGGCGGAATTTGATCAACCAATTTTTGGCCGAACTGGACGGTGCACAAGCCGCGAACGATGGGGTCCTGATTCTCGGTGCGACGAACGCTCCGTGGCATCTCGATGGTGCGTTTTTGAGGCCGGGCCGATTTGACCGGGTCATCTTTGTTCCTCCCCCGGATGCGGGAGCGAGGCAGGAAATCGCCAAGATTCATGCAAAAGGAAAACCGGTCGCCGACTTCGATCCGGCGGATTTGGCAAAACGGACCGATGGGTTTTCCGGAGCGGATCTGCGGGCGGTTTTTGATCAGGCGACCGAAGCCGCGCTTAACGAAGCGATGCGGAAAGGATCGATGATTCCGGTCAGCGGCAAGATGTTAAGCAAGGCGGCCAAAGAGGTGAAACCCTCCACTCGCAAGTGGTTCGAAAGTGCGAAGAATCATGCGCTTTATGCCAATCAAGGCGGATTGTATGATGATGTTTTGACTTATCTCGGACTGAAAAAATGAGTGACGATTTTTCCCGGGCCCAGCTTTTGCGTCAGCATCGGCGATATGAAGAAGCAGTGGTGCTGCTGCAGCGTCAGCTTCCTCATTTTCCCGATAATCCGGATTTGTATATTGAGCTCGCGCTAAACCGGTCTGAAATTCCTGGGGCGATGAAGCTCGCCTTGGAAGATGCAAAAACGGCGACGGGTTTGTTGCCGGATCAATCCTTTCCGTTGGCGTTGCAGGCGCAAATTCTCACTCAATTGGATCGGGAAAAAGAAGCGCTTCCGCTTGCCGAATCTGCGGTGTCTTTGGACCCGCAGTCGGTTTATGGATGGAATACCCGGGCGATCGTCCTATCCGCGTTGAGACGTTGGAAAGAGGCGGAGGAATGCGCACGCGAGTCCTTGGCGCTCGATCCGGATGATGAGACGGCGTCGAATTTGCTGGCGCATGTGTTGCGGCTGCAAAACCGGTTGGACGATTCCGAAGAGGAAAACCGCAGGCGCCTGGCGCGTGATCCGGAGAATGCCTTTTCCTTCGCGAATGCAGGTTGGGGAGCGTTGCAGCGGGGAAGAATTTCAGAAGCGGAGGGATTTTTCAAAGAGTCGCTGCGTCTGGATCCGGATCTGAATCATGCTCGGGAAGGGTTAAAGGAGGCCTATCGCGCGCGGTCAAAGTTTTACCGGTTGTTTCTCCGATGGGCGTTTTTCATGCAGCGATTCAGCGAGGGAAACCGGTTTCTCATGGTGCTGGGGATTCTTTTCGGTTTCAAAATCCTGCGATGGGCTGCGGAGATGATCCATCCGGTGTTGGTCGGCGTGTTGGTGGTGGTTTATTTTGTCTTTCTTTTCGGGACGTGGCTGGCTTCGGGCTTGGCGAACTTTGTTTTGCTTCGGGATCCGGTGGCGCGGTTGTCGTTGGATCGAGGGGAAAAAGCCGAAGGTTTGGCGGTCGGTCTGTTATTTTTCGGTGGTCTGGTGTCACTCGCCACCGGTTTTTCCCTTGGAATGAATCCGCTTACTTTTGGCGGTGGCGCTTTGATGGTCGCGAGTTTGCCAGCGACGATGGTTTTTACGAATCCTTCCAAACTTGGGCAGGTCGTGTTTGGTTTGGCGGCGATCGGAGTGATTTTGTTAGGCGGTGTCGCGGTGGTGGATCTTTTAAGAAATCCGGACCGGTTCGTGATGGAAGGTGCCGCAGGTTTGGCGATTTCCATGGCGGCCATCATCGCCTTGGGAACCACATGGCTGGCGATGATTCCTGCATTGAGGAAAGCTCGCAGGGCATGACCGGTTTTTGAAATTTACGGATTTGCGATCCGGAGGTTCACGGGGTACTTTGAAAAATGTCAGAAAACCTCACTCAGGAATGTCTCTTTATCGGCGGCAGTGCTGACGGAATGCGCATCCGCGTGGACACGTCACTTTTTGAACAACCGATTTCTTCGGAGTCGCACTTGCCGAAGCTGCATTCGGAGACGCCGGAGGAAGCGCTCGCGGATGGGAATCCGGTGCCGCCGGAGACGACGGTCTATGAGATCTATGAACGACTCGACGTCGAAAATGATGGCGAAGAAATCACGGTTTACGCACTCAACAGCATGACTCCCGAAATGATCGACGTCCAGTTGACGAAGCATTTCGGAGAAACGGAATCGAGTTCAGCGATGTGATCCATCGGCGAGTCGTTGTCGGGCGATGTCGAGATAGTCTTGATCGAGATCGATGCCGACAAATTCCGCGAGTTGCTGGTTTTTTGCGGCGAGGGCGCTGGTGCCGATGCCGACGAACGGATCGAGCAGCCGGGTTTGAGTTCCTTTGCCGTGGATGCGAACACACTGCTCGACGAGGGCGATCGGGAATGTCGCGGGATGAGGTCGGTTTTTTTCGCGGGATTTGATGGTTTCGTAGGGAATGAACCAATTGTTTCCCCGGCAGCGTTTGTCATGTCCACCGGTGTGCGCCCAGCGGGAGATGTTCGATTTATCCTGATAGGGAACGCCAGCGGTGCGACGATCTAACGGAATGCTCCCGGTTTTCGTAAGATGGAAGACGAATTCGTGGCAATCATTGACGAATCGCTTCGAGTTGATGGGTTTAAAATGTCCGGCGCTAACCGGTTTTTCCGTTCGCAATTCGAGGGTGATGGATTTGATCCAGTGAAAGGTGTTTTGAAGAACAAACAGCGGAGACTCGCCGTCGGTGAGTGCCAGTAAAAGTTGGTGCGGAAGGAGGGGGTTTTTGGGTGCGGCGCCGATGTTGAGGAAAAACGATCCGTCCTCTTTCATCACCCGCTTGATTTCCGAAGCCCACTGTTTGCACCAACCGAGAAATTCATCACGCGGGGCAGTGTCTTTGAATCGATTGTAAACGATGCCGAGGTTGTACGGAGGAGAGGTGACCACCAAATCGAAGTGATCGGTTTCCAAATCGGGGAGAACCTCAAGGCAGTCGCCATGGATCAATTGGATAGGCTGTTGCGTGGGAGGCACCTTGCGATTCTGTTCGATCCGACCGGTTGGATCAAAAGAAAAACCCCGGAGCGAAAATCGATTCGCCCCGGGGTCGTGAAAAAGGATCTGATGATCAACGGCGGAGCATCAGTCCGAGGAGGAAACCGACGCCAACTGCGCCAAGCAGCGCCTGTGTCGGATTTTGTCGGACATAATTTTCGCCGGTCGCGTGAAGCTCTTTCGCGCGTTCACCCGTCTCTTGAAGTCGCTGGGAAGCGGATTCGCGGACCCGAGTGGCTGTTTCGGCGGCGGCTTGGCGAAAAACGTCGGCTTTTTCGCTGACCTCGGATTTGAATTCGGATGCTTTTTGTGCCGCTTCCTGCCGGACGGTTTGTGCGGCGTGGGTCACTTCGCGTTTCAGCCGGTCGGCTTCGTCACGAGTCGTTTGAGCGATGTCTTGGGCCGAGGTTTTGGCTTCGTCCTTCAACTCTTGTGCCGAGCGGGCGGCGGTATGGGTGAAGTCTTGGTTGTGCGAATCTCGAGGAGTGAGCGAAGGGTCGGTCGGATAGGGTGGAACGTTGGACATGATAAAAGGAGTTGAGTTCGGCGATCAGTGATGACCGACGTTGTCTCTTTCTTGCAAATCCAGTGCCATTTTGGCTCCGACCAATATTGGTCTGAAAATGAGTGAGTTAGGCGATCTTTGGTGGCCTTGTCTAAATGACTCGACCGCGCGATTCGCCTGCTGACGGATCACTCTGCACTTCAGACCGGTTTTGCCGTTTGTTCCAACGAATCCGACAAAACCGGTGATGACGACGTTCTTAAGCGTGGTGCAAAAGAATCGAGTTCGCCGCGAAATGGCCGGAAAGCATGTCCGACACGATCACGATCGGCGTGCCGGGGCGAACCAGTCCTTCGGTCTTCAAAAATTCGCTCAAGCGGTGGATCGTTTCTTCGATGTTGGTAGCGAAGCTGAGTTTGAAAGCAGTGATGCCACGAGTCATCGAGAGCTGGCGGCAAACCCGTTCATTGGGGGTGAAGGCGTAGAAACCCGAAGTCTTCGGACGAAGCATCGCGACGTGGTTTGCCAAGACGCCCCGGCGAGTGAGCACGACCAAAAGACCTTCGGAAAGGGAATCGGCCAGAGTGACGGCCGCACGGGCGACTTTTTGGCGCTCGTCGCGCAAATGAACGTTTTGTCCGTAGCCGAGACCGCCGGAGCGTTCGATCCGGTTGGCGATGCGGACGATGGCTTCGACGCAACGTTCTGGATAACGGCCGACCGAAGTTTCACCGGAAAGCATGAGCGAGTCGGCTTCTTCGTAGGCGGCGTTTGAGACGTCCGTGACTTCCGCGCGGGTCGGGGTCGGATTGACGATCATCGATTCCAGCATTTGGGTCGCGACGATGACGCGGGTGCCAAGCTCGTGGCAGCGTTTGACGATCCGGCGCTGGAGGATGGGAAGTTCTTCGAAAGCGACTTCAACGCCGAGATCGCCGCGGGCAACCATGATGACGTCCGACGCGTGAATGATCGCATCGATGTTGCGAACGGCTTCTTGGTCTTCGACCTTGGCGACGATTTGAGCTTCTCCTTCGAGAGCTTCCATCGCTTCGCGGAGCTCACGGACGTGGGAAGCATCGCGCACGAACGAGCCGGCGATGTAGTCGGCACCGCACTCGACGGCGAGGGCGAGATCCTTGTGATCCTTTTCCGTCAGGGCGGGAAGATTCAAGCGAACGCCGGGCAGGTTGATGTGGCGACGTGAACCCATCGTGCCAGGGGTTTTCACAAAGCAGTGAATGCGATCCTCCTGAACCGAGTCGATGCGCATGAGCAGCACGCCGTTATCGACGACGAGGGTATTTCCTTCGGAAACGTCGGCGATCAGACCGTCGTAGTTGACGGTGGTGGAAAGCGGGATTTTCGGTTCGCTGCCTTGTTTGCGGAATTCGACGATGTCACCTTCTTTCAGCTCATAGGCCTGTGGCAGATCACCCGTCCGGATCGATGGACCGGTCAGGTCGAAAAGCACCGGGATGTGAAGATTGCGTTTGTCCGACTCGCGGCGGACGCGGCGGCTCATCTCGGCGGCCCACTCATGTTTCGCATGACTCATGTTGAGACGGAAAACATTGGTTCCGCAATCGATGAGACTGCCGATCATTTCTTCAGATTCGGTGGCGGGGCCTAAGGTACAGATAAGCTTGGTTTTGCGTGGCATGGTGGGATGGGAAAGGGAAGGTAGTAGAACAGGGAACGAAACGCCGAGGTTGCACCGACGTTTCGCAAATGTCAAAGCAGGGGATGTGCCGTGTTTGTCAGGCTCAGCTTTGGTCGACGGCTTTCTCGGTCGCGGCGTCGAGGATGACAAACCGTTCGCGATGCAACGTCGGATCAGACCGGAAGATCAAGCGACCGGAGTGGGAGCGCTCGAGTTCGACCAGCAGTTTCGCATCTTCGCTTTTGAATCGGTTGAGCACGTCGCTGTTGACGATGACGATCAGATCGCCGAGCGAGTCGCGATGCTTCTGAATCACCGTATTGAGACGGCGCTGGATTTCGACGGACATCGTCATCGGCGTTTTCACACGGCCGCGGCCTTGGCAATACGGGCACGGTTCGTACATCGAATCGCGGAGGGATTCGTTGAGCCGCTGACGGGTCATTTCCATCAGACCGATCGGTGAAATTTGGAGGACTTGGGTCTTTGCCTTGTCCTTCTTCAACCGGTCTTTCATCGCTTTGTAGACCGCTTGCTGGTCTTTGCGATGGCGCATGTCGATGAAGTCGACCACGACCAGACCGCCGATATTTCGCAAGCGGAGCTGGCGAGCGACTTCTTGGGCGGCTTCGACGTTGGTTTCGAAAATCATCTTATCGACGTCTTTCGATCCCCGGTTCCGACCGGTATTGACGTCGATGGCGATGAGGGCCTCGGTTTCGTCGATTACGATGTAACCGCCGCACGGCAGCCAAACTTGTCGGGAAAATGCTTCGTCGATTTGTTTCTGGATATTGACCCGTTCGAAAATCGGTTGGGTCGCGGTCGGCAAGTGATGGACGCGGCGTTTGGCGCGACGGGAGATTTTCCCTGCGATTTCACGGATGATTTCCGTGGTTTCCGCGTCGTCGCAAAGGACTTGGTCGATCTCGTCGGTGAGAAAATCGCGGGCGGTGCGTTCGATCAAACCGGGTTCTTGGAAAATGCAGGCCGGGGCAGGCGAATTCGCGCGGCGTTCTTCGATTTCGTCCCACTGTTCCAGCAGCATCGCCAGGTCGCGAACGAAATGGCGAGCCCGGGTGCCTTGGGCGATCGTCCGCATGATGATGCCCATGCCTTCGGGAACCGAAAGTTTCTGGACGATTTTGCGAAGGCGAGCGCGTTCTTTCGGATCTTCGATTTTCCGGGAAATACCGAACTGTTCGGTGAAAGGCATCAGGACCAGGTAACGGCCCGCCAGCGAGATGTTCGTCGTGACGCGCGGACCTTTGGTGCCGATGGGGCCTTTGGAAACTTGGATGACGATTTCCGAACCGATTGGATAGATGTCCGGGATGTCTTTGGACGTGATTTTTTTCTGCTGCTTCTTCTGTTTGCCTTCGCGCTGAATTTCTTCGAGGCCGCCGTCGAGGGCTGCGGGAATCGCGTCCCAGAAGTGGAGGAATGCGTTTTTGTCGAGGCCGATATCGACGAACATGGCTTTGAGTCCGCCTTCGATGTTTTTGACACGGCCTTTAAAAATGCCACCGACGATGTTTTGTTCACCTTCGCGTTCGACGGTGTATTCTTCGAGGACTCCGTCTTCGAGAAGGGCGACGCGGCGTTCGAGGCGTTCGACGTTGACGACAATGCTGTTCCCTCGTGTGGGATCAACTTTGCCGATGCCGAGGAGCTTTTTGATACGTTGGATCATAAGTAGGTAAGAGAAGGGTGGAAAGGGGTTGGTTAGGGTTTAGGAGAAAGATTATTGGTCTAATACCGGTTTGGCGCGGGGGATCACGGTGCCGTCTTCATCGACGTCTGGAGTGATGGTCGGCGTCGGAAGGACGGCGCTGGACGCAGGGGCTGGATTCCGTGGAGTGATGAGATCGGCTTCGCCACCGGTTTCGCCCACTTCATCGGTGCCGGGATCAATTTCGGTAGCGTTGATGCTCGCCATGATATCTTCCGGGAGGTCGATTTTTTCGTAGCGGTCCATATTGCCGGCGTATTCCGTCTGCGGGCGCAGCGGGAGTTTCAATCCTTCATCTTGAGCGAAGAGCCCGCGATAGATGAGATTGACCATCGGGCCGCAAACCGCTCCGCCGGATCCTGCGTTTTGAACGACGACGCAGACGGCGTATCTCGGATTTTCGAAGGGGGCAAAGCTCGCGATCCACGAGTTGTTCGACTTTTTCCCGTTGTCGGTGGTCTGGGCGGTTCCGCTTTTTGCGGCGACCTCCATGTTGGGGATTTTCACTTTTCCCGCGGTACCGCCGGGTTCGTTAACGGCCATCCACATGCCTTTGCGGATCAGTTCCAGATCGGAAGGTTTAACGCCCGCTTGGATGATGTCGACTTCGAGCTTCGGCACATCGCCGATGACGGTTTTGCCGTCATTGCTGGTCGCTTTTTTAACGATGCGCGGTTGATAATATTTCCCGCCATTGGCGATGGTGGAAACCATCGCGCAAACCTGGAGAGGGGTCGCCATCGAGTCACCTTGGCCAATCGAAAGCATGGCGGTGAGCGCTTGAGTCATATTGGCATTCGGGCTGGAGTCATACCAACTGCGGCTTCCAGGAAGCACCCCGGCTTCTTCGGCGGGAAGGGCGATGCCGGTCTGTTTGCCAAAACCCATGAGTTGGAAACCGGTGACCATCGCTTTGGAACCGATTGTATTGGCCAATTTGTTGAAGTAGGGATTGCAGGATTGTTGGATCGCTTTTGGCAAGGTCAACAAACCGTGCCGTCCGCGGCTTTTGTTCCAGATCCAGCAGCCGATTTTGTGATTTCCGTAAGGCACATATCCGTCGCAGGAAAACGACCGGGTCGCCATGCCTTCGAGCGCTCCGGCGATGGCGGTTGGCAGCTTGAAGGTCGAACCGGGAGCGAAACTGGAAATCGCGCGGTTCGTGAAAGGAGCGAGCTGTTTGTTTGCGTCGTAGGTTTTCAACCGTTCACGGGTGATGCTGGGAATGAACGCATTCGGATCATAATCGGGAACCGAAGCCATCGCGATGACTTCGCCGGTATTGACGTCCATCACCACCGCGGCGGCCCGGCCGGCTTTGCGGAGGACATTTTCGACGAGAAGTTGAGCCCGGGCGTCGATGGTGAGTTCCACTTTGGCTCCGACATCCGGTTTGATGTAATCGGCCATGCTGACGACGCGGCCTTTTTCGTCTTTGATGATGGTTTTCCGGCCTTCTGGTCCTCGCAGGATGTCGTCCATCGTCGCCTCAACGCCGGCGGCACCTTTTTCTTCGCCGATGTAGTGGTCGAATTTGCGGGCGGCGCTTTCCGGGATGTCACCTTTTTCCCACTGCTTAAGATATCCGAGGACGTGACCGGCGAGCGAGCCGTAGGGATATTCGCGCAGGCCGCGGGTGCTGATATAGACGCCGGGGAGTTCGAGGTTGTGTTCGGCAAATTTGGCGAATTCCTCGTAGGTCAGATCGGCCCGGTAGGTGAAAGGAACCAGGCCGCCGTGGGTGAGGAAATGGGTCCGCAGCGCACCGGCGTTGTAGTTTTTCGCAAGACCGAGATCGCGAAGGCGTTTGATCGTCCATTCGTTGACGATCGTGACGATGTCTTTTTCCGAGCGTTTGCGCGGAAGGCCGGCCTGGGTCGTCAGGCGGTCGATGGTGAGGTCTTCGTCGTGTTGCTGGCGGTAGGCTTTGTAAATTTCGTCGAGGTTAAACGAAACTTCGTAGTTGCGCAGATTTCGCGCGAGAGCGATGCCGTTTCGGTCGGTGATTTCGCCGCGGATGCCTGGTTCGCGGACCGTGACCATGCGGTTTCCAGGAACTTGTTCGAGGAACTCCGCACGTCGTTCGATTTGAAAGCTATGCAGGCGCGTCAGCAGAGCGCCGAATCCGAACAGGACCAGGGCGGTCAACAGATAGAGTCTGAGACGATAACGGGGTTCCATGGGAAACTAGTAGGTGCGGCGGCGTTTTTTGCCAGCCTCGGGATTGATGGAATGTTGACATAGGTCAGCGATCAAAAAGAGCAGCCAAAAGATCAGCGGAGAAAACAGCATCGTCAGCACCGAGGTGTAGCCCATCTGCAGCAGGGTCGCCTGCGAAAGGACGAAGTCACCCCGGACGAAGCTGATGATCAGGTATTCGGCGGTGAGATAGAGGAAAATCGCGATGCCGGAAAGCAGGGCGGAGAATTGCCATTTCCCTTGCTGGAAAAGCGGCTGAATGCCCTGCATGAGGTAGCCCATCGCACCGAAAAGCAGGATTGAATAGCCAAACCGGAGCGATTCGACCGGTTGGGTATAAACTTCCGGATCGCCCCCGTGCGCGCCGATTCCGCAATGGGCGTCCCACAAAAACCCGCAAACGAACGCCAGCAAAAGCATGGTCGGCGGGCTGACGGTCACTGCCGCGCAGAGGAACACCAGTTGGACAAAAAGAATCCGCGAGTGGTGTAAACCGGTGAACGCGGGTAAAAACTGCTGCACCAAAAATGAGGCGAGCACCAAAAGGACGGAGATGATCGTGTAGCGGATCACTTTTTATGGAGCTGCGGAGAGCACGACAAAAACCGTGCCTAGATCCGCAAAGTCCACCGAGGGTCGGACGAGAGCTTCGGAATCTAGTGCGCCTTTTTCGACGGACTCGATGGTTCCAAGGAGGATATTGGCCTGGAAGATGCCTCCACGGCCGGTGGTGAATACGCGTTGCCCAGGTTTGAGGACGGCATTCTTTGATAAAAACTTCAAACGCAGGAGCGGTTTGTCGTCGAATTGGCCGCGTTGGCCACTGAGGATTCCAATTTCCGGTGTGCCTTCGACTTTTGCCGAGACCTGGCATTTTTCGTCGGTCAACAATAACACGGAAGAGCGTTCTTTATCCGCGCGATCGATTTTTCCGACCAGTCCTTCGTTGGAAAGAACGGCGAGTTGGGTGCCGATGCCGCGTTCTTCGCCGCCGTCGATCTCCACCGTTTGCCACCAAGTGGTCGGATGGCGGCGGACGACTTGAGCGGCGACCACGTCAAAGCGGGTTGCGTCTTTGAAATTGAGCGCGTGCCGGAGTTGGACGTTTTCTCGTTCGAGATCGCGAAATCGTGATTCAATGATCCGGAGACGACCGGTTTCGGCGCGGATGGTCGAAAGCTCTGCCTCAAGCGCTTTGGAATGATACGCTTCTTCAAGAAAGGCGCGGGCTTTCGTTTCCAGCGCTGAGCCGGATTTCAAAAACGGAGACACGGCGGAGAAATATCCGGTCTGGATCTCCCTGACGGCACGCTCACTGCGAGTGAGCGTCCAGATGGCTCCGCCGAGAAAAAGCAGGAGCGCGATGAGATTGAGAGGCTTCATGCCCGGGCTTTACTAGCGCTGGGACCGGTCGGTATTCGTGACCCGCTTCAGGAGGGAAAGCTCTTGAAGCGCCTTGCCTGTTCCTTCGGCCACGGCGCTGAGGGGATCCTCGGCGATGTGGACCGGCAGACCGGTTTCCTCACGCAGCAGGCGATCGAGGCCTTTTAACAAGGCACCGCCGCCCGCAAGAACGATTCCGCGATCGACTAGATCGGCCGCGAGCTCCGGGGGGCAACGCTCGAGAGTGGTGCGAACCGCGTCAACAATCGTGCTCAGCGGATCGGCCATCGCTTCGCGGATTTCTTGCGAGGTGATGGTGATGGTTTTTGGCAGACCGGCGACCAGGTCACGGCCTTTCACTTCCATCGTCATTTCCTTGGGCAGCGGCGCGGCCGAGCCAAGGCGGATTTTGATATCTTCGGAAGTGCGCTCACCGATCATCAGGTTGTAAGCGCGCTTCATGTATTGGATGATCGCTTCGTCAAGTTCGTCACCGGCGGTGCGGACCGAGCGGGCGTAAACGATTCCGGAAAGAGAAATGAGGGCGACTTCCGTGGTGCCACCGCCGATATCGACGATCATGTTTCCGGAGGCTTCCTGGACGGGCAGTCCGACGCCGATCGCCGCGGCCATCGGTTCTTCGATCAGGTAAACTTCCCGGGCGCCGGCTTGTTCTGCAGATTCGCGGACAGCGCGGCGTTCCACTTCGGTGATGCCGGAAGGGATGGCGATGAGGACCCGTGGATTCGAGCGTTTGTTCTTATTCACCTTACGGATGAAGTGGCGGAGCATCGCTTCGGTCACTTCAAAGTCCGCGATCACCCCGTCTTTCAACGGGCGAATGGCGACGATGTTGCCCGGCGTCCGGCCGAGCATGCGTTTGGCATCGTCTCCGACGGCGAGCACTTCATTGGTGCCGGCTTTCACGGCGACCACGGATGGCTCACGCAGAACGATGCCGTGATCCTTTACATTGATGAGAGTGTTCGCGGTGCCGAGATCGATGCCGATGTCATTGGAAAAGATATTTCCGAAAAGCTTCTTAAACATGGATGAAGATGAAAATGAGGAAAATGGATGGAAAGTTGCCCTGGAAGCGAGGTGGAGCACTCCGATTTTGGCTGGCAGATCCAACGCTGATCGAGAATACGGGCAAAACGCTGCCGATAGGAGATGGAAACGTCTCCATTCGTTTTAACAAGGTCAAGCGGTAATCCGTGTTCCTCGCAGTCTTCTCAAATGTTCCACGCCTTCACCCTCAATGCTTCGCAAGCTGGGCGGCGGCGGCTCCGTGACGGAGGAGGAATTCATCGGCCATCGCCCCGTAGGATTGGGCTCCGAGGCCGCTCGGGTCGTGCTCGAAAATCGTTTTTCCGTGGCTGGGTGCCTCGCCGATTCGGATGGTTCTCGGGATCACCGATTGATAGATCTGATCGGGGAAATATTTTCCGACTTCTTCGACGACTTGCCGGGAAAGCAGCGTGCGGCCATCGTACATGGTCATGACGATTCCTTCCAAGGTGATGCCCGGATTGGCATCGGAACCGCGGATTTGATCAATCACATGGACGATTTTCGCCAGGCCTTCCAGGCCGAACCATTCGCACTGCAGGGGAATCAAAATTTCATCCGCAGCTGCCAAAGCAGAGGTCATCAGGACTCCCAGCGATGGCGGGGTGTCGAGGATGCAATATTCAAAAAGGTCATTCGGTTTCAGCCCCTGCAGGATCGTCCGCAACCGCGTCAGGTGATCATCGCTGCGGGCAAGCTCGATTTCGACACCGGCCAGATCCATTTCCGAAGGGACGATGGAGAAATTTTCGCGACCGGTCGGTAAAATCTGCGAAGCGACGGTGGTCTCGCCAATCAGCACCGGATACATGCTGCCGCCTTCCGGGGGTTCGATACCGAGCCCGCTGGTGCAGTTCGCCTGGGGGTCGAGATCGACCAAAAGCACACGCTGACCGCGAAGGGCCAGGGCGGCGGAGAGATTCAGAGCGGTGGTGGTTTTACCCACGCCGCCCTTCTGATTGGCAATGGCGACAACTTTCATACAGCGCGACCGGTAAGTGGAACCGATTCCGCAGTCTTCCGAGTGGCTGGCACGCATGCAATCAAAACCGCAGCATCGGCGAAAATCGATTCCGTTCATCGCATGGTTGCGTTTTCCTCAAACCGGGGTCACATGGACCGGGCATGACCGGATGGACCGAAACAACCCTGCGAAACGCCGCTTCCTGGCAGGCCTTTAAAGAAGGGAAGGCGCTGTTCGATCAGGGGGCGGTCGCGATGGTGAAATCCGGTGCATCAGGTTGGCAAGGTTCGGTGAAGGCTGGTAGTCGGACGTTTAAAGTGAGCGTTAAAGTTAACTCACCGACCGATTTGGAAACGCGGTGTTCGTGTCCAGCGAATCAGTCGACCGGTCAGGTATGCGCTCACGCCGTGGCGACCGGTTTGGCGGCCTTGCGACCGGCGGCCGATCCGAAACCGGTCCTTTCTCCCGGACCTCGCAAACCGGTTGTGGCCCCGGATGTGCCCTCCGCTTGGGAAGTGGCCTTTCCCGGCAATTGGTCCGACGCACTGCTTCGTGGAAAAATCGCGGCAACATTGCTTCGGCTTCCTGCACAGGAAATCACGGTGGCGGATGAGCGATTGACCGCTTGGCTGACGTCGGTGGGGCAACCTGTCAAAGATTCGGTCAGCATCCATCTGGACGAAAAGCGCGCCGACTCATTTCTCGAATCGATCGCGGATCACCCTCGGCTTTTCGTCGGGAAAGACAAACAGACGCTCGAAGTTCAGGCGAACGGGCGATTGCGATTGGCGGCGATCCCGAGAATGGGCGATCGCGTGCAACTCGTCCCGGACACGCTGCAACCGGTTTTCGCCCTTGGCGAAAGTTGGTGGCGTATCACCGAGGCGGGGCTGGGTAAAATCGGAAAGGGGAATCTGCCGGATGATTTAAGCAGAGCTTGGGGTGCGTTGCTTCAGAATCGCTCGGCTGAAATTCCAGTGGAACGTTTTCTCGATCGCATGGAGATCTGGCAGGAATGGCTGGAGTTTCCTTCCGAGGAGTGGCTAGACCGGCTGCATTTTATCCCGGCGGCTGGTGAGATTGATTTGGCGCTGGATGGCATCCTTCAGCAACTCGAAGCGACTCTCAGAATCAAATACGAGGGTTCGCCGTTGGCGGCGCTGGCACAGGGAAATGTGGTTTCGCTTCCTCGGCTCGAAGGCGATCGATGTTTGGTTCGAAACACTGCTCTGGAAAATCAGGCCGCGGGTCGCCTGCTGGATCTTTCGTTTCAATCTGTCGATTTAACGCAGGGCAAATGGCTGTTGCGGGGTGAGGCGGAAGTGACTCATTTTCTCAACCATGCGCTTCCCGGTTTGAGGAAAAACTGGAAGGTCCATGAAGGTCAAAAATTCTCCGCAACCCTCAAACAGGTGGCTTTTGTTTCTCCTCAGATCGAAATTCACGACTCTGGAGAAGATTGGTTGAGCTTTAACTTATCATTTAAAACGAACGAAGGCTCCATCATTGGGGCGGCTGAGATTCGACAACTGCTGCGAGCAGGCAGCGGAGGCAGAACTTCGAAAGGTCGCAAGGTCGTTCTTTCGGATGAGATTGCAGAACTGATTGATCCGCTGTTTGAAGAGATGGATCTGCGGCAGGAAAACGGGCATTTTATTGCAAAAGCAAGAGATGCTGAGTTGATTCAAGAACTTCGTAAAAAACTCGATAAGTCTTCTGAATCAAATGAGTTAGAAAAGTTAACATTTGAGGTTCCTGAAACAGTTCGCGCCACTTTACGTCCTTATCAAAAACAAGGAGTTGCGTGGTTGATCGATCGCTTGAAACACTATGGAGGAGCGCTTTTGGCGGATGATATGGGGTTGGGTAAGACGCTCCAAACGATCACCTGTATCGATAGTCTGAATCAAATTTCGGATCAGCCCAAGCCGGTGCTGGTGATCGCCACGGCTTCTTTGCTGGGCAATTGGAAAGCGGAGTTTGAAAAATTTGCGCCGGGTCAAACGGTCCGGATTTTTCACGGAGCCTCGCGCGAATCGGAGAGAGGAAAAGTTCAGCCGGGCGATATTCTGCTGACGAGTTTTGGAACCCTTTCGCGCGATCTCGCTTGGCATTTGAAACAATCGTATCATGCGGTGGTGGTGGATGAGGCGAGTTTGATGCGGAATCCGGATACAGATCACGCCAAGGCGGTGTGCAAGCTGCGGGCGGATCATCGGATCGCGCTGACCGGGACACCGGTGGAAAACGGTGTTCGCGATTTGTGGTCGATTTTCCGATTCATTCAGCCGGGATGGTTGGGTTCTCGGGAAGAGTTTCGGGATCGGTATGAGCAGCCTCTCGGGTCGGGGGCGGGAGCGGCGGCGTTGCTGGATCGCCTCCGGTTAAAGACCTCGCCGTTTATGCTGCGTCGGACGAAAGAGCAGGTCGCTCCCGAGTTGCCGTCGAAGATCTTTATTGATGAATATTGTGATCTGAGTTCGGAGCAGCAGGGAGTTTATCGTGAGCTTCTCGCGGAAGGACGAAAGCGGGTGGAGGTGATTCAGGACTCCAAGCAAACCGGTGCGGCGAGAATGCAAATGCTGACCACTTTGTTGCGCTTGCGGCAGACCTGTTGTGATCTCGCTTTGCTTAAGAATGATCGATTTAAGCAACTTTCCGTCACCAAACGATCAGCCAAGTTGGAGCGATTGTTGGAGTTGATCGAGGAGGCGGTTTCGGGTAATCATAAAATGCTCATCTTTAGCCAATTCCAGACACAATTACGGGAAATCGAGGAATGTATTGTTGCGCGCGGCTGGCGCAGTTTGCGGCTGGATGGGCAGACGAGAAATCGCCAAGCACTGGTGGATCAGTTCCAGACGACCGATGGGCCTCCCATTTTTCTGATCAGTTTAAAGGCAGGTGGCTATGGACTGAACCTTACGCAGGCAGATACCGTGGTGCATTTCGACCCGTGGTGGAACCCTGCTGCGGAAGCTCAAGCGACGGATCGGGCGCACCGGATCGGGCAAACACGACCGGTGACCGTTTACCGATTGTTGACCCGGGGGACGGTTGAGGAAAAGGTCGTCCGATTGCAGGCGAAGAAAAAGGAGGTCGCCTCGATGATCGACGAAACCGGTTCGGGAGATGCGGCGGGGTGGAGCGTTGAGGAGATGATGAAGGTGATCACCGAATAGCCGATTCGAATCTTTTTCGTTTCCGGTTTCAGCGCTCTTGACCGGAGCCGTCATGGATTCTACGACTTTGCGATGGAACCGCTTTATGAAGGCAAGGCCAAGCGTCTTTGGGCCACGGAAAATCCGCACACGCTGCGGATGGAATTTAAGAATGACGCAACGGCGTTTAACGGCGAAAAGAAGGCGAGTTTCGAAAATAAAGGGAAACTCAACAATGCGATCAGCACCCTGATCTACGGCTTTTTGGAGGGCGCTGGAGTTCCCACCCACTTCGTCCGCCAGATCGACGAAACGAATGTTGAGGTCAAAAAAGTCGAAATCCTTATGGTGGAAGTCATCATTCGGAACGTTTCGGCGGGCAGCTTTTGCAAGCGGACCGGTATGGCTGAAGGAATCCAATTTTCGCAGCCCATCATCGAATTTTCCTACAAGAGCGATGAGCTCGGTGATCCGTTGATCAATGACGATTACATCCGGGAAATGAAACTCGCGACGCCTGAGGATCTCGCGTTTCTCCGAACCGCAGCCCTCAAGGTGAACTCGATCTTGATCGATTTCTTCGCCAAATCCGGCCTCAAACTGGTCGACTTCAAATTGGAGTTCGGCCGCCTGCTTTCCGATCCATCGGTGATCGTCTTAGCCGACGAAATCAGCCCGGACGGCTGCCGTTTGTGGGATCTGAAAACCGGTGAAAAAATGGACAAAGACCGGTTTCGTCGCGATCTCGGCGGCGTGATGGAAGCGTACGAGGAAGTCCTCGGCCGCCTTCAAACGCAAGGGTAAACCCAAATTTCCAGAGGCGTTCAGGACCTGCCGACCGGTTGCCTTATTCAGCTCGTTTGCCTGCCTTACGAGGTAGGTAGGTGGTGAGGTGTGCCGGTGGTTCGTGGGAAGCTCCCGCCTCGGGACTTCGAGATGGGATCGGGAAGCGGCCGAGATGTGGAATCGTTGGACTGATCGCTTATCATTGGTTCGTAAGATAAACGTTGAAATATGGTCTTTATGTGGCTAATTTTTCGATGTGGACAAAATATCAGCTCTTAGACAGCGGAACCCGACGTTGCTGTCTGAACAAATCGGTCAGCGTCTTAAAACCTTTCGTCTTGCGAAAGGCTGGACGCAGGACGAATTGGCCGAGCGGTCGGGGCTGGCCGTCTCCACCTTGAAATTGCTGGAAGCGAAGGGGCAGGGATCCTTTCAGCGCCTGATTCGGGTCGCCATCGCCCTCGGAATCGACGGGGAAATTCGGAATTTGTTCGCTCAACCTGCGGATTCGATTGAAGCGCTGAAACGTTCAGAGCGCCAGCGAGCGCCGCGCCGTGGCAAGAAAGGAGCAAGCGATGGAACTTGAGGTTTACTGGACCGGTGGAACGGAGGAGCGGATCGGCCGGCTCTATCAAGATGCCCGGGGAACGGTTTTTTTTGAATACGACCCGGTTTGGCGTGCGGGAAACCGAGAGCTTTCCCCGCTGTATTTGCCCAATGAAACGACTGGAGCAGTCAGCTCACCCACACCGGGCTTCGGAGGTTTGCACGGGTTGTTTCAAGATGCGCTGCCGGATTGGTGGGGGGAGCGATTGATGCGGCGGCAATTCGAGGAGCGGGGCATTCCGTGGAATCGGGTGACGGCTTTGCGCAAACTGGCTTGCCAGGGAGAGCGGAAAATGGGAGCGTTGGCGTTTCGTCCGGATTTGGATGGCACGGATTTTAATGACGGGATGTTCGCCGAATTGAACTCGCTCGTTGAAGCCGCGCGCGAGGTGTTGCGGGGCGAGACCGGTTCGGTGCTGACGGAATTGCTGCGATCGGGAATGTCTCCGGGCGGTGCCCAGCCGAAAGCGTTGTTGGCGATTTCGGAAGATTTTTCGGAGATTCGATTGGACGATCCGGCACCGGCTGGCTTTGGAAGTTGGCTAATCAAATTCGACGTGGAACCGGTTTTACAGGAAGGTCGGATCGAAGGCGCTTATGCGGCAATGGCGCGGGCGGCGGGGATTGATGTTCCAGAAACGCGGTTGCTGGAATCCGCACGGGGGTGCCACTTTTTGACCAGACGTTTTGACCGGTCGAGCGAAGGATTTCGGCTGCATTTGCACTCGTACTCCGGGCTGACTCATACGCCGCTGCG
The DNA here is from genome assembly GCA_002307065.1 of Akkermansiaceae bacterium UBA1315. Taxonomy (GTDB): domain Bacteria; phylum Verrucomicrobiota; class Verrucomicrobiia; order Verrucomicrobiales; family Akkermansiaceae; genus Luteolibacter. The sequence goes on along the minus strand of DBTN01000050.1, from coordinate 43,842 downwards.
GGACGGTTTGGACTATGGTGATCTGATGAATCTGGCCCGAGTACTGACGGAAGATCAGAGATCGGTAGAAGAAATATTCCGCCGTGCCGTGTTCCATATTGTCGCTTCGAACGATGACGATCATGGCAGAAATCACGCGTTCCTGATGGAAGAAACCGGTCAGTGGCGACTGGCTCCCGCGTTTGATCTGACCTTGGCGAGTTATCCTCTGGCATCCGGTTTCCGAGCGGCTCGGGTATTGGGTAAAGCAGCGGGCATTTCGCGAAAAGATTTAAGGAAACTTGGCGAAGAACAGGGCGTGCGGAAAGTTGCAGAAACGATCGATCAGGTTTTGGACGCCGTCGCGGACTGGACCAAACATGCGGAAAGCTGTGATCTGCCCAAACCGGTTGTCGGCATGGTGGCGCAGCAGCACCGGTTGGATCTTCGCTGAGAGGCGGATTATTTGTCCGTGCCGGCTTTCGCGGATTTCGGCGGTTTGGCGGCGGCTTTTTCGATGAATTCGATGATGCCGCCGGCGACGTCTTTTTTCGACGATTGCTCGATGCCTTCCAGGCCGGGCGAAGAATTCACCTCCATCACCACCGGTCCGTGATTTGAGCGGAGCAGATCGACGCCGGCGACGTTGAGGCCCATGGCTTTGGCGGCGAGGATGGCGACGGCGCGTTCGTCGGGAGAAATTTTCACTTTTTCGGCAGAACCGCCGCGATGGAGGTTTGAGCGGAATTCGCCTTCGGCCGCTTGGCGTTTCATTGAGGCGACGACTTTTCCGCCAACCACGACGCAGCGGATATCGGCACCGCCCGCTTCTTTGATGAATTCTTGGACGAGAATGTTCGCGTTGAGATCTTTGAATGCTTCGATGACTGATTCGGCGGCATTGGTCGTCTCGGCGAGCACGACGCCGACCCCTTGGGTGCCTTCGAGGAGCTTGATGACCAGCGGGGCGCCACCGCACATCTTGATCAGCTCACGAGTTGCATCGGTGTGGTGGGCGAAACCGGTGACCGGCAAACCGACGCCTTTTCGGGCGAGAATCTGCATCGATCGAAGTTTGTCGCGTGAGCGGGCGATCGCGACGGAATCGTTCAGCGTGAAGACCCCCATCATTTCGAACTGCCGGACGACGGCATTTCCGTAAAACGTGTGACGTGCGGCGATTCGAGGGATCACCGCGTCGGCGATGAGTTCTTCGCCGTCGACGTAGATTCGCGGTTTGCGCGAGGTGATGTTCATGTAACACCGCAAGTAGTCGACGACACGGACTTCGTGGCCGCGCTTTTCGGCGGCGGCGACGAGGGCGTGGGTGCTGTAAAGCTTGGGGTTACGGGAAAGGATCAGAATTTTCATGCAGTCAGGGTTTCCCGAAGGAACGGCGATACGCTCAGGCGTCCAATAAGGGGGACGGTGGGACAATCAATGCGAAAAAATCGCCGACGAGAACTCGTTCGAAAAGCGGACGTTGGCAAATGCGATTATTCGCGAAAAATGTGACAGTTTGATCACTTGACGGGCGAATAGTCGGTGGCGATCAACATTTTCGAGTGGACGCCGTCGGGGACGGTGAGCGATCCGCCCGCGAGTTTTTCGGAGGCTTCTTTGGCGGCGATCCACTCCGGGTCGTCGCGGAAGGCTTGGAAAGACGCCGCTTGGGCCTCCGGCGAAGCGTGGGCGAGGAAATAAATGAGAGTGTGATCGGCGCCAGTCTGACCGGTCAGAGGGGTGAAATAGTGAAAGTGCTCCATGCCGTGTTTGCTGAACAGGCGGAGGGTGTGATCGCGGAAACGTTTCAGAAGGTGTGGAAGATTTTCCGGACCGGTCGTGTAGGTGCGGAGTTCGAAAGTGTGAGGAGCTTCATTTTCCGTGAGGGTGACGGTGGAAAAATCGGTGGGAGTGAGGAACCGGTTTTCGATTTTCGCGACGAGAGGGCCGTTGGCTTCGGACGCGGTTTTGGCGGTTTGCCACTCGGGATCTTCCTGAAAGGCTTTCCACGATGTTTCACGTGCGGTTTTGTCGGGGTAGGAAAGGAGATAGATCAGTTGGTTGTCGGTGTTTTGAAGCGGCACCCAATAACCGACATTGGTCATTCCATGTTTCTCGAAAAGCTTCATCGTGTGATCCCGAAAACGAGCATGAAGGGCGTCGAGCTTTCCTTCCGCAGCGAAATAAGTGCGGAGCTCGTAGCAGGTGTTGGCGGATTTTTCAGCGGCGGTGGCGGCACCGGAGCAGGTCAGTAGGGAAAACGCGGCGAGTGACATGGCGCGAAGGAAGGACGAACGATTCATGGATTTCCTTCGAGATTGGAACAGGAATCGAAGAGTGCGAGTTTTTTCTTGGGGCGGGATGGCTCCGTGTGGTGGGCCTAGACGCGGAAAAGTCCGCCGCGTTTTCCGCCGAGAATCGCGGCTCCCATGATCGCGACGGAAAGGAAAACCATCGCCCAAACTCCCAGTGCCGCCGCTAGTTCGGTTCCGTTTCCGAGGGTGCTGAGCAGGGTGTAGATCGCTTTGGTGATCGGATAATGTTGTGCCTGCTGAGCGAGAATCAGGCTGTCGCTGACTTCCAGCATCGCGAACGCAAAGGCGAGGATCGAACCGGCCAAGAGATTGGCACCGATGAGTGGGATGGCGATCTTTCGCAGCATGCGAGCGGGGGACGCACCGAGCGATTTCGCCGCTTCTTCAAGGGCGGGATTGCTTTGCTGCAAACCGGCGATGGCGGAGCGGACGATGTAGGGCAAACGCCGAAAGGCATAAGCGATCACCAACAAAAGAAACGGACTGCCACCGGTCCCGATGAGGAAATGAAACGCTTTTCCTTCCTGGGAAAGCGCGAGGTATCCGAAGGCCATGACCAAACCGGGGACGGCGAGCGGAAGCATGACGATGTGATCTAACAGATTTCTCCATTTCAGGTCGGATCGAACCACGACCCATGCGACTGCGAGTCCGATGATCAAAGCCAGCAAGGTGGCGCATCCCGCGTAAAGCAGGCTGTTTTGAATCGATGGGACGACCAGTCCGTTTCCGAGAGCCTCCTTGTAATGGCGGAGCGTGAATTCGTCGGGAAGGATCGTTCCATACCAGCGCCCGGTGAGGGAAAGCAACACGACACCCAGATGGGGAATCGAAGCGATGAGAAAGACGGCGAGAAAAACCAGCGAGCATAACGCCGACTTCAGGCCGCTCAGGCGGGTGAAGGTGGATCGTCCTTTCGGCCGCGGTGTGGTGCCCAGCGGAGCGCGTCCCATGACGAATTTGGACAAGGCGAAAACCGTTGCCGCTCCGGTCAGCAGAATCGCGGTGAGCGCGTAGGGGATAGGATTTTGATCGAGGCCCTTGATTCCGTCAAAAATCTGAACCGGTGTGATCCGGGAGAAATCGAAGACGAGGGGCACGCCGAGTTCGGTAAATGCCCAGATGAAAACAAGCGATGAACCTGCGAAGACGCCTGGCATGGCGAGGGGCAGCGTGATCCGAAAGAAACGTTTCCAAGGCGGGCAGCCGAGATTTTCCGCAGCCTGTTCCATCGCCGGATCGAGGTTGGAAAGCGCCGCCGCGATATTCATGTAGAGGATGGGGTAAAGGTGCAGCGCGTTCATCACGATGATGCCTCCGAAGCGGCCGGACGCCAGCCAGTCCATCGGCAGCGCGGCATCCATCCAACCGGTTTTGATCAGCAGGGCATTGAGCGCTCCGTTCACCCCGAGCATTTGTTTGATGCCGACGGCACCCACAAATGGCGGTAAAATGAGCGGCGCGAGCACCAGGACGCCGAGCGCTTTTTTTCCGAAAAAATCGTAACGATGCCCGAGCAGGGCGAGCGGAAACGCGATGGCTAAGGTCAAAAGGGTGCTGGCGATTCCCATCTGCAAGGCATTCCATAAACCCTCGCGGTAGATTGGATTTTCGAAAACGGTGCGGACGAATTGAAAGGTATAATAGGTGGAACCATCCGGTCGGGTCCCTTCGAATGCCTGCTTCACCACCATCCCGGCAGGATAGGCAAAAAACACAGCGAACAGCGCGCAGACGATCAGCGAGAATAGAATGGCTGTTCCGCGTTTCATGGGGTGGGGGAGGATTTCGAAAGTCGCGCCATCGCTTCGGCCGTTCGATAATTGGTGCGGAACCACTGGCCGATCTCATTCGCACGTTGCGCGGCCTTCAGCACGTCCGCTTGATCCAGCAACGGATCGCCTTGCCCACCGACCGAATAGGGCATGATCGAGACATCCTGAAAGACGGCCAAGGCATCGGCTGGCATACCGGCTTCCGCCAATGCGTTCCAAGCGGATTTCATTTCATCGTGCGAATCGATGCACATGATCTTCACGAGTTGCCGGAGCGCGTTGAACGACCGGCCTGTTAGATCCGGCTGGTAAGTGAAATTCCCGTCATCGGTGTAGGGATGGGCTTCAGGCATGATGGATGCCGATAGGTTTTCACGAGTGTAAACGTCCTTGCGGATCGGGGTGCGAAACAAGGCGTGAGCACGTGGACCGTGAGGTGTGCCGACTTTTGCGAACCACAGATTTTGTGCCTCGGGCGTCAGGCAAAATTCGACGAACGCCTGAGCAAGGGCAGGGCTGGGAGCACCTTTAAAAACCGCGATCGGATCACCGCTCAAGGTCGTTCCTCCTTTCGGTGCGATCCAAACGACGCGTGGATTTCCGCGACGCGTGGTAAGCTCCGAGGCATAGGAGCGGCCGTAAAAATCGATGCACATGCCGGCGGCGGCATTGCCTTGGCCGACGTCTTGCGGGATCTTGGAAGCGCTGTCGGTGAAGTAACGGGCATTTGCCGCGAGGCGCTGGATGAGCTGCAGACCGTTTTGCCAACCGGTTGCGATGGCGATCTCGCGTTCGACTCCCGTGTTTTTCAAGGCGCGCTGGATCTGATCCTGGACCATCAACTCGAAGGATCGCGCGACCGAGCCACTCTTGGTCGGATCGGCCAGCGCAAGGGCGCCGCGGTACTTTTCATCCCCCAGATCGTCCCAGGAAACCGGTGGCGAAAGTTTCAGTCGCTCAAGGACATCCGGATTGTAGCAGATGCCAAACTGGGACATACACGTCGCGACCCACTGGTGGTTTTTCGAATAATATCTTTCCCCGGTAAAGGTCTCGGGAATCACGCCGGATTCCCCAAACCAATCCGGATGATTTTTGAAAACATCGAGCGGAGCCAGCCGATTCTGCTTTTCCTGGCCGATGAAATCCGGGGTGCCGCCGCCGAAAAAAAGATCCACGCCGATTCCTTCGCGACCGGTTTCTGCCGCGGCTTTGAAACCGGCATCGATCACCATGCGGATTTCCGACGTTCCGCCTGGCGTCCGCCAATCCACATACAAGGTGCGACCGGTTGATTTTCGCCAATGGTCAGCAAAGGCTTCACCCAATTCCTGACGGATCGATTCGTTATGCGGGGAAAGGATGACCAACCGGTCCCGCGCGCGATCCGGGGAAGTGGTCGAACTTTCCACCCGCAACGCAAGCGGCAGGCCGACGATGAGCGCCAACAGACCCAAAATGATAAACGCTCGGATTTTCATGCCAGTCTAGGGCTCAAGGATCACGACATCGCTGTGCCGAGCGTGGAGGGAGATGATTTTTTCACCCGGTTGCCGAACGTTTTGCGGGTTCATTTCCATCACCTGCTGCCGACCGATCGCCGTTTCGACCCAATATTGAACGCGTTGCCCAAGATAGGAACGATCGACGAGGGTGCCGGTGATGACATTGTCGTTGGCATTTCCGACGACGCGCCACGCTTCGGGCCGGATTGAAAGTTGGACCGAGGCACCGACCGGTGGATTCCACTCCGGATCGCTGAGTCGTCCGATGATCGGCCCGGCTTGGGTTTCGACCATGGCATATCGTTCGCGCACCTCCATGATCTTGCCCGGGATGAGATTGGTTTCGCTGATGAAATTCGCCACATAAGGCGTGAGGGGTTCGCGATAGATCTTTTCGGGTGTGCCGACTTGGCCGATTTTTCCCTGGGTTAAAACCGCCAAACGATCGGCCATGGCGAGCGCTTCTTCCTGATCGTGGGTGACGTAGATGGCCGTCAACCCGTTGTCCTTGACGATGCGCCGGATCTCTCGCCGCATTTCCACTCGGAGCTGGGCGTCCAAGTTGGAAAGGGGTTCGTCGAGCAGCAGGCATTTCGGACGGACGACCAAGGCGCGAGCCAGCGAAACGCGTTGTTGCTGGCCACCGGACATCTGGTCGATCGAACGTTCACCAAATCCCGAAAGCTGGACGACTTCCAAGGCTTCCTCAACACGGCGATGAATTTCCGATTTGGAAATGCGCCGCTCTTCGAGGCCGAACGCGATGTTTTGAGCAACGGTCAGATGAGGCCAAAGCGCGTAGCTCTGAAAAACCATCGCCGCCTCGCGCTTGTGGGGAGGCATCTGGGTGACGTCCTTTTCCCCGAAAAAAATCCGACCCGCCGTCGGCGTCTCCAAGCCCGCGATGCAGCGGAGCAGGGTCGTTTTCCCGCAACCTGAAGCCCCGAGGAGAAAAAACAGCTCACCCGGTTCCACCTGGAGGTCGATACCATCCAGTGCCTGGATTTTGCCGAAGGATTTCGTGACGGCTTCTGCTCGGATCGCTTCCATAATGATTACGCTCCCATGCTTTCCTGGATCGCTTTCGAAGCAAGCCGTAAGGATGCCAAGATTTTTTAACTTTTTGAAAAGATTCTCTTGCAAACCGTCTGGCCGGACCTTAACAAGTGCGCCCACCCAACCCGAAGCTCGGATGGCGGAATTGGTAGACGCGCTAGACTAAGGATCTAGTAGGGAGACCTGTGGAGGTTCGAGTCCTCTTTCGAGCACTTCTCTTTGGAGTGAAAAAATTAGGGAGCCAGTAATGGCTCCCTTTTTTGCTTTTTGACCGGGTGGTTTTGAACGGGCTGGGCAGAAACTGGGCAGATCGAAATGGCGCTTCCTGTCGTAGCCTGACCGCTGCTTTTTTTGACGGGCACGATAGGTTCTGAAACTTGTGTGCTCCGACCGCATGATCAGCCGTTTTCGCTCTGTCCAGTTCGAGGGCAGGGGAGGTCGTCGCAATATTCGGTTGGCCTAGGACCTCCCACTTTGCCCCGTGGATTTCCGCTGCATCACGACCCGAGGCTTCTCCCGTATCATTTCGCTAGGAAAACTCATCAAGTGATGGTGAAAGTTCACCGAGTCTGTTCAGCAAATTTATAACTGCGCGAAGAAAGATCTCGACTACCGCTGGGAAGTTTGAATTCGGGACTGGTGCGATCACGGTTTCAAGCTCAGCATTGCGGGACAGGATGATCGTCACTTCCCCCGATATCCCGCGAATCTGCGCCCTAGCCTCCAATGGGGGACTCGAAAAATTGCGGACCTCAGGTGTGGCGGGGTATTCGCTTGATGCAGCTGTGGGACTGGCAACACAGTCACGATTCCTTGCCGCGCAGGGACATTCAGGCTGTCTTGAGTTCCTCGGAGATGATGATGGAGAGGCTGTGAAGGCTGCATTTTCTTGCCTCAACGCGCCCGTTGCAGTTACAAAAAGGGCCTCTGCTGCACCGGAGCGCTTCGAATTCTACAGGTTGGCAACAGCGGATGATATCCTCTCTGATCAGTTTGATTTATTTTGTGACAGATTCCGGAGGGGACTGCAGGGCAAATGGGCGAGGTCAGGTTACACCCCCCTCATCCAAGGCCTTTTTGAGATAGCAGACAATGTCTTCGAACACGCTGGAAACCTTGGGCAGCGAGGGTGCGAGGCCCTCGTCGGTTACCATCTTGGTGTTGATAGGGCAGTCTTTTCCGTCGCGGATGTCGGCCAGGGGCTTCTCGGCAGCTTGAGCAGGTCGGAAAGATGGAGTGGACTGGCAACCGACCGAGACGCTTTGAAAGCAGTAGTGGAGCTGGGAGCCACTTGTCGGCCTGGAGAGAATACGGGAGGCGGTTTTAAGCAGCTCTTCGGCTCGTTGGTCGATTTCAATGCCTTGGTTCTGATCCGGACTGGGACGTGTCTCGGGCGGGTGTATCAGAGCAATGGAGCCCGAAAACTGGATACGCTGGTGGGGGCGGGAGTGGCGGGCGTGCAGGTTTCCATTTTCCTCGGAAGATCGGACTTGGTTGAGATGGTCGAATAATTTTTATTGTTCATTTCAAAAAATGAAGTAAATCAGGGGCGTGCAAACGATTTGCCTAGCAGAATTGCAGCCTTCCAAAGCCGAACTTTGGGGTGCCACGCTTGCCGCACGCCATCTCTCGGAAGTCCTGCCCCGCGTTCAATCAGGCCCTGGAGACACGACGGGAACCCGTTTCATCATCTTTAGCTTTTTGGGAATCAATGGTGTGAGCCCAAGCTACTTGAAACGGTTCTTCGCGCCGGTTTTCGGATTGGGACCTGACGAATTGGAAGAGGCTGAGATATTTCCGCTGGTCGCAAACTTGACGCAGGACGTCAGAGAGGACTTATCGACGTTTTTGAATGAGAGGGGACTCACGGTTCGAGAAATTGAACTGAATGCCAATGGGGTTCAGCACATTCGTTTTGTTGGAGATTTGGAGCGAGTAGCTAGGCAAACCTTGGACGCCTTAGAGCAGTTTGAGGAGGCATCTGCGATCGAACTCCATGCAGCATATGGTGAACATGGTATTGCCCAGACAGCTTGGAATAACCGCCTGTCGAATCTGCACCGGATAAGGTTGGCCACGAGAAGAAAGCAGGGACGAACCCTGATCTATCAATCCGCACTGAAATCAAAATTATGGGCGAAGGCATAAAAAAGACGCGAGCAAAGACCCACCGCCAGACGATCGATAAAGCCGGTGCGACAGGTGTGTACGAAACCAATCTGTTTTCGGGGATGCCGGTTGCTGAAGCAGTTTTCGTTGAGTGCGAATTCTTTGCTGGTTTGGATGCTCCTTCGGAGGGAGATCGGGTGAACTTGATAGATCGTGGAAAATCCCATGTGGAAGTTTACCGTGGTATTTCAAAGATCGGACAGGTCACGGAGGCAGGCAGCCAACTTCTTCGCGACGAAATGCAGATTACAAGTGAGCCTGGCTGTCGGATCTCGGGCATAGTTAAAGATGTCATGGCCACCTGGCTTCAATTCACCGTAGGAATTTACTTAAAGTCATGAACCACCCCCGCGCCGGCCATCCTGCTTGGAAACAGGATCATTGCTCTACGTGTCTAATTAATGCCCGATGCGGTGAGGAGCCTGAATTTACGTTAACCGGACGCTCATGTCATCTTGGATCTTGGGATGTTTCCAAGCCAAGGTGTGATGAAATGAATCCTTTGCGGGAAGACTGGTTTTGGAAATGTTGGAATGATGTCGGTGGTTTAGATAGCTGGAAGTTCGGAAAGATGGTTTCCGCATCCGCTACGGATCTGCCATATTATCTTCCTGCTGTGAAAAACGGATCGCGGCGAGTTTTGCGCCTACAGCTGGATTGGGTTGCGATTCCGCTATTCAAGATCATCCGTAGAACTCCCGGCGGGGGATACGGATGCAGGTTCGAGACGGGAGATGATCTTAGGACTCACTTCATGATTGGTGAAGACACCAAGATTATGGCCATCGGGGTCGATCATGACAACAGGCTCGAGGGATTTTGGGAAAAGCACAGATCCAGCGGCGTAATCGATAAGCTGGCAAAGATGCGGCTCGACGCAGTCAGTGCTCCAAACTTCTCTCTATTTTCAGACTCCAATCGATTTCAACACCTGCGCAATTTAAAGCGGATGCTATTGGTCTGCGAACGTCTGAGTTCGGCCGGAATTCCGGTGATCCCCCATCTAAATGCCCATAATCAGAGTGATTGGGATTTCTGGGGCGAATTTCTCCGTGAGCACAGCGAGATCACAACCGTGTGTAAAGAATTTCAAACCGGCCCGAAGAATCTGTTCCGGGGGAACACTGCGATTGAGAATCTGTCCAAACTGAGAGAAGCGGCAGGCCGAGATATCCACTGCATTTTGGTAGGGGGTGGCAGCTTCTATCCGTTGGCACAAAAGCTTTTAGGTAATTCGTTCACCGTTACTGACAGCAGGCCGTTCATGCTGGCCTTGTCACGACGACTGCTGCAGCGGACGGAGTCCGGCGGAGTATCTGAAATCTCATGCCCAACCTTGCCCGGACAAGGCGTAGACCATATTTTTCTCCAAGACATCGCAGTTCACGCCGATCGCATGCAAAATTCTTCTTCCTTGAACAGGCTCGAGAAGAAAGTCGCCTACCAAGGAGAATTTGACCTTCCAATTTCCACCCCAAATTTGATCTCCCAGCCAGCTGCCTGAGGCAATTGATCGATGTAATGAGGTGCCACGTAATGTTCCCAATCTGCCAAAGTTCGCCAAGTCTCATCAATGTAGTCGAATACAAACCTACCGGATACTGCAATCCAGTGGGAGTGCTGAAGACTCCATCGCGAGAAAAAATCTTTGGAAGTCCAAGGTCCGAGCCACTGAATTAAGGCGACCCCATGGCGGGGAAATTCTCGGCGCAAAACGCGGTGCTCGATTTCCATACAGGAAAGAGCCCTTTTCATTGAAGTCAGGTTCGTGAACCGGCGATCCGGCTCATCGAACTGAGGAAACCATTTCATTATATCGCAGACATCTTCGGAGATCGCCGCCGCCGCCGATATCGGTCCACAGTTTGCGCCAAAGACATGTTTGGCGATCGCGACGTCTGATGGAACGTAGTGAGGATCGCAGGCAATTTTTGCCTCAAGAGTCGATTGGTTGGATCTCAGGGTTACCATTGGAGGCGCGGAGGGTGAGTTGATCAGGATGATTTTGTCCACGGTGGATTGGGTGTTGCCTACACTTTTTTGAGGAAGAGGTCACGGGTTGCGAGTCCTCGTCGTGAACTCAGAAAATCGACGTCAGATCCCTTTGGCGACAATTCGGTCGATCTCGCTTTGTCTGAAGCGCGCGGAAGCACCAACGAATACCTTTACGATCTTTCCGGCTGCAACCATCCGGTCCAGGGTCCTGGGCGAGATCGCTAACTTCTCTGCCGCCGCTTTCTTGGTCAAAAGCCTGTCGGACTGGGGTTGTGGAGGCGGTGGTGTCTGCATCACTCTCAATACGGACAATCCCTCACTTCGGCCCGGTTTCAGTTTCGGAGGCTTGTCACGCTTCCCCTTGGTTACGAATTTTCGGGTGTATTTGGGTGAAACTATGGGTGGGCAATCGGGTGTATTTGGGTGGTGATTCGGGTGAGGAGAGTCATTCGTGAACGTTGAAACGATCCAAATTGCCCCGGAATTGCTGACTCTGCTCAGCGAGGTCGATGAGTTCAAGGGTGCGTGGCGAGCACTGGGCACGCTTGCTCCCGAGCGCTTGAACGCGCTTCGCCGTGTCGCGACGATCGAGAGCATCGGATCATCCACGCGGATTGAGGGCAGCAACCTCACCGATCGCGAGATCGAACATTTGCTGGCACGGCTGGAAATCAAGTCCTTCGCAAGCCGGGATGAGCAGGAGGTGGCTGGCTACGCCGATGTCATGGAAACCATTTTACAGGCTTGGCGCGACATTCCGATCTCCGAGAACCACATCCGGCAGCTTCACCGTGACCTGCTTCGCTACAGCGCGAAAGACGAGCGTCACCGGGGCGAATACAAAACGCTGCCGAATAACGTCGGTGCCTTCGATGAAGACGGCAGGGTGATTGGTATCGTGTTCGAGACGGCGACGCCCTTCGACACGCCGCAACGCATGGCCGAACTGGTAGCCTGGGTGAATGAAACTCGTGAACTTCGCAGGCTACACCCACTGCTGATGGTCGCGATCTTCACGGTGGTTTTTTTGGAGATCCATCCATTTCAGGACGGCAATGGACGCTTGAGCCGTGTGTTAACGACGCTTCTGCTGCTCCAGTCCGGCTACGCTTACGTTCCTTACAGTTCCCTTGAGAGCGTCATTGAGCACAGCAAGGAGGGATATTACCTAGGCTTGCTGCAGACGCGGGGCACCATCCGGACTGATGATCCAAATTGGCAACCTTGGCTGTCATTCTTCCTGCGTGCTTTACAGCAGCAGGTGCGCCGTGTCGTGCTGAAGGTCGAGCGTTAAAAATCGGTAATGACCGCGTTTCCGGAGCTGGCCGTTGCCATTCTGGACTACGCCTGCGGCACCATGGGGACGATGGTCCTGGTAACTGGCGCGAGCAAATGTTACACCGATTCTTGTCGGCGGCGGCGCAGGAGGCCGTAGATTCCTGAAAAACCGGTAAGAAGTGCGGTAGATGGCTCTGGAACGGAAAAATTGCTCTTCAAGAGAATCAACGAACTTCCGGCAACACGTTGCGTTTTTTCCTGCTCCAACAAGCGAATTTGACAAGCTGGCGAAAGCCTGCGCTCCGTTCGGAGCGATCTTTTCCCTCTGGGATGACGCGATTCAAAGATGATGAAGATGGGCATTTCGTTTAATTTGAGGGCCTCCATTCTCCTTTGATCAGCACTTCCTTGGCTTGAGGGGGGAGGCCGTATCGATTGGTGTGAAGGCCTTCGATGACGAGGTCGAATGCGGCGGCTCCGACCATCGGGAGATTACCATCAATACCGGGCCATTCGGTCATTTCGTCTTGAGTGCGGTAGAGGTAGGAAAGATGGATGTCGTCGGGAATGCGGAGGCCGGCTTTGGCGAGCCAGCTTTTCACGGGCAGCTTGTAAACGAGGAGCGAGTCCGGTTTTTCGCGTTTCATCCACTCGGTGAATTCCGCATCTTCGTGACTCGCGGTAGGGACGAGGGGATTGCAGCGTTCGTTTTCGGGGAGGCGGCGTTGCCAGTCGAGGGCGGCGCCGGACCAAAGGTAGCCGGAGACCCGGTTGTTCAGTTCTGGCACGACGAGGCCGGTTCGGCGAAAGCCGAGCTTGCGGATTTCGTGGAGGGCGAGCTGAACATTGTGGAAGCCGTGGAAGTTGGCACGGTTCACGGCGACTTCGCGGAAGTAGGTGCTGAGGCCGGCGACGCTGAAGGCCTCCAGAGGAAAGCCGGAGAGAAATTTTCGTTCGCGCGTGAAGCCAAGAAGCACGCCGCGGATGCCGCGTGCGATGAGTGTTTTTGAAATACGGTGTCCATCGTAGTTGAAATCACTCATGGCGAATTCCTCAACGCGGTAGCCCATTTCGTCGGCGCGTCGGCAAATGCCCTCGTATTCCCACCGGCAGACGTCTTTCGTTTTCCAGCCGTCCTTGCCATGGTAGTCTGTCACCACGGCCACCGTGCCGACCTCGCCATTGCCGGACCGGTTTTTCCGGGCAGACATGAGAGCGCTTACCCATGGATTCGGACGGTAGCCGAGTTCTTTCGCGGCGCGTGCCACGCGGCTGCGGGTTTCCTCGCCGATCCGTCGATCGCCTCGTAGAGCTCTTGATATCGTTGATTCGGAAAGACCGAGCGATTTTGCCAACACTGCCATCGTGACCCTTTCCTGCATGGGTGGGTGGTAAGCAGAAATCGTGCGCAACGATTTGCACAAATAAGGCAGGTGCATTTGAGCCGGATCGGCAGGGCTGGCTTGGGCAGTGCTTCGTGAAGCGTTGTCCGATGAGCGGACGACTCACCCTTTAAAACATCACGACCATGCCAAAAGTAGAAAAAGAGATGCACAAGAACGGAGACTTTCTCGTCGATTACGAAGAGAAGGTGTTCGAAGACGTCAAGGCCGATCCGGGCGAGAAGGCCCTGGTTACCTTTCACACGATGGCCTTTGAAGGTTCCATCGCGATCGTCAATACGCTGTCTGCGACGCGGCTGTTGCGGAAAGGGTATGATACTTCCATTTTGCTTTATGGCCCTGGGGTTACCATGGGTTTCCAGCGCGGTTTCCCGACCTTGGGAGACGAGGCCTTTCCCGGGCACCTGTTTGTCAATCAGCGGTTGGCGAAGTTTATGGAAGAAGGCGGGAAAGTTTACGCATGCCGTTTTTCGACGCAGGCCCTTTACGGTCAGACCGAGAAAGCCTTCATGCCGGGCATTATTCCGATCAACCCGTTGGACGTTCTTGATTGCATCCTCCTGCACAAGAAAGCAAACGCCGTCATTTTGGACTCCTGGACCGTCTGAAGCATGAAAACCATCCGAGCGGCGGCCATCCAGATCTCTCCCGATCTCAACGGAGCGAGCGGCACCATCCATCGCATGGTGCAGGCCATCACCGAGGCTGCGGACAAGGGGGTGAAGCTGGCCGTTTTCCCGGAAACGTTTGTGCCTTATTATCCCTACTTCTCTTTTGTTGAGCCGCCATTTACCTCGGGCAAGGCTCATCAGAAGCTTTATCAAGAAGCGGTAGTGGTGCCCGGGCCGCTGGCCCAGAGACTTTCGCGTGCTGCGGCGACTCACCGGATGGTGCTCGTCGTGGGCGTGAACGAACTGGACGGCGGCTCTCTTTATAACACCCAACTGGTCTATGATGCCGATGGCACACTGTTGTTAAAACGGCGGAAAATCACACCGACCTTTCATGAGCGGATGATCTGGGGGCAAGGTGACGGCTCCGGGCTCAAGGCGGTGGATACGGCGGTTGGCCGCGTGGGGGCGCTGGCATGTTGGGAGCACTACAATCCGCTGGCTCGATACACGCTGATGGCGGACCGCGAGGAAATCCATTGCGGACAATTTCCCGGCTCCATGGTCGGGCAGATTTTTGCGGATCAAATCGAAGTGACCATCCGTCATCATGCGTTGGAGGCGGGTTGTTTCGTCGTCAATTCAACCGGTTGGCTAACCGACGAACAGATTTCGCTGATCACTCCAGATCCGCAGAAGCAAAAGGCGCTACGCGGTGGCTGCTTTTCCGCGATCATCGCCCCGGATGGCTCTCACCTGTGCGAGCCGCTTACGGAAGGGGAGGGAATGGTCGTCGCGGATCTGGATTTCGACCTCATCACCAAACGCAAGCGAATGATGGATTCGGTGGGACATTACAGCCGCCCGGATCTCTTTGAGCTGCGAGTGGACAAGACACCGCGGCCCGCCATCCACCGTATGGATGGCACCCTTTCACCTGAAGGCACTCCGAATCATGAAGACACTCGACTTTCCGACAGCCTTGTTATCGAAAAAACAATGGTTACTCTCTGAGCTTCAATCCTCCGGGCTGCGGATCGAAGCGGCCGACTCCACCGTTCCGTCGAGGACCGGTGGTGCAGGTCCGACCGATCACAAGGCGGTGACGTTGCTGGGAACGACCATCATGGTGCCCATTCATACTCTGGGTGCGGCTGTGTCGCCTTTCTCCGCAGGAGCGGTGGATGATCGAGGACAGGCCGTGCTCTATCGAAATGAAGAGCCGATCGGCGTGATCCAATATCCGCCCGCTCCGAAATTTTACGGCTTATCCACCGAGGAGGGGATCCCTTATTGGAAGATCGCCCAGTTGCACTCCAGCCGGGTGTTGGCGACCACTCTGCTCCAAACGTGTATCCGCTACGGCAATCCTAGTACTAAATGTCAATTCTGTGCCATCGGTGAATCGTTGAAGGCCGGTCGCACGATTCGTGAAAAATCACCTGCGCAGCTCGCGGAAGTCGCGCTGGCGGCCAAGCTGCTGGATGGCATCGACAACGTGGTCATGACCACTGGAACTCCTCCGACTCCGGATCGTGGGGCGGCGGTTCTGGCGGCGGCGGCAGCGGCCATCAAGCTGGCCACGCGGTTGCCGATTCAGGCGCAGTGCGAACCGCCGGATGATTTCCTTTGGTTTGTGAAACTCCGAGCTGCGGGCGTCGATTCGCTCGGCATGCATCTGGAAGCATGGGATGAGGGCGTCAGGCGAAAAATCATGCCAGGCAAGGCGGAGGTGCCGCTTTCTTATTACATGGAGGCGTTTTCTTCCGCCGTGAAAGTTTTCGGCAGAGGGCAAGTCAGCACTTATCTTTTAGCGGGACTCGGCGATACTCCGGAGGGACTGATTGACGCGGCGCGAAAGCTCATTTCCTTGGGAGTTTATCCATTTATCGTCCCTTTCGTTCCCGTTACGGGCACGCCACTCGCAGGCCACGCTCCGCCTTCCGCGGATTTTATGAAAGCCGTGCTAGCTCCCGTGGGACAGATGCTGAGTGAAGCCGGTATGACTTCGGAAACCGTCAAAGCCGGTTGCGCGAAATGCGGTGCCTGCAGTTCGCTTTCATCGTTTGAAAAACCATCCACCTCCGCGTGTTCTGCCGCTTGATGGATCATCCTTTTTCCTCTTATGCCTGAAACCTATTTCATCGTCCAACTTCCGGATGGCACCCTGCATTCCTGCTACTCGCCATCCTCTATCGTGAAAAATTATTTCAAACCGGGTGCGTCGCTGACGGCCTCCGAGTTTCTCCGATCCTCGCGGCTTGCGCTTACCGAAGCGTCGGAGCGTGTCCGCGCCAAGTTCGGTTTTTCCTGTTCCGCTGCGGCGGATTCTCTTTCCGAAATTGAAGCGTGGGCGGGGGCCTTGCCTCCGGAAGCGCCGTTGATCATTCAAAAAATTTAAAGTTATGCCATTCGACGATCCACAATACGTCTCCGTTATCATCATCGGCGGCGGTCAGGCGGGGCTCTCGGCCAGCTACTGCCTAAAGGAGCGCGGGATTCACGACCATCTCGTTTTCGAAAAGCACCGTCTCGGTCACGCATGGCGAAATGAACGCTGGGATAGCTTTTCACTCGTCACTCCGAACCACCAATGCCGTCTGCCAGGCCATGCCTATGAAGGTGCCGATCCGGAAGGTTTCATGGTAAAGGATGAAATCGTCGACTATATCGAACGGTATGCGAAGAAATTCGATCCACCCATTCGGGAGGGAGTGACGGTCACATCCGTTCGAAAACAGGAGGGGTTTTTCCTCGTCACCACCAATCACGGCGACTGGATTTGTGATGATGTGATCTGTGCCATCGGTTGTTTCCACCGGCCGATTCTGCCGAAGGGCGCTGATAAAATCCCCGCCCACATCAAGCAGATCCACTCCGCCGATTACAAACGTCCCTCCCAAGTGCCTGCCGGAGAAACGGTGGTGGTTGGGTCCGGTCAATCCGGCGTCCAGATCATGGAGGAGTTATGCATTGATCAAAGAAAGGTGCACCTTTGTCTGGGCAACGCCCCGCGGTCGCCTCGGCGATATCGTGGAAAAGATGCGGTCACATGGCTGGAAGAGATGGGATATTATCAAACCACGTTCGCCGAACATCCGGATCAGGCCAAAGCGATTTCCGGGACGAATCATTATCTAACAGGTCGCGACGGCGGGCATGAAATCGATCTCCGCCAGTTCGCCCTGGATGGGGTGAAACTTTATGGATTCGTCGATGAAATCGATGAGGAGAGATTTTCCGTGCGTCAGGATATCGCCGAAAAATTGGACAGCGCGGATCGTTCTTACAACGGAATTTGCCAACGGATTGACGACTATATCTCCGAGAATGGGATCGACGCTCCAGCGGGACAGCATTATCGGCCGGTATGGATGCCGGAAAATGAACCGGTTGAACTGAATTTCGCGAAGGAAAACATCACGTGCATCATCTGGTGCATCGGGTTTCTGCCGGATTTTCATTTCATCAAACTACCGGTTTTTAACATGCGCGGTTTCCCGGAAACGCAGCGTGGAGTCACAGTCATTCCCGGTCTCTATTTTCTCGGTCTGCCTTGGCAAAATACGTGGGGATCCGCCCGCTTTTCCGGGATTGCGGAAGACGCCGCCTTCATCGCCGATCAGATCGCCACCGTGGCGTCCGAGGCCAGTCACGCCGTCCACTGAAAATCTGGCACTTAAACCGCTAACTTCTCTTTGTTATGTTCCTTGAAAAGTTTTCCGCCTACAGTCCTCAGGATTTCGTTTTTAAGATCGCCACCACTCCGGAAGATCTGGACGGATTTTATCGGATACGCCGAGACATCTTTTGTGAAGAGCAGGGGGTTTTTTCCGTGGATGATCGGGACATGTATGACGAGGCGATGATCCCGATCGTTTGCAAAACGATCCTTGCGGGGATGGAAGATAGCGTGGCCGGCGTCGTGCGGATTGATGAGCGAAAACCCGGGGTGTGGTTTGGATCACGCCTTGGAGTGGCGGCGAATTTCCGGCGGATCCGGCATTTCAGTCCAGGCGTGGCAGTTCGAAATCAGCAACCGTGTTACCACGGACTCGGAGCGCTCGGCGCGGGTCTTATCTACAAGGCCGTGTCCACCGCGAATGCCATCGGCTGTCATGAGTTTCTTGCGACGGTTCAGCATCAGAACGCGCGCTTTTTCCAGCGTCTCCATTGGGAACCGCTCGAAGAAATCATGTTGCACGGGCTTCTTCATGTGAAGATGCGCGCCGATCTTTCCTACTATCAGCCAGCGGCTCGCGTTGCTTGAAATGATCGGCGCACCACCCATGCTTGCGTCGCTCGCGGCTTATCTGACATCTCAACCGGCGGTGTTGGAAAAAGCGCGGATTTACGAAGCGTTCCAACCTGCACTGGAACTTTCGGGCAACGTCCTGGTGGGCGATGATTGTGCGGCGATTCCGAATCCATCGGGCGACGGGTATTTGTTATTCGCCGCGGAGGGAATGCTGGATTCGTTTGTGGAGGATGATCCGTGGTTTGCTGGATATTCCGCAGTGATGGTCAATCTATCAGACGTGGCTGCGATGGGAGGGAGGCCGATGGCGATCACTGATATTTTATGGACTCCATCGGAGGGAATTTCCGCGCAGATCTGGGCGGGCATGCGTGCCGCTTCATCAGCCTACGGGGTGCCAATCGTCGGAGGGCACACCACTCATTTGAGAACGGAAAAAGCGACATTGGCGGCCGCTGTTCTCGGGCATGCCGGAGATCGGCTGATCACCAGTTTCGATGCAAAACCGGGAGATCATTTGGTCATCGCCATCGATATGAACGGCGCCTATCGCGGCGGCAAGCCGTTTTGGAACGCCAGCACCACCGCCTCTCCGGAGCGTCTGCGTGCGGATCTGTGCTTGCTCGCCGAGTTGGCGGAAAGCGGGCTTTGTTGTTCCGGAAAGGACGTCAGCAACGGCGGGATGGTCGGAACGTTAGCGATGCTCTGCCATGGTTCGGAAGTGGGAGCGATTCTCGATCTGGATCACCTGCCAAAACCGGAAAGCGTATCTTGGGAAGGTTGGATGATGAGCTTTCCCAGTTATGGATATTTGTTAGCGGTTTCGCCGATCCATTTGGAAGCGGTGAAAGCGCACTTTTCCCAATCGCAGATCACTTGTCGGGCGATCGGTCAATTCCGAGCGGAACGCGGAATCGCGCTTCATTCGAAAGGGGAGATCGCAGAGCTGCTGTTACCGGTAAAGGACGAAAGGTGAGACGACGAGGGCGGTGTAGGCCTCGCCCGGTTTCGTCTCAAACGTTTCCTCTGTCGCGAGCACGATCAGCTCTTCATCAAGCCACGACTGGATGCGATTCTTGTCGTCTTTCACCAGTGTCACGCCGACCTCAGCCAGCTCCAACGCTTCGTGGACCTGGATCAACGTTCCGTTTTTCAAATGGGGAAGAAGGTATTCCGCTGAAATCGGGCCGGTATATTTTTCGAGGCGTTGCTGATCGGTAAGACCATCATCACCGATCATGGTATAGCGCAGCGGGTCGGATCGATCGCTCATGAGCAGAGATTGGGAAAAGCGGTTGTTAGATCACGCCGTTCGCGCAATTCGTCTCACCTTCGCCTTTGAGGGCGTTGATGAGATTCGTGAGCGATTTCATCGCTTGGCGCGGGACGCTTTCGAACGTGCGGGATCCGACGTGCGGAGTGACGATTGCTTTCGGGTGATGGAGCAAAGGATGATCCGCTGGCGGGGGTTCTTGATCAAGAACATCCGCAGCGTAACCTGCGAGTTTTCCAGAATCGAGAGCAGCGATGATCGCGGCTTGGTCGATCAGCTCACCGCGACCGGTATTGATCACCCAAGATCCGTCGGGCAAGCGGGCGAGCCGCTCGGCATTGATGCAGTGCAGCGTTTCTTTCGTCAGCTTCGTGTGCGGGCTGATGATGTCGACCGAATCAAAAAGCGAATCGATCGAATCGTGTCGGGTGATGTTAAACTGCTCCGCGATCTCTTCGGGCCAATAATTGCCGAACGCGTGGATGGGCATGCCGAACGCGTGGGCACGGCGGGCGACTTCCTGACCGATGCGGCCGAGGCCGATCAGGCCGATGCGTTTTTCGAAAAGCTCGTTGCCGGTTTTGCGAGCCCAACCGCCCGAGCGGGTCGAATCGATCGCGTAGGCGAAATTTTTCGTGATCGCGAGTAGCAAAAGGAATGTGTGCTCGGCGACCGTGTCGTGGTTGACGCCGGGAGTGAACAGCACCGGAATGCCCAGATCTTTGGTGGCCGGGATGTCGATTTTATCCAGGCCGATGCCGTATTTTGAAATGACTTTGAGGCGGGGCAGGGATTTTTCCAAAACCTCACGGGTGATCGCATCATCGCCACAGAGGAACGCGTCGAACTCTCCGGCGATTTCCATCATGCGTTCGAGCGAGAGCGGGCCGCGTTCACGAACGATTTCCCAACCTTGCGCTTCCATCAGCGCGTGGTGAGGACCGGGGGTATCTTGATAACTGCAGGTGGAAAGGAGGACGCGCATGGCGGAAAAGTGAACGGCCCGAGCGCATCGATCAAGAATAGTCATCAGCGAAGTGGCGCACTCGACACTTTCCTCCGACTCAAAACCGGTTAGCTTGCCGCGTGCTCCCGTGGTTTTCCAACGACAACTTTCCGCTCTATCTCGCTCCGATGGCAGGTGTAACGGACCTGATTTTCCGCCAGATCTGTAAGGAACTGGGCGCGGACGTGATGGTCACTGAATTTGTTTCCGCCGAAGGCATCATGCAGGCCGACGAACGGACGCGGAAATACACGGACTTTTCGGAAACGCAGCGACCGGTTGGAGTTCAGCTGTTTGGCGCGGATGGAACGCGGATGGGCGAGGCTGCGAAAAAGATCATCGACTGGAAGCGGCCCGATTTCATCGACATCAATTTCGGCTGCCCGGTGAACAAGGTCGTCGCGAGAAACGGGGGATCATCGCTTTTAAAAGACTGCCCGCTTTTGTCCTCGGTGGCCGAAGGCGTGGCGAAAGCCGTCGGCGATCAGGTGCCGGTCACGGCGAAAATCCGGATCGGCTGGGACGAAACTTTGGTGAATGCCGTGGAGGTCGCAAAGATTCTCGAAGGTTGCGGCATGCAGGCGATCGCCGTTCACGGACGCACGCGGTCACAGGGGTATGGCGGTGAGGCGAATTGGGACGTCATCGATGCGGTGGCCCGCGCGGTCTCGGTGCCGGTGATTGGAAATGGCGACATTTCTTGCGGAGCTGATCTCGCCAAGCGCAAAGCGGAAACCGCGGTGTCCGGCGTGATGATCGGTCGCGCGGCGATGCAAAATCCGTGGGTTTTCCGCGAGGCGAAACATTTCGTTCAAACCGGTGAAGTCCTGCCGCCGGTTCCGCTGGAAGAGCGATGGGAGCTGGTGCTGCGCCATTGCCGACTGGCCGTCGACAGCAAGCGTTATGGCGATGAACGGCAAACGCTTACCGCGATGCGCTCGCGATTGATGGCCTACTGCAAAGGGTTTCCAGGAGCAAAAGAGCTTCGTCAGAAAATTTGCCAAGTTTCATCGGTTCTGGAAATCGAAGATCTCGCTGCGTTTTCGCTCGGGCAGGCCGAAATCGCGACCATGGCTTGAATCGGCGATCGGTTTTCAATTTCGCCGCTTTTCAAAAGCGCGAGAACCGGTCAGTTTCCCGGCATGGAAAGCCACGAGGTGTTGAAACGAGCATTGCGAAAAACCAGTCCGAAAGCGGTCGCCGCCGAGTTGGGAGTTTCGCTTTCGCTGGTTTACAAGTGGGCTGAAAAACCTTCGGACGATGGATCGGGCAGCCGCAATCCGCTGGATCGCTTGCTGAGTATCATCGAGCTGAGTGGCGACACCGGAATCGTGGAATGGTTATGCCGGAAAAACGGCGGGCATTTTGTCGTCGATCCGGATGTTTCCGGTCAGGACATCCCGCACGTGCTTCCGGCGACTCAGGAGATCATCGGCCAGTTTTCCGGTTTGCTCAGTCAGATTTCCGAGGCCGCGCTTGATCATTCCGTCACCAAGGACGAAGCGAAAGACATTCGCGAAAGCTGGGATAAGCTGAAGAGTTATGCCGAAGGATTCGTCCGTTGCTGCGAAAAGGGTGACTTCGAAAAAATGATGCACATCCCTCGTCCGTCGCAGGGCCCGTCCCGATTGGAAGTGGGACCGGAATCAGCCGAGTAAAACGCCCCCCGCTTGTTGATTTCCGCCGACGGCGGTGATCACCGCATGATCCGCCACGCCGGATTTGAGCGATTCCACGGCGGCGACCACTTGCAGCGCCGCCGACGAGCCCATCGCTTCGCCAAGGATTTTCCGGGGGGAAAAGCGCGGGCCGATCCAGTCGGCCCATGCGTCGCTTTCGGGGGCGTCAAAGCGCTCCGAACCGGTCCTGCCATCGACGAGAAGGGTTCGCGAATGGTTTTCCGCATGGAGGATTTTACGGCACTCCGCAGCGGCCGCACTTCTCGAGCCCTTCGCAAAAGAAATCGGATCTGGCAGGCGAAGAATGCGGGGAAACGAATCTGCCAGTTCGAGATAAATCGCCGCCGCGCCTTCTGCGGCGACATATTTCCGCGAGTAATGATTCAGGCCTTCCGCACTGAGCCAATCGATTTCCTCACTGGACACCACTAGGCAACCATCGACCTCGCCGCGGGCGATCCACTCTGCGGCCAGATCCATACCGCTGAAAAATCCCGCGCTGTCCGTGATGAGCGTATCGTTCGGCGACGAACTGCCGATCATCGCGGAAAGGTGACTCGATGGGGCGTTGAAGACAGTTTCGGGGAAAAGAATCGGGCTGGCAACCGATGGATCTTTTAAAACTTCTCCGAAAAACCGGTTCGAATAATTCACGCAACCATTGGTCAGCGTGAAGACCACTCCGACTCGCAGCCGGTTGTTAGAGATTTTTGTTAGACGATCCGGTCCAAGAGCTTCGATGACCGCTGCGGCGGCAAATTTCGAAACCGGGCTGGTGCGGCGGAGCCGGGCGAATTTCGGCATGGCCGCCGGATCGCTGGGAACGCGCAAAACCGGCGTGCGGACGACGGATTCTCCACGCGGACGTTCCAGCAGAGAAGGTGTGAGCGGATGGCCCGCGTTCAGCGCGCTCATCAGCGAAGCGACTCCCCAACCTGCGGGTGAGACCGCACCGGTTCCGGTGATGGCGATGGGCAAATTCATAAAATCCCCTCCTTACCAAAAATCAGCGTCGCATTTGATCCACCGAAGCCGAACGAATTGGTGAGACAGCGGCGGACGGGAGCCGATCGCGGTTCGCGGATCAGATCAAAAGTGCAGACCGGATCGGCCTCGCGCACGTTCAAGCTGGCGGGCAGCCATTGGCCTTCGAGAGTCATCAGTGCGATGACCGATTCCACCGCACCCGCACCGCCTAACAGATGGCCGATGGCGGACTTGGTGGAGCTGACTTGGATTTTTGAAACCGAGTCGCCCGCCCAACGTTGGATGGCATTTCCTTCAGCGATGTCATTCAGCGGCGTGCCGGTTCCGTGGGAATTGATGTAATCGATCTGTTCCGGAAGCAGGCCGGCCATTTCGCATGCCGCTTGCATGGTGGCCAGCGCCGTGTCTCCCATCGGATTCGGTTGGGTCAAATGATGGGTATCGGTCGCCGCGCCGTAGCCTAGGACTTCGGCGATGATTGGGGCCCGACGGGCGTTTGCGGACGCGGCTGATTCCACCACGACAAACCCCGCGCCTTCGCCCAGGGCCAAACCGTCTCGGTGGGCGTCAAAAGGGCGGGGGATTCCAGAAGGGCTGAGAGCCTGGAGGGTATCAAAACCGGCAAAAACCAGTTGGGAAAGCGCGTCGTAACCGCCGGCGAGCACTCGCTCGGCTTTTCCGGAGCGGACCAGATGAAAAGCGTGGCCGATCGCGTTGGCGCCGGAAGCGCAGGCGTTGGAAATGATTCTCGAAAAACCGGTGATGCCCAATTCGCGGGCCATCGCCGTCATTTGCCGCTGCGCCTGATAGGTCTCGACGCGGCGAAGTTGGTGACGACGCGAGGTGGTCGCCAGGAGGGCCTTTTGATAATACGCTTCGCCAATCGGCATCGCGGCGGCGGAGGTGCCGATGATCATTGGCATCTCTCCACCGGACAGTCCGGCGTTTTCCAAAGCCTCGCGGGCGGCGAGCAGCGCGAGACGGGTGCCACGGTCCATGCGTTGCCAGGCTTTCGCCGAAACGCCGAAATCCGGAGCGGTTTCCGGAAGATCTGCTTGGCCGGCCGTGCCGACCCGCTGGCGCGAAACGTCAAAAAGCGTGACCGGTGAGAAGGCTGATTTTCCCGCACGAAAACCGGCGACGTTTTCCGTCCAATCCCGCCCCATCGGCGAAATGATTCCGGCACCGGTGATCACGACGGCGCGTGGATCGGCAGGCATCGGTGAATCGCTGAAATAGGCCACTGGGAAAGGAAAAAAAGTTAAGACTCGTCAGACTGGGTCGCGCGTAGCTAGGCACTCAGTCGCGCACCTTGTCAAATGCTGTATCTTCGTTGGTTGGAAACTTTGCGGCGGTATGCCACCCGCACCGCCATTTTTGATGGCGGGGAGAGAATCACGTTTGCGGATCTCGCGGATGCGGTGGAGAAATCCCCGGTCGCAACCGGTCCGGTCGTAGCCCGAAGTGGCAATCCTGAATTTTTCCGCGAAATTTTGAGAGCATGGCGTGACGGACAACCGGTCATTCCGGTGGAGCGGGAAACGCCAGAGCCCCCATTGCACCGCGCGCCTCCGGACGATACGGTTTTGGTCAAATATACTGCGGGTGCCAGCGGCATTCCCCGCGGAATTTTTTTCACCGGTTCTCAAGTGTTGGCGGATGTCGATCGGTTGGTGGCAGCGCTCGGGCTTTCTCCGGAAATTCCAAATCTGGCGGTGATCTCGATGGCTCATTCTTACGGGTTTTCGAATGTCGCGCTGCCGTTGTTGCTGGCGGGGATCCCGGTTTGTTTGGCTCCGATGCCGTTTCCACGGGTGATCGAGGAAATTTTCCGGTCGCATCCGAGATTCACCGTTTCGGCCGTGCCGTCGATGTGGCGGGCT
>DBTN01000050.1:0-18413 GCA_002307065.1 Akkermansiaceae bacterium UBA1315 | reverse complement strand
ATGTGGCGGGCTTGGCACCGGTCTGGGATTTTGAAAGACGCGCCGATCGTGGTGGCCGTTTCCGCAGGCGCACCGCTGTCGCTGGTTTTGGAAACGGAAATTTTCGAGACGACCGGTTTGAAAATCCGGAATTTCTACGGTGCGAGCGAGTGTGGAGGAATCTCTTTGGACCGATCTGACGTCCCCAGGACCGACCCGATGGATGTCGGCAGTCTGTTGGATGGGGTCGAGGTGACCGTCAATGAAGAGGGAAGATTTCGGGTGAAAAGCGATGCGATCGCCAGCGGCTACGATGAATCCCGTAGTGACGATTTGTTAGGCGAGGGATGTTACCTGACCAAAGACACCGGTTTTTTGGGAAAAGACGGACGGCTCTACCTTTCCGGCACAGCCGGTGCCGCGATCAATGTGGCGGGGAGAAAAGTCAGCCCGGCAAAGATCGAGGCCGCCCTGTTGGCGACCGGTAGCGTGAAGCGGGCGCGTGTTTATGGAATCGCCAGTGCTGATCCAGAACGTGTCGAGGAAATTGCCGCCTTGCTGGAAGTTCAACCGGGTGTGCTGTTAGATGGGCTGAAATCCCTCGTTTCGGCGCGTTTGGAGACGTGGGAAAGGCCGCGTCACTGGTTTGAAGATCCGGATTTGTGGAAGCTGGATCTGGCGAAGTTGCGAAGCATGGGAGCGCGCCACGAATGAACGTTTGGGATTTCAAAATGAAATCGATTCTGTTATTTGTGGGGGGATGAAAAGCATGGATGAATGGCTGCGTTCCGAAGAAACCGGTGAGCCGTTTTCGCATTGTGTCCACTGCCACCTGCCGTTGTTGGAAATCGACGAACCTTGGTTGGTGAATAAGGAATTTCGTCGTGATGAATGTGTGCTCGAATACGCGATCTGCGTGCCGTGCCGCAACGATCTCACGGGTCGACTTTCCGAAGGATCGAAAGGATCGGTGAGAGAATTTTTGCGGAACGAGATTGATTGGGAAACGCGCATCAAGGATTTCATGATGATGGCGGATCCGGTCGAACGCTTTGCATCTTGTGTCATTTGCCAAACGGGTCAGGAAGCGTGTGAGGTTTTTGGGATTTCGGCGCTGCACGATTCGGGCGGTGAGCTGACCCTGGGGCCGTTGCCGCTGATGATCTGTGGCGGATGCATCGCAAAAATCACGGAACGACTTTCACCGGAAAGCCGCGAGGTTTGGCGGAAATTTCTCGACGATCATTTCTCCGGCCCGTCGGATGAGACGATCCCAGGAACCGGTTTTTCGGGTTTGTTCTGAAAGGGAAACCGAAACTAGCCGTGCGCCAGCGCTTCCTCGAATGTCGCTTTGATCGTTTCGAACGGTTCTAAACCGCACGAAACCCGCAGCAAGTTGGCAGAGACGCCGCAGCCTTCCGCCCATTCGAGCTCGAAGTAGTGGGCGAGCAGCGTGTAGGGGCAAACGAGCGTAAAGGCGGTGCCAAAACTCGGACCTTTGTTGAAGCGGAGAGCATCGTAAACCTTTGCCGTTTTTTTCTGATTTTTCAGAACAAACGAAAGCAAGCCGCCGTAGCCGCCGCCTTTGCGCATCACGGATTCGTAATTTTCCCGGTGAGTGAGCGAAGGATGCCAGACCTGTGCGACGGCCGGGTGTTCCGCAAGCCACGCCGCAAGTTCGCTGCCATTGGCATTTACGGTTTTCATCCGGTTTGGATAATCCTTGAGATTGGAAAGCAGGACTTCGGCGTCTCCGATGTAGAGCGGAGCGTTTTCGGTCGCATCGACGCTCAGCGTTTCCCGCAAGGTGTTCGCAAGCGGTGCGTCCGCGCGGACGGCTGCCATACCGGCCATGACGTCGCCTTGTCCGGAGACCCATTTTGTCAGCGAACCGGTGACGACGTCGGCGAATTTCAGCGAGTCGATATTGAGCGGACCGGTTGCCGAGTCATCGATGATGAAAGGCGTTTTGCTTTCGCGGCAGGCTTCCGAAACCCGTTTCAGGTCGACCGTACGCAACAGAGGATTGCTCGGAACTTCCGTGAAAACCCCGGCAAACTCGCCTTGGCGAATGCGTTGCAACGCCTCATCTAACGACTCGCCGACCGCTTCGTTCAAATAAACGACACCGTGGCCGAACAGCTCCTGAACTTTCAGGGAATCGACATAAGGAAATTCGAGTTGCAGCGTTTTTTTCCCTTCACGCACACCGGGAAGCGCGCGCAGCAAGGAGGTGACGGCGGCCATACCGCTGGGGAAAATGAAGATGTCTTCCGGCGCGGCGTTGACGAACTTCGAAAGCGCGCGGGAGATAAGATGGGACTTCGATCCTTCGCGAAGATGTCCGTCGAGGTAATCTTGTGCTTGGCGGCTGCTGACAACTTCACCGGAAAATCTCCAGTATGCGAGGGCATCTGCTTTCGCTTTTGAGGGGACGATCAGCACTTGCAGGCCGTGAAAGCTGGCGATCCGGACTGCCGTCGTTGCGCGCAATTCCACCCAGCGATGGGCGCGCTGCACCGAGCCGCGGGTTGGCAAAACAACGACCTCTTCGCCTTCACCGGCGACTTCCGCTTTTGCGGCGGCGAACAACCGTTCGACCAAAGGATGGCGGAAAAAACGCGGGTAACCGGTCCGCATGCGACGGACGACTTTTTCGCGTCCCTCTTCGTAGCCGACAATGGAATCCCATGTCGGCAAACAAACGGAACAAGCATGAAGAGAATCTGGGAGAGGGATTCCGAGATCTTCTTCCTGCCATGCCGGATCAACAGTTAGGTCACGCATCGCACCCCCTCCATGCCCCGGCCTGAGACGAAGGGCAAGCCGGATCAGCAACGAACTCCGAGCCAGTGGATTTTAAGCCGATAAATTCGGCAAAAATCGACGCGTAAAATTTAAATCCGGGTCAGTCGGTGCGGCCTGGATCGGGATCATCGCTCGGATTTTCGGGGTCAATCGGATCGGATGGCCGGACGATTCCCCGGGCTTCCAGCGCTTCCAAAATGCGATCGATGCTGAGGGGTTTGGAGATCAAGTCTGCGGCACCGAGTCTTTTGACTTCTTCGATTCGTGCCGGGCGCACATCGCCGGAGACGACCAGGATACATTCTAACTCAACTGGTTTGGAACGTCGGAGGCTTTTCAGGATTTCACTGCCATCGATATCCGGCAAATTGAGATCGAGTAGCATCACTTGGTGGGAGCCGTGGGAAATCTGGTGGAGGGCTTCGCGACCGTTGCGGGTTTCTGTAATGATCGCGCCGTAGGCCGTGAGAAGTTGCGCCATGGCATTGCGGGTGACGTGGTGATCCTCCACCAGCAGAATTCGCAATCCGGTCAGGCTCGCCGCTTTTTGCAAAACGGCGGTGGCTTTGTTGGGAGTTCCGGAAATCCCGGGTAAACCGGTGCGGCGGACGATTAACTTTTCCGGGACATGTACGGTGAATGTCGTACCAATCCCGACAAGACTTTTGACGCTGACGCCGCAGCCGAGGCCATCTAACAGACGGCGGCAAATTGCCAGACCGAGGCCGGTTCCTTTTTCTCGATCGCGTTCGGGATTTCGCAGTTGGAAAAACTCGTCGAAAATATTCGGCAGGTGATCTTCGGGAATGCCGATGCCGGTATCGATCACGGAGATGTCGGCTCCTCCATCAGCATTTCTCACACAGCGAACTTCGACGCCGCCGGTCTCGGTGAATTTCACGGCGTTGCCGACGAGGTTTGAGAGAACGCGGGCGAGTTTGATCCGATCCGAATGCAGCCAGACTTCCTCGTCCGACTCGAAGCACAAACTCAGCCCCCGGCTATCTGCGACCGGAGTGGCTTGCTTGACCTCGTTTTCAATGAGTGAGGACAAGGAAAAATCATTGAGCTGAAGGTCCATTCGCCCGGCGTCAAAGCGGGAAAGATCGAGAACGTCACTGACCAGTTCGATCAGCGAACGCGCGTTGTTTCCAAGGCTCCGTGCCATTTCGGGAACCTGATGGTTCATTTTCGGATCTGTCGCCAGTCGCTCGATCAATTCCGCCAAAAGGCAAATCGCGTTCGCTGGCGTCCGAACGTCATGGGAGACGGCGGCAAGAAAACGGGTCTTCTGGATGGAGGCTTCTTCGGCATCGCCACGTTTGATTTCGAGCTCCCGCTGAAATCGGATCGCTTGGAGCGTGAGGGCGGATTGGGCGGCGAGCCATTCGGCGACGCGAAATTCCTGCTCTGACCATTTCCGGATGTCATGGCTGTAGATTTCCAGTGCGGCGACCGGTTTTCCTTCGATCCAAATCGGGCTGGCGAGGACCGAGCGGAAAGGCCGCCCAGCGGCGGGACGGAGGAGCTCGATGTCTTCGCGGCTTGCGATGTTTTCGATGTAACCGGTCTGTCCGCGTTTGACGACCAGTGAGGCGAAGGAATCCTCAAATCCGAAATCCGGCAACATCGCGCCGTTCAGGCCAAATCCGGAATCGCCTCGAATGCGGAATTTTCCATTTTCATCCTCGACCACGGCCACGGCGTGAACGCCTTCTCCCATGACTTGGATGGTCGCCTGGCAAATGCCATTCATCACCAACTCTTCGTTCATGTCATTCCGCAGCCAGCGACCGGAATCGAGAAGCGTTTGCATGCCTTTTTCACGGCGCGCAAGTTCCTGATTGGTTTCCTGCAGCTCCAGGCTCTGCTCTTCCATTTCTTCGGACTGCTGGCGAAGTTCTTCGGACTGTTGTTCGAGCTCCTCGGTCTGAGATTGTAGTTCTTCGTTTTGAGCCGTGATTTCTTCTTCGCGGGCGGCGAGTTCTTCGTTGAGCGTCGCGAGTTCGGAGTTCGTGGTTTCCAGTGCTTGGTTAAGCTCCAGCAATTTTCGGCCTTTGATCCGGATCCGATTCATCGCGTTGAGCAGCCCGTGAATCACGCCTGCGACCAGCCAGATGTTGATCATCTGAGAACCCAGCAGGATATTTTCGTAAGAAGCATCGTCCAACTGAGGCGCGATGACGGAGATCTTGATCAGGGAAAAACTGGTGAAGGCGAGCGCCATTCCGTAGAGCAGCCTGAGGTCTTTATTCCATAAGCAAAGCAGCAAGGGGATTCCCGAAGAAATGGGAAACACCCGTTCTGGAAAAACCACTAACCGAAACCATCCCATAAATGTGGTGACCAGAACGCATAACAACAGCGATGCCCAGAACGGCGGAGTGTTTTCTCGATAGTCGTCGGTCGATGGGTTCATCAAAAAGGATGGCAAAATGAAGTCTTTCGGTAAATGCAAGGGCCTTCCCGCTGCAGCCCGGAAGCGGTGGGTTTTTCGGCTTTTCCGACGATCAGAAATCCTCCGGGAGTGAGCGCCGCGGCCAGTCTCGCCCAGAGATTTTTAACGGTGGTTTCATCAAGATAGATCGCAAGATTCCGACATAAAATCAGATCCCATGCACCCGGCGTGCCGAGTTGCTCGGAAAGAATGTCGGAAACCGCCCAGCCGACGGACGTCCGAACGTGCGGAGAAACGGTGAAAGCTCCGTGCTCTTGGGTGAAATACTTTTCGAGAAAACCGGTTGGTAAACTTTCCAGAGCGCTCGGGTGATAATGCCCGCGATGGGCGATTTCGATGGCGGAGGAACGACAATCGGTTCCGTAAAATTGGGCTTCGCAGAGCGGTTGGTAGTCGGCCACCAACATCGCGACCGAATAAAGCTCAGCTCCCTCGGAGCAGGCGATGCTCCAGATTTTCGGATCCTTGCGTCGGGAGAGAATGTCCGGGATCACTTGCTCGCGGAGCTGGTGAAAAACCGTTTCGTCCCGGAAAAAGCTCGTCGTTCCGATGAGCAGCGAATGGATCGCGGTGTTGAGAGCGGTGGGCGAACTTTGGAATAAATCCAGAGCTTCTTCCAACGTTTCGACCCGCAGAGCGCGGAGGCACGCAGGGATGCGCCGGGCAAGAGGAGCCAACCGGTAATTCGCCGGATCAAATCCAGCCGCGCGGAAAATTTTCGTGACGAATGCCGCTTCGTGGCAGCCGACCGGTCCGGGGCGGAGGCGCTCCAACGGCCTCCGTTTGCGAATCGGCGGACGGGTGATCGAGTGCTTCAGAGCGGGAGGAAATTTTGCAGAGTTTTCGATGTTTGAGTCTTTGAAAACGATGCCGCGAAACGGATCGAGTTTTTCGGAGTCGTGGCTGTCAGCGACGGGTGAACCTGCGGCCGTCGGATCGATCGATTCCGTTTGGATGGCGGGAAATTTCCCAGGTGCTTTTTCCCCTTCAAACAATGCCGATGCCAATAGCGATCGAGAGCCGATCTGTCAATTTTCCCAACACTCTGCCGAGAAATGGATGGGTTTCACGCGGGCCGGTTCCCGGAAACAAAACGCTCCAGCTCCCGAAGCGAACCGAGGAGGTGCGCGCCTTGTGGATCGATCAAAAAATAGCCGGATAGCGCGCGCCGTCCCAAAAGCAGCGGGCAACGCATGTCCGACCGGTTTGCAAGACTGACGAGGATTTTCCACTTAAATCCGCCCGGTAAGATCGCGGTGGTTTCAATGAAAACGCGTGTCGCCGCAACTCCGGTCGAGCTCCGGACACGGCGCAAACTGGCGATGGCCGCCTCGCAGTCCATCCGCTGATTGTAGTGATTCACCGTGGAGAAACGGACGGTTTTTTCGTCGGCGGAAATTTCTACATTTTCCGCATGGATGCTGGAGCTGCGTGCACCGCTGTCGGTTTTGGCGTTGAGCGGGGAAATTCCAAGATCCGGCAAGGCGATCCACTCGCGGCGGCCGATCACCATTCTCGGCATGCCCGGCCCGCGCCAAGGCAGCCCCAGCGATGCGGAAAGTTCGGCGGACGATGCTTCGACGGATTCGGGGATGGCCTTGTAGGTCCGGCTCATGAGGTGAGGAGGGATGCGGCCATTGCCCGTGCTTGTTCGCCGCCTCCGCCGAGCATGCGGACGAGTTCCTGGATACGAGTTTCGCCCGTGACCGAATAAATCCGCGATCGTGTGCGACCTCCGGTGACGATTTTTTCGACCACAAAATGATGGGCTGCCGTCGCCGCGACTTGCGGGAAATGGGTGATGGCGACGACTTGGTGGCGTGTCCCGAGAGCGGCCATCTTCCGTCCGACCGCGCGGGCGACTTCGCCGCCGACATTCGCGTCGATCTCGTCGAAAACCATCAACGGCGTGGCGTCCTGATCGGCCAGGGCGGATTTCACGGCGAGCATGACTCGGGAAATTTCGCCGGAGGAGGCGATTTGACGAAGCGGCAAAAGCGGCTCGCCCGGGTTCGGTCCGAATTGGAATTCGATCGATTCACGGCCTTGCGGTCCCGGTTCGGTCAACCCGGTGAGTGGCGCTTCGAAAGAGGATTGTTTAAACCCGAGATCTTTGAGCTGAACGGAGATTTCTTTCGCCAATTTCGGCGCGGCTTTGCGGCGACTGGTGCTGAGAGATTTGCCGGCGGCTTCGACGGTTTCGCGCAAACCGGTCAGTTCTTTTTCGAGCGTCTCGATTTTTTCACCACGATTTTCGATCGTATCGAGCCGTGCTGCGGCAGCGTCGCGGCGGGCGATCACATCGGTGAGAAATGGGCCGTATTTTCGTTTCAGCGATTCCAGAAGATTCACACGCTCTTCCAGAGTGGAGGCTTCGGCGGGATCGATGTCGAGTTCTTCGACGTAATCGGCGAGATTGCTTTCCAGCTCTTGGAGTTCCAGAGCGGCGGTCTCCAGAGAAGCGGTCCGCTCGCGGATGGATGGATCGAGTTTTTCCAAATCTCTGACGAGGCGTTGGACTTCCGTGAGACGTTCAAGGATTCCGTCTTCGCCATTCAAAGCGGAACTCGCGGCGGCTGCGGCTTCGACCAAGCGGGTCGAGTTCGAGGCGCGGCGCCACCGGTCTTCCAGATCCTGTTCGTCCTCCGGTTTGAGATTGGCCGCTTCGATTTCCTGGATCTGATAACGGAGGATTTCGATTTCCTGCTCGCTGGCGTTTTCCGCATGGCGGATTTCCTCAAGTTCGGCGGCTTTCGCCCGCCATGACCGGTAGGATTCCCGGTAAGCGGCCAGCAGATTTTCCGCACCGGCGTAGGCGTCGAGCATCGCGAGCTGACGTTCGGTGGAAAGCAGCGACTGATGATCGTGCGGGCCGTGGAGATCAACGAGGTGTTCACCCAGCCGTTTGAGCAAGGCGAGCGTCACGGGCGAGTCGTTGATGAATTGGCGATTGGCCGTTTGTCCAACAACGCGGCGAATGATCAGTTGGGTATCGTCGCAAGGTGCCAGCCCGCCGTCTTCGAGGATCGCGTTGATTTCTGCCGTATCGGGCAGTTCGAAAACCGCTTCGACCGAGCAATTTTCCTCTCCGGTGCGGATGAGGGATTTTTCGGCGCGTTCGCCAAGGACGAGCTTGAGAGCGCCGACGATCACGGATTTTCCCGCACCGGTTTCACCGGTGACACCGATGAGGCCCGGGCCAAGTTCCCAGACGAGTTCGTCGACCAATGCGAGATTGCGGATTTTGAGGAGCGTGAGCATTCGTTTTGCGGAAGCGCCGTCAGTATGCAAGGGTCCGCCGCAGAATCAATGTCAGCGGATTTTTCCTTAACATTTCTTGGGACCGGTACCTCGGTCGGGGTTCCGGTAATCGGCTGCGATTGTGCCGTATGTACTTCAAAAAACCCGAAAAATCAACGATTGCGCTCATCGGTCGTGGTGAGGGCGGGGGACGTGACGATTTTGGTAGATAGCGGTCCGGACCTGCGGGCGCAGGCGCTGCGCGAGGGTTTGCGGGAGATTGATGCGGTGATTTACACCCATGCTCACATGGATCACGTCGTCGGTTTTGACGAAATGCGGGCGTTTTGTTGGCGGAGGGAATCGCCCTTGCCATTGCACGCCACGGACGAATGCATGACGGCGCTGCAACGGATGTTCGGCTGGGCGTTTTCCCCGGAGAACGTTTTTAAAGGTTACATCAAACCGGATCCGCGGATCATCGACGGGCCGTTTCATTACGGCGATCTGCGAATCACTCCGTTACCGGTTTTCCATGCTTCGGTGAAGACGATCGGATTTCTTTTCGAATGTCCGGGCGCGCGAAGGGTGGCCTACATTCCGGACGTGAAGCGGATCCCGGACTCGACTTTGGAAAAAATCGCCGGCGTTGACGTGCTGATTGTCGATGCTCTGCGTCCGTCCGCGCACCCGACGCATTTTTCCCTGCATGAAGCGTTGGCCGTTGCGGAGCTTTCCGAAGCGCGCGAGACGTGGCTGACGCATCTCGGTCACGAAAATGAACACGTCGCATTGGAATTGTCGTTGCCGCCGCGGATTCGGGTCGCGTGGGATGGGCTGACGCTTGCTTTGGGCAGCCTTGCATGATGGGTTGGATCGGGCATGATAGACGGCATGAAAAGATTGGTGATTCTGGGTTTCTGGCTGCTCGGACTGATTCCGGCACTTGCCGCTCCGCTGCGACCCAGGCAGGTGGCGGTCGTCTATAACTCGGCGTCGGCGGATTCGAAAAAGTTGGCAGAGATTTATCGCGACGCGCGTGGCATCCCGAACGAAAATCTGATCGGTCTGGAAATGCCCGTGACGCAGGATATTTCGCGGGAAGTTTATCAAAAAACGATTCGTGAACCGCTGATGCGGACGTTTCAGGAGCGCGGGTGGTGGCGTTTGGCGAAGGAAGCGAATGGAATCATCCTACCGATTCAAAATGAAATCCGGGTTCTTTTGATGATGAAAGGCGTCCCGCTTCGCATTCAGCCCGGTCCGCTCCCCGCCGGATTGACGGTGGATCCGAAGGACATGATCGGCGGGAGAAATGAAGCGTCCGTAGACTCGGAGTTGGCACTTTTCGGGGTCCAGGGGCCACCGGCGGAAGGGATTCTGAAGAACCCGCTGTATCAGACGGAAAAGTCGATTTCTGAAGCGAACTTTCCTTTTTTCGTCGCAACGGCACGCATCGATGCCCCTCGTTTGGAGACGTGCGAACGGATGATCCAGGACGCGATCGAGACGGAAAAAACCGGTCTTTGGGGGCGTGCGTATATCGATATCGCCAATAAATATCCGGAAGGAGATCAATGGTTGGAAGAGATCGCGAAGGAAACGACTGCGGCTGGGATTCCGACCATCGTTGATCGGTTTAACGATACCTTGCCGACGAACTATCCTCTCACCGATGCGGCGCTTTATTATGGTTGGTATGATCTGCATGTGAGCGGACCGTTTCTTAATTCCCGTTTCTATTTCAAAAAAGGCGCGGTCGCGATGCATCTTCATTCGTTCAGCGCAGTGCAGTTATCCGATGCGAATCACAACTGGAGTGGTGGTCTGTTAGAACGCGGAGCCGCAGCGACGATCGGAAATGTCTACGAGCCGTATCTTCACTTGAGCCATCATTTCGAAATCCTCAACAACCGCTTGCTCGCCGGACATACGTTGGTGGATGCGGCATGGATGTCGATCCCAGCGTCCTCCTGGCAAGGCGTGGTGCTCGGGGATCCGCTGTATCGCCCTTATGCGAAATTCGACAATAGCGGGCCTCTGAAAGCGGAAGATAACGATTACCGCGCACTGCGTGCGGCGTCCATCCAATGGCAGGAAGATCCAGTGGAATTACAAAAACAATTGATCGCCGCGACCGAACGGACGGGCAGTGGAATTCTCAAGGAAGCCGTCGGATTGGGCCTGCTGCAACGGGGAAACCCGACGGAAGCGGGGAAATGGTTTCTCGAAGCGAAATATCATTACGTGAAAGAGGAAGACAAAGTTCGCCAGGATTTTCATCTCATCGGCATGGAGAGGCTCGCGGGTCGGAAAGACTCGGCCCTCGCCGGGATTCGCGAAGCACAAGCTCGTTACGGCTCACTTCCGGAAGCTCAAGGGTTACGTGGCTGGATGGACATTCTTGATCCGCCGCCGCCGGCCCCTGTGGGGAAATAAGCGCACCGTCCTTCCATGACTTACTCGTTTCTGTTAGAATCGATCTGGCATCCGCCGCTGGCTTTTGCCGAGACCTCGGCGTCTGCTTTGCCGCCGGAGCTGGAGTTGCAAGCGTTGTGGTTTTCCGGCGCATTTGGACGGGACTTTCGCACGACCACCGGGAAACCGGTGAAGATCGTCCAGTTCGGTGAATGGAATCGCGGAGCGGGACCGGATTTTTCCCAAGTCGCCGTGGAAATCGCCGGTGAGCTGAAAACCGGTGATCTCGAATTGGAAACAACCGGCGCGGATTGGGAATCCCACGGTCACTCGACCAATCCGGCATTTGCAAACGTCGTGCTGCACGTGGTGTTTCAAGCCGGTCATCGGAAAAATTTCATCCGCACGCCCGATCATCAGGAAGTGGCGCAGATCCAGATTTCGGAAACGCAACTTTCCGACGCCTTGAACCGCCCGGCCCGCGACGTCGCGATTGCCCGGCCCGGCCGCTGCCTTTTCCCATTGCGACATCTTCCCACTGGAGCGATCGACCAATTGCTCGAACAGGCGGCGAAACACCGCGCTGCCGCGAAAACCCGACGCTTCCTCCGTTTGTCCGACGCTCACGGCCGGGATGCGGCGCTTTTTCAAGTGACCGCGGAAACGCTCGGCTACCGCGGGAACGCGCTGGCGATGCGGCTGCTTTCGCAACGCGCGTCCCTTTCCGCGCTGCGCGGAGATCCGGAGTCGGCCGAAGGAATTTTGTTCGGAACCGCCGGATTTCTCGCGCCGGATCTCCACGAGCTGGCGCGTCCGGATGTTCGCGAATATTTGCGGACGCTGTGGGACGCATGGTGGAAAGTGCGAACCCGTTTCGAAGTGGATCCAGAACGCGCGATCCAGTGGAAAACGTCCGGCCAACGCCCCGCGAATCATCCGCATCGACGAACCGGCACGCTCGCCACCCTCGTCGCGGTGTGGCCGCGCTACCGAAAGCTGGCACTCGCCCGACCTTTCCAGGCCAAACCGGTCATCGATTTCCTCGAATCGCTGGAGCACGAGTTCTGGTCTCATCGCCACACGCTGACGTCGAAATACTCCGAGCAAAAAGTGGCGCTGTTCGGTCGCTCGCAAGCGCTGGAATTGTTGGCGAATCATTTGATCCCGCTGGCCCTTCACGAGAATGGAATGAGCTTCGGTGGTTACTTGAAACTGCGGAGCTCCTCGCCAAACGAAAAAGTAAAACGCTGCGGCTTGCGACTGTTCGGCAGCATGGACGCCGCATCGCCGTGGTTGCGCCGCGTTTGCCATCACCAGGCGCTGCTCCAAGTTTATCACGATTTTTGTCTGGAGGATTTCTCCGACTGCGCGAATTGTCCTTTCCCCGAACAACTTTCCCAATGGAGACCCCTGCGATGAAGATCACCCTTAACGGAAATTCCCACGAACTCGATGCCGCGCTGCCTTTGAACCGGTTTCTCGAAACCCTCGGCCTCGCCGGCAAACCGGTTGTCATCGAACTCAACGAACAAGCGATCTTCCCGCGCGATTACGATCAAGTCATGGTCGAAAGCGGCTCGCGCGTTGAAGTTGTGACCCTTGCCGCAGGCGGCTGAGCCTGATTTTCCGAAGAATCTTTGGAGAAATTGAATTTCTACGTATTTTTCCCTTGCCACAAGGTCCCTTAGAATTCCATCTTCCGCCCGCGCCTCCCAAACGGCAGGCGCTGAAAAATCCGGTGTAGCTCAGCGGCAGAGCGGGTGACTGTTAATCACTAGGTCGTAGGTTCGATCCCTACCGCCGGAGCCAATTTTACCTTGATTTTAAGAGATTTACGTAGTTTATCTTAAATACATCTCAAGGTCGCAAATTCCAGTAAGAATTTGCCATCTCTTCCGACACTGCTTCCCGATAGTGGTCTTCGATTTTTTCGACGCTGTTTCCCATTTCAAGGGCGAGTTGCGGCAGGTTCTTGAGAACCGCGGCACGGTAGGTTCCGTAGCTATGTCGGAGATCGTTTTTTCTCCATCCACCAACAGATTCCCCGAGTGTCTTCGTGGCATACTTTGAGGGGAGGCGGGGACAGACCACTCCTTCTTTCGGCGGATCGATAAAATCGAGCCAAGCCGCGAGCGTATCGGTGATCGGAACCAACCGCCTTTTTTTGACTTTCGAAAGGCTGGCAGGAATATCGATCACTCGTTGATCACGCTTCACCCATTCCCATCTGAGCGGCGGCTTTCCGGTCGATGCTGACGGGGAAATTTCCTCTGATCGGAGGCCGCTGAAACCGGCGAAGCAGAGCCAAGGCAAAAATTCTTTGTCGACGGCCGCAAGAAGCATCTTCATCTCGTCGGGTGACCAGACCGAAATATGCCCTTTCTTCTCGGCCTTGTAGCTGGGTAGTTTTGCAGCTTCCTGAGAATCGAAGTGTTCGTGAATCCTTGCGAAACGCCATAAACTCACTATCCGCGTCCGAAAGTCAATTCGACTCTTGGGGCTTTTGCTCGCGTTTTCGATGTAAAGACGGATTTCCTTTTCCGGGATTTCCGCAGCAGAGCGATCACCGAAGGATTTCGCGAACTTCTCCAGCCATTGGTGTGTTTTTCTGAGGGTTGCCGTTTCCTTGCCGTGCAACTCCGCCAGTTTGGCAGCATGCCAGTCTGCTAAAACTGACGTCACGGTGGTTTTGCGGGACTTTCTCCATTCAACCAATTTGTCGATATCCGCTTGGGTCGGGGCCAGATTGAGGAACTGCCGGATCAGGTCAGTCTGGGGACCGGTCAAAGTTTCAAGATCGAGTCTGCCGCTTGCTATGCTCCTAGCGCGAGATTTTGCCGCTTCGATCGCTTCATCTTCGTCCGCGCGAGTGCCGCATCTCCATTTTCCATCGGTGTCTTTCCAGTTCCAGCGCCAATATTTTTTACCGGATCTCGGATCGGTCCACTGTTAAAAGGGAAGGGAGACGGAGCCTTGTTTGATCCGGGTACGCTTAAGCTTTTTTGCTGGGGGCATGGCAGATGGATTGATGTGAATTGCCTTCTAAAACAAAAGAGAAAAATCCCAGATGCGGAATCAAGCCCATCAAATAAAATGTGTTTTAATTCAGGAAAACATTGTTTTATCACAAAAAGACGATTATTTATTCAAGATAAAGATGTTTTTATTCTTGTTTCCTGAATTTTCCTGACAACTCTTGTTCACGTGGACACCGAAACTTTCTCGATCATAAAATCCGCCCTGCGCATAGGCTTGGGGACGAACAGTATTCCCTTTCGGAGACAGGCGGAGCGCCTTCAAAAGGTATTTCAATCAAATGGATTGGTGGATGAGTCAATGGAGATAGACGGGATTCTTAAGGCTGAGGCAAAAACTGCGACTCTCCAGCCAAGTAGGGTAATACTATCCAGGGCAACGACAAGCCGTGAAAGGATATCGCAAAAGACGTCCCCCCCGGTTGATAGGGAAACTGCATCTCCGCTGGCGGAGATCTTTATGCCTGAGGATATTGAAGAGGGGTTTCCAATCTTACGCAAAGAATTAAGCAGTGCGATTAACGACTTAATCGAGGAATGGAAAAGCAGTTCAAAATTGGTCTCTCACGGGCTTCGTCCGGCAACTACCTGCCTCATTTATGGTCTGCCTGGGACGGGGAAAACTCGGATGGCCATGCAAATTGCCCGCGAATTAGGACTGCCGGTAGTTTTGGCTAGATTGGATGGGTTAATAAGTTCGTTTTTAGGAACAACCGGGCGAAACGTCGCAAATTTATTTAGTTTCGCCAACCGATACGAATGCATATTGCTGCTCGATGAGTTCGACGCTGTTGCGAAAGTGAGGGACGATCCTCACGAACTTGGGGAGATAAAACGCGTTGTTAATGCAATTCTCCAGAATATCGATACACGGCGAGAAATTGGTGTTACGATCGCAATTACGAATCATGAGCAACTTTTAGACAGTGCAGTATGGCGTCGTTTTGATGTAAGGTTGTTTATCCCGCCCCCGTCGTTTGAAGAGCGAGTCTCAATTATTAACTGTTACTTTTCCGATATTGGAACATCGGAAGAAACAGTGAAATTTCTTGCATGGCTGACCGAGGGTCTAACTGGTTCTGATATCGAAGTCATGGCAACAAACATTAAACGTCACAGGATTCTTCGACCGACGGTGGACTTGCTGGGCGCACTCAAATACTATTCCATTACTCAGGCGGGTAGATCAGTCTACAGATATATGGAGTTACTCGAAAAAAGTTCGTCTCAGATGGCGGTAATGATGAACGAAGCTAGAGATCTTCAACTCAGTCAAAAGCAAATAGGAATGCTTCTGTCCGTAAGTCAGTCTCAGGTCGCCAGATGGATCAAGGAAAATAGTAAATTAACAGATCATGCAAAATAACAATCATGTGCAGATAGTTCTTAATTCGACGAATTATATTTCATCTATCGAGAAACCTGCGGGTGGCGGAAGCACAGATTTCTTTTTAGATCGGGACGCTGATTTTGTTGTTCACAAGCAGAAGATTATTAAGCGACTAGATGATATCAAGGAATCGATATCTCATAGTCCAAACCATGCAGCGTTCGTTAAAGTGAGGATGCGCAAAGAGGCTTTGGCAAAGTCACATCGTCCGACGCAGCAAATTTTCAAGCCGGACATTTTCCCGTCAGCAGGAGCAGAAGGACTCGGAGAAATTTATGTTCTCGCAACATCTAAGGCGATAGATATAGCTATCGATAAGGTTGAAGGAGCAGAGAACACAACTAGGAGGAAGTTCAATGCGAAAAAGGAGAAAGAGGTTCCTGCTCCCTCTCGCGCGCGTTCTGAGGTAGGCGCTGTAGAAAGTGTCGAGTTGCCTTCTGAATCAGACCGAAGAAAATTTTCGATTAGAGAAGGCTTGGAATGGCTCCGTCAAGGTTCGGGTAAGCTTTACGTGCTTGACCTTTTCAATTTGCCAGGCTCACCTGGTGAACTAAAAAAAATGCCTCGGGAAGAGCAACTGCTTTATGAGAGTCTTATTAAGAATCTTAATAAATTGGATTTTGGGATACAGCTATTTCGAAGTTCAATTAATGATAAAACGTATCGATCGTACCTACTAATCCGACCAGTCATCGAAAAAAATATCGTATCGGAATTATCTTTGTTTCAGAAATGGGATTCAAAGATGGCCGATCAAAATTTTGACGATAGCGAGAGCCATCACCAGCAACTTATTAGTGTTTTGTCGGACAGCGTCATTATAAGGCGGATCAGTCTGCCGCCGATTATTAAAAGTTCTCATGCATCAAGAGTTATTCGGCCGTCGCGGGGACATTTTCCAACTAAGAATCCGACAACGAGATATCCAAAAATTGGGGTAATTGACTCTGGAGTATCCAATACTATGTCTCGGTGGCTACTCGGAAGCTATGCACTTGTGGCTGCTGAACATCGACAAGAGGATCATGGAAACTTTATTTCAGGTCTTTTAATTGCGGGCCGAAGCGCAGGAAATAGTTCGACGGTAGCTAGGGAAAGAGACGGATGCGAGATTTACGATATCGATATTCTTCCGGATAGTGGTGATCCGTCGGTTTTTGATCAATATTATCCCAATGGATTTGAGGATTTTTTATCAGAAATGAACTCGGCTATTCTGTTAGCAAAATCCCGACACGGTGTAAGAGTATTCAATTTAAGCATTAATATAGACAGGCAGGTTGATGAAGCATCTTACAGTGAGATTGCCAATATTCTTGATTCAATAGCCGAGTCAAATGATGTTATTATTGTGATCTCTGCTGGGAATATGAGCGGGGAACGAGGCGCTTGGCCGAGGGTCGCCGCCGATATTGCAAGCTATCTTTTACCTCATGCTGGTAGTGATCGTATTTTACAACCAGCCGAGAGTGCATTCTGCCTCAGCGTAGGAGCATTAACTCCTCCGGGCATGGAGGGGTATGTAGATGGAGCTCCCGCTCCTTATACCCGCTGCGGACCAGGAATGAAAGTTGGGATTAAACCAGACTTTTGCCATTTCGGAGGAGCTACATTGGTTTCTCCAGGACTGGTTGATGGTCTGTATTCGATGAATGGCGACGGCCAGATTGAAACTAGTATGGGAACGAGTTTTGCCGCACCCCTTGTTGCAAAGACACTGGCGACTCTCGACAGTATCATCGAGGGGCCCGTGACCCGTGAAAATCTAATCGCTTTGATGGTGCATGGCTCGGAACTTCCAGATTGTTTGAAGGCAAACGAATTGGAATCAATTGCTAAGCGGTTTGTTGGTTTCGGAATACCGGCCTCATCAGAGGAGATTCTGATCGATGACGACTATTCGATAACGATGGTTTTTAACGGAAACCTTACCAGTGGGAAAGCTCTTCAATTTGATTTCTCATGGCCAGCGGCACTGGTCGGGGACGAGGGGAAGTGTCGTGGC
This sequence comes from Akkermansiaceae bacterium UBA1315, assembly GCA_002307065.1. Classification (GTDB taxonomy): domain Bacteria; phylum Verrucomicrobiota; class Verrucomicrobiia; order Verrucomicrobiales; family Akkermansiaceae; genus Luteolibacter. The sequence goes on along the minus strand of DBTN01000050.1, from coordinate 1,080 downwards.
GCTGCCCGAATAAGCTTGGTTTATAAACCAATCATTGATTCGAAGTATGGCGCGGAATTTATACGTGTGAATTTAGATGCCTATCTTCGTCAGAATAATAACGGTACATATAAAGGGCGAGCCGAGCAGGTATTCACAAAACAAAAAAGAGGAGATGTTCATTTTGAGTCTGACCTTATCGAACACGGTTTGAAATGGTGGCCGATGAAGCACTACAATTTTAGTTCAGAAAAAGGCGTGGGGAAGAGTTCTGAGTGGCGGCTGGTTGTAGAACCTCTGTTAAGAAGCGGCGCTCAGTTTCCTCAAGGAGGGGTGCCGTTTAGTGTCGTCCTCACAATCTTCGATCCCAAACGAGAAGAGACTTCGATTTTTTCGTCCATGAAACAATGGCTAACCGCCAACGGTGTTATGTGCGATGATATTAGAACTGCGCTTAGGAGTCGCTTGCGGAACTAATTTCAGGAAATTTTAACTCACAGCTTTCTTGCACCACCACAGTCTGAAAATTATAACAAGTAATTGTCGAATTGATCGCTTTGAATGGTGGTGTTGTGAAGGTTCCACTTGATTTTCGAGAATCAACATCCAGCATCTACAATGTGCACCGCATACGAACTCGGAAAACGCGGCGGCTCCTTTCCGGAGTGGCTGATTGCGGAAACGCTTGAGCATCTGCTTGGACTGGATACACGAATCGTCCGACCGACGCTTCCGGCACCGGTGGTGATGCCGGATGGCAGTTTGCGGGAGATGCTGTGGGGTTTTCGCCGACCGGTACCGGGGGCAAGACGAAGCAGCGTTGGCGGACGATCGTGAACAGCCGCGAGGACAAATTGACCGGTCGAACCTGGAGCAAAGCCTTCGCGGAACGTCGCTGCCCGATTTAGGCTTCCGCTTTTCACGATAGGACCGACGGCGCAAAGGGGAAGGTTCCGCTCCGATTCGAGGAGTCTTTAAACTGGTCGATTGTCGTGGATCGCCGGGATTGGGGAGCCGATAAGCAGCGATGGGAAGTTTTTGCCATGATCACCTGATGGGGCCCCTGTCGGAGGACTGGATTCAATGAGAGTTCTGCGGGAT
>DBTN01000045.1:39702-64634 GCA_002307065.1 Akkermansiaceae bacterium UBA1315 | reverse complement strand
ACCCATGACCCATGACCCATGACCCGCAACCTCTACCCCCCCACCTGCAACGCTTTCAAAATCCGCATCTGTTTTTCGACAAACTCGGTATCATGGGGAAATAACAAGACCTTCCGTTCCACTTCCGCGCGGGCCAGGAGAAGCTCGTTTTTCATCTCCTTTACCAAGGTTTTGTCCTGCGACAGCGGTCCGTTTTTCCCGACCCATTCGAGAATAAATTCTCCTAAAAATTGCGGCTGACACACGCGATAAATCTTCGCCCCATATCGCACCAGATCCGAAACCCAAGCATCGCGCAGCCCGGTCGCCCTCACGAGCTTCAGCGCCTCTTCCGCCGAATCCGTCGCCTCGGCGATCCAATCTCCGACCCGCTCGGGTCCACCCGGTTCATCCAGCAGCAAGGCCAACGCGTGGCACTCGATGCTGCGCGCCTTGATGCCTGCGATCGCCACTTCTTGGGATACTTGCAGCTTTCGTAAAATTTCCACCGCGTTTCGGGAATCCTCAAAACCTTCCCACACCCGTCCCATTCCCAGCAAAACCCGCGCCCGGTTCACCCGCATCATCGATCCCAGGAACAACCGGCGCCCGCTCACCTCACTCCCCAGTTCCACAAAAAGCTCCTCCGCTTTGGCAAAACCCATCAACGCCTCATCCGTCTTCCCCGCCTCACCGCAGGCCGTCCCGCGATTGATCCACGCCAGAATCATCCGCTCCGCATACATTTCCTTCTCGCCCAGCGGGATCTGGCTCATCGCCTCGATCCCCCGGTCCAGCGAATGGATCGCCTCCGGCAAAAGCCCCGAGTCATTGAGCTGGCGCAGCACATCGCTCCGATTGATCCACGCCGCCGCCAATAACCACGCGCTTTGCACATCGTTCCGCCACGGCAACTTTCCCCGGAGCCCGACCGCCTGATCAAAATGCTCCAACGCCACCGCCGGGTTTCCCTGCTCCATCTGGCCGATTCCAGCCTGCATGTGCCGCTTCGAATCGTGCAGCAACCGCTGAAAATCGCTTTCTTCCGTCATTTTAAAATCTACGCCTCACTATTCGTCGCCAGCTTGATTCGTCGACGTTTAAAAAACCTTCGGAAACTCAGCGCAAAACCGGTCCAAACCAGCACGGCCGCCGCCGCCGCCGAAAGCCCTGCCACCGCTTGGCCCAACCAGCCGCCGGCTTCACCCGTATGCACCCAGCGCGACCAAACCCGCAACTTCCGACCCAGCGTCTGATCCGCCAGCCCCTCGGATTTCACCACCGTCGCCGATCGCAGATCCACCGATACCTGCTGCGCTAAATCCGGACGACCGCGATGCGAAAAGGAAACGTTATAAACCACCGGTTTTTTCCCGCTCGGCACCTCAACCCGGATCGTTTCCCAAGCCGGATTCGCCTCCTTCACCACCGTCAACCCCGCATCCAGCCCAGCCAAATTCACCGGCTCATGCGAATGCTCCGCACCTCCCCGGTTCCGCTCCATGCCAGCAGCTCCGCCGGCCTTTTCCCCGCCCATTGGCCGTGCTCCGGCCGGAGGACCTGCCTTCTCCCGAGGCGGCGGCGGATTCTCACCGACCATTCGATAAAGCAAACCGGTCGCCCACGGATACGCCATGATCGTCCCCGTGATCACGATGAAAAAAAGCGGCAAACACGCCCAAAATCCAAATACGTTGTGCCAATTCCAATCCCTCGCCCGGCCTTTCAGCCTGCCCTGCAGCATCGTGATCGCCCGCAGATTCGACCGCGTCCAGCGCCGCGGAAACCACAGCCAAATCCCCGAAATCACCAGAAACAAAAACACCAAATTCGCCGCCCCGATCACTCCCTTACCCACCTTCTGCGAGTCCCCGGACATCGCCAACCACCGATGCAAACTCAACACCCACTTGAAAAAACCACGCACGTTTTGGTTCCCCTCCCCCAGTGACTCACCCGTAGACGGGTCGAGATAAACCGTCTTGGTCCGTCCAAATTGAAGCGCCACCGGCTTCTCCGGATCCCGTTGCAGAAGAACTGCCGTCGGCGCAGGCTTTGCAGAAAGATGAGGACGCAACAACGCTTCCGGCCCCAACGCACCGCCCGAGCCATCGCTGACCGTCACATCATTCGTCCACTCAATGATCTGGCGCTCATAGCTCATCAACACACCCGTGACCGCCAATACCAAAATCACCAAACCCGCCGTCAAACCGGCGACCAAGTGGGCCCAAAAAATCGTTTTCTTTAAAATGCGCATCGGGATAACAAATCAGACAGCAAGGACCGGAGGCACACTCACACGCACCCCCGGCCCCATCACTAAAATACACACACTTCGCCGCAACGGCGTCTGTTGCGACTAGATCTCAGTTAACCAATCAGAGCAAACGCAAATTTCGTGCAAACCGGTTTTTTCCGACGGGTTTCGGCGATTATTTCAGCTTCCAAAATTCGTCGAAAAATCCGGCTGCTGGGATCTTCCCCCGAGCACTCCCATCCAGTGGACTCCACAGATCTACCACCCAAATCCGGCAGACACGGATTTTGTAGCGCATGACTCTTATCATCCTGCCGGACAGTCAGTCCGCTATTCAATATCACGCATCGCCAGACTTCTCGAAGTTCGGATAAATCATCGAAAGCCCTCCTTACTTCCGTCTCCGCCCCATCAATCCTCCCATCATCGCCAATGCCCCCAGCGCCGCTGACGATGGCTCCGGAATCGCTTGAATCGCTGCCACGCCTTCCGCAAAGGTTATCCCTTCCGGATCCACCGCGTAAGCCATCAAGCGCGCCGGGTCATTCATGTCATTATTTGCATTTAGCGAGTATTGAAGCACCCCCACGATCATATCTAGGTCTCTGGAGTGCAGCAGCAGGTAGTTATTCGAGCCGTCTTCCGCACCATCCACAAAATCGCCAGTCGCACCACCGACATACCAATAGACATCGTTCCACTCCTCGGTATTGACAATCGTCGTCGGATCCCCATCCGCTCGGAACCAGTAATAGCAGATACCGTTTTCAGCCGAATACACGTGACGCACGAAATTGAACATCATGTTTGACGAAGTCAGCGCGCGATTTGGCTCAACGCTCGTATTCGCTCCGACGGTCGTATCCAACGGCGCAATCAACTGAGCATCACCCGTGCCCTCCCCAAACGAACGAACCGTAATCGCCGCATTCGCCGAAACGGTCGCCAACAAAAATACGCAAATGGGTGTGATGAATAAACTCTTCATCAGACGGAGAAAAAATATCAACCCTTTCCCTGTCAATAAAAACCCGGCCCCAAGCTATACCAGATCCTTCCGACGTGCTTCACCACCGTGTTATTTAGTTCAATTCCAATTGTTGATCTACGACTCTAAAGCCTTACTCCGATTTAATATCTAACAACCGGTGCTCGAAAACCGATTTCTCAATGAGATCCGGAACGATCACCCTAAAAATATCTGAATCCCCGGCCATATCGATCAGAACATGCTCGTATCACATGTCCTCTGATCGCCATAAAAACTGCATACAAACTTCAAAACAGCCGGTTCGTCTGACGGCGAGCACGTGGTCTCAAAAGATACTCTTCACTGGGCTGTAACGGGGCGTTGATCACTTTTCCCGATTCAGCCAAACGCCTTGGAGGAAGCAGCGGCTGGAGGGACATCTGGATGATGCCAACCTTCTGAAATCCTTCAACTCCCTATAAATCGATCGGCTGACTGCAACCGGCGGCCATCGCCCGTGATTCAAGCGGGGATCGCGACCGGTTCGGAAACCGGTTCGTCTTCCTGCTTCAGCCCGGCGAGGAAGGTTTCGTATTGCACGAGCTCCATCCTGCCATCGTGATGTTCGATAATCGCGGTAAGGCTTTCGACCCAGTCGCCGGAGTTGAGATAATGCACCGGGCCGACTTGTTTATCTTCCGGGGTATGGATGTGGCCGCAGATGATTCCATCGCATCGCTTGTGCTCCGCGAGATCCTGCAAAAGCTGCTCGTACCGATCGACAAAGCTGACGGCGGATTTCACTCTCGCTTTCACCCGCTTGCTCAGGGAAAAATATTCTTTTCCCCGCCAGGAACGCCAACGGTTGTAGAACCGGTTCACTTTCAGCAACCAGTCGTAGCCTACCGCTCCGACCAACGCCAACCACTTGTGATTGGTCGAAACGCTGTCGAATCCATCACCATGGACGACAAGATAGCGTTTTCCGGCCGCAGAGGTATGGATATGTTCCTTCGCAACTTTTAAACGACCAAACGCCAACGGCAAAAAGCGCTCCAAAATATCATCATGATTGCCCCGAAGATAAATCACTTCCGTATGATCGCGCTCCATCATCTTGAGGAACTTGCGAATCGCACGGGTGTGCTGCCCTCTCCACCGCCCGCCACGGCGCAAGGCCCAGCCATCGATGATATCTCCATTCAGCACCAGTTTTTCACATTTCAAATGCTTGAGGAAATTCACAACTTCCGCCGCTTTGCTATCAGGCGTTCCCAAGTGGATGTCGGACAAGAACACAGTCCGGCATGAGATCTTCTCCCGTTTCTTTTTGCTGTAAAGCTGAGGAGCAACCGTGCGACCACTCGCAGCGATCGCTTCCAGCCTTGTTTCGAAATCGGAGACGACCTGATCCCAGCCAAGCGACTCCGCCGTTTGGCGCGCGGCGATTTTCATGGATGGATCCTGTCGGAAATTGAGCGCATCAATGGACATTTGAATAAATTGTTCGGGATTCCCTTTTGAAACCTTAAGCCCGTTAACCCGATGGGTTACATATCTCGCCGAAGCCGCATAATCATAACTCACGGTCACCAAGCCACTCGCGAGACCTTCTAAAAGAACATTGCCAAACGTCTCTGTTTCACTCGGAAACAAAAGCACATCAGCGGAAGCATAATACCTCGAAAGCTCCTCCCCCGTCTGCATCCCAGCGAAATGAACAGACCGGTATTTTTCCGCGAGCTTTTCGCGCAGCGGACCATCACCCACCACCACGAACTGCAAATCAGGAACAACCAGACGCATTTTTTCAAAAGCCGCCATGGCCAACTCAAGATTTTTTTCCGGAGCGATTCGTCCAACGGTGAGCATGACCGGCGCCCCCGGTCTCGCGCCCCACGCGGCACGCAGCGTCTCGCAGCGCTTCTCAGGGGAAAACAAACAGGTATCGACACCGCGACCTAACAGATAAACTTCCTGAAATCCTTCTTGGCGCAAACGCTCCACCAGCTCTGGCGACGGTGCGAGGGTGCAATCCGCCCGTTGGTGAAACCGCTTCAGATAAGCCATCGCCGCCGGCTGCAGTCCGCCTAACCGGTATTGCTCCATGTATTCGTGGAAATTCGTATGGAACCCGGTCGCCACCGGGATGCCCATCGCTTTGGCAGCCTTCACCGCGGACTTTCCAAGAGGACTTTCCGTAGCAACATAGATCGCATCCGGGCGTTTTTTCAGCCAACGTTTTCTCAACTTAAAAGGTCCGGGAAGACCCACACGCACTTCTTTATATCCGGGTAAAGCAACGGACGCCGCCAATGTCTGGCCGCGCATCGCCTCATCACCGGTCCGAATGATATGGACGCGGTGACCGCGCTTTTGCAAACCTTCACTGAGTCTCCCCAACGTCATTGCCACTCCATTTACATCCGGTGCGAATGTGTCCGTAACGATATCAATCTTCATAGCCGCCCGGGAGCTTGAACCAACTCCCGCCTAGACAACACTCGATCTTAAAGGCAACCGCATGCCATTTCATGTGTCGCTTCCGTCACACGCGTCTGCGGCGGGTTATGGGTTATTTGTTGGAGTTCGAAGTTAGATATTATCGGTTGTTGCGCCCATATCTTTCGGGCCAAAGGTCCGTGATTCCTTAGCCCAGGCCAGCGGCCTAGGAAATTCGCCTTCAGATTTCGGCGCACCAACGGTGGGCGATACCGATTTGGCAACGATCACCACGATGAACAGCCGATATTTGAAATGGGAATCGTCCCATCTCGCTCCCCGTTGGGGTGCGGATATCTATAACCGAAGGTCACCCAGGCCAGCGGCCTGGGAAATTCGCCTTCAGATTTCGGCGCACCAACGGTGGGCGATACCGGTTTGGCAACGATCACCACGATGAACAGCCGATATTTGAAATGAAAATCGTTCCATCTCGCTCCCCGTTGGGGCGCGGATATCTATAACCGAAGGTCACCCAGGCCAGCGGCCTGGGAAATTCGCCTTCAGATTTCGGCGCACCAACGGTGGGCGATACCGATTTGGCAACGATCACCACGATGAACAGCCGATATTTGAAATGAAAATCGTCCCGTCTCGCTCCCCGTTGGGGTGCGGATATCTATAGCCGGAGGTCACCCAGGCCAGCGGCCTGGGAAATTCGCCTTCAGATTTCGGCGCACCAACGGTGGGCGATACCGGTTTGGCAACGATCACCACGATGCACAGCCGATATTTGAAATGAAAATCGTTCCATCTCGCTCCCCGTTGGGGTGCGGATATCTATAACCGAAGGTCACCTCGGCGGATCGCCTGGGCTAAGGAATCACGAACCTTTGGACCGGGAAAAATGGTTTCAATGCCGTTCGCGTTCGACTTTCACGGCGACGCATTCGGTGTTGGGCAAGATATGTTTTTCGATCGTCACCGAGACTTTGCGCAGCGGGTAACCGGTCAGGAGATGATTGGCAATTTCAACCGCCAGCGTTTCGATCAACCGCCGCGGACGCTGGGCTGCCAGTTTTTCAATTTCGAGAGAAACCTGATAATAATTCACCGTTCGGGAAATATCATCTCCGAGCCCATCGAAATTTTGTGAAGGCATCATCAACACCGACACCAGCAATCTTTGCATCTCTGCGCGCTCTTCATCCGGAACGCCGATATGGGTCATCACTTCGAGCCGACGGATTTCAATGATGTCGTTCACAACCGATTTTGATTCAGGATTTCTAACAACAACGAGCGCGTCGGTTCGTTCAAATCGAGACCGAGCGCATCATTTGGCGAAAGCCAGGCGAACTCTTCGGCTTCGTCGTTCAAGACGACATCGCTCGATCCGACTTTCGCGAGATAATTGAGCAACAGGAAATGTTCCGGGCGCATGAACTCGGGTGAGTCGATGCAATCTTGGACCATCACGAACTGAATCGCATCGATCTCCAAACCGGTCTCCTCACGGATTTCCCGTCGCAGCGCCATTTCCGAAGGTTCCCCCCGCTCGATTTTTCCACCAGGAATTCCCCACTTTCCGTTCCACTTGTGCGTCCGGATCATCAGAACGCGACCCGCTTCATCGTGCAGCAACGCTCCAACGGTCGCCACCGGTCGGGCACCGGTTTTGCGGCGATCCAAAAGCGTTCGTAGCACTCCGAGATCCGGCACGGTGATATCGGGCCGCACCGCCGCCAGAACCTCCGCATGATTGTAACCGGTCAACACCGCGATGGACGAAATACCGCCATGCCGAGCCGTTTCCACATCGTGGGTCATGTCGCCCACAAAGGCCGTTTCCGCCGGATCGAGACCGTGCGTTTCAAGAATCCGGTGAATGAGCTCCCGCTTGTCCAACACACCGGCATAGGTCGCTTCGAAATGCCCGCGCAGGCCAAATGCATCGAGCTGTGTCGAAAAGGAAACCGGATCCATCGAAGTCAGCACAAAAGTCCGAATCCCCAGCGCGCGGCACCAATCGAGCTTTTCCCGAGCATGCGGAAGAACCGTGACCGGCGTGATCGCTCCGTCAAACGCTGGCCGGAAATGCGCTTCGAGTTCGACAATATCGATGCCGGGTAAAATTTCGGCGTAAAATTCCCGATACGGAAGCCGGAAGGACCGCCGGAATCCCTCGCGATCCATCGGCGCGACGCCGTATTTTTCGAGAACAAAATTCGTCGCTTCGATCACCGGTCCAAGGTCATCCACCAGCGTGCCGGACCAATCGAAAATAAGATTACGAAACATGGGAAAAATTAACCGAGAGTGAATTTGATCGATTGGATTTTGTCCGCCCCCAATTGGCCACGGATTCGCTCCAAAAGCATCGGCTTCATCTGTTCAAGGTGGAACCGCATTGCCGGCTGCGTCACGTGCAAAACCAGGTGTCCGCCTTTCACTGATACCGGCTGCGTATGGCTTGCGATGAAATCGCCGGCGAGTTCTTTCCACGCGCCTCGGACTTCGTCCTCGTTCAGCCCGCCATCGACGCCGACCATTCGCAGGATCGACTCGACAAAATTTTCCGCCCGGTAAATCCCGGCGCTCAGATCGTCCGCCTCATCACCGCCCCGCCACTCCCGCAGAATTTCCTCGCGGATCTTCGACGGTTTGAGCGGCCTGCGTTTCATGAGCCTGCGCCCGTTAGTCCCCATCTTCACCGATGGCCTCGACCGGGCAACCCTCCATCGCCTCGATGCACTGGGCGAGTTCTTCGCCGTTTGCCGGTTGTTTGAAAACAAAGGAATACCCTTCGTCGTCGGCACGGGTGAAATTGTTCGGCGCGGTTTCGCGGCAGAGGTCACAATCAATGCACTGGCTGTCCACATAGAACTTGCCGGGAACATTCTCCACGTTTTTGTCTTCGAGATCTGCCATGAATGAAAAGGTTGTTGCGCTCTGGAATGCATCCAGCGGGCTTGGCTTGCAACTCGATTTTTCAATAAACCGGCCATCCTTTCGCACTCGCCAACCACAGAGCACGCCTTTACACCTTTTTCGACGCCGCTATGAAACCCGAACCATCTGAGTCCTCCGAGGAAAATTCCCTCCCCCCTAGGCAAGACCCGGCCAAGGATCTTTCGGCAAATGCCTCCTCGGAAGAAGATCTCTGGGATTTGGATTCCCCCGACACCAAAAAAAAACCGGTCGAAAATCCGGTCGAACCGGAAATTTCGACGCCTCTCCCCGATCTCATCCCCGAGCCACCTTCCTCGGAACCCGCAACGCCTCCGACCAAACGGATTTATAAAAAGGCGGAACCGGCTAAAAAAACACGCAAACCGCCCGTTCCCGCCGACGCGAAAAAGACCAGCCCGCGCCTCGACGACACCTTCGACGACCTCGACAACTCCGACGAACTGCTGATCGATTGGGAAGACGACGAAATTTCCACCCCGCTTGACGATCTCGCCCCGCTGGAAAACCCCGTCGCAGCCGAAGCAGACCCCACGGTTGAAAAAACCGTCGAACCCGTGGCGACCGCTCCCGCAGCCGAACCCACTCCCCCGTCGCTCCGCCCCCGGTTGAATCTCACATCGCTCGAACGGATCGGGATTATCGCCGTCTTATTCCTGCTCATTGGCGGCGGCGCCTTTTTCTACTTCCAATCGATCAATCGCCTCCCGAACGAAACGGACCAAGTCGAAGCCCGAGATTTCCCCATCGAAGGAAGCCGCATTACCGTGGAAGAAGCCCAAAACTACTGGCGCGCGCCGATCACCACCGGCCCCCATCCCGATGCATTCCGCCGTGGCACCAGCCTACTCCCGGTTCTCGAAATGGAAATCGAAGGCGGTTCCGGAGCGGTGCGGATTTTCTTCCGAGACGACCTCGGTGAGATCGTCGGCGATGCGATCAGCCGCCGCATCGATGGCGCAGCTTCACTGAAAATCCCGGCCACCGCCGGTTTTGACGACATCGGAATGCACGCCGCTTACCGGACCGGTCAGAGCAAACCTTGGACCGTCGAAGTCCTTGAAGGCCCGTCGGTCGGCGCGCCGAGCAGCGAATTCAAGAGACTTTTCAAAATGCCCCTTTCAACCTACCGCCGTTGACTTTACCCATGCCAAACACGGAAATCGCCCCGATTGTGCCCCGCGAAGGGTGGCACGTGATGCACCTCTTTTACCACGTCGATCACGCTCAGTGGGCGTTGTTCAGCGATGAGGAAAAACGCCAAGCAAAAACGCGACTCACCGAGCTCGTGCAGGAAATCCGCGCAACTCCCGACACGCACCTGCTCATCTTTTCGATCGCCACGCCCAAAGCCGACATCGGATTTATGCTGCTGACCCCGGATCTGCACGTTGCAAACGGATTCGAAAAACAGCTCACCCTCTCGCTCGGCCCGGAAATCCTCAGCCCGTCCTATTCCTACCTTTCCCAGACCGAAGGTTCGGAATACACCACGACCCGCGAGAAATACGCCGCCGAGACATTGATCGCGGAAAAAGGCCTCACCGAAGGCAGCCCGGAATTCGAGGCCAGCCTGAAGGAATTCGACGAACGGATGGCGCATTATCTCAAACATCGCCTATATCCGGTCCTGCCGGATTGGCCGGTGATTTGTTTTTACCCAATGTCCAAACGCCGCAACGGCGCGGACAACTGGTATTCGCTCGATTTCGAAACCCGCTCGAAACTCATGGCCGGGCACGCGCGTGTCGGTCGCTCCTATTCCGGTCGCATCCTCCAACTCATCACCGGTTCCACCGGTTTGGACGAATACGAATGGGGCGTCACGCTGCTCGCCAAAGACACGATCGACATCAAATCGATCGTTTATGAAATGCGTTTCGATGAAGTCACCGCCCGCTACGGCGAATTCGGAGACTTTTATATCGGCATGCAGCTCCCGCTCGATGTGCTGTTCCGACGGATCTGTCTGTGACAGACGGAACCGTTTGAAAAACGTCCGAGGCAGAAGCAGATCGCTTCTGCCTTTTCGTTTCGGCTTTACCTACAGCGGGCACTTAGCGCTTATATCAGGAAGGAAATAGATCCATGAAACTGACAATCGTCTCTTTAATCGCAGCTATCATGGCGGCGACCCTCTCTGCGAAACCGCTCCAGCAGCCGGTTCCGATCCAACTGGGCGCAAAGGCATTTAGGGACGGCGACGTCATCCGAATCGACGAAGTCTTATCGACCTCACCTCGCCTAGAACAAGGAGACACGATCACCATTAAGGGCTATTTCCGGCTTGAATCGAGAACCGAGGCTAGCCTTCAACTTCTCCTTACACAAACTGAAGGAGATGGGGTGGAAGAAACAGATGCCACTCAAGGTATCTCGACGACAAAAGGTACGGGACAGTTTGAAGTGACGATCACTGTGAAACATAAAGGATACCTACATCTCACGTTTTACGACACGGATACAGGAAAGCCTTTCGGTGGAACCTACTTCGGCACAACCGACCAAATGAGTCAGGCACCGAACCTGTGTGTCGATCACTACACGCGGTAGTGAATGTCGAAAGCGGGGAAATCAACTCACCTCCCCGCTTCCAGGGCTTCCAGCTCTTCGCTGATGTTTTCCATCAGTCTTTCCATATCCGAGAGGTGGCGGCGCATGCGGTCATTGTGTTGCCGGGCATCGGGCAGGCGGGGAAGGTTTTCCCCACCGCGCGGAACCTGGGACGCGATCATTGGCGGCTCGGCCACCGGGGCGACTTTGGCAAGGGACGGCTCGATCGCAGGCTGTTTCAGCAAATCGATGACTGCGGCAGACGGCATCATGTAGGCGCGCGTCCGTCCGGCACGCGCCATGGTGATTCCGACAACTTCGCCTTTGAGATTTGTAACCGGTCCGCCGATTTGATCAGGGTTCGGTTCCATATCGGTTTCGACGACCTTGGAAAATGAACCGCGCACCCGGCTGAGCCGCGCACCCATCTGCTCCATCTGCAACAACCGCGCTGGCGATAGCTGGGCGTTTTGATCGGAATTTTTCCCGAGAGTGATTTCAAACTCCATCTCACTTCCATTGCGGTTCACCGCGACGTCCACCCGACTGCCAGGCAAGGTGCCGAGCAGGGCATTTCTCAGTTCCTGAAAACCGGAAATCGTTCTTTCACCGATGCGCAGAATGATATCGCCCGCTTTAAGCCCCCCGGCTTCAGCACCGGATTCCGGCTGGACAGCGCCGATTTTCACCCCCGGGCCTTCAAATTCCCGATCGCCGGAAATCCCGAGAAACGCTTGATCCGTCAGCCGCAGATTCCGTTGCAAAACACTGACGACACCATTCGCCGCGAGTTTCCCGGTGGGTTGAGGCGCGAGCAAAAACCGCCCGAGGCCCGGCTCTTCGAGCGACCATTTTACCGGCGTCAGCGGTTCTCCGATGATCGAAAGCACGGCAAGATCCTCGTCTTCATAAACTCCGGAAACCGAAACAGCGCGCACGTCGTCGCCGCCCACCCCGGCTCGCAGCGCATTTTGATTTTCCGCAATCTCGCTCCACTTCGTTAAAATTTTCGTCCCATCTTCAATGACCGTGCCATAGGCCAAACGCGTCCGGCCCGACCAGATCGAGACGGTCGATTTCGCCGCCTCCGCCAAAACCGGTGTCACCGCGTCAACGAATTCCCGCGACTGCTCATCGACCGCTTTCCGCTCCTCAGGCAAAAGCAATGGAATATCGCGCTGAGCAAGGGCCGCGCTCGGCAACAGCAATCCCAACCAGATCCACTTCATCGATTTTTTCATCTTCGAAATTTTCGTTATTCCCCGTAAAGTTCATCAAACCGGCCAAGGACCACCTCGAACTCCAGATCCTTCCCAGCACGAGAGACGCCAATTTTAACCGTGTCTCCAGCCGTTCGTTTCACCAAAAGTTGCTCCAGGTCGCTGTTTCGCCGGATTTCGCTGCCGTCCAGCACACGAATGACGTCGCCCGGTTTCATGCCCGCCGCTGCGGCGGGAGACCTCGGGTAAAAACCGACAACCGGCACGCCCTTCATTCCGCGCGACATTCCCATCTCGATTCCCAATACCGGCCGCTCCGGATTCGCCAGCGGATTCATCGAAAGTTTTCCCCACGAATCGCCTGCCAGCAACCGGTCCCAATCTTCGCGAAATCCGTCGATTCCCGCGTGGTTGTTGTTTTCCGCAGAGACGCCGATCGACGAGTGGATCGCGACGATGTTGCCTTCGAGGTCAAACAATGGCCCGCCGGAATCGCCGCCGATCAGTTTGCAATCGGTCGTCAAAAAGTTCCCCGGACCTTTGGAAACAACGGTGCCGAAACGAACCGGCGCCGTCCGCCCCGGATCAAAACCGGCCGAGTGACCCACTGCCACCACCCAATCGCCCGCCTCAAGCGGCTTGGAAACGCCTTGTTTCACAAACGGCCACGGACCTTTTTCGACGATTTTCACCATCGCGATGTCCTTGGAGTAATTGGCACCGAGCACTTTTCCCAAAGTCTGTCTGCCATCTTGAAAAACGACCTGCACCTCCTCCGCGCCTTGAATCACGTGAGCCGCTGTCAAAATCAGGCCGTCTTCGGTAATGATAACTCCCGAACCGGACGAACCGAGTTTTTCGGAAACCAATGCGACTGTCGCGGGCATGACCTTCTTCGCCACGGCGACGCTTTTGTTCTCCAGCGCGGAAATTTGAGTCAGAGTCTTAACTGGTTCCCGTCCATACAAAACCGGTCCCGCGGGAGCCAGCCAAAGAGAAGCTAAGGCGAGAGTGAATATCGGCAGCGCTTTCATCGTTGTATGTTTCAGAGCGTCGCCGCCTTTCCCGCTTGTCTGACTTCGCAATCCGTAGTGGATCGAAGGGCGATCATCCGCTAATCTTGTCACGCCGATGCCAAAACGCAACACGCCAGAGCCCAATCACCGCCGCAATGTCAAAACCGGGGGAAGCCCTCGACGCTCGCGCGGGGCGCTTGCGATGCTGCTATTCTGGCCGTTCTATTTTTTCAATTTCCTGACCCGGTCATTCAGTTGGCCCGTCCGCGCGCTCTTGAAACTGATCGGCTATCCCGTCGTCGCCGGGCTTTACGCGCTGCTGTTCCTCACGCTCGTCTACGGAATCCGCGCCCAACGTTACGATCTCGCAAAGCTGGCGGCGATGCCAGAACGCTCGATCATCGTCGACCGGTTGGGCGAAGAAATCGGCCGCATCCACGGGGAAAAACGCTCTTTGGTTCCTCTCACTCAGGTTTCCGAGGATTTCCGAAAAGCCATCATCGCCCGTGAAGACGAGCGTTTTTATCAACACGGAGCCTTCGACCTGATCGGCATCGGCCGCGCCGCTCTGAAAAATTTGCAGGGAAAACGCGAAGGTGCCTCCACCATCACGCAACAGCTCTCGTCCGATGTTTTCCAACTGAAACGCGGAGAAAAACGCGGTGACCTGGTCAATCAGATCGACCGCAAAATTTTGGAAATCGCCATCGCCATGCGCATCGAATCCGCGATGGAAAAGGACAAGATCCTCGAAGCCTACATCAACCAAATCAACTGGGGCCGCCAGATCAAAGGCGTCGGTGAAGCGTCCCGCATTTATTTCGAAAAACATCCTTCGCAGCTCACGCTTTCGGAATCGGCCGTCCTCGCCGGAATCGTCCGCGGTCCGGATGCGTTTAACCCATTCCGCTCGATGGAGGCGTCGATCCGCGAGCGCGACACCACGCTGGATCGGATGGTCAACGCCAAGGCGATCACCCGCGAACAAGCGGAAGCCGCAAAAAAGGAAACGATCGAAGTCCGCCCAAAATGGCGCCGCGATTTCGAAGAATCCTACGCGATGGATGCGATCCGGCGCGATCTGGAAGTGATTCTTGAAAAAGAAAATATCGAACTGGGCGGATTAAACATCACCACCACCATCGATCTGCGCATCCAACAAAAAGGCGAAGAAGCGCTTGATAAAAAACTCCGGGAAATTGAGCGCATCTCCGGTTACCCCCACCAAACCCGCGGCGCATGGCGCGAAATCCCCGCCGAAGAACGCAAGGAACCGGCATATATTCAAGGTGCCGCAGTCGTCGTGGAAAATCGAACCGGTGCCGTCCTGGCCGTCATCGGCGGACGCGACGCGAACGAATCCCGCTACAACCGGGCGCTTCAGGCACGCCGCCAGATCGGCTCGATTTTCAAACCCTTCGTTTACCTCGCCGCCTTCGATCAAGGCCTGCGTCCGAGCACACAGATCAGCGATGGCCCGATCCAACCTGGCGAAATCAAAGGCGGCGGCACCTGGCGGCCAAACAACTCCGACGGGAAATTCGGCGGCATGCAACCGGTTTCCTACGGCTTGATCCGTTCGCGAAACACCATGTCCGTCCGTGTTGGAAACTACGCCGGCATCGATCGAGTGAAGGACGTTTCCCGAATGGCCGGCTTTAGCACCAAGGTTCCGGAAAATCCCGCCTCCTACCTCGGAGCTTGGGAATCGTCGCCTTGGGAAGTGGCGACCGCTTACACGATTTTCCCCAATGACGGCGCACGCTATCGCCCATATCTCATTTCCGAAATCCGCGACCGCGACGGCAATGTCCTCTACACCACTCCGCCGCTTTCGTATCAAGCGGCGAGCTCCGGTTCCGCCTGGTCCGTTTCGCGGATCCTCCACGAAGTGGCAACGAGTGGCACCGCAGCATCCGTCAAACGCCTCGGATTTGATAAACCCTGCGGCGGTAAAACCGGTACGACGAACGATTTCAAAGACGCCTGGTTCGCCGGTTACACCTCATCGCTGACCTGCGCGGTTTGGGTCGGATTCGACACGCCGAAAAAAACCATTCAAGGCGGATACGGCTCGGCGCTCTCGTTACCGGTCTGGGTCGACATCATGAAAACCGCCGATCGGCTCGGCTACAAAGCGGGCCAGCTCCATAGCAAAATCAACATGGTGAAAATGGAGCTCTGTAAACTTTCCGGGAAACGTGCCACCGCCGGGTGCCACGCCGCAGGCACGGCCTATGCCGATGAAATCCCCGCAGACATCGCCCTGGCCGACAACGATTTTTGCCCGATCCACCCGGTCCGCGCGCAAGCGGTTCAGGAAGATGATCTGCACGATCACGAACCACCCGCTCCCCGTGCTCGACCGGTCCCGCAACAGCCGCAGCCGCAACCTCGGCGCGCCTTGCCCGTCGAAGAAGAAATCCCGCCGCCACGCCGCGCCCTCCCCGTCGAAGACGAACCCCTCCGCGCTTTGCCCGTCGACTGAAGCTCTCACCTCTGAATTCTGGATTCTTCCCTCTGGATTCTGGCTTCTCCTTTCAAAAATCCACCCATGTCCTACCGCACATCCCCTGCCGACCTCGAAGGGATGCCACCCGGAGTCCCGCACATCATCGGGAACGAAGCGGCGGAGCGGTTTTCATTTTACGGAATGAAAGCGGTGCTCGCCGTTTTCATGACGCAATATCTGCATCTGATGGACGGCACCATCGGCACGCCGATGAATGAAGCGCAGGCTACGGAATACGTTCACCTTTTTAACACCGCAGTCTATCTCACCCCGTTCCTCGGGGCCTTCCTCGCCGACATTTTTCTCGGGAAATATCGAACGATCATCTGGCTTTCGATGGTCTATTGCCTCGGGCATTTGACGCTCGCGTTCATGGGAATTTTCGGCGCGTCGCCGTGGTGGCTGATGACCGGGCTGGCGTTGATCGGTCTCGGATCGGGCGGCATCAAACCCTGTGTCTCCGCTCACGTCGGTGATCAATTCGGTGCGCGCAATGCCCACCTGATTCCGAAAATTTTCAATGGGTTCTATTTTTCGGTCAATCTTGGGGCCTTCGTGTCCATGCTGCTGACGCCCTGGTTGCTCGAATGGTACGGGCCGCATCTCGCTTTCGGCGTGCCGGGCATTTTGATGGCCATTGCGACGCTGATGTTTTGGATGGGACGGAAACGATTCATCCACGTCCCGCCCGCCGGACTGAAATTTTTCAAAGAGGTCTTCAGTCGCGCCGGCATCAGCGCGTTGCTGAAATTGCTGCCACTTTATCTTTTCGTGGCGATCTTCTGGGCGCTGTTCGACCAAACCGGTTCGACCTGGATTTTCCAATCCGAAGACATGGATCGAAATTTTCTCGGTTTCGAATGGCTGCCGTCCCAGATCCAGTCGCTGAACTCGGTTTTCATTTTCATCTTCATCCCGCTGTTTTCCTACGTCCTCTATCCGCTGATTGACCGGTTTTGGCAACTGACGCCGCTCCGGAAAATCGGCGTCGGATTTTTCTTCGCCGTCGCATCGTTCGCTCTGATCGCCATCATTCAACAATGGATCGACGGCGGAGAACGTCCGAACATTTCCTGGCAAATCGTCGCCTTTGGATTGCTCACCGCGGCCGAAGTCATGATCGCGATTGTCTCGCTGGAATTCGCTTACACCCAAGCGCCGAAGACGATGAAATCGCTGCTGATGTGTTATTTCCTCGGCGCGGTCGCAATCGGAAATTTGCTCGTCGCGGTCGTCAATCACCGCATCCAAACTCCCAACGCCGCGTCCCAACAATTGGCCAGCGCGATCGAAAAACTGCCGGACGATTGGAAAAATGACCCGCGCACGATCATCCTCCCCGGCTATGATCAAATCACCGGCACCGAGGATGATTTTGTCCAACGCCTCAGCAAAGGCATCCCCACCCGCCTCGAAATCCCCGCCCGCAAAACCCTCGATCAAGCGGCAACGATCATCGAAAATCTCACCCGCTCAAACGGCGAAATTTTCCCCGACGAAGCTTCGGTCAACGCCGCTCTCGCCTCCATTCGCGATCCGTGGAACCAGCCGCTGCGTTATCAAATCCTGACCTCGCGCCGCGTCCGTCTCAGTAGCGACGGTCCCGACCAAACGCCCAATACCCAGTGGGACATCGGACTCTTGATCGACCTCACCCCCGCGCCCGGGCCGGCGAAAATTTCTTGGAGCGACCGGTTTCACCCCGCCGAAACTTGGCTCCAGCGCCATCAATCCCAGCTCGGAGAAACCCCCAAACCGGTTTCCCAAAGCTCCGCCGCCAGCTTTTCCAGCACCCCCTTTTCCGGCGGCCAAAACCTCCTGCACGGTGCCGCCTACTTCCGATTTTTCACCTGGCTCATGCTCGCCACCGCCATCGCCTACATCCCCTTCGCCTTACTCTATCGGCCAAAGACCTACTTGCAGGATTAGCGTCGCAACATTGAAATCAGATGCATTTCACCTTGCATCGGATGCGTGAGAAAAACCTCGCTGATAAAAGATGACACCCACCCGTTCGATATGGTCTCGAAGGTTCTCGTGATCGAGTTTTTCGAAGATCGATAAGTCTATCGTGTAGGGCAGGAGCAGTTCGTCGAGCTCGTCGATGATATCGGACAGATCCCGATGATCGAGATCCGGACCGAAAAGGGTGAGATCGATATCGGATCCGTTTTTATAATTTCCTTTGGCGCGCGATCCGTAGAGGACGGCCTTTTCCACTTTGGGATGGGCTGAAAAGACGTTGCAGATTTTACGGATCGTATCTTCGGAGAGGCCGGAGGATGTCATATTTCATCCGGTTCGTTTTGAATCATATCTGCGAAATAAGCCGCCACCTCGATCAATTCAGGAAAAAATCGCGTCAGGATATTTTTCGCGATCTCTTCGGCAACACCAACGTTGTAAGTATGCGAAGTAAGATTTCTCGCTTTGATCATATCCATCCAGGCTTCGCCATTTTGGATGATTCCGTTTTTGAATGCCTCCCGCGTGGCGTTTTTCGAACCGATGATGCCGAGGAAGCCTTGTTCTTCGAGATAATCTTTTAACAGCTTCCAGGCGAGTTCATGAGTGAATTCAAAAACTTGAATGAGCCCCTGCTCTTCCAACTCGGTCAGTTCACGCTCCTCGGCGAGCTCCCCGCGCGCCGAAGCGATTGCAGGGCGCGGTCGAAGTTTTCGAAACGTTGTTTCCAGCGGACATCTTCGGATTCGTTCATGGCACCGAAATGTTCACTGTCCATCGATACCGACCTCAGCCGTTCAATTTCGCCAGCGCTTTTGGAAGGAAAATGCCGTCTTTACGGATGAGCTTTCCATCGAAATACACTTCGCCGCCGCCGTAGTCTTTGCGCTGAATGTTGACCATGTCCCAGTGGACTTGCGACCGGTTTCCGTTGTCGGCATCTTCGTAGGCTTGGCCGGGGGTGAAGTGAAAGGAACCGGCAATTTTTTCGTCGAAAAGGATATCTCGCATCGGCTCGCGGATGACCGGATGGAAACCCAATGCGAACTCACCGATATATCTCGATCCATCATCGGTATCGAGGATCTTGTTGAGGGCTTTGGTCTTCGCTCCGGCGTCGGCTTTGACGATTTTTCCTTTTTCAAATTCGAGTCGGATGCCATCGAAACCGATCCCCTGATAAATGGTCGGTGCGTTATAGGTGACATATCCTTCGACCGAATTTTTCACAGGAGCGGTGAAAACTTCGCCATCGGGAATGTTATAATTTCCGCCGCAGACGATTGCGCCGACGTCTTTGATCGAGAAACGAAGATCGGTACCGGGGCCGGTGATTTCCACGCGGTCGGTTTTTTCCATCAGCTTTTTCAGCGCGTTCATCGCTGGGACCAATGCTTTGTAATCAAGCAGGCAAACTTTGAAATAGAAGTCTTCGAACGCTTCGGTGCTCATGCTCGCCTGTTGCGCCATCGATGGGCTCGGCCAACGCAGGACACACCATTTGGTTTTTTTCACCCGGTGATCCAGAACGGGACGCATGTGTTTCATCGCCAGACGCATCCTTTCCGCAGGGACGTCCGACGTTTCGGAAATGTTATAGCCGCCGCGAATGGCGATGTAGGCATCCATGTCCGACATTTCGGCGAGGAGATGTTTCGCGAGCACCGAATATTGTCCGTCTTCCGCGCCTTTGAGCATTTCCCGAGTGAGGCGCGATTGATGGATCCGAATGAAGGGAAGAGCTCCCTTCGCGCGAGCTTCGCGGATCAAGGCGAGGCCAATGGAGTCCGGGACATCGTAAAGGTCGATCAACACCTTTTCACCCTTCTTCAGCGAGGTGGAATAGCGGACCAGCTGGCGGGCGAGGGCGTCGATACGAGCGTCATGCATGCGCACCTACATAAGGGAAAACGTTGTTTTTCCAAGCGCCATCTCTCAGCAAATGAAACTTGGAACTTGGCAGTACCGGTGAGTCGCTTAAACCAAGCGCATGGTGCTCGGCGTTCTCGGATCTGGATCAGGATCAAACATGCAGGCGATCCTTGATGCGATCGATTCCGGAACCCTCGACGCGAAAATCGGGCTGGTGCTTTCAGACCATCCGGACGCGTTCATTCTGGAGCGCGCGCGCAACCGTGGGATCCCGACGGGTTTGATCGATTGCCGTGGATTCAAAACGAAATTTCCCGAAGAAGCCCAAGCCGAGACGGCCGCGATGCTGAAAGACGCAGGGGTGGAAATGGTTTGTCTCGCCGGATTTCTGCGACTGGTGAAACGTCCGCTGCTCGAGGTTTTTCCGAATCGGATTCTCAACATTCACCCTTCCTTGCTACCAGCGTTTCCCGGTCTCGCGGCATGGAGTCAGGCGCTTGAAGCGGGCGCGAAAGAAGCCGGCTGCACGGTTCATTTTGTCGACGAAGGCATGGATACAGGTCCGATCATTTTGCAGGAAAGCGTGCCGATCCTTGATGACGACACCTCGGAGGCTTTGCACGCGCGCATCCAAGTCCTCGAGCACCGGTTGTATCCGGAGGCGATCCGTTTGGTGGGGAAAAAACTCTAAATGAACGTCGCGGAAACCGTTGAACGTTTCCTTCGTCCTGAGGCACGGAGCGTCTGCCCGGCTGCCGCTCTCGTGGCAGACCGGTCCAAAACGAAAGTTTCGGACACTTATTCCAAGCCGCGCTCGTTCACATCGTCTTCGTCCCAACCGAGATAATGACCCAGTTCATGCAGGAACGTCGTGCCCACTTCATCCCGATAATCCTGCTCGTCCTGTTCCGTCCACTCCCAGATGTTCGTGAGGAAAAGTCGGATTTCCGGAAGCTCTTCGGGCGCGGGCTCATCCAGCAGACAGGTCCCCTGGAAAAGCCCGAGTTCATCCCCCTCCAAAGTCGCGTCCGCAGGACGTTGTCCGGGTTTTTCCTCCAGCGAAATGGTGCACCGTTGGGCGGCGTCTTTCACGTCAGTCGGCAGGATTTTGATGACAGCTTGCAATTCCTCGTCGGCCCACGTACTCAGCGTTTCAAAATCCATGCCGGGGCAATACCGATTTTGTAAAAAATTGCCAATTCCAAAACCGGTGAGCCGAAAAACATCCACGGTCCTGATTGTGGGATGCACGAAAATAGGCTTTCTTCCGAAAGATCCTTCGCGAAAACGCGTTATTTGTCCGCAATCGGTGCTCCGGAGCCATTTGGCCCCGCTGGCACCCCTTTGAGTCTATGAATTCACTCTTTCCAAAAGGCACCTCTTTTGAGACTGGCCGAACGTGCTTGGCGTTCCGCCAGAGCCTTTCCGTCGCCGCGGCGCTGATTTTTTCGGTCACGATTCAGACGCTCCACGCGGAAGAACCGGTTTCATCCACTCCCCCGGCTGCTCCTGCAGAACATCCCGGGAAGCTGATTTACGAAAAACACTGCGTCGAATGCCACGGGGCAAACGGCGAGGGCGTTGAGGACGAATATGACGACCCTCTTTACGGGAACCGGTCATTGGCATCGCTGGCGAAACGCATCGACAAAACGATGCCCGAAGACAACGAGGAGCTTCTCGACGCCGAGCAGTCTGCCCAAGTCGCGGATTACATTTACCACGCCTTCTATTCGGCCGAAGCGCGATCCGGCGGAAAACCTCTCAAACCGGATTTCGTCCGACTCACCTCAAACCAGTTCCGCAATTCCATCGCCGATATTTTCGGACACTTTCAAAAGGAACCCGATCAGATCGTGGAAAAAGAACGGGGTTTGTTGGGAAAATACCGCGCCAAAGGAGTGATCACGCCGGAAGGATTTCAACCCGAGGGCGACAGTTCCTTCCAGCGAAAGGACGCGCGGATCGCGTTCCAATTCGGCGAAGGAAGCCCGGACAAATTCCTGAACTCACAGAATTTTTTCATTCGCTGGGAAGGCTCGGTCATCGCCGAGGAAACGGGAAATTACGAATTTGTCGTCAAAACCCAAAACGGTGCCCGATTTTTCATCAATGACCTCCAAAACCCCCTGATCGACGGTTCCGTCAGCTCCGGGCTCGAGCCTCGCGAGGAAAAAGGAACGATTTTCCTGCTCGGCGGCCGACCTTATCCGATCCGCCTCGAATACCGGAAATCGACGGAACCCAGCGCATCGATCGAACTGATGTGGAAAATCCCCAATGGAGTCCTCGAAACGGTTCCGAGCAGCCACCTTTCGCCAGTTCAGACGCGAGCCACGGTGATCGTGTCAAATCCCTTCCCGGCGGATGACAGCAGCGACGGATATCCCCGCGGCACATCGATTTCGAAAGCTTGGTTCGACGCCGTCACGGAAGCGGCAATCACCACTTCCGAATACGCTGCCGAAAATCTCGACCGCTTCGCCGGAACGAAACCGGATGATGCCGAACGCCCGGCAAAGCTGAAAGCATTCGCTCGCGAATTCGCCTCCGTCGCCTTGCGCCGGCCGCTTTCAAATGAAGATGCCGCCGCCTTCATTGAGCCTCATTTCGCCAACGGAAATTATCCTGAAATTGGCGTGAAACGGGTGATTCTCGCCACCCTCACCTCGCCGAAATTTCTCTACCCCGCCCTCAGTGAACGGGAAACCCCGGACGACTACGACGTCGCCGCCCGTCTCGCTCTCGCGATGTGGGATTCCGTTCCGGATCAAGAGCTGCGCCAACAAGTCGCCGCCGGAGGATTCAAAACGCCCGAGCAAATCCGTCGCCAAGCCGACCGGATGTTGTGGAATCCCCGCAGCCGCGAAAAACTCCACGGTTTTTTCCATCACTGGCTACAAATCAAGGACATCACCGCCATCGCAAAAGATCCCGCCGTCTACCCCGATCTGAACGAAGCGGTACTTTCCGACCTTCGTCGGTCGCTCGGCGTTTTCATCGACGGCATTGTCTGGGACGGACGGGGCGATTACCGCGAACTGCTCAGTGCGAACTACATGATTCTGAACGACCGGTTGGCCAAATTTTACCAAAAGGAACCGGTGGGTGAGGAATTTCGCCGCGTGGATCTTCCCGACAGTCAGCGCGCGGGCGTTTTGACTCACCCCTATCTGCTGACGTCATTTTCCTATTTTAAAGACACCTCGCCCATTCATCGGGGAGTTTTCCTGACTCGCAGCATCGTCGGGCGCGCTCTCAAACCCCCGCCGGAAGCGGTGGAATTCAAAGACGGCCACTTCGACCCCTCGCTGACCATGCGTGAAAAAGTCACCGATGTGACCAAATCCGCCGCGTGCATGGGCTGCCATTCCGAAATCAACCCGCTCGGATTCGCGCTGGAAAGTTACGACGCCGTCGGCCGTTGGCGGACGATGGATAACAACAAACCGGTCAATACCGTGAGTGATTTCCCGGACGACAACGGCGGCACCGTCCGGATCGCCACGGCACGTGACATCGCGGAATTTGCGATCCAAAGCGAGTCATCGAAAAAAACCTTCATCCGCCAGCTTTTCAACCACACGGTGAAGCAGCCTGCTGAAGTTTACGGGAAACAAACGCTGGACCGATTGACGAAAAAATTCAGCGCCACCGATTTTAACATTCGAGAACTTCTGCTCGAATCCGCCGTGATTTCGGCCACCGCCGGAACTTCTGCTTCAGAAACCTCGAAAGAAACCGCCTCGAACTGAACGTTTCCTCCTCACGCCCTTGATTCACCCTTACCGTAGGCCATCTCCATGAACCCGATCCCGCGCCGCAAATTCCTTCGCGATCTTGGCATTTCCGCCTCGGTCCTTCCTTTCGTCGGCAGCCTTTCCAGCCTCTTCGCCCAAAGCTCCGCACCGGTTCCGAAAAAGCGCGTGGTGATCATGTTCTCGCCGAATGGGACCGTTCAGGAAAAATTCTGGCCGGATAGCGTGGGAAAAGATTTCGCCTTCAAACCGATCCTTCAGCCGTTGCAACCTTTCAAGGATAAGACGCTAATGATCAAAGGGGTTTACAACAAAGTCCAAGGGGATGGCGACCGCCACATGCGCGGTATGAGCTGTCTTTTGACCGCGACCGAACTCGCCCCCGGTAACGTTCAAGGCGGTTCCGACACACCCGCCGGCTGGGCCAGCGGAATCTCGATCGATCAAGAACTCAAAAACTTTTTCCAATCCCGCCCCGAGACGCAAACCCGCTTCGGCTCGCTCGAATTCGGAGTCGCCGTTCCGAAACGCGCCGATCCGTGGACGCGCATGTCTTACGCTGGAGCGAACCGACCGGTTGCGCCGATCGACGATCCGCAGCAGATGCTTTCGAAACTTTACGGTCAGGTGAAGGACAAGGAGGGCGTCATCAGCGTGCTCGATAACGTGCAAAACGACCTAAAAAAAGTCTCCGGAAAACTCAGCGCTGAAGACCGGGGATTGCTGGAGCAGCACCTCACGCTCGTCCGCGAAATGGAAGTGGAAATTTCCCGCCAGGGCAAAAGCGATGTCGGCCACCCGGTTCCGGAAATCGATCCGCACATCGAACTGGTGAACGATAACACCCCGGAAATCAGCCGGATGCAGATCGATCTACTGGTCAACAGTTTCGCCAACGACATGGCGCGCGTCGCGACCCTGCAATACATGCGATCGGTCGGCGAAGCTCGGATGAACTGGCTCGGCGTGCAAGAGGGACACCACACGCTTTCCCACGAACCGGACAACAATCTTTCCGCCCAGAAAAAGCTGGAAAAAATCAATAGTTGGTTCTGCGGCGAATTTGCCTACCTGGCCAAGCGTCTCGCCGAAACGCCTGAACCGGGCGGAAACGGCAGCATGCTCGACCACACGTTGCTCGTTTGGACAAATGAACTCGGAAAAGGCAACAGCCACAGCTTGGACGACATCCCAATCGTCATGATCGGCGGCAATACCGGCTTCACCATGGGCCGCGCCCTGCAATTCGACAAAGTCACGCACAACCGGCTCTGGATGACCATCGCTCAAAGCATGGGCCATCCCCTCCAGAGTTTTGGGAATCCAGAACTCTGCCATGGCGGAGCACTGGATCTGATTTCCTAAACGTCAACAACTTCAAAAGTATCGGCTCGAATCTTGGAACGATCACGAGC
>DBTN01000045.1:499-39443 GCA_002307065.1 Akkermansiaceae bacterium UBA1315 | reverse complement strand
ACATCACGAGCCGATGCCGGAGCCGATCAGAGCGTCAGGACGGCCCAGACCGCGCTGACGGCGAGGACAAAAATCAAAAGATCACGGAATAGGGGTTTCACGACACTAGGGGGGTAAGAATGGTGGGTCATGGGTGAATCAGGGCTGGAAACTCGAAAAATGGACCCGGCAAGCATCGGGCCTTCCCTTGTAAAACGCGTTCGAGCGCCCGTTTCGTTCAATTTATTGAGCTGCCGGAGCAATCTTCTGCGCGGCAGAAGGATCAGGAGCCGCTTGGTTCAGAGCGGAAAGATTCCGTTTTGCGATCACAAACTCGGGCGACTGCTCCAAGGCTGCGGCAAATGCGGCGCGGGCGACTTCCAGATTTTTCTTGGGATCCTCTTTCAGGGAAATCAGCCCCTTCAGATTGTTCAGTGCGGCCTTCGCCGACACATTTTGGACTCGGCCGGGACTCACCGGAAGCTGGACGCTGAAGGTGTCAAGATCAGGGCCGGAAAGCGCCTTATCCACGACTTCTTTTGCTTTCGCTAAATCGTTGTTATTGATGAGAAGACCCGCCACACGAACCGCGTGGGCAGGACTGCCGCCTTTTTCAAGCAAGCCATTCCAAGTCACCAAAGCATCCCTTCTGTTCCCGGTCGCTTCCTGAGAAACACCAAGCATTTCGACCAAATTCGTATTGCCCGCGCCGTTGTGGTGCTCGATCAGATCCTTTGCAACGATCTCACAGGCTCGAAAATTTTGGCCGGAGAAATACATTTTCGCCTGCTCTTCTTTCCAGCGTGGCGCTTGGTCTGGCTGTTGCTCGATCAGTTCGAGGAGAATCATCGAAGCACTGGAGAAATCATGCAGACTGACAGCACGGTGATACAAATTTTCGAGCGAAGCGGTGGTTTCCTGCGGGGCGGCGGCGACCAAATCTTCCGATTTCAGATCACGATTGCAGGAGGTGGCGAAAATCAAGGCGAGACCGGTCGCGCCGATCAGAAAATGACGATATTTCATGGGGGGATTGGGGGATGTTCAGGGGGAAACGTGGGAGGTTATCCGACGCGCGAAAACCCCTACCGATTTCCCTCCGTCTTGTAAAGCGAGGAAGAGTCCACGGATTCCCGAGAGGCCATTTCCTCCGAAACCAAGACCCGCGACGGCATCGTCTCGACAAAGCCCCGCGCTCCTCCAAACTGCCGCGATATGATCGCAAGATTACGTGGCAAAGTGATCGAAGCCTATCCAAACCGGCTGGTAGTCGACGTGAATGGAGTCGGTTACGAAGTAAACATCCCTCTTTCAACCTACGATCGGCTGAATCTTTCCGAGGGCGTGGACGTGGATTTGCGGACCCATCTGCAGATTCGGGAAACAGCCCATACGCTCTACGGATTCGGCAGCGAAGAAGAGCGGGATGTTTTCCTGATGCTGATCGACCGCGTCAGCGGGATCGGCCCGGCCATTGCCATCGCCGTCCTCAGCGGCATGCCGGTTTCACGATTTAAAAGCTGCGTCGTCGCCGGAGATGTGGCGGAACTTTCCCGGATTAAAGGCATCGGCAAAAAAACCGCCGAACGGATCGTCTTGGAATTGAAGGATAAAGTCGGCGTCACCGATACGTGGCAAGACGCCGCGACCGGTTCGGTAAGCGCCTCCGCCGCAGACGCGGAACTGGCGTTGATCGCGCTCGGCTACAAACAAGTCGACGCCCGCAAAGCGGTGCGAAAAATCCTCGAGGCGGATCCGTCTTCTCCGACGGAAGCGCTCGTCCGAGGCGCGCTGCGGAGCCTCCAGGGTTAAGCCATTCTGGTCTCGACTCTTGACCCCTGACTCATGACCCATCAACTTCTTTCATGACCGTTCGCACTCGTTTCGCCCCTTCTCCCACTGGCTATTTGCATGTCGGTGGAGCGAGGACGGCACTTTTTAATTGGCTATTCGCAAGAAAACACGGCGGCACCTTTGTGCTCCGCGTCGAAGATACGGACGAAGCGCGCAACTCCGACGAAGCGAAACAGGCGATTTTTGATGGAATGAACTGGCTCGGCCTCGATTGGGATGAAGGTCCCCAAAAAGGCGGAAACTACGGCCCGTATTTTCAAAGCGAGCGCAAACCGGTCTACGATGCCTGGTTTCAAAAACTCGTCGACGCTGATCGCGTTTACGAAGACGGCGGCGCCTGGCGTTTCCGTTTCGAACGCAAACCGGTGACGATGCATGATCTGGTTTGCGGCGAAGTCACGATCGATTACCGCGATGAATCGAACACGCCTGACATGGTGGTGAAACGTTCCGATGGCTCGTACGTGTTCCATTTCGTAAATGTCGTCGATGATTTGGAAATGGAGATCACCCACGTGATTCGCGGCGAGGATCACCTCATGAACACGCCAAAACATTTGCAGCTCATTGAGGCATTTGGCGGAAAGGCGCCGGAGTATGCGCATATCCCTTTGATCCTGAACGCAGACGGTTCAAAAATGTCGAAGCGTGATGCTGGTGCGGCCGTTGGCGACTACCCGAAACAAGGATTCCTTCCGGACGCGGTCGTCAATTTCATCGCCCTGCTCGGTTGGAATTCGAAAACCGATGAGGAAATTTTCACGCCGCAGCAGCTCGTCGAACGATTTTCGCTGGAAGCGGTGAATCGCGCGCCCGCCCGGTTCGACATCGATAAATGCGGCTGGGTGAACCAGCAACACCTCGCGAAAATCGACACCGCAGAATTTGCCAAACTGGCGCAACCGTTCGTGGAAGCCGACGGCCTACCCGTTGGCGAAAACTTTTTGGCCGTCGCAACGGCGGTGAAGGAAAAAGTCCGGCTGCTCAACGAGGTTCCAAACGCCGTGAATTTCCTACTGAAAGACGATTTCGACTTCGATGAAGAAGCAGTCGCAAAGGTTCGCGGGAATTCCGCGGCAGCCGGTTTACTCGCCGATCTGGCGACCGGTTTTGAAAATCTCTCCGACTGGTCGGCAGACGCCGCCAAAGAAGCCCTTGCGGAAACTGCGAAAGCCGCTGGAGCCAAACCGGGCCAGTTGATGTTTCCGCTGCGTGTGGCATTGTCCGGGCGAGCTCATGGCCCGGACCTCGGCGACGTCTTGAGCTTACTCGGGAGAGACCGATGCGTCACCCGTGTCCGCCACTTTTCCAATCTTCTTGCCCATTGATTCATGCCTGACGTTTTCACTCTCAACGATTTAATTTCCCGAGACCGGCTGGATGCGGGGCAATCGAAACCTGCCAAGCTGGCGGTCATCGGTTTCCCCGTCAGCCATTCCGCTTCACCGCGGTTGCAACAACCGGCCCTCGACGCCACCGGCATCGACGCCCGATACATCCGCGTCGAGGTCGAACCGGGAAAAGTCGGTGAAGCCTTTGACCGCATGCGCGCCCTCGGATTCATCGGCTGCAATGTCACGGTCCCGCATAAATTCGAAGCGATGGAATGGTGTGCAGACGTTCATCCCGAAGCCCGCTCTCTCGGTTCGGTCAACACCGTGCGTTTCGATGCGGATTTGACGCGCGGCTTTAACACGGACGGACCCGGTTTTGTCCGTGCGATCGCCGATGATTTTGAAACCTCCCTTTCCACCCAAAAAGTTTTCATCGCCGGCGCAGGTGGCGGCGCGGGTCAAGCAGTGGCGATCCAATGCGCCCTGCAGGGGGTGGAAAAACTGGTGGTGGTGAATCGCAGTTTTGAAAAACTCGGACCGCTGGTGAACCGGTTGCGCGCGCTGGGATCGATGACGGAAGTGATCGCCCTTTCTTTCGACGACCCTTCACTCGCTGAACAATGCCACGACTGCGATTTGATCGTGAATACGTCATCCGTCGGACTCAAAACCGGCGACCCCTCGATCCTTCCTGCCGACTGCTTGAAAAAATCGCACCTCGTTTACGACACCATTTACCAACCGGCGGTTACCCCGCTTTTGGCCGTGGCGAACGAAGTCGGCTGCCAGACGGCAAACGGCCTGTCGCTTTTGATTCATCAAGGCGTGCTCGCTTTCCAACATTGGTTTCCCCAAACCGATCCTTTGGCAGTGATGCGTCAGGCCATGGGGCGGAAATAAGCGAAACCGCCGCCTTTACTTGAATCCCGATTCGTCCGTGGAAAGCCAATGACAGGCGACCACTTGGGTGATCTCGAATTGGTTCGTCTCCCCGGTCGTCCAGCGGCGGATTTTCACTCGCACCCGAATCATGCCGTCCGGGTCCAGGCTTTTCAAAACCGAGCGAAACGGGACCCGACGTTCGGCCGCGGCATCAAAGGCCTGCTTTAACAGCTGACCATCGGAGGACGATTCATCGAGCAAAAATTCCGGTGACGGCTGGCCGACTTCGTCCGGTTCGGCAAATTTCGGAGCGTAAAAGGCGATGCTCAATTTACCGGTTTTTCGCCCAGCCCCGGACGAGCGCTCGCGGGCGAGCAAACGAAACTCCTCTTCGGATTCTCCCGTTTTGGTCAGGAACGCCGGCCACGATGAATCGCTGTATCGGACAAAATGTTCCCAATCCAGCCGCCACTCGCCGTCCTGTTCCCTGAAAATCGCGTCCACTTGAGGCCCCTCCGCCGTTTTCCAGCGAGTTTCAACCGCAACTTCATCCGACAATTTTAGCAATTCGCTTTCGACAAATTGGAGACCTTCGGGGTCGAGCTGGACAAAGGGAAACTGTTGATAAAACCGCGACATCTTCCCGATCGTAACCAGCGGATTGTAAACGTGCTGAGCCCGGACCTCCGGTCGATTCGCCAGCAGAAACTCCAGCAGCGTTTGCTGGCAGTCCGGCATCGCCGCCTGCAATGTGGCGATCTCCTCGTCGGCAGGGGTACCGGTCAGCACTTGGTCGCTCCACTGACTCTCCTCACGCGGGCCTTCTCGCTCCCCAAGCCAGCGAGCAAGCAGAGCGATCGAGATCAAAACAAGCGCCCAGAAAATGCCCAATTTGACCTGCATGTGATGGTTTTTTTTCCTCGTCACATCCCGCTTTCGCCGCGTCATCGGGCGCTCGATCGATGCCATTTTAACATTGAGCGTCGGTTGAGCGCTGACTCTCGACTTGGAAGCAGAGACGCCATGAGTGAGGGACGGATCTTTCCCACAAAACGTGCAACGCCGCGTCATCTCATCGCCCGGCGCTGAAAGAAACAACGAGGAGCAATGTCCGCAATGGAACCATGACATGTTTTTTTCGCTCACAGGTATTTTCTACGGCGTAACCCAATCAATGTGAAGCACCTCTCGGATCATCCACTGATTTTTCAATGATCCCTCGAGCGGCGGCGCAAGACGCAGTGTGACTGGAAACTCTGCAAAAACCTCACCGGGAATCGCGCCCGGCCGAAATTGTTTGGAAATAAACTCTTCCTCTTTCGACTTTCGCGGAGCGTACACCCAGATGAGCGATTCGCGATCCGGCGATTTCAGGCGAAAACACTGAAAGTCCGATTCCGGAAAATTCGCCGTGTACAGATTGCCATTCGAGATCAATCCCCGGATCACCCCGCCCTTGCCGACTCCCGCGTTCAAATCGGCAAACGAGCTGTCGCCGAAACCGGTCGAGGCTTCCCAATCAATCTGCAGCTTGCCGTTCTCACTGACGAAATACATGGTGAAGGGCGTAAAATTGGGAAACATCCCTCCGAGAAATGCGAAATCTCGGTCTCCCGCCTTGCGAAACGTCCACGCCGTCCGGTTCGGTGGAGTCCAGCCGGGTGGGACATTCATCGGTTTCCACGCCGCACGTATTTTATCCTCCAACAGCGTCGCGTTCCGAATCATCGGCAGCACCTGATCGACGGATTTCGCGGCAGCGTATCGAGCAAACAGATCGCGCCCTTCAGCTTCGGAATTCGGCCCCAGATCCAGATTCCCGACTGCAAATCCCTTGGCGGATTGATCCACGACTTCGATACCGCTGAAGAACGATTTCCCCCGAACCTCGTCTTTCCACTGCAGTTTCAATTGAAGCAATATCGCAGTGATCACCAGCAGCCCGACCAGTCCCGCAGTCAACAAAATCCACCGCAGCGGAGGGATTTTTGAATTTCCCCAAGATTCGCCATCGCGGTAGATGCGTTCCGGTTCTTCGACCAGAGCATCCGTTTCCGAGAGCGGACGGGCAACCACCGGCAACGGTTCTCCAGCGGCACTATTTAACCGCAAATCCGGGGGGTTTTGCACCTCCAGCCGGATGACCGGCTCCGGTTCTGGCTCTTCAACTGGCGCTTCCTCTTCGACCACCCGGATTTCGAAATCTTGCGCAACAGGGCTGGGCAGCCTTGATTCCAGAGTCCAACGCGGAGGCAAAAAGAGTTTTTTCTCCCCGGCTTTCCCCGCGTTTTCCTGAGCATCCGCCGGGGTGAAATCCGGTTCGGCGTCTGGGTTGGAATCGGAAAATTTTGGCTGCATTGAAAGTCGGTCGAAATTATGAGCGCCCACGTGGCATTGCAAAGAAAGAAACCGCCCAATCATTGACCGGCCAACCGACGCTCCAACGCCTCGTCCATCGCTTGCTCGACCAATCGCGCCGCCAGCGCTTCGGTCGCCGCGTCCAATTTCTGTACCGCCGCTTTCAAAGGATTTCCCGCGCCTTTTCCCAAAGCGTCGCGCACCGCCGTGACCGCTTGATCGATCTCCTCACGTTCCGCCTCCGTCGCCAGTCCCTGCGCGAGAACCATCTCAACCGCCGGGAGCAACTCTTCCGCTTTCATTTTCGCTTCGGTAAAAATCCGCTCAGCCATGTCCTGGAACGCGTGCTCGACCGATTCGCTCACCATTGCTTCCACCGCTGCGTCATCCACATTCACCGCCGCGCTTTCGATGGTGACGATGGTGTCCAAACCGGTCGCGACATCGCGGGCCAGCACTTCGAGGATGCCATTTTCGTCGATTCGAAATTGCACCCCGACCCTCGCCTGACCTTTCGGGGCGGCGTCGAATTTCACCTCGAATTTCCCGAGTTCCCAATTGTCCCGCGCCATTTCCCGCTCGCCCTGCATCACCCGCACCCGCATCGCCGCTTGGCCATCCGCCGCGTTGGTGAACATCTCGCCCGCTTTGCAAGGGATCGTCGTATTCCGGGGAATCAGCACATTCATCAGTCCGCCAAACGTTTCGATGCCCAAGCTCAGCGGCGTCACATCTAACAAAACCATCTGTCTCAGCGAACCGCTCATCACTCCCCCTTGGATCGTCGCACCGAGAGCGATCGCCTCATCCGGATGCTGCGAAAGATCCGGCTCGCGGCCGAAAAGCTCCGCTACCGCCTGGCGCACCGCCGGCATGCGGGTGCTCCCGCCGACCACAACCACAGCATCGAGATCTTCCGGTTTTAAATTCGCATCCGCCAGCGCCTGGCGCCCATGCCGCAGCGTCCGCGCGATCCAGGGAGCTGCCAATCTTTCCAGTTCCTCCCGGCGGATCGGCGCTTCAATACTCTGGCCGCCTTCCACAAAGGGGACGCGGAAAACCACCTCATCACGGGTCGAAAGCTCTCTTTTCACCCGCTCCGCTTCTTCCGTCAGCCTCACCCGCGCATCGCGGGAAATCGTTCCCAATTCCAGCCCGGTCTGCTGGAGCACGCGATTCAAAATCATCTCATCCAGATCGTCACCGCCCAGACGCGTGTCTCCGTGAGTCGCCAAAACCTGAAAAACTCCGTCCTGCATTTCCAGAATCGACAAGTCAAACGTGCCACCACCCAGATCATACACCGCTACCCGCGACCGCTCATCCAGCTTTTCCAAACCATACGCCAGGGCCGCAGCCGTCGGTTCATTGAGAATCCGCACCACCTCCAACCCTGCCAATTCTCCCGCGCGTTTGGTCGCCGCCCGTTGGCCATCGTTAAAATACGCCGGCACGGTGATCACCGCTTTGGCGATTTCCTGGCCCAGCCTCCACTCGGCGATCCGTTTCAGCTCCTTTAAAATCTCAGCGCTGATTTCCTCCGGCGTCTTCCCTAAAACTCGCAATGCACCATCGTCTCCCACCTCAACCGGCAACGAAAAATCGTCCTCCAAATCCCCCAACCGACGCCCCATCAAACGCTTCACACTGGTGACCACCCGATCGGGTTCCAACGTTCTCCGCCGCAACGCCTTTGCGCCGACTTCGATCGAACCGTCTTTTCCAATCCACACCGCGCTCGGCGTGATGCGTTTCCCCTCCTCATTCGCCAACAAAATCGGAAATCCAGAATCCACCACTCCGACCGCCGAATTCGTCGTTCCCAAATCAATCCCCAAAATCATGCCCTAAAGAAGGAACATCGAACATCGAACGTCCAACATGGAAAGCCGAACTCAGAACATTTTCTCAAATCAACGAGAAAACCTGCCAGAAATGCCCCTACCGATCGAAACCGGTAAAAAAACCCAAAATTCATTTCTTCATTTCTTCATTTCGATGTTCGAAGTCCAACGTTCGACGTTCAACGTTCAACGTTCACCCCCGTTTCCGCGCCAACCAATCGCTCGGCGACTTTCCCGTCTCCTCTCGAAACGCTTTCGCGAAATGGCTGAGACTTTGATAACCGACTTCCAGCGCCACCTCCGTCACATTCATTTTGCGGGAATCCAGCGCCTCGCACGCTCGTTCAACCCGCAATCGACGCAAATGCCTCTGCAGCGTCCGACCGGTTTCCGCACTGACCCGGCGCGACAAATGATGCGGCGCGACGCCCACTTCTTTCGCCAATGGCACCAAATCCAAAGGCTGATCCAACCGCCCCCGAAGAAGATCCAACGCCCGGCGCACCGGATCGCGCCCGCGAACAACTGAACAAAATCCCGCTCCGCTATTGTTCCCTTTTCCTCGAAACAAACGCACCGCCGCCCATTCCAAAATCCGGGCTTCCGCCAGCAACCGGTTTGCCCCCGGCTCTTTCGCCGCTTTCTCCAACGCTTCGCAAAGGTCCTTTTCCCAAACGCCCATCAATCCACAAAATGCGACCGGCCCGCCTTCTTTCAGCCATTTGTCCAGATCCGGATGCAGCCACTCCGCGCCCCGCCCCAACCGGTCAATCAACCATTCCCTCGAAAGCACCACCACTTCCACTTGATGCGAGCCAGGGTAACGCACACACGACCACTCACCCGGCCCGCCTCCTCCCGTCATCGCATACATTCCCGGCTTCAAAATAAAGCGGTCCTGCTCACCCCACAAAAGTCCACTGCCCTCCCGATTCAACCACAACCAAACTCCCCCTTCTGACGCGACTTTCCACCGCCAACCCGCCGAAACCGTCCGCCCTGTCACCCGACCACATCGCAATCCTCCCGCATCCCCCCACCACGTTTCACCCACCCGGGCATTGTCATTCACCTCTTCCGTCCCAAGATTTCCGCTCACGCCCGGATTACTATTGCGTCTCAATCTCAATATCAACCAAAATGTTTCGAGCTATTTCATGGAAATTTTCTTCCACCCAGCTGATGCTCGGGCTGTGCAGCCCACCCAGGCCATCGTCACCCGGTTGACTCGCCTCACCGAAACCAGTTTGATCGTTCACTGGTTCACCGCCGATCACGGACTGATCAAAACCGTCGCGAAAGGCGCACGGCGTCCCAAAAGCCCATTCGCAGGAAAGCTGGACCTATTTTTCGGCGGGGAAATCACCTTTTCCCGCGCGCGAACCGGTGAGCTCCATCCCCTGCGGGAAGTGGTCATCCACCAATGGCGGCAAGGGCTCCGCCGCCAATACACCACCACCCTGCTCGCCGCTTATTGCTGCCAGCTTTTGGAATTAGCCGTCGAATCCGAGCACCCGGACCCACCGCTTCACGATCTTTTGCTCCGAGCGCTCGACCATATCGACACGGCTGAGCCGACCCTGCGAGCGCTCCGCCATTTCGAATCAGAACTCGCCCGGTTGCTCGGGATCGCTCATCACCAACGCCTCGCCGACGCTTGCCTGCGCGAAACGCTCGGCTCGCTTCCCTCCACACGAAACGAACTGCTCGATCGGCTCGCCCCGGCCCGTGATTTAGGCTCGTCAAGCACCGAATCCCTTTGATAGGAGATGGACAGCTCCAAATGGACTCTTCTATTGCTACCTTAATCAGCATTCTCTGTGAACGTGTTGATACGCTCCGCGCCTCGGGAAATTTGACTGAGGCTCTGCATGCCGCCAATGCCGCCGTCGAGAAATCCCAACAGAGTCTCAACACGGATCTTGATCGCATTGACGCGTTCGCTTCTTCCCTCGAAATCCGCGCGAAAATCCACCGTGAACTCGGAAATTTCGAAGCCGCTCGCGAAGACTACCGTCACGCGATCGATCAGCTCGATCATCGCCCGGATCGTCTGGATCAGATCGGCCGACTTCACGCTGGCCTCGGTGCGGCTTACGATGGTCTGGGCAGCACGGAACGCGCGGTCGTTTGCTGGGAAAAAGCCATCGGATTTTTTGAACGGGCCAATCCGCCGCTGGAAATGGATATCGCCACGCTTTCAAATAACCTCGGGTTCCTCAAAAAATCCGCCGGCGACATCGACGGAGCGGAAACGTATTTCCTCAAAGCGCTCGAAATCCTGCACGCGCGCTTCGGCCCACGGCATGAGGAAACCGCCGCCATTTCCAACAATCTCGGCGCGCTTTATCAACACTGCGGCTTCTTCGAACAGGCCCGCGAAATGCACATGATGGCTCTCGAAGCGCGCCGCGAACTCCTCGGAGAAGAACACGCGGACACGGCGCAATCTCACAACAACCTTGCGCTCGCCCTGCTCAGCACCGGTGACCGCGCCTGGGCCCGCCGCCATTTCGAAAAAGCCCTGACCGGTTTCGAATCGCTCGGCCTGGAATACGCGGAAGACCTCAAATCCGTCGCCGCGAACTACTGTGAATTCCTCCACAGCGAAGGCGAAGACGCGCTTGCCGACGTCATCGCGGGCCGCGTCCGCGACCTTCTCGGCTCCGATCCAGAATCGGTTTCCGAAACGACTCCGGTCTAAGCTCGGATTGCGGTAGGTTCATTCGGTCGGACCGGCTTTTTTGAACGCGGATGATTGGGATTTCGCAGATTCCGCAGACGAAGAAATTGCTTCGACTCAGACATTAAAATCTCCGCAATCCGTGTGATCCTTCTTCATCTGCGTTTCCAAAAACCGTCGTCAACTCTCGACGCTTAATCCACCTGAGCCACGGCCATCGCGGCGATGCCTTCTTTCCGGCCGACGAAACCCATCATCTCATTGGTCGTCGCCTTGATGCCAACCCGCTCCGGCGAAATGCCCAAGGCTGCACCAATGTTTTTTTGCATCGCTCCCCGGTGAGGCAAAACCTTGGGAGCTTCGGCAATCAGGGTCGAATCGACATTCACGATCTTCCATCCGTTTTCGGCGGCGAGATCCCGGCATTTTTCCAAGATTTTCAGCGACGAAATGTCTTTGCAAAACGCTTCACCCGGCGGGAAAAAATGACCGATGTCCGGTTGCCCCATCGCGCCCAAAACCGCATCGGCGATCGCGTGGCAAAGCACATCGGCATCCGAATGCCCCTCCAGCCCGTGCGTGTGCGGGATGGTCACTCCACCGAGGACCAACAACCGGTTTTCCGCAAACCGGTGAACATCGTAGCCAATTCCCGTCATTATTTTATAAAATTTCCTCGATTGGAATGAGTCCGTTGGTCGCGACGATCGACCAGGCGTCCGGATGCTCCGGCGATGCGGTCAGCTCGACTTTTCCGCCGGCGAGCTCCACCAGCAATTTACCGGCTGCGATGTCCCACAAGGAAATGCGCGATTCGACATAAGCGTCCAAGCGTCCGCTGGCGATGTAGGCCATGCCCAGCGCCGCCGACCCCATCATCCGCATCTTGCGAGCACGAAGGGAAGCTTTGCGAAAGCGTTCGACACCCGTTTTGAGCGCCTCTTCATCTTTTCCACAGCCGACAAACAGAATGGATTCCTCCAGCTTTTCCCGTTTGCTGGCTTGAATCGGCACGCCGTTCAGCATCGGCACGCCGCCTTTTTCGACCGTCCAAGTTTCGCCGACCATCGGATCATGAATCACACCGACCACGATTTCGCCACGAATCCGCAACGCGATCGATACGCAAAAATGAGGAATGCAGTAGAAAAAATTCACCGTTCCATCGATCGGATCGACAATCCACTGCCGGTCGGAATCCTGGTTTCCGGCGATTCCTTCCTCGCCGTAGAGAGCATCGCCCGGACGGGATTCGAGCAAAATCTGGGTGATCAGGTCTTGTGATTCCTTATCGAGGGCAAGTTTGATGTCGTGATGAGTCGCTTCGTCGACGGTGGCGTCGGACGCGCCGAAATTCGCGCGGAGGAGTTTTCCCGCTTCCGTCGCGGCGTGGATGGCAAGGGCAAGATCGTTCATAAGAGTTCAGTCAGAAGTTTTTGCGCGGTGGAGATCGAGGATGAGATCGGCCAAAGTCGCGCCGAGCTCGGTTTTAGGAGCGGAGGGGAGAGAGTC
Source organism: Akkermansiaceae bacterium UBA1315 (assembly GCA_002307065.1). GTDB lineage: Bacteria > Verrucomicrobiota > Verrucomicrobiia > Verrucomicrobiales > Akkermansiaceae > Luteolibacter. Next base: position 26,997 of record DBTN01000045.1, on the reverse strand, counting down.
GGTGTGGTCCGGGTAAACCAAAAGCACTTCATTGTGATCGGAATCAAAACCGATGTCGGTATGGGAAACGTCATTGGCGATCACCAGGTCACAGCCTTTTTTCGTCAGTTTTTCGCGGGCGTTTGCTTCGAGGTTTTCGGTTTCCGCAGCGAAGCCGACCAAGGTTCCTTGGAAACCGAGCGCGCTTCTTGCCGAACCGAGAATATCGGGCGTCCGGACCAGTTCCAACGTCAACCGATCCCCGGTTTTTTTGATCTTGTGAGTCTCGACCACGGCGGGTGTGTAATCGGCAACCGCCGCCACAAAAATCGCGATGTCCATTTTTCCCAAATGATGGCTGACCGCGGCATGCATTTCCGCCGCGGTCTCGACCTGCACAAAATCGACATAATCCGGAACGTCCAGCTCCGTCGGCCCGGAAATCAGCAGGACGTTGTGCCCGGCGTGAATCAACCCGTGGGCGATCGCGTAACCCATTTTTCCCGAAGACCGGTTCGTCAGGAAACGAACCGGATCGATCGGCTCGCGGGTCGGGCCGGCGGTGATGAGGATATTCATGTGAAAAGTCTGGGGAACAGAACCGGTGAAGCAAGCGCACAACCGCGATCGCCGCCGCTGGGATCATCAAACGGTTACTTTTTCTTCGGGGTCGCCTCGGGCTTGGCCGCACCGGATTTTGCCGCGGCAGCGGCCTGAGCCGGCTTTTTGATTTTTGCGAGCTCTGCTTTTGCCGCTTCGAGCTGTTTCGCGTCGAATTTTTCAGCGATGGCTTCGGCCAGTTTGGTGCCGCCGTCCTCGCCACGTTCAGCGGCCAAAGTCGCCAAGGCCCAGGCTTTCGGCAGATCCGCCGACGCACCCGTGCCGTTGGATTGCAAGCGGGCCAGGGCTAAAGTCGCCGGTCCATTTCCTTGATTCGCGGCGAGAAGATAAAGCTGAGCCGCGTTTTCGATGCTCTGCGGAACCCCGGCACCCCGCTCGTAAAGCGTCGCGAGATTATTCTGTGCCTGGGCGTATCCGGACTGCGCGGCGCGGGCGAACCACGCGACGGCAGCGACGGGATCCGCCGTGGCAAGTTTCCCGGAAAGATAGAGCAAGCCGAGCTCGTTCTGCGCTTCTGGCAATCCACCGATCGCCGAGGATAAAAGATGGCCGTAGCCTTTCAGGATGTCCGGTTGATCGGCGGTCAATTCTTGCACCGCGAGGCGCATGTGGGCCACCGGGCTGCCTTCTTTCGCCGCCGCTTGCAACAGCGCCTGGCCGCGCGCGACGTCTTTTTCGACACCTTTTCCTTCGAGATAAAAATCAGCGGCTCGGAGGGTGCAGTCGATCTGCCCGGCGTCTTTGCCGCGTTCGTAAGCGACCAATGCCGCTTTCAGGTCCTTTTTCACCTTTTCTTCAAAATCGCCAAGAGCCAGATACGCCGAATAATCCTTGGCCAGAATCGCCTTTTGCAACCACTCGCGGCCGGCCTTTTCATCCCGGATTTCCTCGGGGCCATTGAGCAAACGAGAACCTAACGCCGCCATCGCGGTCGCATCTCCGAGGTCCGCCGCTTTGCGATACGTCGCCAGTGCTTTTTTCAGATCACGGTTTTGGGAAAACCCAAATTGCCCCTCCTGCAAGCGAGCCAACAAAAGCAACGACGGGATATCTCCGGCATTCCCTGCGGTCGTCCACCATTCGAGAGCCTTGTCCGGATCGGGATCCTTGGTGAAACGCCCGCGCAAATAGGCTTCGCCCAAAATTCTTCCCGAAACCGCCGGATCATCCTTGGAAAGTTTCTCCAGAGACTGCCGCGCCTGATCGCGGTCCATTTCCTCTTTCGACGCGAGAAGAATAAAGGCGAGGCGATACGCCGCGTCCCGCTGGCCCACGCCGGAAGCTTTTTGATAAAACTCGATCGCTTTCGTCTGAGACCGCTCGGCGCCTTGGCCGGTTTCATGAGCAAATCCCAAAAGGTACGCGGCATCCGCATTTCCCGCAGCCGCCAGCGGAGTCGCCAGTTCGACCGCTTTTACGTGTTGTCCGGCTTGAAAAGCGTCCATCGCCGGTTTGACCGGGCTGTCCGGTTTGGCGGCAGGCGCAGGCGCGGCAGAAGCAGCCGGTTTGACCGAATCAATTTCGTCAACCGTGGTCGCCCCTCTCAGGGACGAGCACGCCAACGCGGAAACGAGGGGGAAAAAAGCGAATTTCAGACGCATGCCCGGACCCTATGCCAAGGAAAGCCGGAAACGCAACCCGCGAGATTCGGATGAAATCATCCGTGATTTTCCCAACGAACCCGCAATTCCCGGATGCAGTCCGCCAACAGCAACCGGTCGAATTGGTGGATGTCGACGCCTTGACCGAGGTCTTTCAAAAGCAGGACCGTCAGCTCTCCCCCCAGATGCTCCCGGAATTCGTCCAACCCATCAAAAAGCCGCCGGTTTCCGTCGTCATCGACCCAATCGAGCGCCGGATGATACGTCGAAAGCTTCAATCCATCCAGCACCCGTAAAATCCGGGTCGCCGCCAACGGATCGAGCAATCCGGAATGCGCGGAATAAAGCGTGTCCAGCGCCAGCCCGATCGCCACCGCAGGTGCATGGGAAAGTTGATAATCCGTCAAAGCCTCCAATTTATGCGCCGCCCAGTGCCCGAAATCCAGCGGACGACTCGAACCGACTTCAAAGGGATCGCCGCCTTCCGCGATGTGCTTCACGTGCAGCAACGCGGATTTTTCCACACATGCCTCCAGCGTTTCCGGATCCAACGCCGCCAAACCGGTGACGTTTTCCTCGATCCATTCGAAAAACGACTGATCCTTCACCAGCGCGACTTTCACCGCTTCGATCAAACCGGCCCGCCGAGTCTCCTCATCCTGGCTGTGCAAAAATCGAAAATCATTCACCACCGCGTGCGGCACCGCAAAAGCACCGACCCAATTTTTTTTCCCGAAGGCATTGATCGCGCATTTCACCCCCACGCCACTGTCATCCTGGGAAAGCGTGGTCGTCGGAAATCGAACCAGTCGCACGCCTCGGTGCGCCGTCGCCGCCGCGTATCCGACCGCATCCAAAAACGCCCCGCCGCCGATCGCCAAAGCATACGAATGCCGGTCGATGTGAGCCTGGTCGATCGCTTGCCAGACGGTTTTGACCAACGAATCGTTCGCCTTGACCGGTTCTCCACCCGGTAGAAGAGAGGCCCCGCGGAAATCAAAATCCAACGCGTTGAAATAATCGTTCACCTCATCGAGCAAGGTCGGCCAAGCGATCGCGACGGCTTCTTCCACAAAAACCACCACGCGGCGGCCTCCGCCTTCGCGCAGGACTTTTTCCAATGCAGGGTTTTCGATTGAGAACGCATCGCGGGTAAAAACAATACGGTGCTTGAAGGTGACAGGGATTTGGAAATCGTAGCGGGACATCAGCGGCGGCGGAAATTAGGCAGCTTTACGCTGACACGCCATCGTTTCTTCACAACGAAATCTCATGGCTGAAATTGAAACACTTTTTGAAACTCAATGGATCGGTGTTTACCGCATCGGCCACTGGGATTTTGTCCGTCGCCCAAAGTCCCCGCTCACCGTCGGAATCCTCGCGACCACGGAGGAGAACGAAATCATCCTGGTCGAGCAATTCCGCGTTCCGATCCAACAACGGAGCATCGAATTTCCCGCAGGAATCGTCGGCGACGAGCCGGAATTCCCCGATGAAACGACCCGCGACACGGCCGGGCGCGAGCTTTTGGAAGAAACCGGTTACCGTGCCAGCGAGCTGAAACTTCTCACGGCATCGCCCACCACACCCGGCATGAGTTCGGAGTTCATGCACATTTATCACGCGACCGGTTTGGTCAAAGAACACGACGGCGGCGGCATCGGCAGCGAAGACATCACCGTCCATAAAATCCCTCTGCAAAATCTCCGCGCTTGGATCATTGAACGCCAATCCGATGGCTACGCCGTCGACTGCCGGCTCTTCGCCGCACTGTGGCTGGCAGGCATTTCAGCGTGATTCCTTTTCGGGTTTAGCCGGTTGGTATTCTTGCGTCCGGGCATTCGGATGGAGAACCACCTTCGTGTTTGCTCATCCCGCAGCCTGACCGCTGGCATTTTCCGCTGAAAACCTCCGCTCTCATCGGCTTCTCACAATCGAACCGGTAAACAGAGCGGCAGATGATTCCATCCGCTCCTTTTTCCCGACAGCAGAAATCGTCCCTTGTCCTTTTCGGGTTACTCGGAGTTTTTATTGGCTGCCGGTTACTCTTGCTGATTTTCGCTCCGCATCAGGACCCATCCGAAGCGCGCTACGCGGAAATTTCCCGCAAAATGGTGGAGACGGGCGACTGGATCACACCGCAGCATCTTTACGGCGTCGCGTTTTGGGCAAAACCGCCGCTCTCGATGTGGCTGTCTGGCCTCGGCATGGAGATTTTCGGCATCAATGAATTCGGATCACGGATTTTCATCTTCCTCGCCGCCATCGGAATGTTGTTTCTCATCGGCCGCTTCGCGTGGCGCGAATGGTCGCCGACGGCGGGCATCGCATCGGCGGTGATGCTGATGGGAATGCCGGTGTTTTTTTACTGCTCCGCCGCCGTGATGACCGATCTCGCGCTCGCGGCTGGAACCACGTTGGCGATGATCGCCTTTCGTCTCGCCGTCCTGAATTCGTCGAAAGCGTGGGGATATGCATTCTTCGTCGGCCTCGCAATCGGCCTGTTGGCAAAAGGTCCACTCGCCTGGGTCATCGTCGCTCCACCGTTGATCGGTTGGCTCACTCTCAGCAACCGATGGAGTCGATCTTGGAAAACGATTCCGTGGATTTCCGGGACCGGTTTGATGGTCGCGCTAGCGCTGCCCTGGTATCTCATGGCCGAGCAAAAAACGCCTGGATTTCTCGCGTATTTCCTCATCGGCGAACACTGGAATCGGTTTGTTCACACCGGCTGGGCGGGTGATCTTTATGGCAAAGCTCATGCGGAACCGGTGGGCACAATCTGGCTTTACGCTCTGCTTGGAACTTTCCCGTGGTGCCTCGGATTTCTCGCGATTCCCTTCCGCCGCTGGCGAAACTTCCCCTCGTGGGCGCTGAAAAACGACGGGCTGGGCGGGTTTCTTCTGCTTTGGGCCGCGTGGCCGATTCTGTTTTTCACGCCGGCTCGAAACATCATTTCCACCTACCCGCTTCCCGCGATCCCGGCGATCGCACTTCTCCTCTCGCAGATTTTTCACGACCGGTTCGGAAGCTCGGAAAATCAAGCCCGCTTTCACCCAATGCATCCTTCAATCGTCGGCATCTCCATCGCGATGATGGCTTGGGCGCTCCTCGTCACCCTGGCCTTTCCCGAACTTTCACCCAAAAGCTCGGAACGCGAACTCGTCCGCCATTTTGAAACGATCCGTCAGCCCGATGATTCGCTCGTCTACTATGGAAACCGTAAATACTCCGCCGAGTTTTATTCCGGTGGAAAAGCCCTCACCGCCCGCTCTCCCGAGACGCTCGACAGCCTCCTGAAAAAATCCGGAACGCTCTATGTCGCGATGGCGGAAAAAACGTTTTCCAAACTGCCACCCGCCCTGCGGGAAAAACTGGAACCGGCCGGACGCTCAAAACTTTTCCGCGAACGTCTCCTGCCATCTCCCGCAGCATCCGCAATCGAATCCACTCCGTGAAACTCGCATGACCACTCTCCAACAAAACGCCCCGAGACTCACCGATCCGGAGATTTCGAAAAAAACCAGTCAGCCGTGGATCACCTGCATCGTGCCTGCATTCAACGAGGCCGATGGCATCACCGCGTTCATCAACGCGCTTTGCCACTACCTTTCCGGAATCACCGGAAAATATGATGTCATCGTCGTGGATGACGGCAGCGATGATGAAACCGGTTTAAAAGTGATCGCCGCATCCGGCGGACTGCCGGTTCGATTGCTGGGGCTTTCCCGAAATTTCGGCAAAGAATCCGCCATCAGCGCAGGCCTCGATCAAGCGGAAGGAGAAGTGGTCATCGTCATCGATTCCGATTTCCAGCAACCGATCGCGACCATCGGAGATTTCATCAACCGCTGGCAACAAGGCTACGACATGGTGTACGGCTTGAGAAACGACCGAAAGACCGATCCTCCATTACGCCGTTTTCTCAGTCGCACGTTCTATCAAATCCTCAGTCGCGGCGCATCGATCGACATTCCGCCGGACGCCGGAGATTTCCGACTCATGGACCGCCGGGTGGTCCACGCGATGCGTCAGCTCCCCGAAAGCGACAAGTTTATGAAAGGCCTCTACAACTGGGTGGGCTTCCGAAAAATCGCCGTGCCGTTTGATTACGCCGACCGCCAGACCGGCTCATCCAAATTCAATCTCAGCCGGCTTTTTGAATTGGCGATGACCGGTTTGACCTCGTTCTCGTCGTTTCCCCTGCGCATCTGGCTCGGCGTCGGCCTGGCCATTTCATCCGTCTCCTTGATTTACGCGTTCTGGATCATCGGCGTCACGCTCCTGAGAGGGCCGGGTGTTCCCGGTTGGGCTACGCTGGTCGTCGCGATTCTGTTTCTGGGCGGCATGCAATTGATGAGCATCGGCATCCTTGGCGAATACATCGGCCGTATTTTTAATCAGGTAAAAGGACGGCCCAATTATGTCGTCGCCGAACGCCACGGATTCCCTGCCGATCCCGCTCCGAAATGAAACTTCACCAACAATTGTTCCGGTTTGGCGTCGTCGGCATGGCTGCGATGGCCGTTCATCTCGCCGTGGTTTCGGCCACCGTTCCTTTCGGCCTGAATCCGCTCATCGCTAACGTTCTCGCCTTTTTCGTCGCCTTTCAAATCAGTTATCACGGTCACCGCCGGTGGACTTTTCACTCAAAAAATGAAAGGTCGGCCTCCTATCTGAGACTGCTCCTCGTTTCACTCGCCTCATTTACTCTCAACGAAACCCTCTACAGCGCGGTCCTTCAAACCGGACTCGACTACCGGCTTGGCTTGCTAGGGGTGCTGATCGTCGTTTCCGGAATCACCTTTGTCCTGTCCCGCTTCTGGGTGTTCCGCGAGATCCAGCCCACCGCCTGAATTTTTGAAGTGACTCCCAGCGATCGGAATCCATGTTTCCGCCGTGCCTGACACCACACCACTTCGCTTTGGCGGCATCGCTCGGCTTTATGGCCAAGCGGCGCTCGACCGGTTTTTGACTTCCCGTGTCGCCGTGATCGGCATCGGCGGAGTGGGATCGTGGACGGTCGAATCGCTCGCCCGATCCGGCATTGGCCACCTGACGCTCGTCGATCTCGACGAAATCTGCATCACCAACGTCAATCGCCAACTCCACGCGATGGACGGCCAGATCGGTCGCCAAAAAACCGACTCGATGGCCGAGCGCACGCGCGCCATCCATCCCGGCGGAAAGGTCGAAGTGATTTCCACATTTTTCAACGAAACCACCGCCGCAAAGATCCTCGATCAGGGATACGACCTCGTCATCGACGCCATCGATTCCCTCCGTCACAAGGCCCTGCTCATCGCGGAATGCCACCGTCGGCAAATCCCGGTCATCACTTGTGGCGGTGCCGGTGGCCGGCGGGACCCGACCCGCATCCGCGTCGCCGATCTCGCTTACAGCGGAAAAGATCCGCTTCTCCAGCAACTCCGCCGCAGCTTGCGAAATCATCACGGATTTCCAAAAACTCCGCCCGGCACCGAACCGCCCCCCTTTGGCATTGAAGCGATTTTTACCGATGAAGCCCCGGTTTACCCCCAATGTGACGGCAGCGTTTCCACCGAGCGCCCGGCGGAAATCGAAACCCGCCTGAATTGTGCCTCCGGTTTCGGCACGGCGACCCATATCACCGCCACCTTCGGCCTGATCGCCGCCGGACGAGCGCTCGAACAACTCGCCGCCCGGGCATGAAAAAAGCGACTCATCGGATGAGTCGCTCGTTTCGAAAATGGATCGTAAATCGCTCCTAAAAAAAGCCTTACAGACCTTTCTTCGAGAGGCGGGTGCCTGGAGTCGCGCCTTGGCGAGCCTTGAATTTCGGGTTCGATTTGCAAATCACGTAAACCGTTCCTTTGCGTTTCACGACTTGGCAATCAGCGTGACGGCGTTTCGCGGAAGCGAGGGAAGAAAGAACTTTCATGGCGTAAAAATGGTTAAAGCTACGGTCATAGGAGCGACCGGGGCGCGAAAACTAGCCAACCGGTCTTTTTTGTAAAGCCCTTTCTTACTCTTCCTTCAACGTTCGATGTTGAGCGTTCGATGTTCGATGTTCCTAAATACCGCCAGCCATCGGTCGACCGATTTTCCCGGAGCATCCGGCAGCGCGCGCGAAGACGCATGACGAAGGTTCGCCAGCAACTCCGCGCCGCGTGTTTTCAGCGCAGCGACCAGCAATTCGTGCTCTCGATCGAAATATGACGTGCTCACCAAAAGCCCGCCCGGTTTCAGCCCATTCAACGCATTTTCCAGCAACCGGTCCCAGACGACCGGTTCGTGCCAATAATTTTGATGACGAATCAAAATCAGATCAAAAAGCGGTAGCTGCCGCATCCGGTGAGTCGCCGCCGCATCGCCACAGCGAAATTCAATTTCACCATCCGGCAAGGCCCACCGAGCTTGAGCCTCCGCAATCGTCTCCGGCCGCAAATCGATCCCCAGATAAAATCCGATCTTCGCCGGTGCCAGCGCAGCCGCTAGCGCCCCGGTCTCGTCCGCCCGCCCACAGGCCAAATTCATCACCGCCAGCCGTCCCGTCGGGAAAAACCCCGCAACCTTCCAAGCATCGCTCAACAGCCCGCCCAACCGGCTCACATCCTCCGCTGTTCCCGGATATCGAAATTCCCTTCGCTGAATCACGGAGGGAAGCGTTCAGATTTTAGAATCAAGAGGCAAGAATCCAGAATCCAGATTGAAGAGAATCAGAACCGCCTCTGGATTCTTGGATTCTGGATTGCCCCCTCTCGCTGGAAACCCTTAACTTTCGCAATCCGCGATGCTTTCCCATCCTCCCACCGCTCAAAAACCCGACCCGCGCATTCAGAAGTTGGTGGAAAAAATCGGTGACCAATTTACCCTCGAAGGCGATTTTTTACTCGGGGAAGAAATCGACAGCGGCCACATCAATTCCACCTATCGAGCGACTTATCGCCAAGCGGACGGCAAACTTCAGCGATACATCATCCAAGCGATCAACCGGAACGTTTTTAAAGACCCGTTTTCCGTCATGCGGAATCTCGAACGCGTCATCGGTCACATCAACCGCAAGGTCCTGCGGCAAAATCCCGACCACGCCGGGCAAGCCCTCCATCTTTTCCCCGCTCGCAACGGCGGATTCTGGGTGGAAGACTCGGAACGCGTCGTCTGGCGCTGTTACAACTGCATCGAGGACTGCGTCACCTATGACATCGTCGAAAACACCCGGCAGGCGTTTCAAGCGGCCCGCGCGTTCGGGGCGTTCCAAAATCTCGTCAGCGATCTCGATCCCTCCGAAATCGTTGAAACCATCCCGGATTTCCATCACACGCCCAAACGTTTCGCACGCCTCCTCGAAGTCGCCACCGCCGATCCCCTCAACCGGTTGGAGTCCGTCAAAAATGAGTTCGCCTTCATTCTCGATCGCGAACACTACACCTCGCAGCTCATCGATTTAGTAAACGCCGGAAACATCCCGGTGCGAGTCACCCACAATGACACGAAAATCAACAACGTCATGATCGACCTTCATTCCGATGAAGCCGTCTGCGTCATCGATCTCGATACCGTGATGCCCGGTTTGGCGCTCTACGATTTTGGCGACATGATTCGCACCGCGACCAGCCCCGCAGCAGAAGACGAAACGGATCTTTCGAAAGTCGAAATGCAAATGCCGATGTTCGAGGCCCTCGTCGAAGGATATCTCTCCACCGCTGGGAAATTCCTCAATGCCACGGAAATCGAACATCTCGTCTTTTCCGGAAAACTGATCACCCTCGAAGTGGCGATTCGTTTCCTCACCGACCATCTGGAAGGTGATGTGTATTTCAAAACCCATCGCCCCAACCACAACCTCGACCGCTGCCGGAACCAACTGAAGCTGGTCGAAAAAATCGAAGCCTACGAACCCGAGATGAACGCCTTTGTCAAAAAAGCCCGCACGCGCTAAGGGAGTTCAAACTTGAGCTTGCCTCTTCCCATAACCGCCCTTCTCCCAGCGCAGATTTTTGAAGATATAGATTTAAGTTGAGAAAACCGATTTCCTCAGATGATAAAATAATCTGAGGAATCCGTGTAATCCTTCTTCATCTGCGTTCAGAAAAACCCGAACTCACTCACCCGCTTTTACCAACGTCATCACACATTCAAGGTGCCGGGTATGTGGGAAAAGATCGAACGGTTGCACATCTTCCAACCGGTATCCTCCTTCGGTGAGTTGCTTCAAATCCCGAACCTGCGTCGCCGGATCGCACGAAACATAAACCACCCGCGCCGGTCCAAACCCGATGAGCTGACTTAAAAATTCCGGGGTGCATCCTTTGCGCGGCGGATCGATCACCACCGCCGCCTCAGTCGCCGGAAAATCAATCTGCGCGAAAATCGCCTCGGCCGAAGCGGTGAGAAACTTCGCATTCGCAATCCCGTTCGACTCCGCGTTTCGCCGCGCCCATTCGCACGACGTTTCGGAAACTTCGACGCCTGCGACTTTTTCGAAATGTTTCGCCAAGGTCAGCGCGAACAAACCGGATCCACAGTACGCATCGACCAGATATTTCACCCCTCCCACCGCTGCTTGCTTCGCCACATAACCGGTGAACGACGGCAAAATGAACGGGTTGTTTTGGAAAAAGTCTCCCGCAAGGAACTGGAATTTCAAATCCCCCACTTGCTCGACCGCAGTCGCCTTCGGATTCGTCTCGATCTTGTCGGCCGTCGCCCGGATCAAAACCGTCGCGCCACGTTTAAACGTATTCGCCCGCTTCCTCAAATCCTCCCGGATTTCCGGCAGCGCCTCATTGATCGCATCCATCGCAATCGGACACTGTGGAACGTCGATCAATTGCGACCGCCGACCAAACGCCAGGAAACCGATCGGGCCCAGATCTCCATCGCGACCTTTTTCGAAATGCGGCGTGATTTTCGACCGGTAGTTCCAAATCTGCTCGGACGAAAGACAGTCATTCACCGGGTAAGTGATCGCCGCCATATGCTGCATCAGCTCACCCACCTGACGGGTCTTCCACGCCAGTTGTTTCTCATATTCCAAATGTTGATATTGGCAACCGCCGCAGGTTCCAAACAGAGGACACTTCGCTTCGACACGATCCGGCGAAGGCACCAGCACTTCCACCAAATCCGCGTGGGAACAGTTTTTATCGTTCCGAAAAACCCGCGCCTTCACCGTTTCCCCCGGCAGAGCGAATGGCACAAACACGACCCAATTATCAATCCGACCCACTCCGGAGCCCAGATTCGTGAGCGCGTGAATCGTGATTTCGATTTCCTGATGATACTCGAAAGGAGTCGGAACAAATTTTTTCGGTGGACGCGGAACCATGGGCAGGCGGCGAGATTGCCCGCGACTTCCGCGCGGCGCAAACGATTTCGGAAACCGCTTTGCTAGGGCGAAAGGATGATCCGCACCGTCGCGGTTCTCGATCTCCTCCCGCGCGTGTCGGTAACGGTATATTGAAATTCGTCCGCCTCGAAATCCGACCCATCCTGCTGATAGATCAATCGGTGGCTCGCCGCATCGATTTTCACCCTTCCATGGTTTGGAGTCCCGACGATCGCGACCCCATGAATGCCAAGCGCTGCGTTCAAACCCACGTCATTTTCCAAAACATCAATCTTCACCTCAGCGCCTCGCTTCACGGCGACTTCGTCATCCTCCGCCACCGGTTCCTGATCCGTCACCGATGACCGCCACAGAACCGATTCCGGCACGACCTGCCGAGAAATCCCCGGACCCTCCCACTCCAGTTTCGCCATCGCCGAACCGGTTCCATCATAACCTTCGACCATCACATCCGCCTCTTTTCCCGCCGTTAAGAGGATCGGCCCGGACCGCTCGGTCGCCTCCTGATCCATCCACGAATCGATGACCTTCACTCGATTCACCGTCACCCGCAGCCCATCGTCGCTGGTCGCGAAAAACGTATAACTTCCCGAAACCGGAGCTCGGATTTCTCCATGCCAGCGCACCGAAAACCCATCGTCTGGCAAACCTTCCCCCGGAGAATTCATCCCCCAATCAAAATCGATCGTCGCGTCCGTGCGGCTGAAGACCAGTTCTTCAAAATTTCTCCCCGCATAATAATCCGCCTGCAAACCGGGTTGGGAACTGGCGGGAAAACTCTCCTCATTCAAACTTCGGATCCAGTCGGCGATCAGCTTGACGCCTTTTGGATCGACGACGTTGCGTCCCAGCGGAGGCATTTGTTTCGCACCGGTCGCAGCGACGCGCCCATGCATCACCGAACGGCTCAAATCCCCGGGAACCACGACCCGATCCGCCAAATCCTTCATGGGCCGATTGATCATTCCCTTGACCAGCTTTTGCGAAGAAAGCGGAACGTGAAAAGACGCATCAAAATTCGCCGCCACACCGCCTGGGTGATGGCAATGAGCACAGTTCGCCTCCAAGTACGATTTCACCCGTAGATCGAGCGATTGATTTTCATCGTGCGGATCGACTGCGCGCGGCAACGATTTCGGATCCCGTTTCCCAAAGGAATCCCCGAACATCCCAAGATGATTCCAAGTCTCCAACTGATCCGCTGTCCGACCGGTAAGGTCATAAATCACATCTTTCGCCATCTGGTGGGATCGCAGCCCCAGCACACTTCCCGCATCGGTGCTGTGGCAGGTAAAACAATCGGATCGGCTCGGAAATGTCCAAATCTGCGAACGAGCCTTACCGTTTGACTCCGTCACTTTCAGTTTCCGATTTTCGCGCTTTGATAACAATTCCGCATCGGTTCCCTCGTCGTTCCAACGATAGGTCACGCCATAATAAATCCCATCGGAACCGCGGACAAAAAACCTCGTCTCAATCGGCTGCTGTCGGCTCGGATCTCGTGCATCCAACGCGAGCGCGAAATGTTTAACCAAAACCGTCCCAATCGGAAAATCCCACTCACCGCGATCGCGGAAAGTTACCTGCTCTTCGGCGGCGTCATGAGCCCCATCATTTGGCACCGCAATCCATCGATGTTTCTCCGCCCCATCACTCCACAACGGCGAGTTCACTTCATACTTCAGCAACCCGGCAACCGGTTTTAATGATTTGAGATCTTCGAACGCACCCGCTTGGGACAACCACCTCGGAGGATCCGCCACCAGAGTCCCGGTTCGAACCAGTTTGTAAATCTTCCCCGTGTCCGTTCCCGCGTCACCCAGCTCGATGAAATACGGCTCACCATCCGGACCTTCGCTGATCCCGGAAAGCCCGCGTTGCGAACCGACGACGCGCGGAATGGAAACCAAAAATTCCGCCTCCGGACTCGCCTCGTCCGCCCGATCCAACGCATAGATCCCCCGGGAACTATGATCTCCAAAGATATACTTTCCCGTCAGCGCTGCGGCATGTTGCGAACCTCGATAAACCATCCCCCCAATCACACAACCACCCATCGATCTTGCATAATCGAAAACCGGTGAAACTTCCTTCCCAATCCGTTTTTTCGGCTTGGCTTTCGGCCCGGCGATCGAGCCTTCCTTGAACGGCCATTGATGATTTCCGCCACGGATCGCCAGTGTGATTTCCTCACGAGCATCCTGTCCGACATCGGCAACATAAATTTCGCCCGTTTCATCATCATGATACATCGAATGCGGATTGCGCGTGCCGATGCTCCAAAATTCTCCCAGCACCCCGCCCTTTTGATCCAGCCACGGATTGTCCTTCGGAAGCGTATATCCTTGCGTAAAACTTTCCGGCCAACCTTCGGGAACCGGCAGCTTTGCCGGGCGCCTCTTCACCGGCTGCGATCGGCTCAGATCCTGATCCACATCGATCCGCAAAATCCCCGCAAACAACCGATCATCGATCTTTTGCCCGGAGTGATAAAAATCATTACTTCCCCCTTCATCGCCGATCGCGAGATATAAAAACCGGTCGGGACCGAAAAACATTCCACCACCTCCGTGCCAGCTATGGCGGTCAAATTGCTGGATCAAAACGAATTCCGATTTGGGATCCAGCGCAACTTCCCCATCCGGAATCGTGAAACGCGACAACCGCAAATATCCCGGGGTCGCCGGATCCGTGTCTTTCGGCCGTTCCGGGGTGTATTGATAAAACACATAAACATAATTTCGATTCGGATTTCCCGGCATTCCAAAATCCGGATGAAACGCCATCGACATCATCCCCGCATCGCCAAAACCAAGGGTACATTCCTTCAAATCCAGCACCCGCAATCGGTCATCCGTCGTCGCCTTTTCCGAAAACAGCACCCGCCAGATCTCACCATTCCGGCACACGACATAAACGTATTCCGAGTTCTGCGGATCATTGACCATCCTCACCGGATCGACAAACGTCAGTTGGGGAAACGCATCCTTCAGCGCCCAGGTTCCGCTCGGGCCCGGCGCCGTTTTGGGGAAAACCCCATTCAGGAAAGCACCCATCGGCACCGGTTGGTCCAACCCGGGCTCAGCCATCATTTTTCCAGCGGAAAACCAAAGCGCCCCGAACACCCACACGATCCAACAGCGGGAAATTTTCTCAAAAGCAGATGACATCGGATGGGTTTTCAGGAGAGCACACCGGATGACAACCAACGGCGGATCGTGCAACTCTCAACTGCTTTCTCTCAGCACCCGACAGGCCAATCGCGCGAGCAAATCCGCTCCGCTTTTCCGGTCATTCGCCTTTCAGTAACTCTCGCGGCCGCGGCGGATTTGAGGTTTCCACCGCCAACTGCCACCAACGCAGCGCAAGATGCGGCGGAATCCACACTTTCCCTTTCGGAAGTTTTTTGAGGGCCCGCCACGCGTTCTGCCGCCATGTTTCGCCGAGCGTTTCAAAAACCCATGTTTCGTAATCGATCAACCACCGCAGCAGAGGCTGGAACGCTTTCCATCGATCCGCGACCGTTCCGGAAACGCCGTTTTCTCTCCCCGGAACGGGCGGGCGTTCGGCTTCCCAGAGATCGATCCGACCCCGGTCTCGGCAAAAAACACAACCGGTTTTCCCAGCCGCCGCCGTCCAGGACGCGACCGCTCCGTGCAATTCGACCACCCCATTTTCCCACGGCATCGAATAACAACTGGTGCCGGTCAAACCGGTCGACGCCCGCCGTTCCAATCCGTACCGAACCAGCGCGTTGCCGTCCGGATGCCGAACGTCGTGCCCCCACAAAACCATCTGCTGCGCCAACCCACGCGCACAGTCGGAAAGAACAACGGGAGAGATCGAAGCGAGCGCGTTCATGCCACCCCCAACGTTCTTTCCTGCATTTTTATTGCAAGAGCAAAATTAACCCAAAAGCAATCGATTCATGATTTTCACCGATTCCCAGGCGGCGGCGACGTTATGAACGCGGAAAATCGACGCGCCCCGCATCATCGCCGATGAAAGGCAAGCGACGGTTCCGGCGTCACGCGAAACCGGTTCCGGCAGATCCAAGACCTCACCGATCACCGTTTTCCGCGAAACGGGCACCAAAATCGGACGCCCCAGTTTTCCCAACCGGTCCAGCTCGCGGAAAACCGTCAGATTGTCATCCCGCTGCTTCGCAAAATCGATGCCCGGATCGAGAACCAACGCATCCCGCGAAAGACCCGCCGCCTCCGCCAAGGCGATTTTCTCCTCAAAAAACCGCTCCATCGAACCCATCACATCCTCCCATTGCCGATGGAGCTGCGGAATCTTCGGCTCGCCGACGCTGTGCATGATCAGCAACGAAACCCCTGCCGCCGCGCACAGCCGCGCATTTTCCCCATCGGGCAGAGCGCTCATGTCATTGATCAGCTCGATTTGTCCGGTCTTTAAAATTTCCTCAATCACCGCCGAGCGCCACGTATTGGCCGATAAAACCGGTGGCCAGATTTGCTCTTCGTCGCGGGGTTTGGCGGATCGCCACATTTCCTCCCAACGCTCCAAAAACCCGGAAAATCTCCGAATTTCCTCCGAAACCGATATCGCCGCACGGTTCGTCCGCGCGCTTTCCGCTCCGATATCGATGACATCCGCACCGGTTTCGATCTGCCGTTTCGCCATCGCCAAGGTCTCCGAAAAATCGAGCGAACCATCCCCCGAAAACGAATCGTCATTCACATTCACAATCCCCATCACCAAGGGGCGACGCGGAAATGAAATCACTCTGCCGGGGAGCTGCAAACGCATTGCCCTCTGTAACACCGATCCCCAAAACCGGTCTAGAAAACAAAGTCGCTAGGGCGATTCCCTCAAGCCCCGCTCCGACCGGGATGCCCTCCCGACATCTTGACTCTTGCATCTTCCCTCTCCCGTCTCAAATCTCCCGCATGTCTTCCACGTTCGGCCACGCTTTTCGCATCCATACCTACGGTGAGTCGCATGGCGGCGGCGTCGGGGTGGTCATCGATGGCTGCCCACCGCGCATTCCTCTTTCGACTGAACAGATCCAGCGCGAGCTCGACCGCCGTCGGCCAGGACAGTCAGAGATCGTAACACCGCGAAAAGAAGCCGACGCGGCGGAAATTTTATCCGGCTTACAAGACGGCCTCACCCTGGGCTCGCCGATCTCGATCATGGTCCGCAATACCGACCAACGCCCCGGCGCCTACGACGAAATGGCCGCGAAATACCGCCCGAGCCACGCCGACTACACCTACGATGCGAAATACGGAATCCGCTCCGCCTCCGGTGGCGGCCGCGCTTCCGCCCGCGAAACGATCGGCCGCGTCGCCGCCGCCGCCGTCGCCCGCCAAGTGCTCGATACCTTCCACCCGGGCATCGAAATCCTCGCTTGGGTCAAATCGATCCAAGAACTTGAAGCCGACGTAAATCCCGAAACCGTCACCTTTGACGACATCGAATCGAACATCGTCCGAACCGGTGATGCAGCGATGGTCGAGCCAATGATCGAGCGAATCAAAGCCATCCGCGCGGACGGAAATTCCGTCGGCGGCGTGATCGAATGCGTCATCCGAAATTGCCCACCCGGATTGGGCGAACCGATTTTCGACAAGCTCGAAGCCGATCTCGCCAAAGCCATGCTTTCGCTTCCCGCGACGAAAGGTTTCGAAATCGGCTCCGGTTTCGCCGGAACGCTCCTGACCGGCCGCGATCACAATGACGCCTTCCGCAACATCGACGGGAAAATCCGCACCACCACCAACCGCTCCGGCGGCATCCAAGGCGGCATTTCCAACGGCGAAGCCATCGCTTTCCGAGTCGCCTTCAAACCGACCGCGACGATCATGAGCAATCAGGAAACCGTCACCAACACCGGGGAAAATACCGAACTCCAAGGCCGCGGCCGCCACGACGCCTGCGTCCTTCCCCGTGCCGTCCCCATCGTCGAAGCCATGGCGACCCTCGTTCTCACCGATCACCTCCTCCGCCAACGCGCGATCCGATATTAATCTCCCATCTCTATCTTCACTTCGACGTTCCATGTTGGACGTTCGAGGTTCGATGTTCCTCTCATGTTCGATTCCATCCCGCAAATCAGCATCGGCTCCGCCGCGTTGATCATCTTTATTCTCTGCATCGGCTTCGTTTTGCTGCGCGGTCTCACCCGCATGATCCTCAGCTCGCTGGTCATCGCCGGCAGCGCCTGGGTCGCCTTTCGCGTCTGGCAACTCGCTCCCGGATGGTCCATCGACCTCATCGGCAAGCCGGTTCCGTGGATCGTCACCGGCCTACCCATCCTCGCGTTTCTCGTCACCTTTATCATTGCCCGCGTCCTCCTCGGATTTCTCGTCCGCCCGTTCACCAGTTCGAAAGACGGCCAACCTCGCTCCCCCCAGCGACTCCTCGTCCAAGCGATCTTCACCCTCATTCCCGCTGCACTCATCTGGTTCACCGGCGCGACGCTCGTCCACCACGCCGGCTCGATCGCCGAAATCCAGGCGACCGCGGACGATCGAAAAATCCCCGACGATTCCAGCTTCGGCGCCACCATCCAGCGCCTGAAAACCGGTATCGCTGAAATCATCCCAGCCGACTGGTTGGAAAAAATCGACCCACTCGCCGATCCGTCACGCGTCGCCCTCGTGAAGCTCATCACCACCCAAGCCGATTCTGATCTCAAACCGGTCATCAATCCCGAAACCGGTGCGCCCTACCCCCGCGCTCTCATCGTTCAAGATCCTGAGCTTCAAAACCTCGCCCGAACCGGTCGCTTCGAAGCCCTTCTGAAACATCCGCTTTTCCAAAAAGCCATGGACGACCCGAAAGTTCAGCAAGCCATCCAAAGCGCCTTTTAAAATCTGCGAAATCCGCGTAATCCCTCGTCATCTGCGCTTAAATCAAATCGCCGTTTCCCTTTCCAATTTATGTATCTCGTCACCATCGGCCTCGAAGTCCACGCCCAGGTCAAAACGAACACCAAAATGTTCTGCGCCTGCCGCACCTCATTCGGCGACGAACCGAACACGCACACCTGCCCGGTTTGCCTCGGCCTTCCCGGCGCGCTTCCGGTTCTCAACCGCCATGCGATCGAAAAAACATTGCTGACCGGTTTGATGCTCAATTGCGGATCACCCGAACTTTCGAAATGGGACCGGAAAAACTACTTCTATCCGGACATGCCAAAAAACTACCAAACGACGCAGATGGAATTCCCCCTCTGCATCGGCGGCGGCGTCCCACTCTACGATCATTGCTACCCGACCGATCACCGGAAAAATATCGTCACTCCGAACAAAATCGTCCGCCTCAACCGCATCCACCTTGAGGAAGACGTGGCAAAATCCACCCACCTCGGCAATTCGTCGCTCATCGATTTCAACCGCGCCGGAACGCCGTTGATGGAAATCGTCACCGAACCGGACATCGAATCGGCCGAAGAAGCCTTCGCCTACGTCCGTTCGCTGCAAATGATCCTGCAACAAGGCGAAGTCGCCGATGCCGATATGGAAAAAGGCCAGCTTCGTTGCGACGTGAACATCTCTCTTCGCAAAAACGCCTCCGATCCACTCGGGCAAAAAGTGGAGCTGAAAAACCTCAACTCGATCTCCGCCATCCGCCGCGCGATCCATTTCGAAATCCAGCGCCAGACCGAAGAACTCAACGCCGGCATTCCACAAATCCAATCGACCCGCCGCTGGGACGACGATCGCGGCGAAACCCAAATGATGCGCACCAAGGAAGACGCCCACGACTACCGGTATTTCCCCTGCCCGGATTTACTCCCGGTTCGCACCGCGCCACTCCTCGAAAAAGTCCGCCCGCTCGTTCCGGAACTGCCTCACCAACTCGCAAACCGGTTTGAAAAAGACCTCGGCGTCACCGCCTACGACGCCGCCGTGCTTTCCTCCGACAAACAGCTCGCGATCTATTTCGAAGCCGTCACCGATGCCGCGATCCCCGGCAAAAAAGTCGCAAACTTCATCATCAACAATCTGCTCGGCACGCTCAACGAACGCAGCCTTTCCATCGCCGATTGCCCGGTCGCCCCGGAAAAACTCCGCAGCCTCTTGTCACTCGTCGAAAACGGAACCCTCGCCGCGAACCAAGCAAAAGAAGTCTTCACGATCCTTTTCGATTCCCCGGAAAAAGATCCCGCCGCCATCGCCGATGAGCTCGGATTCAAACCGGCCGAAGCAGGCGCGCTCGACTCCCTGGTCGATCAAGTCATCGCCAACAATCCGTCCGAAGTCGAAGCGATCCGAGCCGGAAACGAAAAACTGCTCAACTTCCTCACCGGTCAGGTCATGAAAACCGCCAGCCCGAAACCGAATCCAAAGCAGGTCACCGACCTCCTCCGCGCGAGGTTGCTTTGATTGGACCACGGACTTTAGTCCGTTCTTAATATCTCACCCCACCCCTTTTTCCGAAACACCTCATTTCATGTCCACTTGGCGCCCGCTGACTCGCCCCCCTTGGTGGCAGCGCTGGCTTCCAGCGTTCCTTCACCTGCCCGTTCGCTGGGCGTTTTTCCTGACGCTCACCGGATTGGTTTTGTTTTTCGGAATGGTGTTTTTCTACTTCGCCCTGGCGATGAAGTTCGACATGGCAGAAGTCGGCCGGCTCCCCGGCGGCACGGTCATTTACGATCGCCGTGGCCAGGAACTGCCCACCTCCGGAAGAAATAGCGCCAAATTGGCAAAACGCGCCGACATCCCGGAATTCCTCGTGCAGGCCTTGCGCGCTCGCGAAGACGCCCGGTTTTTCGACCACAGCGGCGTCGATGTCCGCGGCCTCGCACGGGCGACCCTCCGAAATCTCAAAGACCGCGATTTCACCCAAGGCGCATCGACGCTGACGATGCAGCTCGCCCGCAACACCTATGAAATCCGGGCCAAATCGCTTCACCGCAAGTTCCTCGAAATCGCGCTGACCCTGCGCGTGGAAAACCGGTATTCCAAAGACGACATCCTCACCCATTACCTCAACCGCATCTATTTCGGCTCCGGCGCCCACGGAATCGAACAAGCGGCACGAACGTATTTCGGAAAACCCGCGCGCGAACTGAACCCTGGTGAATGCGCGATGATCGTCGGAATCATCCGCGGCCCCCATATTTTCTCACCCTTCCGCAATCTCCCCGCCGCCATCGAACAACGCGACCAAACGCTCCGCCGCATGGAAGCGATGGGATTTTTGGACAAGGCGCAGCGGGAAAAAATCATGGCAGAACCGGTTCACCTGGTCACCGACGACCAACGCGAAACCCAACCGTCCTACGCCGTCCAAGCCATCCGCCGCGAGCTCGATCGCATCCTCGAAGATCGCGACATCCGCGAAGCAGGTCTGCACGTCCACACCACTCTCGACGCCGCCTGGCAAGAACGCCTCAATTCAGAACTCACCCGCTCCGTCGCCAATCTGGAACAGGAAAAATCCTGGCCCCACCCGACCCACGCCGCCTACGTCGCAGGCACCGAGCCCGATTACGTCCAATACGCCGCAGTCACGATCGAAACCAAAACCGGCGGCATCCTCGCCCTGATCGGCGGTCGGGATTATCAACATTCGCGCTTTGATCGCACCCGCTCCAGCCGCGATCTCGGCTCGGCCTTTGAACCCTTCGTCGCCGCCGCCGCTGCCGAACGAGGACGCCTCGTTTTACCCGGCAGACCCGTCCAGACGGGCCGCCAAATCGGTCCGGCCGAAGTCGAACGCCTCGCCCGCCGCTGCGGATTGGCCGGTCCCTTTTTGAAAACCGAAGATCTTTTCCGCGGATCGGTCGCCGCCACTCCCCTGGAAATGTCGGTCGGCCTCGCCACGCTCGGAAACAAAGGCAAACGCGCCAAACCTTATCTGATCCGCGAAATCCGCGACGCCAGCGGGGAAATTCTCTACTCGGCCAAACCGGTCCTCTCCGTCGCCCTCTCCGCCAACGCCGCCACCGAAGCGACCAGCGTTCTCACCCGCCACGCCGGCACCCGTTGTTTCACCGGAGCGACCGGTTCGGAGCGCGACGCGTGGACCTTACGACTCGGCCCCGCCGGATCGACCGCCATCTGGATCGGCTTCGACAAACCCGTCGCCATCGCCCGCGAACCCCGCGTTAAAGCGCTGTTGGAAGAATTCGTCGACCGCCTCGGAAACGAATGACACATCTTCTTCCTTGAAAAGGGTCCGCTGATTTTCAATTCTCCTCGACCATGCAGGCGATGCAATTTGAACAATCCGTCGTTTCTATCCTGAAACGCGACAAACGCTTCGATCCGCACGCCTATTTTTTCCTCAAGGAGGCGCTCGATTTCACCCTGAAACGCAGTGCCGCCCAGCACGCGGGTCAGTCACCCCACGTCAGCGGACCAGAATTGCTGGCGGGCTTCCGAGATCTGGCACTGGATCAATTCGGCCCCATGGCATCGACCTTGATGAACGAATGGGGCATCCGCCGCTGCCAACACGTCGGCGACATGGTTTTCCAACTGATTGAGGAACAGGTATTTGGAAAACAAGATTCGGACAAACCGGAAGATTTTTCCGAAATTTTCGATTTCCAGGAAGCACTCACTTCTCCGTTTTTACCGAAGAAAAAATCCTCCGGACCGCTGTTCCGCAAACCGGCGCTCCACCGCTGAAGCGCATTTTTGCTCCGTTGAACGGACCGGTTTTTCACGGTCCAGCGAGGAAAACCCGCGGCATCGCCCATCGATGCCGCGCCTCAAAGCCGATCAACCTTTCGGGTCAAGATTGGCGGTCATCTCTTCATCCGTCGGCGTCTTGGTCGGCACGCCCTCTTCAGGAACCGGTACGTTGGCGATCCAAGCGATCGCGTTGAGCACCAGTTTCCGTTGATCATCCAGCTTCCAGTTTTTGTGGAAATGCCCACCGGTAAATCCAAAACCGCGCCCTCCGCCAAGCGTCGCCGGGCGCTCAAAGGCCCACATCATATGCTGCGGCTCCTTGCGCTCCAACACCGCAGCCCGGACCTCCGGATTCCCCGAATGCGGACCATCCGGGCGCGTCAGGCTTTTTTCCGGGGGCAAATCCGTGAGAATCGGCGTCACGCCCTCCATCCCCGGACGGAAACGCATGTGATAATACCATTCGTCGAGGGATTTAAAATCATTCACCCCTTGGCTGATTTCGTGTTTCGGAAGTTTAAACGACGCCTCCCAATGCGGATTGACCGACCAATTCGGTTCAAAATATCCACCGATCACGTCCAAAAACGCATCTCCCGGATCGCCCTTGGGCACTTCAACCGCGTAATGAATGCAGCCGACGCCCACGCCCGCTTCCGCCATTTTCCGGAGATCGGCGAGCTGCTGCATCGCCGGATGACCCCCGCCGCCATCAGAATAAATCACCACTGCCGAGGCACCGTCGAAGACCGATTTATCCTTCGGCCAGCCGTTCGTCACGACCACCGCTTCAATCGGCAATCCACTCATGTTCAAATGATTGGCCAACAGCATGCAGCCAGCTCGATGCTCGTGCTCGCCTTTCCCGTGGCTTTGCTTCCCGGCAACAAATACGATCTTTTTCTTCACCGGCGGTGAGTCTTGCGCTCGCAGTTTTTCGCCGCCGCCGGAAAAAAATAATCCGATCGCTGCGGCAGCGCAGGCGAGCGGAAAAAGAAGGGTTCGAGGAATTCGCGCGGGGTTGTTCATGTTCAAAATGGGTATCAGATCTTCCTACGTGAGCAATTTCGAAAATATTGCATCGCACGATAACCCTACCGAAACCGTGATTTGCCTTTGCAGGTCCATCCTTTTTCAAGCTAGCATCCGCCCGCCTATGCCTACCGACGCGATTCTTTCCACCGCCCGTCAGTTTCTCGGGGTGGACCCGACGGTGCCAATCACCCTGGAGCCGATCAAACGTGGTGCCTCGGGCCGCACGATCGTGCGTGTCAAAACCCCCGGCCATGAACCTTTCATCGGCATTCACTGGACGCTCGACCGCGAAGATAACGAACAGTTCATCCCGGTTGCCCATTTCCTGAAAAAGGCCCGGCTTCGCATTCCCGAACTCATTTTCGAAAGTCCGAAACGCCGCGTCGTCCTCGTCGAAGACCTCGGAAATACCGACCTGCTGACGCTGAAAAGCCAGCCGTTCGAATCACGCTTGCCGCTCTACCGGTCCGCACTCGAACAGGTCGACAAACTGTTCTACGCGAAGCCACCGAAGGAAATGGAACTGATGCCTCCCTTCGACGCCGCCCTCTACCGCTGGGAACAGCAATACTTTTTCGAATATCTCGTCGAAGATTACCTCGGCCTCGACGCGAACGTCCTCCGGGAAAATTCCGCTTTCACCGATCTCGCGGAACGTCTCGGAACCGGTAGCCGCCATCTCGTCCATCGCGATTTCCAATCGCAAAACCTGTTGGTGAAGGAGGATCAAATCTACCTGATCGATTTCCAAGGCCTCCGCCGCGGACGCCAGGAATACGACCTCGCCTCGCTGATTTACGATCCGTATCTGGACCACTCACCTGCCGAACGCGAAGCACTTTTCGAACTGTGGGAAGACATCGCCGATGAACGCCCTGAGTTGACATTATTTAACGAATGCGCAGCTCAACGCTTGATGCAGGCGCTCGGGGCTTACGGCAACATTCTTAAAAACCGGGGAGACGAATGGTATCGTCCGCACATCTCCACCGCCGCCCGCCTGCTCCGCGAAGTCACCGCCGGAACCCGCCTCGAATCCCCCCTCGCGCCCATCCTCGCCGCCATTCCCTGACGCCTGTGCCCCGCCCGCTCCATCGACTCCTGAGCGTGCCCTTTTTTGCGGCGGCGGCATTCGCCTGCTGGAAATTCGCCCCTTCCAGCGAAATCGATCGCGCCGCATTCACCGCAGTCGCTCGGGGTTCGGCCAATCCGCCGCTTTTCATTTCAGGAAACGGCTCGCACTCCGCCCCGTGGCAGCTCCGCACCCTCGCCCCGAACAAAAAACCGGACCCGAGAGGTGCGCCGTTCGTCATTTCCCTCGGAGACGATCCGGATCGGGTTTTCCAGAACTCCCCGCCCTCACCCATCGATCTCGCGGTCATTCTGAAAAACATCCACCGCCTCGGCGTGGAAAAAGTCGCCGTCGCCCCGGTGCTCGCATGGGAAAATCCGGACGCAATCGCCCTGCAGGCGCTCGAATCTGCGCTCAATGATTTTTCCGCCGTGGTCACCGCCGCGCCCCTCTCGCGTGCCGCCGTTTCCTCGCCGCTGCCACCCGCCTTCCGCCGCGCCTCGATCCCGCTTGACCAAATAACCGGAGATTTTTCCGAGCTGCCGGTCGTCAACCATCTACCGGTTTCCGGTGCGGTTCTCGGCGGAGAAAATGCCCTTGCCGGTTTCACCCATCTCGAATCGGAAACCGCCGGGGAACAGGTGCATCTCATCGCCCGCTGGGAAGACCGGATCGTCCTCAATTTCTCGGTTCTCACCGTCCTTTCCCACCGCCGACTTCCGATCGAGGGCGTCCGGATCGAACCCGGAAATTTCCTCAAACTCAGCGCCGATGGCCCCGCCGTCCCGATCGATTCGTTCGGCCGCCTGCCCATCCCCCTCAAACGGCTTCCCGCTATCGCGAAAATCTCCGCCGAATCGCTGATCGACGACACAGACCCCATCCCGGACAGCCTCGTCCAACCGGTTGTCCTCCGCGATGACCAATCCACCGTCGATTCTTCGACACGCGCTTTTTCCCAAAATCTCACCTCCGCCATCGCTGCGATTTCCTCGGACGCCGGACTCGACGATCCCCGCACGTTTCGGCGACTGCCGGTCAATTGGGAACTGGGACTGCTCGCGACCCTCGTTCTCATCCTCACATCGCTGCTTTTCAAAAACAGCTTCGCCCGCCAGCTCGGCTTCGGGCTGCTCGCCTCCGCCCTCGTCGTCGCCCAATGGATCTCCGCAAGCTTTGCGGAAATCTGGCTGCCCGGAATCGCCGGACTCGCGGCCATCGCCACCGCCGCTATTTTCGCAAAAATCTTTTTCTCGGATTCGAACGCATCTGCGGCGGAACCCATCGTCGCCACCCCGACCCCGCCGCCAACTCCGGAAATCGTGGAACCCGTGGTGAAAAAAACCACGAAACGCAAATCCGCCGATCCCACTGACAAGGAGCCCCCGAAAAAAACTCCCGCCAAAAAGGCTGTTGCGAAAAGAGCCCCACGCAAAAAAAATCCCCCGCCTTCCCAATCCTGATCCTTTCCGCCAACTTCCCACCACCGGTATTTCCCCACATGGACCCCATCGAAAAAGCCAACTCCCTGATCGAAGCGTTACCTTATCTTCAAGCGTTTCGCGGAAAAACCTTCCTCATCAAAATGGGCGGATCGGCCATGGAAGACCCGGAGCTGGTCGCCAAAGTCATGCGCGACGTCGTTTTCCTGGAAGTCGCCGGCATCAATCCCATCGTCGTCCACGGCGGAGGAAAAGCGATCTCCGCCGCGATGGAAGCCGCCGGACTTGAAGCCCGATTCGTCGGCGGATTCCGCGTCACCACGGACGAAGCGATCGATATCGTCGCCCGCGTCCTGTCCGAGGAAATCAATCCAAACCTCGTCCACATGATCCGTGAGTTCGGCGGCAAAGCCGTCGGCATTCCCGGCAACGATGTTTTCCTCGGCGAAAAACTCCGCGCAAAAGATGCCGCTGGAAATTCGGTCGATCTCGGCCGCGTCGGCGAAGTCGTCGGTTGCCAGATGGCTCACATGGACGCCGCCCACCGCGCCGGAATCGTACCGGTGATTTCTCCACTCGCCGCCGAACTTGCCACCGGTCGCCCTCTCAACATCAATGCCGACCTCGCGGCCGCCGCTCTCGCCAAAGAACTCCGCGTCGCAAAACTCGTTTATCTTTCCGACGTCCCCGGTTTGCTTTCCAACCCGAAAGATCCCAGCACTCTTATCAAATCCGTCACCCGCAAAGAAGCCGATGCCTTGATCGAAGACGGCACCATTTCCGGCGGCATGA
>DBTN01000045.1:0-248 GCA_002307065.1 Akkermansiaceae bacterium UBA1315 | reverse complement strand
ATTTCCGGCGGCATGATTCCCAAAATCCGCAGCGCCGTTGACGCCCTCAATGCCGGCGTCCGCAAAGTCCACTTCGTCGACGGCCGCCTGCCCCACGCACTTCTGTTAGAAATCTTCACCGACGGCGGCGTCGGCACCGAAGTCGTGAGATAACTTTCGATGTTGCAAACCGGAGTCGATGCTGCATCGCGGCTTTTGCGGGACTGACCACTTACCGAAATTGGATCAAGGAGTGTTGGCGTCTCGCC
>DBTN01000047.1 GCA_002307065.1 Akkermansiaceae bacterium UBA1315 | reverse complement strand
CAGATGTTTTTAACGGATTTGCTCATAGCATGATGGGAAATAAGAGGCTTAGTCGCGCATCCGGTCACGGATGATATGATAAAGAAAAAGGGAATTATAAGTGAAGTATCTTCGGAACAAGCGACGGGGTTCCATGGCGAGTCGATATGCCCACTCTAGACCGCGGTTTTGAAGAAAAGCTGGCGCTTGTTTTACCTCTCCCGCATGGAAAGCAAACGCGGCCCCCACTCCGAAATAACACCCTGGTGGCAACCGATCTTTGTTTTCGGCGATCCAGTGCTCCTGCTTGGGGCAACCCACGCCAACCCAGATCAGGTTCGAGTGGGTTTCACGGATTTGGTCACAAATACGATCAAATTCGTCGGTCGGCCATTCGCCATAGGGTGGTGAGTAAAAGCCGCCGATGACTGAGTTTGGAAATTTTTCGGAAAATACCTTCGCCAAGCGGTCCAGCGTGCTCTGCTGTCCACCCAGGAAAAAATGACGGAACTGGGGCTTGTCGCTCGTCGCTTCAAGCGTCTTCAGCATGAGCGTGGGGCCGTAAACCCGGTCGGTTAGTCTCTCGGAAGGTGGCAAATGAGCATTGAGACACCAAATCAACGGCATCCCATCTGGACAGATCAGATCGAACTTACGCATTGAGTTAGCAAATCGCTCGTCCGAGCGGGCGAGTGCTGCGACGTGAGTGTTCGCGGCCTCGACCGGGTAGGCTCGATCGCGGCGTCCGGCGTGTTCAAGAATCCAATCCACGGCACCGGCATAATCGGTGACGGCGACGGGAAGACCGATGATAGGGATGGTATGCATTTACGAATCCGGGGCCGGTGAGACTATTCCTTCGCGACGGAGACGTGGTGTCCGTGTTTTTTGAGGAGGGCGTGGCGTTTCGCTTTGTCGAGGTCGGAGGCGACCATTTCGGCGCACATTTCTTCGACGGTGATTTCGGGGATCCAGCCGAGTTTTTCTTTGGCCTTGCTTGGGTCGCCAAGGAGCGTTTCGACTTCGGCGGGACGGAAATAGCGGGGCGAAACGCGGATGATCACGTCACCGACTTTGACGGCGGGGGCGAGTTCGGAATTGACCGCGGTGACCGTGGCGATTTCGTCGACGCCTTCGCCGGTGAATTTCAGGGTGATGCCTGCGTAGGATGCGGAAAGGCGGACGAATTCGCGGACGGAGATTTGTTTACCGGTTGCGATGACAAAGTCTTCGGCGGTGTCCTGCTGGAGCATCATCCATTGCATGCGGACGTAGTCTTTCGCGTGGCCCCAGTCGCGGAGGGAATCGATGTTGCCGAGGTAGATGCAGTCTTCGAGGCCTTGGGCGATGTTGGCGATGCCACGGGTGATCTTGCGGGTGACGAAGGTTTCACCACGACGTGGGGACTCGTGGTTAAAGAGGATGCCGTTGCAGGCGTAGATGCCGTAGGCTTCGCGGTAGTTCACCGTGATCCAATAGGCATACATTTTGGCGACCGCATACGGCGAGCGCGGGTGGAACGGGGTGGTTTCCTTTTGTGGGATTTCCTGAACGAGGCCGTAAAGCTCGGAGGTGGACGCTTGGTAAAAGCGGGTTTTCTTTTCCAGTCCGAGGAAACGGATCGCTTCGAGCAAACGCAAGGTGCCCATCGCATCGACATCCGCGGTGTATTCGGGAGCTTCGAAGGAAACGGCGACGTGGGACATTGCGCCCAAGTTATACACTTCATCGGGCTGAACTTCGCTGAGGATGCGGGTCAGGTTCGAGGAGTCCGTGAGGTCGCCATAGTGAAGCTTAAACCGGGAGTTTTCCACGTTCACATCTTCATAGATATGATCGACCCGTTCGGTGTTGAATAAGGAAGCGCGGCGTTTGATGCCGTGGACTTCATAACCTTTTTCGAGGAGAAACTCTGCCAGATAAGATCCATCTTGGCCTGTGATACCGGTGATAAGAGCACGTTTCATTTTTTTATGGGAGTGGAGCGAAAGGTTTAGAGTCGGGCGGTGCCGCTGGTCAGAGTGAGGAGGAAATCCTGATAGGCGGAAGCGATGCCATCTTCGAATGCGACGGCTGGAGCCCAACCGGTTTCTTTCAGTTTGGTGACATCCATCAGTTTTCGCGGAGTGCCGTCCGGTTTGGTCGGGTCGGTTAAAATTTCACCTGTGAATCCGATGGTTTTCGCGACAAGCTGCGCGAGTTCAAAAATGCTAATATCTTCACCGACGCCTGCGTTGACCCAATCAGGCGGGTTTTCCAGCGAGAGCAGGTGGAAACACGCGGTCGCGAGATCGTCGACGTGGAGGAATTCGCGTCGGGGTGTGCCCGTTCCCCAGATGGTGACGGATGCGGCACCGGCTTCTTTCGCTTCATGGAAACGCCGGATCAGGGCGGGAATCACATGCGAATTTTCCGGATGATAATTGTCACCCGGACCGTAAAGATTCGTCGGCATCGCGCTGTGATAGGTCAGACCATGCTGAGCGCGATAATGTTGACATAACTTCAGCCCGGCGATTTTTGCGATGGCATAAGCTTCGTTCGTCAACTCCAGCGCGCTGGTGAGAAGGCAATCTTCCGGCA
>DBTN01000010.1:168185-168702 GCA_002307065.1 Akkermansiaceae bacterium UBA1315 | reverse complement strand
GAAACTGAGCGGCTGGTAGTGGTTGTCACGACGCGGCTTGTTCTCCGGTCTTTTTGATTCGGAGGTAGTGGTGTGGGTTGTCCCTGATGAACTGGTCAACTTCCCGCAGAGAAGTAGGAAGAGCTGGATCTGGATGGGAACCACTTCCGAAGAAGCGGAATCCAGCATCGTAGAGACGTCTCACAACTTCCCACGAAGCCTTAGCCGCCTTCCTCGGCGGTCTGAAATTGCGGCCCATGTAATGCAGATCACCCGAGCATTCCGGACAAACATGTCTATGGGAGGAAGAGATAGCGTCCTGCTTGAAGCTCTTGCAGCACGCAAAGCAAGCATAGTGTGAAAGGTAATCAGGCCCTCGATGAAATGGTGGAGACTTGGGTGGGGTGATCACGCGGTTGCCGATCGCCTTACGCATCTCCATGCGCTCATGCTTGGTTTCTGCGTGCTCTTTCATTTTCTGGAGAACGTTTAGGCCATCCACGGCGGGGATGAAAGCCCGAATTCAAAGAAGGACGTT
>DBTN01000010.1:50560-167915 GCA_002307065.1 Akkermansiaceae bacterium UBA1315 | reverse complement strand
CCGCCGTTGGATGAGCCGGCTTGTTCTCCGATCTTCATTTTCGTCGGTGTGGCTTGATGTGAACTACTTGATCGATGAAATCAGTGCGTCAAATCTCTCAGAGAGAATCATGTATTCGTCCGTCCAGCCGGACATCATCGCGGTTTCTTGGAGTGGACCTGTCGGAGCAAAATGCATTCGGAGCAAGTCCCGATCAATGGAATCACCTTTAGTGAGCTTCTCGATAGCGATGGACAGATCCATTCCGATCTTGTCAGGACTTAACCCTGCCCAGCATGATTCTTCCGATCCATCGATGAGCGTCTTCGTGCGTTCCAGCAAGTCGACTAGAGCGCTCCTCGCCTCACTCTTGCGGTTTGCGAATGGCCACATTTTCTTGGAGAACGTATAGCTCATCCACGGCGGGCATGGAAGCCCGAATTCAAACAGGAGCGTTACCCGCCGTTGGATGGAGCGCCTTGTTAGGCTTCTCTATTTTTCAACAGCGAATGTGAATCCCATGCTCTTCATCTTGCTGACAAGTTCTTTTACTTCTTCGAGTGAGTTACCTCGCTCAAATCGAATGCTGATGCCAGCCTTTTCGAGGCCGGGGACTTCCACATATTCCTCGAAATAGATGTAGGCTCCACCTCCTTGAGTTGAATCCCATTCCGCCGCCTTAATTGGAGGCTTTGTTTTATATAGCTTCTTCATGTGTCGTAATTCTAGAACTTTTTATACTGTATTGCTTCCGCCGTTAAAAGCGTCTTCTTCATCTCAAGCGTCGGCATTGTATCGAGCATAGCGCCTATGAACGATTCGTAACGAAACTTGAGCAGTTCTGACTCGTGGAGAGTTGAATAGTCATGCCGCACACGTTCGATGGCATTGTAGGCATCTCTGGCAATTTCGTGAGCAGTCGCCGCCCAACGTTGAAACGAGCACGCGCCTTCCTCTTTGAGGTGCTCCGCTAGCTTCGGAATATCGACGAGGTATTCATTCTTCATAGTCTTTGATTTTCTTGCCTAACGTCTAAGGTGAGGCACGGAGCGTTAGCGGAGTTGCCTCCACCGCCTTTAGGCTTTCTTTTTTTCGAAGTGGAGTGTGAGTGACTTCTCTACCTTATGGAGAGCTTTGACGGCTCTGTTGTATTGAATCGGCTTGCCATCACATGCTCCTACGGGGACGCTCCGAAGGTAAATATGAATGTGATTACGCATATCTCTTAGTTCGTGCAGTTCGTCACGCAATGCTTGCTTGAAAACTCCCTTTGAATTGGCGATGTCGATTGCCTTCTTAAAGCTGATATCGCCTGTGATCCAACCTTCTTGCGAACAGACTTCATAAAGTAGCGTCTCGATTACAGCTACAACAGGAAGACTGCATTGCCAATCCCACATTGTTCCAGCCGTCAAACCTAGCTTCCATGCATTAGTGTGAAATCGATTGATGTCGCATAGTTGTATTACGCAAGAAACGGATCGTTGTCTAGCAGCGGAAAGATAAGGCCATCTCTTATTCTGGGAGGCAAGGGTTCTGATTACTCCCCTTGGAAAATTTATTCTTGCTGGGCGGACATCAGGATAATGCTCAAAAATAAAGTCAGCGGTCTCTTGCACAAGTTCTTCCATCTGAAGCTTTTTGAGGCTGCAGAACTCTTTTGGCTCAGGGCGTTTCTTAGGTGTTGCCATATTTTTCTGCCTAACGTAAAAGCTGAGTCACCGGCGGTGAGGAGCGGAAAATGAAAGATAGACGTTCACGCCGGTTGGCTCAAGCGCCTTCCATGAGAAGGCAGTCAAACTTAAATTGAAGTTCACTTCAAGTATTGATCTTGGTTGGGTTGGTGGTTGGACATCTTTAAATTCGAAACAGGGAGTCTTGCTTCCATTCGCACTCGCTTGGACCGCTTTCGACCCGGTGCATGATTTGATCCTTAATTCTCTGTTTTGAAATGGGGTGGGACGCCGCTATCTTGTTCTCGCACTTCGTCTTGATCGACGGTGCTGGCGCTTGAACGCGGTCGTCCCAAATCTTCGAAATTGTTTCATCAGTTCACTCAGACAGATTGCATAAAATTCATGACTCAGGCCGCCAATGCAGGTCGACGAATCGGTTGGTAGTCGAGATCTCGTTTCCATAGTGTGAGCAGGATTACCGACAGCTTGCGGGCAATCGCGACCACAGCTTTCTTTTTCGCCGACCTTCCACCACGTGCCGCTAATTCCATGCCGTGGCGTTTGAGATCGCAATCCGGTCCAAAGGGCCCAAGGACATATTGCGCCGCGCTGACTAACAATCGCCTCAGATAAGCGTCGCCCGCTTTGGATATCCGCAGTTGTTTATCCACATTTCCCGATTGATCGCGCTTCGGCACCAACCCTAAATACGCCGCAACATCCCGTGGGTTTTCAAAACGCTCCGGATCACCGATAGTCAGCACGAAGGACAACGACGTAATCGGTCCCACTCCCGGAATCTGACGCAACCGGTTTGTCTCGGGATAACTTTTCGCACACAGTTCATCGATCGAACGTTCCAGCTCCCGAATGTTTTTCGTTAGCAAATCCACTACCTGCAACGAGGGTTCGATCATCTTTAACAATTCGGAGCAATTTTCTGCGAGAAGTGTCCGGCAGCGTTTGGCAAAACACGCCGTGTTAGGTGACGGCAGAGACATACCAAGACTTTTTAAAGTAAACCGGATCGATGAGATGATATCAACTCTCTGACGCACCAGATTATCACGCAACTTCACCTGTAATAAATCTCGCTGCGACTGTTCGCTCGAATGCTCAATCGGATAAAGTAGATCCGGATCAATACGGGCGAGCTTGGCAATCATCCGCGCATCGGTGTGATCGCTCTTACGGTTGCTCATATAGATCACTCGTAGCTTGCGCGGATTTGCAACAATCACATCATGGCCCAAACTCTTAAGAAACCGACTCGTCCAAGGGCTATGACTACCCACCTCATGGGCAATGCGCGCTCCGGGATATTTCAAGGAAAGCCGCCGCAGCGATTCCTTGTGATTGGTGATGGTCCGTTCATCAATGATTTCACCCGCTTGATTCAGAACGCAGATGGCGTGCTTCTTGTCTCCTAAATCGAGACCGATCGTAATAGATGGTATAATATTCATGGCAGTGGTGAGTTTATCACGCCCCGCAACCGGTAGCGCTCACTGCCTTCACATCTAATCTTGTTCGTGTCAGGAAAATCCCGGCTGCGGAACGATGTTGAACCGGTTTGCTTCATCTTGGAACGATTCGAAAAAGCATAAACCAAGGCACCGGCCAAACGTCGCTAAGCATCAGACAGGAAAACCGGTTTCATCATGGTGGCGAAGTCCAAACGTAGAATCCGCAAAACCGGTATCACAAGTGAGCTTCGAAAACCGGCTTCAATTCTTCACGGCCGATGAGCACGTGCACCACTACCAGCGGGAGCGCGCGTCGATCAAGGGGTTGATGTTGAAACTACTGGAAAGCATGAAAACAGGGCGGCTGATAGGGGTTGCGCGTCTCGACTTGTTCGGCTTCTGTTTGTTGGGAGCTACCGTCGGGAACGAACTCGCGAGAATATCAGATATCCAACGCCATAAAACAGCAGCAAAGTAATTACGCTGGCGGTAATACTGACTTCAGGAATTCTAGGATCACGCTTCGAAGAACCGAAAAATCTGTCGAAGTTCAGGATGAGAAAAATCATGAGGAAAATGCACGCGTGCTTTATAATCCGCCATTGAGACTTCCTCGAAGACGAGATCACGCCATGTGCTTTCGGTGTAGAGTAGGGATTACTCATCTTGGATTATTCTGCCTAACGATCAAGGTGAGGCACGGAGCGCAGCGGAGTTGCCTCCACCGCATTGTTAGGCGATTGGTGGAGTAGCAATTGCTGACGGAAGAAAGTAACTTGGAGTAGCACAAGGTGTGATCATAGTAATAAGCGAGTCGATAGCGACGCTTACTATCGCTACCGCAATCTCAAAGCGGCGGCGCGGGCGTCCGGAAATGTCCTGAATCTCTGGCTCAATTATTGGTATATCGCCAAGGTGCTGGTGATCAATAAGCCATTGAGTCGTCAGGAGATTCATCGCATGGTTCCGAACTGGCATGGACTCGAATGTGGTGGTCTCAAACTGATGGCTGAACTCGTTGCGAATCTTTCGAATGCATGTGAGATCGTGAAAAATATCTCCGGGAATGAGGCCAAGTGCATTGCTAATCGCGATGCGACCGGAGAATGTGGCGAGCGGCTGCTGACTACCAAACAGGCTGACCTTCGAAGGAATTAGATGTGCGGAAAGAAGTCGCTCAAGCTGAAATTCGAGGAGGCTACCAGCGACTACGGCGCATGCACGATCATTGCCGTTGCGGAGTTCGTCGACGATTTTAGCCAGCAGAGCGTTTTGGAGTTTCATGTGAGTGCGAGGATCTTGCCTAACAGTGTAATTAGTATAGAGGAAAAGGAAAGGATCGGAGCGCTTGCGGGTCTTCCCTGAGGTTTTAGTGTCAGAAAAAATGATTTGTTTCCAGCTCTTTATGGGGATGGTTATCGATGATTGATCGTTTACTGGAGCAAACTAATGAGATGCTTTTTGAAGGGGCGGTAAAACCGAGATGTTTTGATTTAGAAGCCTGATGGTCATGGATGGTTGAAGATTGTAAGTGCCAAAGAGATCGATTTTTGGCTTGATCGAAACGGGCTTTAGCGACAAGGCGTTCAAATGAATCCCCCCTCGGCGGCTTGGAGATCGGATCTGGAAGCATCGCATAATCTTTCGGACCTGGAAAAGCAGCACTATGGTTTTGTCTTGGCGTGGTTTGAGACTTGGCGGTTGAAGTTAGGGATGGATACGGATCGGAGGGCGGCGGTGGAATTCTGGAGGAACCAGGTGATGGCCAAGCCACGAAACGATTGGCAGCTGGCGTGGTGGGGCGAAGGGAGCGTTTTCGCAAACGGTGGTTTTTTCCGTTAGCCGGGAAGAAAGTCTGGCTGGACGCGTCAAAGGGTGCGAGACGCTGCCGCCTTTGGTCGAACCGTGATTCAAACGGAAACCGGTTCAGGGAAGACTTCTCGCACTCCATCAGGATTGGTGTCGGTTGTCATGGGAAAAATGAGATTTGGGAGGGTGAAAAACGGGTGAGGGGGTGGAGGTGGAGTGATTGGAAAAAAGGTCTTTCGTGAAGTCCATGAAACCTGCGAGAACGGTTCAGCATATGGCTCGACTTCATTCAGATTTCCAGCGGCGGGATCATTGGTTTTTTCAGATCCGGTTGCCGCAGTGGTTCAGTCGCAGCATTGAACGGGTTCCGTTGTTTTGGCGATTTCAGGTTCTGGGGTGGGTGGCGTTTGGGGTGTTGACGATCCCGTTGAAGATGAGTGCTTATGGCTCATTCTGGTATGCGATCGGGATCACGCTTTTTCGGGAACCGGTAGGTTTTATGATCACCTGTGGGCTGCGGCAGATTTACCGGAGAATGAATTTTGGGAGTGACCGGCCGGTGCGATTGGCGGTTTGTGTGGTTTCTCTGGGCTTGCTGGGGGGTGGGTTGGACGCGTTGTTGATGTGGTTGTCTCGTCCTTTGGTTGAGATGGATCAGACGGCGCAGGGGACGTTTGGGATTTTTTGTTTTCGGAGCATGTTGTTTTGCTGCTGGAGCGTTTTGTATTTTTCCGTCCGGGATCAGATCGCGACGAGTAAGCATTTGTTGAATTTGGCACGGGCCAAGGCGGCGGCGCAGGATGCGGAGCTTTTGATGTTGAGGGCTCAAGTGGCGCCTCATTTCCTTTTTAATTCTCTCAATACGATTCTTGCGGGACTGGAGCGTCAGCCCTTGTCGTTGGCGCCGGTGGTTCAAGGACTGGCGGATTATTTCCGGTTTTCGCTGACCAACCGGCATGATTTGTTGATTCCGCTGGGTGACGAATTTGACGCGATTGTGAATTATCTCAAAGTGGAAAAGGCGCGCTTTCGGGACTCCATCTGGATCGAAACGCACATCAATGCTTCTGTTAGATCGCTTGCGGTGCCTGGTGTCTTTCTTCAGCCGCTGGTTGAAAACGCATTGAAATATGGACATCAGACGTCGCCGACGCCGTTGTTGTTGAAAGTGCGGGCGACTGCGGTGGAGGATGGAGGAGCGGTGGTCGAGGTGATGAATAGCGGCTGTTGGATCGAGCCGCCGCCGATGCGTTTGGCGGATGATCCGGGTGGCAATGGTTTGGATATTTTGCGTCGACGGTTGGAACTGCTTTATCGCGGTGAGGCGATGATTAAGATTTCCTCCGAGAGCGAGCCCGATAGGGTGACCGTGCAAGTCCGAATTCCTCCGCCTGAATCAACCCACTAACCGTTTTGACATCTTCCATACGTACTGTCCTGATCGATGATGAACCGCCTGCACGGGAGCGACTTGCCTCTCTGCTGCGGGTGCATCGGGAGGTGGAGATCGTGGGTGAAGCGGGAGATGTGGAAAGTGCGAGGGAAATTTGCGCACGAGTTTCTCCGGATTTGATCTTTCTCGATATCCAGCTTCCGCGGGGCAGTGGCTTTGATTTGCTGCCGCTCTTGACCGGGAATCCGGCGGTGATTTTTGTGACCGCTTCCGACAGACATGCGCTCAAGGCTTTTGACGTTAATGCGCTGGATTATTTGTTGAAACCGATTCATCCGGATCGTCTAGCGATGTCCCTTTCGCGCGTCGAGGTGCCTGCGACGCGGCCTCCGATGGGAAATCTGGTCGCGCTGGAGGAGGCGAGGGGGCTGCGGTTCGTTTCCGTTTCGTCGATTGTGTGTATCCGAGCCGAGGGAAACTACACTCATGTTCATTTGAATGAAGGTCCTGCGGGATTTGTTCGGCGGTCGTTGGCGGAGTGGGAAAAACTGCTGCCGGGTGACCAATTTTTACGCTTGGATCGGTCGCTGCTGATTCGGATCGATGCGGTTCAGCATTTTCGCGCGGAGTCGCGAGACAGCGCGTCGTTGTTGCTGACTTGTTGTGCGAAGCCGATTGCTTTGGGGCGCCGTGCGGCGTTGAATTTGCGGCGTGCGATGAAAAAATCGGGCTAGTCCGCTTCGCCACATGATTCGCCCGCTTTGTCCCATTTCCGGTGACAGTCGGGCGGTTGGGTCATTAGGGAATGGTCATGTATTTGAATCGTGTCATCCCAAGCGAGAGAGCCGGATATCGGTATTTCAAGGGGGCGGCATACGACCGGAGCCTTAACCGATGAAAAAGAGAAGAAGGAATCGCAGGGGAAGAGATTTGAAAAAGATCGGGCGGAGATGGATGCGCAGCTTGTGGCTGAAATTGTTCGCGCCAGGCTGGGTGGTGAAATACGAGAGGTTTGAGCGGGAAGACTGAGGGAATCCTCCCTTCCGGCGGGGTGTGTCAAAAGCAGCGGGTTAATTCCGTTGACTAAGGACCTGAGAACTTCAGTTTTTTCAGGACCCCTTTGCTCGCCGAATGATTCGTTTCGAAGATAAAACACCGCCTGCCTTATTTGTTGGCGTCTGGCTTTCCACGGTCGCCGTTGCGATTGCCGAC
Organism: Akkermansiaceae bacterium UBA1315; assembly: GCA_002307065.1. Taxonomy (GTDB): domain Bacteria; phylum Verrucomicrobiota; class Verrucomicrobiia; order Verrucomicrobiales; family Akkermansiaceae; genus Luteolibacter. The sequence goes on along the minus strand of DBTN01000010.1, from coordinate 160,380 downwards.
TATTACGCACCGATGGGTGTGGCCATATTCATTTTGTATATGGTGCCGGTCGTTTTGACGTTTTTCACCTGGAGGCGGATGATTCCGTTTATCATTGCTGGAGTGGGCACGGCGCTGATTGCGATGGATTACTTCATGGCTGCCGAGGTTTTGGTGGCGTCGGAAACGCAAAATATTGATATCCAGATTGCTCAATGGAATCGTGGATTTGGGGTGATCACCTTGTGGATGCTGGCGGGGATCGGGCACTTGTTTATCCGGAACCGGTTGATGGCCCGCATGGAGGCGTGGCTGCAGGCAGGAGAGACGAAATTGGCATCGATGATCTCTGGCGAGCAGCGCCTGGACGAGCTAGGAGACAATGTTTTGAAATTCGTCGTTGAGTATTTGGATGCGCAAGCGGGTGCTATTTTTATGGCGGATGGTGGCCGGTATCAACGGTGTTCCGTTTACGCGGTCGCGGCGGGTTCGGTGCCGGAGAATTTTGAGCTTGAGCATGGTTTGCTGGGACAGGCGGCAAAGGACGGGCGTCATTTTGTCGTGAATGATGTTCCCGACGGATATCTTTCGGTGGGTTCGAGTCTCGGGGAGTCCAAACCTCGGCACTTGCTGATCAAGCCGATCTCTCTCGAAGGATCGGTGAATGCGGTCTTGGAATTGGGGTTCTTTAAACCGGTGAAAGACTCGGATGTCGCGCTTTTGAAAAGCGTGGAATCATTGATTGGGGTCGCAGTGCGGTCGGTGAAATACCGGATGCGGTTGCAGGAGCTTCTGGAAGAAACGCAGCGGCAGAGTGAGGAAGTCCAAGCGCAGAGCGAGGAACTGCGCGTTTCCAACGAAGAGCTGGAGGAACAAGGCCGCGCGCTTCGCGAATCGCAGTCTCGACTTGAACTTCAGCAAGCGGAGCTGGAGCAAATCAATACGCAGCTCGAAGAACAGACTCAGTTTCTTGAACGTCAGAAAAACGATCTGTTAGAAGCGAAGTCCGATGCGGAGCGGCAGGCGCGTGAAGTCGAAATAGCGAGCCGTTATAAATCGGATTTCCTGGCAAATATGTCCCACGAGCTGCGGACACCTCTCAACTCCTCTTTGATTTTAGCGAAGCTGCTTGCGGAAAACGCGAGTGGAAATCTTACGCCGGAGCAGGTGAAATATGCGACGACCATCGAGTCGGCGGGCAATGATTTGCTTACGTTGATCAACGATGTGCTCGATTTGTCAAAGATCGAAGCCGGACACATGGAGATCGTCACCGAACCGGTTTCGTTGAAGCAATTGGTGGGAGGTCTGCAAAACACGTTCGAACCGGTTGCCGGGCAGAAGGGGCTGGATCTGCGAATCGAAGTTGATCCTGAGACGCCTCGGAGTCTGGTGACCGATCCGCAGCGGCTGGAGCAGATTTTGAAGAACCTGCTTTCGAATGCGTTGAAATTCACCGAGCGGGGATCGGTCACCCTGCGAGTGAGCACGCACGCGGGGAGTGGATTTGCTTTCCAAGTGACCGATACCGGAATCGGCATCACGGAAGATCAGCAGCGGATTATTTTCGATCCGTTCTTCCAAGGTGATGGAACAACGGCGCGGAAATATGGCGGAACGGGTCTCGGACTGTCGATTTCACGCAATCTGGTTCGCATGTTGGGGGGAGAGCTGAAGCTGACGAGCGAGCTTGGCAAAGGAAGCGAATTCACCGTGCTTCTGCCCGCCGAGCATGACGGAAGCAAAGGGGGTGAGGATTTTTACGTTCCGGAACGTCCCATCCAATCGAACAGTTCACAACCGGTTTCAGTTTCCTATCAGCGGAAGGGTACACCGGATGATCGCGAGCATCTGACCGGTGACAGCCGTGTGATCCTCACGGTGGAAGATGATATTTCCTTTGCTCGCATTGTTTATGATTTGGCGCGCGAGATGGATTTCCAGTGCCTGATCGCCACCACGGCGGAGGAGGCCTTGGTGCTCGCCCAGCAATACTTGCCGAGCGCCATCGTGCTCGACGTCGGCCTGCCCGATAATTCGGGGCTGTTGGTACTGGAGCGTCTGAAAGCCGATTCGCGGACCCGGCATATCCCGGTCCATGTCGTTTCCGCCAGTGACTACTCAAAGACGGCGCTGGCTCTTGGGGCGGTCGGTTACATGCTCAAACCGGTCAAGCGCGAGCACTTGATCGAAACGTTCCGAAAACTCGAAACAAGGTTGTCGCAAAAAATGCGTCGCGTGCTCGTTGTCGAGGACGATCCCGTGCAGGTGGAGGCGATGCGCGACCTTCTGGGATCGCGGGATGTGGAAGCGATTTGTGCGCAGACAGCGGCGGAGTGTTTGGAGCAGTTAGAGCGCTCGACCTTCGATTGCATGGTGCTTGATCTCAGTTTGCCGGATGCGTCTGGGTTCTCGCTGTTAGAAAAATTGAGCGCGGAAGATACGTATTCGTTTCCGCCAGTCATTGTTTACACCGGCCGTCAGCTGACGCCGGATGAGGAGCAGAAACTGCGGCGTTATTCGAAGTCGATCATCATCAAGGGTGCCAAATCTCCTGAGCGATTGCTGGATGAAGTGACGCTCTTTCTCCACCAGGTCGTTTCCGATCTTCCTCTGGAAAAACAGAAGATGCTGGAGAAATCGAACAATCGCGATGCCGCCCTTGAGGGACGGAGAATTTTGATCGCGGAAGACGATGTGAGAAACGTTTACGCGCTGACCAGTCTGTTGGAAGGTCGTGGCGTGAAATTGCAGATCGCTCGCAATGGTCACGAAGCCCTTGCGGCGCTGGATGAGGCGGCGAAAGATCCTGAAAAAATGGTGAATCTCGTGCTGATGGATATCATGATGCCCGAGATGGACGGCCTCACGGCGATGCGGGAAATTCGCAAGCGTCGCGAATGGCAGAAGCTTCCAATCATCGCCCTGACGGCGAAAGCCATGAAGAGCGATCAGGAACAGTGCATCCAGGCGGGCGCCAATGACTATCTCGCGAAGCCGCTGGATGTGGATAAATTGCTTTCACTCATTCGTGTTTGGATGCCTCGATGAAAAACTCCACGACAGAAACCGAAGAGATCGAGCTGCAATTGTTGCTCGAAGCGATTTATCGGAAGTATCAATATGATTTCCGTGACTATTCCCCGGCGTCGATCAAGCGTCGTCTGATGCAGGCGAAAGATCACTTCGGGTGCTCGAGTTTTTCCCAACTCCAACATCAGGCGCTGCATGAGCCGGATAGTATTTCCCGGCTTTTGCCGTTCCTGACGGTGCAGGTGAGTGATATGTTTCGAGATCCGTCCTATTTCCGCTCATTGCGGGAAAAAGTGATTCCCCATCTCAAGACTTATCCTTCGCTCAAGGTATGGATTGCCGGTTGCAGTGCGGGCGAAGAGTTGTATTCCTTGGCGATTCTTTTCCGTGAGGAAGGCCTTGAGAGTCGGACGATTTTTTATGCGACGGATATCAATTCCGCCGCGTTGGAAAAAGCTGAGGCCGGGGTCTATGATCTCGATCGGCTTGCTCTATTTACGGAAAATCATCGTCGCTCTGGCGGGAAATCATCGCTGTCGGATTATTATTCAACCGGTTATGGTCGGGCGATTTTTGATAAATCGTTGAGGCAGCGGACGGTTTTTTCGGATCACAGTCTGGTGTCAGACGCGGTGTTCGCCGAGACGCAACTGATTTCCTGCAGAAATGTGTTAATCTATTTCAATCGTGATCTCCAAGACAGAGCGGTGGGGTTGTTTAACGAATCACTGGTTCGCAAAGGATTTCTGGGTATTGGCTCGAAGGAAAGCCTCCGGTTTTCCGCTCACGCGGACGACTTTACCGAATTTGATCGCGAAGAACGAATCTATCAGAAGCGAGGTGAAGCATGAAAACCGGAAGTGATGATTCCCCCCGAGCTGTTGTGATCGGTGCTTCGGTCGGTGCGATCGATGCCCTGACCTCGATTTTGCCTTTGCTTCCCGCCGAATTTCCCGCACCGGTTCTGGTAGTGGTTCACGTGCCGGCGGATCGGAAAAGCATGCTTGCGGACCTTTTCAACGACCGTTGCGGAATGCGGGTCAAAGAAGCAGAAGATAAGGAAATCATCGAGGCTGGCACGGTGTATTTCGCGCCGTCGGACTATCATCTTCTGGTCGAACCGGATTTTTCCATCTCTCTTTCGAGCGACGAACCGGTGCACTATTCGCGCCCGGCGATCGACGTTCTTTTCGAAACGGCGGCGGATGCTTATGGCGACGGGCTGGTTGGGGTGATTCTGACCGGTGCGAATCGTGACGGAGCCAATGGTCTGCGGCAGGTCGCCGACGAAGGCGGCCTCGCATTGGTACAGGCGCCCTATACCGCCGAAGGGCAGACCATGCCGAACTCCGCGCTCGCAACCTGTGCAACCGCTCGCGCACTGACGCTACCCCAGATTGCAGAAGCGCTGAATCAAGAATTTCCCATTCACTAACATGCCCTTTCAAAGGAATATTAAATTTCTCCTCGTCGATGATCTGGAGTCCAACCTGATGGCGCTCGAAGGGTTGCTGAGACGTGAAGGCTTGGAATTGTTGAAAGCCCATTCGGGACCCGAGGCGCTTGAGTTGTTGTTGGTTCACGAGGTCGCCCTCGCTTTTGTGGATGTGCAGATGCCCGGCATGGGAGGATTTGAGCTGGCGGAATTGATGCGCAGTACGGATCGAACAAGAGCCGTGCCGATTATTTTCCTCACGGCTGGCACCGTCGATCAACAGCGCCGGATCCGTGGTTATGAAACCGGTGCGGTTGACTTTTTACCCAAGCCGATCGATCCGAGCATCCTGCTCAACAAAGCTGAGATTTTTTATCAACTCGCCCGCCAGCGCGAGGATCTTCGAGAAAGTGAAATCCGTCTGCGGGATGCGAACGAACGGCTTGCCAAAAGCAACGCGGAGCTGGAGCGCGCCGATCGCAGTAAGGATCAGTTTTTGGCCATGCTTGCCCACGAACTTCGTAATCCATTGGCGCCGATCCTCACCGGGGTCGACGTTCTTCTGCAATCACCTCGCGACCCGGCATTGATTGAGAAAATCGGCAACATGATGAAGCGGCAGACTGATCAGATGGCACATCTGATCAATGACCTGCTCGACGTTTCCCGCATCGCGACCGGGAAGATCGAACTTCGCAAAGTCACTGCTCCCGTGGCCGAGATTGTCGAAAAGGCGGTCGAATCCGTGCAACCGCTGATCGAGAAATTCGAGCATGAATTGGTGATCGAGAATGGAGCGGTGTCTCTTCTGCTGGAGGCGGATCATTATCGCCTTGCGCAAGTCGTATCGAATCTACTTTCGAATGCTGCGAAATACACTCCACCCCAAGGCCGGATCGTTTTATCGGTGCAAAAATCACAGAATTCCATGCTGCGGATTTCTGTAAAAGATAATGGAAAAGGGATCTGTGTGAAGCATCAGGAGCGTGTTTTTGAGTTATTCGATCAGGGGGCGAGCGGGCACAAAGATGGTTTGGGCATCGGTCTGACGCTGGTGAAATCGCTGGTTGAAATGCATGGTGGAACGATATCTCTGGTGAGTGAAGGAGAGGGAAAAGGCAGTGAGTTCATTGTAGAGGTTCCCGGGGTAGAGCATTCGCCAGAATCATCCATCGAAGAAAGCCCGTCGCAGCCGAAACCCAAGGGAAAGATGCGGGTCTTGATCGCCGATGATGGGAAGTCGACTGCGGATATCCTTGAGATGTTTTTCCGGATGGAAGGATTGGAAACGGCGGTGGCCTACAACGGACGTGACGCGGTAGAAGAGGCCACCCGATTTTTCCCTGAGCTCGTCTGTCTGGATTTGGGGATGCCGGAATTGGATGGTTACAGCGCCGCGCGATACATTCGCGAAATCTGCCCAGACGCTTACATCGTCGCGCTGAGCGGTTGGGGTAGCGATGAAGATCGTCGAAAGACCACCGAGGCCGGCTTCAACGAGCATCTTGTCAAACCCGTCAGTCCGGGAGAACTCCGAGAATTGGTGAGCAGAATGCCAGGTCGTTAAACGACTGCCGATCGGCTGTTAGATCATTCGTTGCAACGCGAGGGCCAAACCGGTCAGTGCGATCGAAATGCAGGTTGGTTTCATCACGCGGGCGAAATACCAATCACGGTTTTTCCAAGTTCCAACAGTGACGAGAGCGAGGCTGATCACTACCAATTGCCCCATCTCGATCCCGAGATTAAAACTAAAGAGGGCGGGGATCATCTGCTCCGACGCGATCGGATTTCCACGAAAGGAATGCGAAAATCCCAGGCCGTGAACCAGTCCGAAACCGAGAACCATCCAGGGCCTCCAAGTTGCCAATCGATCTCGAAGGATCAAGCACTCCAAAGCGATGAACGTGATGCTGAGAGCGATGGCGACTTCGACCCAGATCGTGGGTAATGTGACGAATCCAAAAATGGACAATCCAAGAGCCAGCGAGTGGGCGATGGTGAAAAGCGTCATCTGAAGCAGAAGCGATGGCAAATTCTCACAGAGAAAAAACAAGCCCAAGATGAACAACAAGTGATCCATTCCGAACGGCAGAATATGCCCGAATCCACTGACAAAATAGGGCCAGATCACCGGCGCGAGGGTGTCGAGAATCACCAAGAAACCAAGGATGATGGGAAACATGCGAGTCGAGTGATAAGGGGAATCGGCGACCGTCGGAAAGGTTGATTTCCACCGGTCGCCGAATGGGAAATGACATTTGTTAGAACCTGCGAGTCAGTGAAACACGGAAGGTGCGGGGCTCGGACGGATGGAGGTGAGTGTCCGAAACGGGCTCGGTTTCGGTGGCGAGTTGGGATTCATAAAAATATTCGATGTCGTTGTCATCGCGATCCAAGACGTTGAGGCAATCGAGCGACACCTCCCAATCATTTTTTCGGTAGCCGATCCGAGCATTGACCTGGAAGCTTGCGCGCGATTCCTCACTGCCGTCTTCGATCAAAGGGCGTGGGCTAAAGAAGCGGCCCCGTAGCGTGCCGAAGAGGCCCTCGGCTCTGCCGAGATGAATCCCGGAGCTCCACGTGAATGGCACGGCACCAGGGATTTCATCGTCAGCTCCGACGTCTTGAAGTTTTCCTTCAGCGAGGGTCATTTCATGATCGATCATCAGCCATTCGTTGGGACGCCAGTAGGTCGACCATTCCACGCCATATCGAACTGTCGCCGGGCCAGCTTCGGACGTTCCGGCATCACCGACGTATAACAGTTCCGAGTCGCTATGAAGGTAGAAGATCGCCAGGGTGCTTACTACATTGGGTAACGCTTCCGTTCGGACACCGACTTCGCCGCCGTATGTGCGGACTAAAGGATCGACTCGTTCGGCGTCACCACCAGTGACCGGATCGCGTTCGATCGTCACGCCGCGGGCGTCGTTACTATGGAATCCGTAGCCGCCGTTGACATAAAATTCGGTCTCTTTCCAGGGGCCGAAGACCAGATTGAGTTTTGGACTGACGATGGAGTCGTTGTCATTTCCAGAATTCGCCGGATCCGAGCTTTCGATGTCGAAATGAAACGCATCGGCTCTGATGCTGGGTTGGAGGCGGAACCAGGAGTTCAAATGATATTCCGCAGTCGCATAAATCCCAACCGTGCTGACCGTCACATCATCTTGGCGAACGGTGCTGATCCTCTCGCGGTCAATGGTGTGATACAATCCGATGTCATTGAGGAAATCACTGCGTGTTTGAAGGCCGACGGTCAGCGTGTTTTTTTCTCCCAAATCCCACTGATGGCGAGCTTCGCCGCCGATGAACCACCGTTCGTCCTTTTGCTCAAACTGATTCCCGGTGATCGATTCGTCGACCGACGTGTCCGGATTATCGAGGAAATAGGTGAAATTTGAAAAGAGATCGAGATCGTAATAACCCACGTAAAAGTCCAAGTGGCTTCGGCCATCCGCATGTTCGCGATCCCATGCACCCATGAGGCTGTAGCGGTTGGATTCTCCTCCGAGCGTATCATCGAGATTGCCGAAGCGGTCGATCGATCCGTCGTCGATCAAACGTTTTGGAATCTGATCCGTCGATTGCCATTCGCCGGTGTAGGCCATGGCGGTGAGGCTGAATCGGTCCTGCCCTGACTCTTTAAAATATTTGAGGAAGCCGTTCACGCGTTCCGAGTTAGACGGCATTTTCCACGGACCATCGTAGTCATTGTATTCCAAGGCATAGGTCAAACCCGATCGTTCGTGAGGTGCTTCGCCTTTCGCGCCCGACGCGGGTGAGAGATCGATCGTATCAGCAAGCAGCCCGCGAAAGAAATGGTCTTCGCCGACGGTCACGCTAGCGATCCCTTGGGGCAATACGTCGAAAAATCGGAATTTGGCAGCCCCGGCGGTGCTAAGATCGCCGAGTTCTCCGAAAAACGGACCTTTCCAATAATCCAAGCGTTCGACCAGTTCCGGAATGATCGGGTTTAGGTCCGCATATCCCTGGCCGTGGGCATGAGTGACAAAATTAACCGGTTGCCCGTCCATGGAGATGGAAAAATCCGTGCCGTGATCGAGGTTAAAACCGCGGACGAAATATTGGTTCGCTTTTCCATCGCCTGAATGTTGGGTGATGATCACGCCGGGTACGGATTCAAGCAATTCGCCGCGTCGCAAAAAGGGACGCTCTTCCAGTTCGAGCGCGCTGGTTTGTCCTTTCGACGCGGACGCGGCATCGCCGATCTGGCTTTCGGCTTTGCCGTTGACAATGAGAGGTTCAAGTTCGGTGGAAACCGTTTCAGCGGAGGCACTAAGTGCGAGGAAAGAGAGATAGAGTGGGGTAAATGAGAGATGTTTCATAATCGAGAAATTGAGATAAGCCAATGCGATGGCAAAAGGGCGATCCGCCCATTTGCGAAAGATATTCATTGAGTCTTATCCAATCCTCGGTGGGGGAGCGGGCGGCGCTTGCGCTAAGTTCGATGCCCAGGTTCTTGCCCAATCGGAACAAGGAACCCTTTCGATGGGGCAGGCAATGAGAACAGGCACCTCCGTCCAGGCGATCACCGGAGTTTTTACCGATTTTCCATGTGGATCGGATGTCGGAGATGGAGACTTTTCGTTTTTTTGAAGAGATCGTGCGTCTGCCAATATCGATTGGAATTCGTCGCTCATCCACGCCTTGCGAAATGCCGTTCGCGTATCTTCATGAGGGATCTCCCGGATCGTGAGTTTACAAAGCACCGTCACTTGTAAAAGCACGAGGGGACCCGCCACCAATTGGAACAGGGCCAAGAGGTAGAGCAGCTTCAGGTTTTTCCCTTTGGCAATGCCCGGCATCGGCGGTGCTTATGACCGGTTTGACGGCGTTTCACAAGCCATGTCGTCGGTTTTTTATGACCGATTTGATTCGCAGACGGATTGAATCCAGGGTCATTCAGTGCGAAAACTGTCTCGCATAACCTGCCAGTGTCATGAGATCATTGCTGATGAATCGAAGATCGTTTTTCAACGATTCGGTCACATATCGATTCGGCAGATACTTCAGGAAGGAATGCGGACCAATTTCACCGCAGCGGCTTTGTAATTGGGTTGCCTGGAGTGGGGATCAAAAGAAGGATGAGTCAACCGGTTCAATGCCGCGTAATGCATCGGGATGAAAACCTGTCCCATCTGAACGGTGGGCGCGATATAAACAAAAGCGGTCATTTCGCCTCTCCGGGAACGAATGCAAACGGGGTGGTGATTCTTCAGTCCCAGTCGTTTCGCGTCCGATGGATGGATTTCCACATAGGCATCCGCCGGATAAAGTTTCCGCAGGACCGTGGATTTGGAAGTGCGAGATTGCGTGTGCCACTGGCTGCTGGTGCCTCGACCGGTAAGTAGTAAGAAAGGAAATTCGACGTCGGGAGGCTCAGGCAATTCCTGAGGAGGCGAAAAGAGAAATTTGGCTTTGCGGTTTTCGAAATAGAAAAATCCATCTTCGAACAGTCTGCGTTCCGGTTTGAAAGAGGTATCTCCCAAGACAAAAGGCCATTGGATGCCGCCGCGATCATCGATCATCTGATAACTTTCGATGCCCGTGATATCGCAAGGTCGGCCCTGGGTAAGATCTCGAAGGATTTTAAATGCTTCTTCCGGGGTGGTCCATTTTTTAAACATGTCTCCGCAGCCCCATGAGTCGGCAATCAACCGGAAGATCCGGAAATCGGAAAGGGCCTGACCCGGAGCTTTTTTCACCGGTTTGATGGTGCCGATCCGACGTTCGGAATTGATAAAACATCCGGATTTTTCGCCCCAACTTGCGGCTGGAAGATAAAGATCCGCCGCCAACGCGGTCTCGGTATTCCAATACATATCTTGGACGACGAGGAAATCCAATTTTTCCCGGAGCCGTGAAAGTTTGCCGGAATCGATCCACGAATGAAACGGATTGGTCGCGACGATCCACAAGGCTTTGATCTTACCGGTTTCGACGGCATCGAAAATCTGGTCATAAGCGAGCGACGATTCAGACGGGATATGATCGGCCGGGATTTCCAAGATTCTTGCGACTTTTTCGCGGTGGTCCGAGTTATAGAATTCGTGTCCGCCGACGAGCGATGTGGTATTTGAAAATAGCCGCGAACCCATCGCATTGCACTGGCCGGTGATGGAGTTGGGACCGGTTCCAGGCTTGCCGATATTTCCGGTGATCAGACACAAGTTGATGATGGCTTGCGCGGTGCGAACGCCTTCATGTGATTGATTCACGCCCATCGTCCACCACCACGAAACTTTCAGGGATGGATCGGAAACGGTGCGCGCGAGAGATTCGATTTCGGCTTCGGTGAGACCGGTTTTCTCCGAGACCGCGGCAGGGGAATAATCGGCGACAAATGAAGTGAACGACTCGATGCCTTCGGTATTCGCGATCGAAACCGGGTCGATTCTTTCGTCGCGAAGGATGCAATGGGCGAGCGCGTAGAGAAGCGCAAGATCCCCCTTGGGTTTGAGGGCAATGTGTTGGGTCGCCGCTTGGGCGGTCTCCGTGGACCGCGGGTCGATGACGATGATTTTCGGATTGCGTTTGTTCCTCATCACCCGTTGCCAAAGGATCGGATGGGCGATGCAAAGATTTGCGCCGACCAAGACAATCACGTCGGAAAGTTCGAAATCCGCGTAAGTGGCGGGCGGTGCGTCGAATCCGAAAGATTGCTTATAAGCCGTCACTGCGGTCGCCATGCATTGGCGGGTGTTGGCGTCGCCGTGAAGGAATCCCATGCCGAACTTGAAGAGGCATCCGAGAAACGCCATTTCCTCGAACGGAATTTGGCCCGTGGAAAGAAACGCGACGGATTCATGGCCGTGCGTTTCCTTGATGGATTTCAGGCGTTTGGTAAAAAGATCGAGCGCATCTTGCCAGCTTGTCTCGGTGGGATCGCCGCCGACTTTTCGCAAAAGAGGCGTCGTTCCGCGTTCTGCGGAGGTCAGCGGATCAAGAGCTTGCCAACCTTTTGGGCAGGCCATGCCGAGATTGACCGGATAGTGCGCCTGAGGCGAGAGATTGATCGCTTCGCCCTTTTCATCGAGGTGGATTTTCAACTGACAACCGGTCGCGCAGTATCCGCAGATCGAGGTGGTGGTTGAAACCGGTTTGAGTCGCGACGGAACTTTTCCCAGGCCAAACTGTCCCGGCTCTTGAACCAGGTCTTTTGTTAGAGGACCGGTCTGTTGTTTGAGGAAACGAAGATTCATGTTGGCGATCTAGTGAGAACCGGTGCCTCCGAAGTTCCCTGGCATTTTTGGGGAGTAAACCGATTGGAAGAAAAGTTGCCGTTCTGAAATTTCTGATACTAACAGAATCATCAACGTCGCCCATGGATTGAGCGCCGCGAAAAACAGAGCGACGAAAGGCAGGATCATCCGCGCTCGGAGGATTTTCGCAAGCGGTCCACGCTGGATTTTGGCGCTATGAACATCGGGTGACCAATCGGCATCGGAACGATCTGCTTTTCTGAGGATCCGCGCTTCCGGAATCATCTTGAGCAGCACAGTGAAAATCAACAAACCGGTTGAAAAAGGCGACGCATCCGAGATCGACGATCCGAGTGCCGCGAACGTTGCCAATGTGCCGAAAAAACGAGTGCTGGTGAGTGAAAATCTCCAGGAAATCCGGTGCGTGTCGACATAGATCATCACGCTGGTGAACACCGCAAGCAATCCCAACGGGAAGACCGAATAAGATGTCATCTGAGAAATTTCTCTTTTAAAAGGAAAGTCCGGCGTGAGGTGAAGCGCGATCAAAACGCAAGGGATCGGCGCGAACATCGAGAAGGTCAGAATTTCCCGTGATAACCAAGAAGTTCGCAATCCGAGGAAAAAGCGCCACGCTTTTAATGGTTGCCCGAGGTGGAGGACACTGGCCGCCATCCCGCAGAAGAAGATAATGGTCGCTGTTAGAAGCAAGGCGAGCGAGTGAGGCGAGGAAGTCAGCGCTGCGACGCCCAGCAAACCGATTCCGGCTTGGGTAAAGGTCAGCATGAGGATCAGCGGCCAGTGGGCGTGCTGAGGAGTGAGCACGTCGCGATCTGCGGCGCGGATTCGATCGGGAATCGAACGACCGATGTAACGGGTGGTTGGCCGGGTAATCGACGGATTTCCGAGAATGAGTGATGGCAAGAGTGGGGTGATCGGGATGCGGGGGACTTTGACAATGCGGATCGCCTCGGTGGGACACGCTTGGACGCATGCGGGTGCTTCGCCTTCGGCCAGACGTTGATGGCACATGTCGCACTTGCGGACGATGCCACGTTTTTTTGAATATTTCGGAACGTCATAAGGACATTTCAAAATGCAGTATGAGCAGCCGATGCATTGATCATCGAGATGGCGGACAATGCCGGTTTCGGGTTCTTTTTCGTAGGCTCCCACCGGACAGCCGTCCAAGCACGCAGGATCGCCGCAATGATGGCAGGCCGTGGTGATCGTTTGTTGGAAACCCGCCCTGTCATCGCCGTCGTGGATCAGACCGATGTCTCGCCACGTTTCATCCTCGTCGAGACCGTTCAGCGAATGGCAGGCGGAAACGCATGCTTTGCAGCCGGTGCAGCGGTCGAGAGAAACTTCGAAGGCATACTGTTCATCTTGAGCCGGTTTCGTGAGCGGTATCAATGTCCGGTAGTGGTCGGACAAATCCGGTTTGCGATGATGATGGGTTTCGGAAAAACGCGCGACGGGCGTTTGGAGTTTTTTTTGCTCGTCGAGAAGTTGATCAATCAATGTCCGCTGCACCGGCTGCGCCTTGGAAGTCCGGGGAACCGGCGGGAGTTCAAGGTTCATCAGCGGGAGGTTTCCGATGGAGGCGCGAACGACTGAAGTTCGTCGACCGTATGGCGTTTGGTGAAATCGACGAATGTTTCATCCGGCTGACGATCCTTTAGGTAGGTGACGAGAAGATTTTCAATCAGCGCCGGAACCTTGGTAAAGGGAATCGATTTCCATATCTCCCGGGCCACGGCTTGGGTGTCGTCCACCCCGCCGCCCAGAACAATGTTATATCCTTCGACCGATTGGCCTTCGGCGTTTTTCACCTTCACTCCCATCATGCCGATGTCGCCGATGTAATGTTGGGCGCACGAGTGATTGCAGCCGGTGAGGTGGATGTTGACCGGTTGATCGAGCGAGATTCGGGAAGATAGATGGTTGCCGAGCTCGATCGCGTTTCCTTTGGTATCCGCTGCGGCGTATTTGCAGCCTCGGCTGCCGGTGCATGCGATGAGGCCACCGGTCAGGGCGGCAGGCCGGTAGTCGAAACCGGTGGCAACGACTGCGGCAGCGGCAGCTTCGACCTGATCGTCGCTGATTCCTGGAATGATCAGGTTTTGCCAAACAGTGAGGCGTATTTCGCCGCGACCAAACCGGTCCGCGATATCCGCGAGTTGATGCATCTGATCTACGCTGATGCGTCCCACCGGTGTCAGAACGCCGAGATAGTTTTTTCCGTCGGTTTGCGGATGGATCCCAAGATGACCGTGTTTCGATTTTTTTGGCGAAATATCACATTCGGAAAGCGGGAAATAACGAAGAGGAAAGGTCAGTTTTTGCTCCGTTTCGGCCAGGGTTTTCGGGATGCCCCAATCGTCGACGAGATATTTGAGTCGTGCTTTTTTCCGATTCGTCCGGTCGCCATTTTCGATGAACACTCGAATGAGGGCTGCCGCGACGGGAAGAGTTTCTTCTGGGGTGAGCAGGACTCCGGAGTCGGATGCGAACTGTTGGTGACCGGTGATTCCGCAAAGTTGCATGCGGAAATAGATTCCCGGTTTCACATTGGCGTCGGAACTTCGGGAAACTTTGACCGCGTAAAATCCGATGTCATTGGTGTCGGCGCAGACGGAAACCTTGCCACCCGAATCATAAGAAACATTAAACTTTCTTGGAAGGCCGTAAAGGTCGCGGTTTTTCAGGATGTAATGATGGAGAGCGCGGGCATAGGGCAGGACATCGATCCATTCATCCGGGTCAAAACCGGTCGTGGGAGTTGCGGTGACATTCCGGATGTTATCAGCTCCGGCACCGAGAGAGGTGAGGCCGATGTCCGCCAATTTCATCAAAACGTCAGGGGCGTTTCGCGGCATGATTTCGCGGACCTGGACGTTCGCGCGGGTCGTGAGATCGACATGTCCCGGGCCCCAATCCGCGGCGATTTCGGCGAGTCCCCGGAATTGGTGGGTGGACAAGGCTCCGCCAGCGACGCGGCAGCGCAACATCAATGATTCCTGGGCTGGAGCGACAAAAAACAGCCCGTGGAATTTGTATCGAAACACATCTTCGTCTTTCGGGAATTCGTCGCGAGCTGCGTTTTCGACCATCGTATCATAACAATCGAGGCCGTTTTTTTCGTATTTGATCCGTTCTTCTTTGCAAACGTCTTCTAACGGAAAACCGTAGATCATTTCGGCAGTCTCAGCCGGTTGGTGGGTGAACCGGTTTTCGAGATCTTGACCGAGGAAAGGGAGGCTCCGTCCTTGCAGAATGCCGGAAACGAAACCGCTGAGATAGGAAGTCTGTTCTTTGCTGAAACCTGAATTTTCGAAAGTGACCATGATGAGCGAGGATTGCTGAGATTCATGAAGCACTTGGCATGCGATTCAGGACGTGGGTGTCATGAATGGCCCGGTTTTTGGATCATGAATCGCATGAGTCCCGGTCATGGGAACGGTCGGGAGCGAATGGCTGGGCCGGATGTGGGACCGTTCGTTGAGAAACTCCAGCAGGTGGTTCCGGTAGTCCATATATCGCGGATCCGCCAAGATGTCGGCGCGGGAACGAGGGCGTTCGAACGGAATCGAAAGAATGTCGCCGACTTCCGCCTCCGGTCCGTCGGTCATCATCACGACGCGATCGGAAAGGAAAATCGCTTCGTCGACATCGTGCGTCACCATCAAGGTCGTCAATTGGTTCCGACGCCATAATTCTAACAGAACTTCCTGCAGTTCCATTTTCGTTAAGGAATCGAGCATGCCGAAAGGTTCGTCCAGCAGCAGCATTTTCGGTTGCAACGCGAACGCGCGGGCTATGCCGACGCGTTGGCGCATGCCTTGGGAGAGTTCCCCGGGGAATTTATCCATCGATCCGCCCAGACCGACGACGGTGAGATAATACTCCGCCAGCTCGCGGCGCTCCTGCTTCGAGGCGGTGAAATACACTTGGTCCACGCCGAGCATCACGTTTTCCATCGCGGTCATCCACGGAAGCAGACAGGGAGATTGGAAAACCACACCACGATCGGGCCCGGCTTCGTTTGTTTCTTTACCCGCGAGAATCATCGCGCCGCCAGTGATGTCCGTGAGTCCGGCGACCATGGAAAGCACCGTGGATTTTCCGCAACCCGAGTGGCCAATGATCGTAACGAATTCGCCCGGTTTCAGATTGAGATTAAATTCTTTGACGATGACCGCCGGGCCTTTGGGCGTCGGGTAGGCCTTGCTGAGTTTGAAAAGTTCGAGGATGGGTGTCATGGGATCAGCGAATTTCGATTTTGATCTCCTCACGCTGGAGCTGTGACCGACGTTTGGGTTCGGATTTTCCTAAAATGCCAAGGTTGCGTTTGACGCTCAGGTCCTCGGGAAGGATGTCGGGAGCGGCGACCTTTTTGATGACGTTGGATGCGCTGTCTCGTTTGGCGTCTAACAGGGTGTTGATCAGTTGGATCTTTAATTTTTTGAATTCCGGAGTCTGTAGTACTTCGCGGCGATCGCGCGGCCGGTCGAGGTTGACCGAAATTTCCTGGCCAAGCGTGGCACCGGTTTTTGCGGGAATCAGAGGAATCACCCGATCGGCGACAAGCAATGCTTCATCCGGATCGTTGGTGATCCAGATGACGGTCGTGCGGTTTTTTTCCCAGATGTCGGCGATTTCGTCCTGCAAGGTTGCTCGGGTGAGCGCATCGAGGGCGGAGAGAGGTTCATCTAACAGGAGGATGCGAGGGTTCGCGGCGAGCGTGCGGGCGACCGAGACTCGCTGCCGCATGCCGCCGGAAAGTTCTCTCGGATATTTGTTGGAGGCGGGAGTGAGTTTCACCATGTCGACATACTTTGCGACATGCGCCGATCGCTCGGTGGGGGACATCGCGGGGTAAATCTGGTCGACCGCAAGTCGGATATTTTCCGTCACGGTGAGCCACGGCAGGAGAGAATAATTTTGGAAAACAATTCCCCGTTCCGGGCCAGGTCCATCGATGGGTTGATCATCCATCAGTGCTGAGCCGGAGTCCGGTTTCAGCAGGCCGGCGATCAGCGAAATCAAGGTGCTTTTACCGGTACCCGAGTAGCCGATGATCGAAACGAAATCGCCTTCGTGAACGTTGAGATTGATTTCATTCAGAACCTTGGTGCCGTTGAAGGATTTTTGGACATGATTCAGTTGGAGAAGTGGTTTTATCATCTTGGTTGTCCCTTGAAGTTAAGCAGTTCTGAACCGGCTTTCGATCAGGCTCATGGCGCGATCCAGAATGAATCCGACGACACCGATGGTAAGAATCGAGAGAATGATGTGAGCGAAGGAGTTCGCATTGTATTGCTGCCAAAGGAATCCGCCCACGCCGGGTTTGCCGATGAGCATTTCAACCGCGACGATCACCAACCACGCGATCCCTAACGACAACCGAAAACCGGTAAACATATAAGGAAGGGCAGAGGGGATGAGGATTTTGAAAAGCGTCTTGGTGCGGGAAAGTTTTAATACTTTGGCAACGTTGAGATAATCCTGAGGAACCGCACGCACCCCGACCGCTGTGTTAAGAACCGTCGGCCACATGGCGCAGATGGCGATGGTGAAAAGCGCCGCCGCATCGGAGGTTCCAAAAGTCACCCGTCCATTGGCATCCAGGATTTTCATTCCGCTGAAAAGCACCATGCCCAAGGGCAGCCAGGCGAGGGGGGAGACCGGTCGCAGAATCTGAATGATGGGATCGAAGGCCTTGGTGAAGTTTTTCGACAGGCCGAGGAAAAATCCGATAGGCGTCCCAATGAGAAGGGCGAGGAAATATCCCTGCGCCACCAGCTTCAGAGAAAGCCAGGTGAAGCGAAGGATGCCCTGATCGAGTTCGCCCCGTTTGGCGAGGGGCTCAACGATGTAGGGTTTGCTCGCGATCCAGGTTTCGGTCGGCGATGGAAGATCTGCGGAAAGACCGGTCCGTGTGGTCTTGGTCACCGTGTCACCCCAATCATCGACGACGGTGGTTGTCGTTGATTTGCCGGAGATGAGTGCCCATGCGCCGAGGCAGACGAGCAGAGCGATCAGGGGCAGCAGCAGGCTGTCGAGTTTCAGTCGATGGAAAAGTTTCATAAGTCAGAGGGTTCGGATCAGCTTTTCAGGCCGGTGACGGAAAACGATTTGGCGTAGGCTTCGAGGTCGCCGGCGGGATCAAATTTGACGCCGTCGAAAAGGGTCTCAGGAGAATTGTCCAGGCCGCCATGAGCGTAGCCGATCTCCTTCATCGCTTCTTCGTAAAAATCCGTGCGCATCACTTGTTTCGTGACGGCTTCGTAATCTGGAGCACCGTCCGTGAATCCCCAGCGTCGCAACTGAGTGAGCCACCATTTGCAATATTTCGGTTGCGGGAAGTTGCAGTTACGGCTGCTGAAAATCATATAATCCGGATCGCGGAATCGGCGTCCGTCGCCCATGTCATATTTTCCTTGGAGGCGGTTCAGCAGCATCTCGGGTGCACAATTGATATAAGAAGTTGCGCTGACGATTTTCGCTTGTTCGGCGCGATTTGCCATATTGTCGAGCCAGACGCTGGCTTCGTGGAGCGCTTTTAAGACGGCTTTGACCGTCTTCGGATTTTTTTCCGCGAATTCTTCGGTAAACGCGCAGACCTTTTCCGGATGGTCTTTCCAAATTTGTTGAGAATTGATCGCCGTGAAGCCGATCCCGTCGGAGATGGCTTGGGCATTCCATGGTTCCCCGACGCAAAAGCCGTCCATTTTTCCGACCTTCATGTTGGCAACCATCTGAGGGGGTGGAATGGTCGGCAGAGAAATGTCAGCGCCGGCACCGCTTGCGTCACCGGGGTTGATACCGCCTGCGGCCAGCCAGTAACGGAGCCACATCGCGTGGGTTCCGGGTGGGAAGGTCATCGCGAATGACATCGGATGTCCGGCGGCTTTAGCGGCGTCGACGAAGGGTTTGAGAGGTTTCGGATCGGCACCAACTTTGCCTTTCAGGCTGTTCGCCAAGCTGATCGATTGGCCGTTGCGGTTCAGCAACCAAGGAATCACCATCGGTTTTTTCGGAGCACCTCCGAGTCCCATGGTTGAAGCGATCGGCATGCCGATCAGCATGTGAGTCGCTTGGATGTCACCATTGGCAAGCGAGTCGCGGATGGCGGCCCAGCTTGCGCCTTTGGTGACCTTCGACTGGATTCCGTATTTTTTGAAGAAACCTTTTTCGTGAGCGATCACGATGGGCGAGCAGTCGGTGAGAGCGATGATGCCGAAATTGACGTTCGGTGTTTCCGGAGCGTCATTGGTGGACTGGGCACCCGCCCAACCGGTTGGCAAACCGGCGGCGAGAAGCCCTAAGGCGGAAGTGGAAATGAACTGGCGGCGTGTATGAATCGATTGGCTTGAGGACATGGCGGAGAAGTCGAGGTTCCTTCCCATTAAAGCGCGGCGGGTGCCAACCGTCGGCCTGTGCCAAATTCCGACGGCGATGATGCCTCATCGATGCCATGAGTGGGTCTCATGGCGTACCGATGACTCTAGAAATCGGCAACGACAGGACGCAGGAAGTCCGGCAATCCCGTAAAAACATGGAGTGGGGTGCGGCCTTGCAAAACGAATGATTTTGCGTGTTCGGATTGCAATTTATCGCACGGCAAACATGACATCAACCCGTGTAATCTCGTAACGGCGGTAAAAACTTGCAGCGATACCCTCGGCACACCGCCTGCGAAAGCACGCGGTCGAAATGGCCACCAAGAAAAAAGCACCCACACCCGCCGTCACTTCCCCGAAGCCTGACCGCCTGCCTGCGGAAACCCATCAGACCGCTTCTGAAACCGGATCGCATCTTACCACGAACCAAGGGCTGCCGATTGCGGACAATCAGAATTCGCTCAAAGCCGGGACTCGCGGGCCGGTGTTGTTAGAAGATTTTATCCTGAGAGAAAAGATCACCCATTTTGATCATGAGCGAATTCCAGAGCGGGTGGTTCATGCACGCGGTTCTGGAGCGCACGGATATTTCCAGCCCTACGAATCCGCAGCGGACCTGACAAAGGCGGGATTTCTTCAGGATCCAAAGAAAAAAACCGAAGTGTTTGTCCGGTTTTCAACGGTCGCTGGTGGTGCCGGATCGGTGGATCTGCCGCGCGATGTTCGTGGGTTCTCCGTGAAGTTTTACACCGAGGAGGGAAATTATGATCTCGTTGGCAACAACATACCGGTGTTCTTCATTCAGGATGCGATTAAATTTCCCGATGTTATTCATGCGGTGAAAATGGAGCCGGATCGAGGCTTTCCTCAGGCAGCATCAGCCCATGCGACCTTCTGGGATTTTATCTCTCTCACCCCGGAAAGCATGCACATGATCATGTGGGCGATGTCGGATCGGGCGATTCCGCGTTCGTATCGGATGATGGAAGGTTTTGGCGTGCATACGTTTCGCATGATCAACGCCGAGGGCGTTTCCCGTTTTGTTAAATTCCATTGGCGTCCGGTTTTAGGGACCTCTGCGGTGGTGTGGGATGAGGCTGTCAAAATCAGCGGGGCGGATCCGGATTTTCATCGTCGGGATTTGTGGGAAGCGATCGACACCGGTCATTTTCCGGAGTGGGAGTTCAGCGTGCAGGTTTTTGACGAGACGGACGCAGCGTCATTTGACTTCGATGTGCTGGATCCGACCAAATTGATTCCAGAAGAAATCATCCCGCTGCGGCCGCTTGGGAAGATAGTGCTTAATCGAAATCCAGATAATCACTTTGCGGAGACCGAACAGGTCGCCTTCTGCCCGAGCAACATTGTTCCCGGAATTGGATTCTCTGATGATCCGCTGCTTCAAGGTCGGCTGTTTTCTTATCTCGATACTCAGCTTCTCCGACTCGGTGGTCCAAATTTCCACCAAATCCCGGTCAATGCGCCGCGCTGTCCGATGCGGAATTTTCAACGGGACGGTCTGCGTCAGATGGAGGTGCCGAAGGGACGTGTCGCCTATGAACCGAACAGCTTGGCACCTGAGGCACCTCGGGAGTGCCCGATGCATGGATTCAAAACGCTTCCGGAAGAAGTGACGGGGGAAAAGATTCGTCATCGGTCGGAAACGTTCGCGGATCATTATTCGCAAGCACGGATGTTTTTCCGTTCGATGGAAGAGCCGGAGCAAAACCACATCGCGAGCGCGTTGGCGTTTGAGCTGGCACGTGTCGAGTTCAAGAGCATCCGGCAAAAAATGCTCGGGCACCTTTTGCTGATCGATCAGGCTTTGCATGACACCGTGGCCGACGCTCTGGGCATGTCAGGTCAGGCTGAGGAAATCCTTCCGGCGATTCCGCCGCGTGATCTTGCCGTTTCTCCAGCTCTCCGGCTCATTGGCAAAGACGCTGGGATTTTAAAAGGACGCAAGGCTGGGATTTTGATCACGGATGGATTTGACGCAGCCCTGCTCGCTTCCGTGCAGGCCGCGCTGACCAAAGAAAAAATGGCGGTCGCGTTGATCGCTCCCAAGATCGGCGGCGCGGTGGGAGATGACGGAGTTCTGTTAGAAGTGGACTTCACCCTTTCTGGAGGCCCCTCGGTTTTCTTTGATACCGTTGTGCTGATGCCATCCGCAGAGGGTTGTGAAATGCTCGTTACCGAAGCCGCGGCAGTGAACTGGGTTCGTGACGCATTCGGGCACCTGAAAGTGATCGGCCACGTTCCGGAAGCTCAGCCACTGTTAGACGCATCATCGGTCGAAGCGGATGCGGGTGTGGTCGCGATCCGTGACTCCAAATCCACCGCCACTTGGATCAAAACCGCTAAAGGCGGTCGGATCTGGGAGCGCGAGCCGACGCTTCGAAGCATTGGATGATATCACTCTCGTCGCCATCAAGAATCCACCGTGCCGAAATGTTCGCATTCTTTTCTAACCGAATGGGCTGCCTTGGCTCCATCGTCGTGTCGATCATCGGATCGGTGATCTTGATGGCTCTGATGCGAGGATGCCAAGGTGGATTCTAGCGCCGCGCCTACACCGCCATCGAAGGCACGAGCTGGGAAGCGGCGTTAAAAAGGTCTTCGCGATAGATTCGGGAAATCGAGCCGCAGGAGGATTCCGGAAAAGTGCCGGTGTCGCGAAGACCTGCAAGGACCCAGGAGGCTTTGTCGACGGTCGGGCGATTCACCGACTCACCGTGGAAGATATGAAACGACGACGCGTCGGTCAGGCCGGCTCCGGAATCAAAAACAGGCCCGAGGCTGTTTTTGAGGATCTCTGGCGAGACGCCTGTGTAATCTTTTTTCGAAAGAATGTTGATGAGTTCCGGCCGGAAATCCGGATCTTGGCAGAGCTGGCAGGCTTCAAGCAAGGCTGCGACCAGAGCGAGGGTGTCGTTGTGGCGCTCACGGAGAAAGTTTCCGGAAACCAGCAGAACCTTTTCCGGGTGACCGTACGAAAGATCGGCCGAGGTGACCGGACACCAACCGGTCCCATCGATGATGGATTCCGAATTCCATGGGTCGCCCACGCAATAGCCGTCGATATGACCGGCTTTCAGTTGGCGCGACATCAGGGGTGGTGGAAGGAAAATAATTTCGGCCTCGGTGGCCGGATCAATCCCGTGTTTTTTCATCCACTGGTGGAGAAGAATATGATGGGAGGAGCAGCGATGGGTAGCGGCAACGGTGAAGGGGCGGTCCTTTTTCCACGAATGGGTGAGAAACGATCTGAGGCCCTCGCCCTTGCCCAGCATTTCCGGAGGAAGCTCCCGGGAAAGCGTGATCGCATTTCCGTGCAGATTGAGGATGAGCGGAACGGCGACTTCACATTTCAAACCGGTGAGGCCAAGTCCGAGCGCAAATGAAATGCCGGCGATCGCTTGAGATGCATCGAGATCTCCATAAAACACCTTGTCCCGAACCGAGGCCCAGCCGAGTTCTCGGGAGAGCTGGACGCGCAGACCGTGGCGTTTGAAAATGCCCTCTTCCTGCGCGACCGCGATCGGTGCACAGTCGCTCAGTGGTACAAAACCGAGACGAATCGTGGGGCCATGGGAAAGGCGGGTTCTGTTTGGCATCCCGGCTAGTAAAGCGAATCCAATGCCAATTTGCAGGATTTGGCATAAGCCATGCTGATTTGTGAATCGTATGATGATGAAAGATATTCATTTCCATGGATTGGGTTCCTGATTTGCGACAGCTCCGGGCCTTTGTGGCGGTGGTTGAGGATGGCAGCTTTACGTTAGCGGCGCGGCGGCTTTTCGTGACGCAATCCGCCGTGAGTCACTCGTTGCGGACGTTGGAAGAGCAGCTCAGTTGTAAGCTGTTAGATCGATCTGGAAAAAAAATCGCTTTGACCGTGGAGGGCGAGCTTTTGCTGAAGCGCTGCAAGCGAGTGATCTTCGAGCTGGATCAGGCGAGCCGGGATCTGGACGGCCTGCGGCGTTGGGGGCAGACGCGGATTCGTATCGGCACTCCCCACAGTTTGTGTCATTTTATTGTGCCGTCGGTGCTGCGAGAGTTTCGCGATTGTTTTCCCCGATGTGAACCGGTCATTGAAGCGGGCGATACGACCGTTCTGTTAGATCGTTTGGCGGATGCCGAACTGGATCTGGTGGTCGGCCTCCGTCCGCGCGGTCGCAGTGACGAAGGTTACCGGCCGATGTTTCATGATCAGTTGGCATTTGTCGTCTCTCCTTTTCATCCGTGGGTGAAAGATGATGAACCGATATTGCCGACGTTGGCGGACCAGCAGTTTATTATTTATGCGAAGGCAACCGAAACTCACCGGTTGATCGACGAGTGGTTGGAGAAAAAGGGAGGTCGAGGTAAAAAGCCGTTGGTCCTCGGGGACATGCAAGCGATCAAAGAGATGGCCAAACTCGGCGTCGGTGTCGGGGTGGTCGCATCCTGGGTCGCGGCCCGCGAAATTTCCGACGGAAGTTTAAAGGTGGTGGCGCTCCCAGAACCGGGGATCCAGCGGGAATGGGGAGTGTTTCATTCCGCAGGACGCGAACCGAGTTTGGTGGAAGAAACGTTTATCGGACTTTGTGAGATGGCGTTCGCGGCGATGCCGGGTCGGGAGAATTAACATTTCAAAAAGAAACTTGCCGGAGTTTGGATGCCATCAAATCCAAACTCCAGCTCGTTCTAACCCACCGACGTTAGAACGAATAGTTCAGCTCCAGTGAGATTCGGGTGGTGGTCGGGTAGGCGCTTTCGGTTTCGAAGTGCGAAAACTTGCCGATGGCCGTGAAATGTTTGTCGAACTTTTTCAGGATCACCGAATCATATTCCCAGCCCAGGCCGGTCGACATTTCATTATCTCCATAGGCATGGACCACGTTGGTCCATTTCATTCCATAAAGGATGGGGAGAGTGTGGGAGAGATATACATCAGTCAGGCCGGGGAGGGTGCCGTTGATGCGTTGACCGATAAAGACATCGGCGAATCCGTTAAAAGCGTGAACGGTGGCGAGAGGAGTTTGAAAACCTGCATCGAGGTGTTCAAGGCCAAGGGTTAACGATTGTTTGCCAAAGGTTTTGGTCGCGGTGACGTGGGAGTAGAGCGCTTCTTCCTGATTGCTCGTTCCAGCCTCATCTTGATAGGCAAATTCTCCATAAAACAAGATCTCCGCAAGGGTGCCACTCGCGCTGAATCCGAACGTATGGTTGTCCCATCCTTCGACATCTTCGAAATCCATCAAGTAGGCATAAGCTCCCATTGTGATGCCTTCGAGACCGGTGTAGGAGGCGTTGAAAAGATGAATGTTTCCTGAGACGTCTTGATTGGTGCCGATCGCCTCGGAGCCAAAGATGCGGTTCACTTGGTCAATGTAGGCATAGTTGAGCGTCAGTTTTTCGAATTTCGTGCTGTTGAGCGAGAGGGCGTCGAAAGTCTGTTCGTTTTGGCGCCAGCCGACATTTCCGATAAAAGCGGCGTTGTCGTAGATGATGCGTTGGCGACCGAGTTTCGCCGTCGTGTCGAAACCGAAATACTGCAGATAGGCCTGATTGAGTTCGTTTGTTTCCGGATCGGAAATGACGGTGTTGCCGGCGACCGTAGGATCGGCACCGGGTGCGCCTGAGTTGTAATCGTCAACGAGCGCTTGCGAAAACTCACCTTCAATCAGCGCGCTGAATCCATGGAACGCAGCGGTTTTAATGCCGAGCCGCTCCCGGAGTGTGAAGGCGTGAGAGGGATCAAGGCGATCAACGTCTCCGAACTCATAACGGGATCGGATGTCGATGATCGGTTTGATCCAAGGTTCCGGCGCGGGCTCGGTGGCGAGAGCTGGGTCGGTGAGGGCTGTTGTCGGAGTTCCCGCATGGAGAAGGGGCGACGTAAGGAGAAAAAGCGTCTTTAGTTTCATGGTAGTGTGTAGGCGATGCCAGATGCAGCGCGATACCTGCCATGAATGGACGACGTGGGCGGAAAGACGGTGAAGCCGGTTTACCTTCGTGATGAGCGCGGATCATACCTCGCCCGAAGGTTCGGAAGGGAACGCCGTTTCGGTGAAATCCGAACGGAGCACCGCGTTTTTTGTAGGGGAAATCAGGTGGCCTCTTGAGCGGGCATAGACTTGAGTGAACTCTGCCCCGAACAGAAGGATCAGTGAGGAATAATAAACCCATAACAAGATCAGCACCAGAGCTCCAGCCACTCCGAAGGCGGAAGCGGTGCTTTCCATGCTGAGATACCAAGCCAAGAGAGATTTACCGACGGAGAAAAGAAAACCGGTGATTCCCGCGCCGATCCAGACGTCGCTCCAGCGGATTTTGGCGTCCGGTAGGAATTTGAAAAGCATCGCAAACAACAAAACCACCGTCGCAAAGCTGACAACAAACCCGAGGATCTGCCATAAAAGCGGATGAATGGGTAAAGCTCGACTCAGATAATCATTCGCCGCGCTCAATGCGGTGGATAAAATGAGCGACACCAAAAGAAGGAAACCGGTTCCGAGCACCATCGACATCGATAGAAACCGGTCTTTGATAATGCCTTTGATTCCGCGGTCTGGTTTGGATTCGACTTTCCAAACGATATTCATCGATTCTTTTAATTGTCCGAAAACTCCGGAGGCGCTGATCAAAAGCGTGACGATTCCGACCGCCGCCATCCAGCCGCTGTTGTTTCCTTTTTGAGCGCTTTGGACCATTCCCTCAAGCGCGCTTGCCGCTTGCTCACCCATGGCTCCGGAAAGTTCCTTTGATAAAACTTCGCGAGCGGCGTCCTCGCCAAAAACGATTCCGGCGACCGAAATCGCGATGATCAAAAGCGGGGCAAGAGAGAAGACAGAATAGTAAGCCAGTGCCGCGCTCATCTGGGTGGCGCGGTCTTTTAACCATTCTGCGAATGTTTCTTTGATTAAATTCAGCGGGGAAGCGTTCATGGGGTCGAAATGATACAAGCCCAACCGGAGGGACCGGTTAGGCTTGGGGATCTAAGCGGCGATGCCAGGGCATGTTAGAGGTTTTCGCTTTTGCGGGAAAGGGTATCTTCGACCCGGCTCCAACTCGCATGTGCGGCGGGGCGGGCTTTCTCCCATGGGAGGCGTGATTTTCCTTTTGAGGTCTCCCATTCTTTTTCCATGTGCCCTTCGACCTCCTCGAAGGTGCGTCCACTGTATTCCGCCCGACGATCAAAGCCAAGGTGATAGGCTGGCTCGTAGTCCGAATATTCGTAGGACGAATCGTAATACGGCTCGTCTTGATATCTTTCGTTCCAGTGAGCGTGCTCTGCTGTTGGATCGATTCCTTCGGCGACATTGTGGCCAATGATCGCACCCACCACGCTTCCAACGACGCCGCCGACGGCTGCTCCGATGGGTCCTGCAGCTGCTCCGATGGCAACGCCTGCAGCGCCCGCGCTGGCTGCGCCCAGACCGGTTCCAACCGGATGGGAGCCGGGTTCACCAGTGATAGGGTCGCGGTTTAAATCTTTTGAATGGTTTTGTGTTTTCATGACTTGGTTTCTCTAGCGCACCCCGCGCCATCTGGACGCGAAGCCAGCGAGCCCTTGTGTGACATGCGTTCGCGAGCCATCGATCCCATTTTCGATTTCCAATCAAGATGCGTTTTGCACTTCATGCCTTTGGATTTGCAACGATCTGTGGGCTGATTCGATCCTCAGCGCGTTGTGGCTAAGACGTTCATCCTGTGGCATGTCGAATGCGAAGAGGAGTTTATGCCACGAGCCATTTGGAAAGGGACCATCGCGTTTGGTTTGGTCAACATCCCGGTTTCTTTGTATTCCGCCGACACACGACCGGACATTCAACTTCACTTGGTGGATAGTCGCGATCGAGCGCGGGTGCGTTATGAGCGGGTGAATGCGGACACCGGCGAGGAGGTTCCCTGGGAGGCGATGGTGAAAGGCTTCGAATATGAAAAGGGCCACTATGTTCTTCTTTCCGAAGAGGAAATGGAGGCGGTGAAACCGAAATTGAGTAAGACGGTTTCGATCGATGATTTTGTTTCGTTGGAAGAAATCGATCCGCTGCTTTTTGATAAGCCGTATTTCCTCGAACCGGATAAACGCGGTCAGCGAGCTTATGCATTGCTACGTTCGACTTTGAAAAAAACCGGTAAGGCAGGGATCGCCAAGGTGGTCATCCGGACTCGTGAATACCTGACGGCGGTTTTTGTGCGAGGGGAAGTGATCGTGATGATGTTGCTTCGGTTTCCGCAGGAGTTGCAGTCGGCGGCGAAATTGGATCTGCCGGATGATCAAACGCAGGAACCCAAAAAGCGCGAAGTGGAACTTGCGGCGCAATTGGTCGAGTCCATGACCGTCAAATGGGAGCCCGAGAGATATCATGATGATTATCGTCAGGCGCTGATGGAATATATCGAAAAGAAAGTCCAAAGCGGAGAAACGGCTGCGGATGTTTCCGAAGGTGACGATAATGACGATGCGGAATCGGACTCCGGAAACGTGGTTGATCTGATGGATTACCTGAAGCGCAGCGTGGAAGGTGCTGGCAAGAAACCGGTTGCGAAGAAGGCGGCCAAAAAAACTCCAACGGCGAAGAAAAATGCCACTAAAAAAGCAAAGAAAACCGTCGCCAAAAAAGCAGCCAAAGCCAAGCGGAGCGCTTGACCGGTATCTCGCCAAGCGCGACTGGAAATTTACTTCAGAACCGGAGGCGAAAGTTCAACCGGTTGGAGGAAATTCCTTCGTTGTGCAGGAGCATCACGCTCGGAATCTGCACTACGATTTAAGGCTAGAGCTTGATGGAGTGATGAAAAGCTGGGCGGTGCCGAAAGGCCCGAGTATGGATCCAGAAATGAAACGGCTGGCGGTCGAGGTTGAGGATCACCCGGTGGATTATAACACTTTCGAAGGAATCATTCCAAAAGGCCAGTATGGAGCGGGAGAAGTGAAGATATGGGATTCGGGCACTTGGGAACCGGTTGATCAAAAGCCGGATGCGCGGGACGCTTTCAATGAAGGTCATATCAAGTTTCGGTTGTTCGGAAACCGGTTGAAGGGGGATTTCGTCTTGATTCGCACTAGCAAAGCGGACGATGAGAAGAGGAACTGGCTGCTGCGAAAGATCGATGACGAACCGGTTGAGGAAACCGGCGGGAGCGAGCCGATGGATCTTCAACTTTCGAAGTTATATGAATCCGTTCCGACCGGAAAAGACTGGTTGCACGAGATCAAATATGATGGTTACCGGGTTACGGCGCTGAAGGAAAAGGGCAAGGTGAAGCTCATCACACGCGGCGGTCACGATTGGACGGAGAAATTTGGAGATATGGCGGATCGGCTTTCCGAATTGCCTGCGAAGGATTTTCGGCTCGATGGGGAGATCGTGGTTTTTGATGAGAAAGGTCGAACGAGTTTTGGATTGTTGCAGGATGCTTTGACCACTAGACATCCGACATCTTGTGTGTTTATCGCATTTGATATTTTACGATTGCATGGGAAAAGCGTGGCGGATGAGCCTTTGCTGAAACGGAAGGAATTGTTGCGGGCATTTATTCCAGGAGAGAACAAGCGGGTAATTTATTCCGAGCATTGGGTTGGTCAAAAGGCGGGCGAGCAATTGTTTAAGCAAGCTTGTGAAATGGGGATCGAAGGGATTATGAGCAAACCGGTGAATGACCGGTATCTGTTCGGTTCTCGACAAGGTTGGCGGAAAATCAAATGCACAGCGCGGCAGGAGTTTGTCATTTGCGGTTACACTCCGCCTAAGAACAGTTGCCCGGGATTCGGGGCGCTGATCATGGGTTCGTTCGAGGGCGGCGACTTGATTTATCGGGGAAAAGTCGGAACCGGTTTTTCCGATGATAAGCGGCGTGAATTGTTGGAGGATTTTCAGAAATATATCATTTCGAAGAGTCCGTTTTCCGGAAAGACTGCGGTTGATCGAAGTGCAATCTGGTTGAAACCGGTTTTAGTGGCGGAGGTAAAATTCTCAGAATTGACGGGCGATGGTTCAATAAGGCACGGAAGTTTTATCGGTCTGAGAATGGATAAGAAACCTACGAAAGTGAAATTGGAAGCAGCAAAACCGGTTGGTGTCTCAGAGATTGCGGGTGTGAAGATCACTCACCCCGAGCGGATCATTTTTCCTGAAAAGGAGATTACGAAGCTGGAGGTTGCTGAATATTATGAACGGATCAGCGGGGTGATGCTGCCTTATGTCATCAGAAGACCGCTTTCATTTTTGCGAGCGCCATCAGGAATCGAAGGTGAGATTTTTTTCCAGAAGCACTTCCCGATGAAGTTGCCGAAAAGTGTGAAGGAAAAGATTTTGCCGGATGAGAAGGACAGCGTTTGTTATATCAATGATCTGACCGGTTTGATTGCCTTGGTGCAGTTCGGCGTGGTCGAAATTCATATCTGGGGATCGAAACTGACGAGCGCGACGAAACCGGATCAGTTGATTTGGGATTTGGATCCTGAGGAAACGGTGCCGTGGGAAGAAGTGCTGGGGACGGCGTTTTTGTTGCGAGATATTTTAACCGAAATAGGTCTGAATCCGGTCGTTAAAACTTCCGGAGGGAAAGGTCTTCACATCGTGGTTTTCTGCAAACCGAAGCATGAGTGGGATGTGATGAAGCCGTTTACGAAAGCGGTGGCGGAACTTTTAGTTTCGAAGAATCCGAAGAAATTAACGGTTCAGATTTCCAAGTCGAAACGGACCGGTAAGATTTTTATCGACTGGTTGCGCAATGGACGTGGTGCGACTTGTGTGGCTCCGTGGTGTTTGCGGGCGAGGAAAAGCGCGCTGGTTTCGACACCGATGAACTGGAGCGATTTACCGAATGTGAAATCGGAAGATTTTACGATCGAGACGGTAAAGGCGAAAAATCCGAGCGAGTGGATTGAGGCGGTGGCGAAGCCGAACGTAATCCCGATTTCGTTGGTGAGACAAGTGATGAAAGGCGAATGAAGAGCAAATTAAAGGTTGAACTCCTTTTTTGCCAGAGCGTCAAAGACCGGTTTGGGAACGTAGCGTTTGACGGTTTCTTCCCAACCATCTGGACCGGTGAGGCTTTTGATCATGCTTGAGGAAACTTCGGCGATGTCGCGTGGAGGCATCAGGAAAATCGTGGTGATTTCCGGAGCCATATCGGAATTGATATGTCTCATGACTCGTTCGTATTCGTAGTCATGGGACGAGCGGATGCCGCGCAGGATGTAGACCGCGCCCATTTTTTTCGCGTAATCGACGAGATACCGGTTGTCGAAATGTTCGATACTCAGGCGGTCGTCGGAGATGCTGGAGGATTTGAGGAGCTCAAGTCGTTCCTCGACGGTGAACGAGTAAGTTTTGGTAGGATTGTCACCGATCGCGACGATCAAGCGGTCGAAAAGTTCCAACCCGCGTCGGATCATCCAGAGATGTCCATTGGTCGGTGGATCGAAGGAACCTGCATAAACCGCGGTGCGCATGGCGTTTGATAGAGGGAAATGGCGTGGACCGGAATGCCAAATTGTCAAAAGGCGAGGGTGCCTTGGTTGAGCATCGGCAGCTCCTGGCTGTCGGGCGAAGAGAAGTGGTAGGAATGTTCGAGCGTTTGCCCGAGGTAGTGCTTCGCTCCGCGAACGGCGTCGGCGAGGTTTTTACCGTGGGAAAGTTCGGCGACGATGGCGGCGGAAAGCGTGCAACCGGTTCCATGTGAGGCTTTGACGGACAGACGGGGGGCGGAAAACCGGTGGGTTTCATTGCCATCGACGAGGAGATCGATGCAGTCCGGGCCGTCGAGGTGGCCGCCTTTGAGGAGGATGGCGGTGCCGTAGAGCTGGCTGAGTTTTTTCGCGGCGTCGGCGAGATCGGACGGGCTGGAAATTTTTCCCCCCAGGAGGACTTCGGCTTCCGGAAGATTGGGAGTGATCAGCTTCGCGAGCGGCAAAAGGATTTCGCGGTAGGCGGCGATGGCGTCGTCTTGCAGGAGTGAGGCACCGGTCGAGGCGACCATGACGGGATCGACGACGAGCGAAACGCCGGGGTGTTTCTGCAAAATTTCGGCGACGGCCGTGACGTGTGCGGCGGAAAAAAGCATGCCGGTTTTGACCGCGGCGATTTCGAAGGATTCGAGCATCAGCGAAACTTGGTCGGCGACGATTTCAACGGGGACGGGGCTGACGGCGCGGACGAGATTCGCCGTTTCCGAAACGATGCAGGTGATCGCCGTGAGGCCGTGGACGCGGTAGTGCTGGAAGGTTTTGAGGTCGGCTTGGATTCCCGCGCCGGAAGAACAATCGGAGCCGGCGATGGTCATGGCGACCGGTGGGAAAGGTTTCATGGCGGTTTGATAGCGTGCGATGGCCCGGTCGCCAACCGTTTCGTGCTTGGCAGCCCGGCAATCTGGCCGGACGATCCCGCCAATGTCCGGCGAGATCCATGAATTCGAAAGCCTCCGCGTGAAAGTGGACGATGTGATTTATATGCCGAGCTTGGACGCACCGCCGGAAAAACCGCATCCGTTTGTGTATTTCATTTCCATCCATAACGATTCGCCCCTGCCGGTGACGATCCGGGGTCGGAAGTGGGTGGTGAGGGAATCAGAGGGAGAAATCGTGGTCGTCGAAGGAGATGGCGTGGTCGGGCAAACGCCGACGATCCAACCGGGCGAACATTTTTCTTATAACAGCTACCACGTCGTCGCATCGTCGGCGCAGGCAACGGGAGCGTTTTTTGGGCAAACGGCGACGGGCGATCGGATTTTCGCGAGAATTCCGGAGTTTCGGTTGGATGTGCCGGATTGGGTGTGAGAAATCCGGCTTGATCCCAGAAAAGGGGTGGTTATTATACCAAAGTGGAATTTGAGTTCGACGAGGAGAAATCCCGGAGCAACCTTGAGAAGCACGGAATCGATTTTTCGGACGCTCGATTCCTCTGGCTCGACCCCAATCGAGTGGAAGTGAGCGCGCGAAGCGAATCCGAATCACGGTTTGCATTGATCGCGTGTTACAAAAACCGGTTGTGGGCGGCTATTTTTACACTGCGTGAAGAACGCATTCGAATCATATCAGTTAGGAGATCGCGGCATGAAGAAGAGCAAGGATACTATCAGTGCTGAAGAATTGGACCGTCGGTTCGATGACGGCGAAGACATCAGTCCATTCTTGGATTGGAGTCAGGCTCGTCGTCCGGGACTCGAACAGCGGCGTGTAAATGTCGATCTTCCTTCGTGGATGATTGAATCGTTGGATGGCGAGGCAAAACGAGTTGGCGTTACTCGGCAGTCGATTATAAAGGTTTGGCTCGCTGAACGTCTCAAAGCCGAACAGGACAGTGGCACCAGCGTGGCTTCGTTTCGCCCGGTGCCCTGATTTTATGCGGAAATGACGAGACTCATCGGGATATCGTGGGTTTCGGCGAAAGTTGTCGGCACGAGCTGTTCGGTGAAGCCGATGCCGACTTTGAGGGAATCCGGGCGGGCCGTTTCGAGAATGCGATCGTAGAATCCTCGACCCCGGCCGAGACGGCCACCGGCGGGGTCGAACGCCAGCCCGGGACAGAGGAAGGCGTCGATTTCCGAAGGAGAAATGACGGGAAGAAAATGAACCGGTTCGCGGATTCCGAACATGCCGACGACCAGTTCGGAAAGCAGGTGGCGGACTTCGTGGAGGACGAGCGTATCGCCTTCCACGCGAGGGAAAACCCAGCGGCGATCGGGATAAAGGTCGAGCAGCGGAAGCAAATCCACTTCGCCCGGCAGCGGCGCGAAGAGGGTGAGGGTTCGAAGATCGGGGCGGGAGTTGAGCCAACTATGCACCGCAGAAACCACCGGTCCGGACGATCGGTCGAGGTTGCGCAGGACCGCTCGCATTTGAGTGCGGAGTTCTTTTTTTGAGGTTGGATTTTGGGGATTTGCCACTTGCCAAGCGATGGAGGTCGAACATTCTTACGAGGGATGAAGGCTCATTGGCAAGTCGCGGCGGTTTTAGTGCTCGCTGGCGGATTTTTACAGGCGGAAGAGGCGAACGGTTTCGAGTGGGAGGCTCCGAAGGTGATGATGAGTCATTTTTCCCGCGAGATCGGGATGCTCGACTCCGAACGTGAGGAATATGCCGGGCATTTGGCCGGTTACGCCGGGAACCGGGTGGCCGCTGCCCATGCTTCGCCGGATTCGCTGGAAGAAGCGCGGCGGCTGTTGGCGATGGCGCTGCATCTTTCACCGCGAAACCGGAAGGCGTTGGTGTTGAGCTTTCAGCTTTCGAAAGGCGTTTTGCCGGAACCGGTTGCCGTGGACTTCGGGCCGTCGGCGTTGGCGAAGCTGCTGGTGAGCCGGGCTCAACTTTTAAAAAGCCAAGGCGGTGAGGAGAATTTGGAGCTTTCCCGGATGTTTGTGCAAATGGCGGCGCACATGGATCCGAGAAACGAAGACGCGGTCTATCACAGCGAGGTTGACCGGTTGGAGCATGGAGAGATTGATTGGACTCCGATCACGGATCCGAAACCGGTCGCGGAGATCGAACCTTAAAAGATGGCACAGGAAATTGAGCGGAAGTTTTTAGTCACGAGCGATTTGTGGCAAAGCGGGGTGACGGGTCTGCGAATGTCGCAGGGATACCTTTCCAATGATCCCGAGCGCACGGTGCGGGTGAGGATAGGCGGAGAAAAAGCGTGGCTGACGATCAAAGGACGGAGCGAAGGCATTTCGCGGCTGGAATTTGAATACGAAATCCCGGTATCGGATGCGGCCGAATTGCTCGGGCTTTGTTTGCCAACCGTGATCGACAAAACGCGTTATGAGGTGAATTTCGAAGGACATCTTTGGGAAGTCGATGTGTTTCATGGGGACAACACCGGGCTGGTGGTGGCGGAGGTGGAGTTGGAGAATGAAAATATTTCGCCAGCGATTCCGCCGTGGATCGGTGCGGAGGTTTCGGGGGACGCCCGGTATTTTAATTCGAGGCTTTCGGAGGAACCGTTCCAAAAATGGGCGGAGAATATCGGGGGCTGAGTGCTTCACGTCGAACCCCGAAGGCAAAAAGAGATTCGCGGGGCAGATCGAGGGCGACAGCGAGTCGATGGGAAATTTTCCATTCTCCAGCTTGCCACGGGCTGGCATCTCCTTACGCTTGCCCCCATAGCACATGAAAATCTGGCTCGACGGCAATTTGGTGGATGAATCTGAAGCGAAGATCTCGGTCTTCGATCACGGCCTTCTTTATGGAGACGGTGTTTTTGAGGGACTGCGTTTTTACAGCGGGAGAATTTTCCGTTTGGAGGAGCACGTCCGTCGGCTTTTTGACTCGGCGAGAGCGATCGTCCTGGATCTGCCGTGGACTCAGGAAGAAGTCTGCAAGTTCACTTGCGATACCGTGAGAGCGAATGGGTTGACCAACGGTTACATCCGGTTGGTGATCACTCGCGGCACGGGTGAACTGGGCTTGAGCCCCTATCTTTGCAAAACTCCTTCGATGTTTATCATCGCTTCGACGATCAAACTTTACCCAGAAGAGCATTACACGAACGGCCTGTCGGTCATCACCTGTGCGACCCGCCGCCCGGCACCAGGCGCGCTGATGCCGCAAGTGAAATCGCTGAATTACCTGAACAATATCATGGCCAAGGTCGAAGCGATCCAAGCGAATGCTTTGGAAGCCGTCATGCTCAACGAGCAGGGCTACGTGGCCGAATGCACCGGAGACAATCTTTTCCTGATCAAAAATGGCGTGCTGCTGACTCCATTGATCAGCGATGGCGCGTTGGACGGGATCACCCGGGCGGTCATCATCGAATTGGCGGAAAAACTGGGCGTTCCTTTCCAAGAAAAATCGCTGACCCGTTATGACATTTTCACGGCGGATGAGTGCTTCCTCACGGGCACTGCAGCCGAGGTGATTCCGGTGGTTTCGCTGGATCGCCGGAAAATCGGAACCGGTAAACCGGGCGAATACACCCATCGTTTCCTCAAGGCGTTTCACGAACTTGCAAACACGACTGGCACTCCCTTTGCTTAATCTCTCCAACCGACTGAATTCCATCCGAGAAACTTTTCGCAAACCGGCACGGAAGTTGTAATTTCCCGTAACATGAAATGTGATTTCTGCGACACCAAGGCATCCGTCTTCTTGACCCAACTCGTTGAAGGGCAAATGAAGAAGGTATGCCTCTGCGACAAGTGCGCGAAGGAGCGAGGCGTTACGGATCCTACCGGGTTTTCACTTGCCGATCTGTTGCTCGGCGGTCTGCCAAACGGTCCGGGCCTTGCCTCGGGTGAGCAGGTGCAACCGGTTGCCGGAAATGGCAGAAAATGTCCTTCTTGTGGATTCACCCTCGACGATCTGCGCCGCGTCCGCCGCTTCGGCTGTGCGGATTGCTATACGACGTTCCAAGAGGAAATCGGGCCGATGCTGCGAGGCATGCACAAAGGAGCCACGCACGTCGGAAAGGTGCCGGAAGGGTTGATGGCGATTCATTTCCGCAATCAGCGCCTCGAAGAACTGCGCTCGCGCCTCGACCAAGCGGTGCAGGCGGAGAGCTACGAAGAAGCAGCCGGCATCCGCGACGAAATCCGTAACCTTGAAGTGGTCGAACGATGAAACGACTCGATCCGATTTTTCCCAATTTCTGAAATTATGATGCGCTTTTCCACCCTGATTAAGCACCCGGCCGATTGGATGGCCGGTGGGCAAGGGGATCATAGCGCGGTTCTGACCTCGCGAATCCGTTTGGCGAGAAATCTGCGCAATCATCCGTTTCCCGGTTGGTCCAAAAAGGAACAACGCGCCGCCGCCCTCGATCTCATGCGTCCGGCGGTGGAGGCTCTGCCGGTGATGAAAGACGGATTTTCTCACGAGTTGGGCGATCTTTCTTCGGTTCAAAAACAGGTGCTCGTCGAGCGACACTTGATTTCCCGGGAACATGCCGCTCGTGGCGATGGGTCGGGCGCGGTGATCGAACGCCGCCAAAATTTCAGCCTGATGTTGAATGAGGAAGATCACTTGCGGATGCAGGCGATCCGACCTGGCTTGCAGTTGACCTCGGCGTTTGATTCGCTGTCCGCATTGGATACGGAATTGGAGGCGTCGCTGGAGTTCGCGTTTGATCCGAAGCTCGGTTATCTCACGACCTGCCCGACAAATCTCGGCACCGGTTTGCGTGCCTCGGCGATGTTGCATTTGCCCGGTTTGGTGCTCAGCGATCAGATCGGTCAGGTGCTCCAAGCGGTGAACAAAATCGGCCTGGCCGTTCGCGGACTTTACGGGGAAGGCACCGAATCGCTCGGCAATCTCTATCAGATCTCCAACCAGTCGACCCTCGGCGAAAGCGAGGAAACCATCATCCGTCGCCTCGAACGGGTGATCTCCCAGGTCGCGCAGCATGAGCAAAATGCTCGCGAAAAACTTTTGGAAGATGATCCGGCGATGGTTTCCGACAAGATGGGCCGGGCCTACGGAGTCCTGCGCTACGCCCATATCATCGATTCGAAAGAAGCGTTGAATCACCTTTCCCTGTTGAGGCTCGGCGGAAATCTCGGATTTTTCCCGCCGGAAACCGTGCTCCTTTGCGACAGCCTGCTGATGGACATCCAGCCTGCGCACCTGCAACTGCATTCCGGTCAAAAGCTTTCCGCTGAAGAAAGAGACTCGATTCGTGCAGAAATCGTGCGCTCTCGTTTGCAATCTCTCGAATCCCCTGATAATCGTAAGGTATCAAAAGACGGGGAATCTTCTCCTGATCCCCACAACCAAGGCAACGAATGAATAATTTCACCCCACGTGCCCAACAAGTGCTCGCTCTGGCCCGCAAGGAAGCAGACCGATTTAACCATTCCTATGTCGGCACCGAGCACTTGTTGCTCGGTCTGATCAAGCTCGGCCAAGGCGTCGCGGTCAATGTGCTGGAGCGCATGGGCCTCGAACTCGAAGCCGTCCGCATGGAAGTCGAAAAAGAAGTCGGCTCCGGACCTCCGCAGAAAGCGGCCGGGAATATCCCTTACACCCCACGGGTGAAAAAGGTGCTCGCGCTCGCGAATAAGGAGGCAAAGGCGCTCAACCATTCGTATGTCGGAACCGAACATCTTTTGCTCGGGCTCCTTCGCGAAGGGGAAGGCGTTGCCGCTCGCGTGCTCAAGCGTCTCGACGTGGATATCCAACGCACCCGCAACGAAATCCTCGCCGAAATCGACCCAAACTTTTCGCCGGAAGATCACGATGATGACGACGACGATGATGATGACGAGGACGTCGACGGCGCTTTCGAAGAAGAAAACGCTCCGCAAGAAACGACCGCATCCGAAGGTGAAGGAAAAACCAAAACGCCTGCGCTGAAAGCATTCGGCCGTGACCTCACGAAGATTGCCCGCGAAAACGGACTGGATCCTGTCATCGGACGCGAAAGCGAAATCGAGCGCGTGATTCAAATCCTCTGCCGCCGGACGAAAAACAACCCGGTGCTGATCGGGGAAGCCGGTGTGGGTAAAACCGCCATCGTCGAAGGTCTGGCTCAGGAAATCGCCAGCGGGAATGTCCCCGAAATTCTCCGCGACAAAAAAGTCATCACCCTCGATCTCGCGTTGATGGTCGCTGGTACGAAATATCGCGGTCAATTCGAGGAGCGTATCAAGGCGGTCATGGACGAAATCCGTAAGGTGAAGAACGTGATTCTTTTCATCGATGAGCTTCACACCATCGTTGGCGCAGGTTCGGCCGAAGGGGCAATGGATGCTTCGAACATTATCAAACCTGCACTCAGCCGTTCCGAACTTCAGTGCGTCGGTGCGACGACTCTGAACGAGTATCGCAAATACATTGAAAAGGACGCCGCCCTTGAGCGCCGGTTCCAACAGGTAAAAGTCGACGAGCCGTCCGTGGACGATGCGATCAAGATCCTTCAAGGCCTGCAACAGAAGTACGAAGCGCACCATAAAGCGCAGTTCACTCCTGAAGCGATCGATGCCTCGGTGAAATTGACCTCTCGTTATCTCACCGGTCGTTATCTTCCGGATAAGGCGATTGATGTTCTCGACGAAGCGGGCGCACGCGCACGAATCGGCACGATGACTCGTCCTCCGTCCATCAAGGAACTCGAAGCGAAAATCGAGCAGATCAACCGGGACAAAGTTTCGGCCATCGCCGAGCAGGATTTCGAAAAAGCCGCCGCACTCCGCGACGATGAAAAACACGCCAAAAAAGAGCTCGAAGAGACGCTCAAAAACTGGCGGTCCTCGACCGAGGAAACCATCGTCACCGTGACGGATGACGACATCATGTCGGTCGTTTCGAAATGGACCGGTGTCCCGCTCCGCCGCATGGAAGAAAAGGAGACTGAAAAACTTCTCAAGATGGAAGACGAGCTCAAGGGCCGCGTCATCGGTCAGGACGAAGCGGTCATCGCGATTTCCAAAGCGTTGCGTCGTTCACGCGCCGACCTCAAGGATCCGCGGCGTCCGATCGGTTCGTTCCTGTTCCTTGGCCCAACCGGTGTCGGTAAAACCTACCTCGCTCGGAATCTCGCGGAATTCATGTTCGGTGACGCGGAAGCGCTGATCCAAATCGACATGTCCGAATACATGGAGAAATTCACTGCCAGCCGTCTCATCGGATCCCCTCCGGGCTACGTCGGTTATGAAGAAGGTGGCCAGCTTTCCGAAGCTGTCCGTCGCCGCCCGTATTCGGTCGTGCTGTTCGACGAAATCGAAAAAGCTCACCCGGACGTCATGAATCTCCTCCTTCAGATTCTTGAAGAAGGAACGGTCACCGACTCGTTGGGCCGCAAGATCGATTTCCGGAACACGATCATCATCCTCACCTCGAACGTCGGAGCTTCCACCATCAAACGCCAGACCGCTCTTGGTTTCGGCGCGATGAACGAAGACCAGGCGGATTTCGAAGGCATGAAGGCGAAGATCCTCGAAGAAACGAAGCACTACTTCAAACCAGAGTTCCTCAACCGGTTGGATGACTCCGTCGTTTTCCACATGCTGGAAAAAGCCGATCTCAACCAAATCGTGGACCTCGAAGTTGCGAAACTGGTCGGTCGCCTGCGCGAGAAAAACATCTCGCTCACGCTTTCCGCTGCCGCTCGTGATTTGCTTGCGATCAAAGGTTTCGACCCCGCCTACGGAGCACGTCCGATGCGCCGTGCGGTTGAGCGTTTCCTCGAAGATCCGCTTGCCGAATCGCTGCTTCGCGGAAACGTGAAGTCCGGCGATTTTGTGAACGTCGAGGTGAAGGAGGGCAGTGAAGAGCTGGTCTTTGTCTCAACCCGTCCCGATCCGGAACCGGAGCCAAACGAAGCTGGCGTCTAATCCATCCAGTCTGAACATTCCGAAAGCGCGATGGTCTCGGCCATCGCGCTTTTTTTGGGTCGAGTAGCCCAGAAATGGTTCGGTTTTCGGCGTGACCGGTTTGGAATTTTGTCCCACGTTTTTCGTAACGATATGGGAAATTTTAAAGCTTTCGAAACGAAAATGACCGCCGCCGGAATGGGCGATGCCGCAATCCGTGCGTTCCGCCGGAATTATGAAGCGCTCGTTCGCGATGAAACCGGGATGATTCCGGAAGAATCGATCGCCCCGGTTCAAGACATCACTTCCTTTGAAAGTCTTCCAAAAGGTTCGATCGATCCTGAGCTGCTTTCGAAAGCGGTCGTCATCAAGTTAAACGGCGGACTGGGAACCGGAATGGGCCTGACGGGGCCGAAGAGTCTTTTGCCCATCCGCGATGGCGTCAATTTCGTCGATTTGATGGTTCGCCAAATTCTGGATCTGCGCAAAGCGACTGGATCGAATGTCCGGCTTTTGCTGATGAACAGCTTCAGCACGAGCGAAGATACGTTGAATCACCTTGAGCGATACCGCGCGGATGAATTGGCGGACGCTTCGGAGGTGGAGCTGATGCAAAATCAAATTCCTAAAATCGATGCGGCGACTCTTGAACCGGTTTCATGGCCGGCGGATCCCGATCTCGAATGGTGTCCGCCCGGGCATGGCGATCTTTTCCCGGCTTTGGTCGGAAGCGGGTGGCTGGACCGATTGCTGGAAGAGGGGATTTTGTATGCGTTTGTTTCGAACTCCGACAACCTCGGGGCGATTCTTGATCCGGCGTTGCTGCAGCATTTCGCGGATTCGAACGCCCCGTTCTTGATGGAAGTGACCCGTCGCACCGCAGCGGATCGAAAGGGCGGTCATCTCGCAGTCCGTAAAAACGACGACCGCTTGCTGTTGCGCGAGGTTGCTCAGTGCCCGGATGCGGATCTGGATGCGTTTCAAGACATTGATCGTCACCGGTTTTTTAATACCAACAGTCTCTGGCTGCGTTTGGATCTGTTGAAAGATCAGCTCGCTGCGGATTCCGGTGTGCTGCCACTGCCGATGATCCGCAATAAGAAAACTGTCGACCCGCGCGACAAAAAATCCCCGGCGGTCGTCCAGTTGGAAACCGCGATGGGCGCCGCGATCGAGTGCTTTTCAGGATCGACCGCGATTGAAGTTCCGCGCAGCCGCTTTGCGCCGGTCAAGACCACGGGAGATCTCCTTGCCCTGCGTTCTGACGCTTATGAAATCCTCGAGAACGGCCAAGTTCGTCTTCACGCGGACCGCAAAGGGGTGCCTCCGTTGATCCTGCTTTCTGACGAATACAAACTGGTTGATCAGATCGATTCACTGGGGATCCCGAGCTTGATCCAATGCAAATCGCTCAGTGTCGAAGGTCCTGTTCATTTCGAAACCGGTGTGGTCATCAAAGGAGAGGTCAGCTTCCGAAATCCAAACTCGGAAATCGCTCGTATTTCCGCCGGGACGTACGCCGATCAGACGGTGGAGCTGTGATTTTAAGGGGTCGGGAAGGACCGTTGTAAGCGACTGATACAGCGGTCCTTCCTGATGCTGTTAGATTCTGTTTGAATTTTTCAAAGGTCGGTTCTTGCCAACCGGTGATTCGATCCTTAAGCCCTGCGGCACTATGACAAGTGTTGGTCCGATTTCATTTCCGCAGAACGGCTTTGAAGCTGTCATTTTTGATTGTGACGGCACGTTGGTCGATTCGATGCCAGCGCATTTCGAAGCATGGTGTGAGGCTCTGACATTTTTCGGTGCAGGCGGTATTTTCAAAGAAGATGTCTTCCTGGCCATGGGCGGTCGCCCGACTCGCGACATCGTGGTCGAGTTGAATAGCGAATACGACCTGCGGCTTGATCCTCATTCGGTCGCACTCGCGAAACGGGAAGCGTATCTGCGTCGGCTGCATTTGGTGAAATTGATTGAGGAAGTTGCCAACTTTGCGGAATCGCTTCGCGGGAAAGTGCCGATGGCGATTGCGACCGGTGGCACCAGAATGGTGATCGAAAAAACCCTGCGCAGCGTGGGAATTTCCGATTGGTTTGACGAAGTCGTGACCGCCGATGACGTGGCCGAAGGAAAACCGGCACCTGACGTTTTCCTGCGCGCCGCGAAACTGCTCGGGGTGGATCCGACGAAATGCCTGGCAGTTGAAGATGCACCTCCGGGAATTCTTGCGGCAGAACGTGCTGGGATGCAGGTGGTTACCGTGCCGATTCCGATGGTTTCGACCGGCAATTGAGTTCGAGTTCGGAAGAAAAATTTCTCCCGATTCGGATTCGGCCTTGCACACTGGGGGCGGCCTCTATTCACTTCCCCATGGCGGAGATTTCTCTGGGATTATCATTTGACGACGTCCTTCTGGTGCCTGCGATGAGCGCGGTATTGCCAGGGGAGGCGGATCTTTCAACACACATTACGGCGGGTATCCCGCTTCATTTGCCGGTCGTATCGGCCGCGATGGACACGGTCTCGGAGCATGACCTCGCGATCGCTCTCGCTCGCGAAGGCGGATTGGGCGTGATCCATCGGGCATGCCCGATCGATGAACAAGCGCTCATGGTTTCTCGCGTGAAGCGTTCCGAAAACGCGGTGATTCAGAAGCCGCATACGGTGCGCAAGGATGACACCGTGACGCATGTGCGCTCGATCATGGCGAAGAATGGCTTTTCGGGATTCCCGGTAGTCGATGCGGACGGCCACCTCGAAGGGATGGTGACCGGGCGTGATGTCCGTTATCTAGACCGGCAGGACGCGAAGGTCGGCGATGTCATGACGCCGCGCGAAAGGTTGATCACTGCTCCGGCCAATACCGGTCTCGAAGAAGCTCGTCGCATCCTTTATCAAAACCGGATTGAAAAACTTCCGCTTGTTGATGAGTCGGGAAAACTGGCGGGTTTGATCACCGGTTCGGACATTGAAAAACGAATCACTTTCACCAATGCCGCCAAGGATTTTAACGGTCAGCTTCGATGCGGTGCCGCTGTCGGCGTAGGGCCGGATTGTTATGATCGTGCCCGCGCTTTGATTGATGCGGGTGCTGACGCTCTTTTCATTGATGCCGCAACGGGTCACACCCGGCATGTGATGGACGTGATCGAAAAACTGCGCGGACTTTCTGACCGTCCGGTGGTCGCTGGCAACGTGGTGACCGAACAAGGCGCTCGCGATCTCGTCGCCGCCGGTGCGAGTGCGGTGAAAGTCGGCGTCGGACCGGGATCGATCTGCACCACTCGCGTCATCGCGGGGGTGGGGATGCCACAGTTTACCGCGATTCAAAACGTCGCCGGCTACTGCCGTGAGCATGGCGTGAAAGTCATCGCCGACGGTGGCATTCGTTATTCGGGTGATATTGTGAAAGCGATCGCTGCGGGAGCGGATTTGGTGATGCTCGGTTCGCTTCTTGCGGGAACTCGCGAAAGCCCCGGTCAAACGGTGCAATCGATGGGACGTCGTTTCAAAACCTACCGTGGGATGGGATCGATCGGCGCGATGCAAAAAGGCGCGGGCGATCGGTATAGCCAAAACAGCTCAGGAAAGCTGGTGGCGGAAGGCGTCGAAGGCCGCGTGCCCTACAAAGGCCCGCTTTCGGATGTCATTTTCCAACTGATGGGTGGATTGAAATCCGGCATGGGATATGTCGGGGCGTCTACCCTTGCCGAACTTCGCGAGAAAGCCAGCTTCACTCGCATCACGACCGGCGGACTTCGCGAAAGCCACGTTCATGACATTGTCATGACCGAAGAACCGACCAACTACCAACCCCTGAGCTGATTCATTTCCGCCGCTTTTCATTTCACTTTCATGCACGACCAACAACACGTCGCCGTCCTCGATTTCGGTTCTCAATACACTCAGCTCATCGTTCGTCGCGTCCGGGAGCTTGGCTATTTTGCGAAGCTGTATGCGATCGAGGATTTTCCTAACATCGGTCAACCGGGAGCGATCATTCTTTCCGGTGGACCGAGCAGCACGAGCGAACCGGATGCTCCCGATTTGGATTTCGCTGCGTTGATGGCGTTCGGCGTGCCGGTTCTCGGTGTCTGTTACGGCATGCAGCTGTTGAACATCAAGTTCGGCGGCAGTGTGGAAGCCAGCGATCGCCGCGAATATGGACCGGCAAGTTTGTTTACGGATGAAGCGACCGGTTTGTACGAAGGGATCAATTCGCCGTCGCAAGTGTGGATGAGCCACTCGGACACGGTGAAAGTGATTCCGGATGGTGCCAAAGTCATCGCTCGGAATCAGCACGGGACCCCGGTTTCGCTGAAATGGAACGAGACTTGTTTTGGCATCCAGTTCCATCCCGAGGTGACTCACAGTCACGAAGGCTTGCAGATTTTGAATAACTTCTTGTCGCACGCGAAGGATCTTCAACCGTTCCACATCGACGACTTCAAACGTGAGATCATCGATGGAATTCGGGCGACCGTTGGAGATCGGCAAATCGTCTGCGGAGTTTCCGGTGGAGTGGATAGTACGGTGCTCGCCGTACTGCTTCACGCTGCCGGTGCGAACGTGCGCGCGATTTTT
This sequence comes from Akkermansiaceae bacterium UBA1315, assembly GCA_002307065.1. Classification (GTDB taxonomy): domain Bacteria; phylum Verrucomicrobiota; class Verrucomicrobiia; order Verrucomicrobiales; family Akkermansiaceae; genus Luteolibacter. Next base: position 116,467 of record DBTN01000010.1, on the reverse strand, counting down.
GTCGATCACGGTTTGATGCGAAAGGATGAGGGCATTGAAGTTCGGAAAAATTTCGCACGCATGGGCGTTCCGATCGAAACCGTCGATTGCGCCGAGCGTTTTCTAACAGCTCTCGATGGTGTGGATGATCCTGAGAAAAAGCGGGTGATCATCGGCAATCTTTTCATTGATGTCTTTTGGGACTCGGTCGGTGATGCGGAGATGCTTGCGCAGGGGACGCTTTATCCAGACGTGATCGAAAGTGCGTCGAACGCGAAATCGAAGGCGTCGAAAATCAAAACGCACCACAACCGGGTGGATCGAATCCTGGAACTGCAGGCTCAAGGCAAGGTTCTTGAACCGCTTGCCGAGCTTTTCAAAGACGAAGTCCGTGAGTTGGGAATTGCTCTGGGAATTCCGCGGGACATTCTCCAACGTCATCCTTTCCCTGGTCCGGGCCTTGCGGTTCGCTGCCCTGGCGTCGTCAATGAAGAGCGGCTTCACATCATCCGCGAGTGCGATGCGATTTTCATCGGGAAACTGAAAGAGCACGGTTGGTATGACAAAGTCTGGCAAGCCTATGCCGGGCTGGTGCCGGTCAAAACCGTCGGCGTCAAAGGTGACGAGCGGAGTTATGAGTGGGCGATTTCTCTACGAGCGGTGATATCGGAAGATGCGATGACGGCTGACTGGGTGGAACTGCCGTATCAGATTCTCCGCGAAACGAGCCACCGGATTCTCAATGAGGTGAAGGGCATCAACCGCGTGCTTTACGACGTTTCCACCAAGCCTCCGGCCAGCATCGAGTGGGAGTGATCTCCCGTTTTTCGCTCCCATCATGAGACAGGTATCGGACAACCGGGCGGTCTCAGCGTTGTTTCGCGTGTTCGGCGGCAAGGATGCTTGCTGCCGAGCCGAAGATTACGAAAAAGCGGATTGGTGTGGCATGCACCGGTTGGAATGCGCGGTGCTGGGGTTTTTGGTTCCGCTGACTGTCTGGGTGGCGATTGCTGAAGGATTCGTCGCGGGTTTAGGAAGGGGGCTCGGGATTTCACTGGCGCTGCCGGTCGCGTTTCTCGTCTTGTCCATTTTATCACTGGTGCCGTTTGTGCGAGGGGCTCAATGCCAGTGGCGGTTTTGGCTGGGTTTGATGGTGGCTTGGGGATGTTTCAGAATCGGTGGCCCGCCCATTGTAAACGTGTTGGCATGGACGTGGTTGGGGATTTTTGCGTTGAACACAGCGGCGTTGATTTTACTGGGATTCAGGAAATCCATGAGGTGGACCGGTAGGATCGGAAACACTTGGCGGGTGTTCTTGTTTGTCTTCGCGCACGCGGCGATGGTGTCGTTGGGATTCCACTGGAGTTGGCACTGGGCGCTGGGCGGTGCGGTTCTGATGTCAGCGTTGTTTTGCTGGTCCGTGTTAAATCCCTCCTGCCAATGGCTCGGCCCGGTTCATCTGGAAACCGGTGATGACGAAATATGGATCACGATCGACGATGGTCCCGACCCGGATGATACGCCGGTTCTGTTAGATCTGCTCGATGTCCATCAAACCAAGGCGATCTTTTTTATGATTGGCGAAAAGGTGCGTGCTTATCCGGAGCTGGCCCGCGAAGTCTTACGACGAGGCCACGAGATTGGAAATCACACCATGACTCATCCGAGCGGCGAATTTTGGTCGCTGGGGCCGGTGCGGACGCGACGGGAAATCGTGGATTGCCAGGAAGTCATTTTTGAAACGACCGGTTTTCGTCCGAAGTGGTTTCGCGCACCGGTTGGTCATCGAAATCTTTTCACTCATCCGGTCACCGGCCAGCTCGGAATGGAAATCATGGGATGGAATCGCCGCGGATTCGATGCGGTCGCAAAATCACCGGGACCGGTTCTTGCCCGGATTTTACCCAACCTTGCAAAAGGGGATATCGTGCTGCTTCACGAGGCGACTTCGATCGCGGCACCGGTTTTGGATGCGGTGCTGGCGGCTCGTTCCAAGACAATCAAATGATTGTTGAAAGGGGTCTTTCCCCACAGCGGGAGGATTCGAACCGAGCCGAACGGGGAAAGGATTTTTTGGAAATCCTCCGCGGTTGGATAATGGGTCGGCGCGGCTTTCATCCAGAACGTCGCTTTCGCCAACATATCTCCGAGATAGGTGATTTTAAACCGCCAAGAGGTGTCTTTCAGTCCCGAGCGAATGACAAGTTTGCCTCCAGGGGCAACGCGTTCGCTGGCGAGGGCGAGCAAGGTTTCCAATTCGGAAGGCGTGAAAAACTGCAGAATGTCGAGAATCGTGACGTTACCCGAGTGTTCGGGGAGGCCGTTTCGCGCATCGTGATGGGCGAAATTCAGATCGCGGTTTTTTGACAGTTCGACCGCATGATTTGCCGAAGCGGCTTTTCGAGAATCGTAGTCGAGTCCGAGGATGGGAAAGCTCAGCCCTTTTTCGCGTAGGAAAAACGCCAGCAGACCCAGTCCGCAGCCGAGATCAAGCAAGGGAAGTTCGGAATCTTTCAGTTCGGAATAGACCGCGTCATACAGCGGATCAGTCCGGAGTTTCGCGGCGACGTAATGCGAATCCCAACGCCTTTGAAAGAGGCGGGCGATTTTTTGGTGGGATGAATCTTTCAACGGGCCGGAGGGTTAACGGATTCCAGCGGGCTTTCACCCCGGAAGAAAAGATAGGGTAAGCGGATCAAGAACCCGAGCACCAGACGGGCGTGCATCCAAGAAAGCAGCACGTTATCGCGAAGGTATCGAAATTGAGAAACTCCACCTTCTTCACGGCTTGGGTAACGAACCGGTGTGGGGAGATTCAAAATCGGGACTCCACGCCAGGCGAGGCGGACGGCGACTTCCGGATCAAAGTCGAACCGCCGCGCGAATGGGGTCGATTCCATCACCGCCAGCAGATCCTCCGCCGGGTAAAGCCGCATGCCGAAAAGGGAATCGTCGATCCCCCAGCCGAGAGTTTCAAGATTTGCCCAAAAGTTCGAAATCCGGCGCCCTTGGACTCGCAGATTAGGTGCGTCATCATCAAAGATCGGGCGTCCGAAAACAGCGGCTTCGGGATGTTTGGCGGAAAGTTCGACGAACCGCGAAATGTGACTCGCCGGATGTTGACCGTCTGCGTCCATCGTCAAAACATGGGTAAAACCGGCGGCGATCGCTTCTCGCAGACCGTGGAGGACCGCGCTGCCTTTTCCGCAATTTTGCGCTAAAATGATGACCCGGAAACCGTTCGGTTCGGATTGTTGGATGGTTTCCAACAGCTTGGCCGAATCGTCCGTTGATCCATCCACCACAACCCAAACCGGTTCCTTTTGCCCCAGGGCGGAGATTACTGTTTCATACAGAATAGGACCGGTATTGTAACTGGGGATGAGAATGAGGGGGCGCACGTGGGGCATGTGGCTTGGCTTTAACCGGCAGCGGCGATGCGGGCAAGCTTCGGGATATTTTATTCTGAGGTCGGAATCATCTGCCTGCGGAGCGGATGAGGCTTAGCGAGCTCCTGTTCGTAGATCGATTGGAGGCGTAAGGTGAATTGTTGGGGAGATTCATTTTCGGACGGGAAAACCGGTTCGCCGAGATCGATTTGAAGGTGGATGGGGAAAATAGGTCGTTTCCACAGCGGCCAGCCTTTCTGAAGAAATCGAGTGTTGCTGCGGATGAAAAGCGGGTAGACCGGTGTCTTCGCACGGCAGGCGATGAGCGCGCAGCCCCCTTTGAGCGGATTGATCCAGCGTGCGTCCGGTGCCGTCCGGGTTCCTTCCGGAAAAATCAACAAGTGTCCATTTTCCGAAAGAGAATCGGCGGCGTCCCGAATCATTCGAGTCGTCGCACCGTTGGGAATGTAACGAGCCAAACGCGCGGCGCCGCCCAAGACAAAATTGCGGAGGATGGATTCCTTGATGACGCAGACGCCCTGCGGAAGGCGGGCGATGATAAACACCACGTCCCAGAGAGAAGTATGATTCGGCGCAACGATGATGGGATGGTGGAGATTTTTGAGCGGTGCGAGTGCTCGGAGATCGGAACGAACGAGGTCGCTGGCGCGGAGGTAAAAGACGAACCAGCGAAAGATCTGATGGATCGCTTTTCTGCCGAGGTTTTGCCCGAGTTTGGGAGGAAGCATCAAGTAGAGCACGCCGCCGATGATCGTGAAAAGCGTTCCGAAAATCCCCCAGTAGGAAAGGCCGATCGCCATGGCGAGGTAATCCCAAGGGGTTCTCAGCCAAGAGCCGAAGCTGCGGGATTCTGAAAAAGCGGGAACGGCTTTGGAGTCGGCGTGTGACAAGGCGGGTTGGCTTCTCGAAAGTTGGGAAAATTAAGCAGTTTAGACGGATGGGGTCGATGGGATTTTCGCCGCAGCATCGGGACTTGCCAGCGTTGCGTCAGAGGAGTTCATAATCGAGATCAGATGAGCATGGAACTTTCGAAGGCGCTGGAATCGTTACCACATGGGAAATCCTTTCGTTTTGTCGATGAGATGTTGAGTCTGGATCCGGGCCAAGAAGGGCGGGGGACTTACCGAGTGAAAGGCGATGAAGCGTTTCTCGAAGGGCATTTTCCTGGAAATCCGATGATGCCCGGCGTGGTGCTGATCGAAGCGATCGCCCAATTGGCTGGCGTGGTTTTACAATCGGATCCGGAAATTGAGAAACTGGACGATCTGAGACTCACGGCGATCCGCGGTGCAAAAATCCTGGGCGCTGCGAGACCGGGAGAGATTTTGGAAATTCGAGCCAAGGTGGAAGGTCGCTTGGGAAATCTGGTGCAGGTCGAAGGAGATGTCCTAGGCCCACGAGGTTTACTGGCGAGCGCAAAGGTGACGCTCAGCGGAACTTTGCCCTGAAAACAAACATCCGCGCCCGGCGGAACCGAGCGCGGATGCAGTACTACCTACCTCCCTGGAAATTTTTAGCGTGGGCCTTTGCTGCCTCCGAATTGAAATCGGAATCCGCCATCTTTTAAGCTAGCATCAAGATTGAGTTTATCAACCCGTTCCCGAATTTCGGCCGGAGCTGCTGCTTTATCTTGTTCGGTATCCCATGGGCCAGACCACGCAATGTTGTTAGATTCGTCGCGAACGGTGACTTCTTTCGCGCCGTTGTTTGCCTTCAATTCGACGGTTCCCTTGTCGTCTTTCATGCGGATCGTCGTGTCCGTGCTGAAATGAGAGCTGCCGTTTGGAATCGCCGATTCTTCAAACCGTTCACCAAATGCCTGCGACATGCGTCTTTGCATTTCCTGAATCGCGTTGGCGACATCGGAACCGTCCGAACCGGGCTCGAAAAGGTCATTCCGACGCAGGTTTTTTTCGATCAGATCGCGAATGCGATCCGCCTGTTCAGGAGGCATTCCGTCGAGCTGGAGCTGTCCGAGGCGATGCATCTCAGGGTTCGCGTCGGGATTTCCGGCCGGCCGTGTTCCGAGTTGGATCGGATGAGTGGAAGGTTTGCCCGCGTGGATGATGTCGAAATTCACAGAATCACCCGGTTTTCTCGCCATGACATTCTGTGAGAGTTCTGCGGGTGAACCCAACGGTTCGCCGCCGATGCGGAGAATCACGTCGTGTTCGACGATGCCCGCCTGGGCGGCAGGCCCATCTGGAACGACCGCGCGGACGACCACGCCTTCGCCGGGTTTCAATCCGAGGTGGGTGGCGAGAATTTCGGGAATCGATGAACTGATCAATCCGAGGAAGGCCGACTCTTGCCGTGGCGATGGTTCAGGAATCGATTCCGCTTGGCCGTCCGGTTTGAAATCCGGTCTCGGCCGGAGCTTCGGTGCGACCGGAGGGGCGGGTGAGTTCACCTCCGGTGGTGGCGGAGCGTCGTCAACCGGTGGTTCAATCGCCAGAACGGGAACAACCAAAAAGGTCGCGATTCCCGCTGCGTAAAGGTGATGATTGCTGAGTTTCATACTAACTTATTAGAAGCGTGCGAACTTTAAAAGTTTGTCTGAAAAGATATATCATTAATCAATTTTCTCCGGCACGAGGATATATTCAACTCGGGGTTGCTCGATCTCCACAGTTTTGCCTTCGGCGTTTTTGGTGGTGATGCGATCCATATAAACCACACGAACGACACGTTGAGGTTTATCTTTGGATTGCCAGATGACGCCTTCGTCCTTTGCTTCGCTGAGGCCGCGATCGTAGGTGACCGGTGCGATGTTTTCCGGAGCAATGACCGGTGAGTTGGAGGTGTTCGCCAAGCCCGAGCCAGCGGCCGACGGTTTTTGTGGCATGAGCAGGGCGGTCGCGGCACCGATCAAAGCCACTGCGGCAGCGGCTGCGAAAAGGGAGCGCTGACCGGTTTTGGTGGGCTTTGCAAGTTCGGGAGCCGCTTTGGGGAATAGCACGATTTTTTCATCCAACGGAAAGGGGATGCCACTCATCACGTTTTCCAGTGAATCCAGAAACGCGGGGGACAAACTTGCGGGGGAGTTTTCCTGAAGAGACTTTTCAAACCGAATTTCAGCGGGAGACAGTTCGGTGAGACGATCTTCGGCCGCAGATTCCAACCGGGAGAGAAACGCCTCGTCCAAAACCGAAGGTTGGAGCTCACGAAGAGAAGCTTCGAGCGATTGGGAATCAGGTGTGATGGGGTCGGATGACATGCAAAGATGAGATTAGATGGAAAAGTCTCCGCGTCGGCGCGCGCCGCTGAGTTGCTTTTTCAAAGCTTCAAGACCATAGCGATACCGAGAGGCTGCTGTGTTTTGGGAAATTCCAAGAGTTTGACCAATATCGGCGAATGTTTGCTCTCCCCAGATTTTCAGGGTGATGACTTCGGAAAATTTGTCAGGTAGTTCCTTCAGGCTGCTTTCCAATTGGGAACGGGTCTCATCGTCCGTGGATTCGCCTTCGAACCAAGGGTGAAAGGTCTCCCGCTGATCGGCTTCAAAATCCGCAGAGACATGGTCTTCGCGTTTTTTTCGGCGATCGTCTTTTCGGCTCAAATCGATCGCGAGGCGTCGGATCGCGGTATAAAGATAAGGCATCCATGCTTCTTGTCCGCCGACGAATTCGCCACTGCGAAGTTTCTCGGCGAGTTTTACTAAAGCATCTTGAAAAACATCCTGAGCATCCTCATGAGAACGGGTTTGCTGGCGCGAAAAAAGCAGGAGTTTCGGTCCATGCTCCTGCAGCCACGCGCGCCAAGCCGATGAGGCAGGCGACAGGTCGGTAGCGGCTTGTTGGTTTGCCATAGCTGGGGTTTCCTCCATAAAAGCGTCGTCGCCCGGAATGTTTGTCTGAAATGACGAACTTTCCAGTCGCGCGTTTACGGTTTCCACCCGCCGAGTTTGCAAACGTGCTTAAAATCCGCCGCTGAAACCGGTGTGATGGAAAGCCGCGTTCCCTTTTGGCAGACGACCATTTCGGTCAGCTTGGGATCGGCCTTCAGGGTCTCTAGCGTCACCATTCCGGCAAATTTTGTGACAAATTCAAAATCGACCAACCACCAGCGTGGTTTTTGCTCAGTGGATTTTTCGTCGAAATATTCGCTCTTTTCGTCGAACTGAGTGGGATCCGGATAGGGATCATCGGCGACGCGGGCGATGCCGGTGGCACCCGGCGGCTTGGCGTTCGAATGGTAAAAAATCGCGAGATCGCCTGGTTTCATGTCCTTCCACATGAAATTGCGCGCTTGGTAATTGCGAACGCCGGTCCACGGTTCGCGGCCGACTTTTTGCAGATCGTCGATTCCGAAAACGTCCGGCTCGGATTTGATCAGCCAGTATTTCATGCGATCGCTTTGACCAAACCGGCTTTCGGAGCAGGCAGGGAAAGATGCTCCGGTCCGAGTTCGAGACCGCGAGCTGCGCGGACGTCGGCCTCGATCGCTTCGAGCACGTCCATTTCCGGACGGAAATCGGCGGCGTGATACGAGCTCCGAACCAGCGGGCCGCTGGCGACGTGGCGAAACCCTTTGGCAAGCGCGATGGCTTTATATTCATCAAAGGCTTCCGGCGTGATGTATTCGACAACGGGCAAGTGCTTTTGCGTCGGCCGCAAATATTGGCCGAGCGTGAGAACGGTCACGTCGTGGGCGAGAAGATCGTCCATCGCTTGAAGAATTTCTTCGTGGCGCTCTCCGAGGCCAAGCATGATTCCGCTTTTGGTGGCGACTTTTCCGCCGACCATCTCTTTGGCTTTTTTCAAAACCGTGAGGCTGCGTTGGTACTTGGCGCGGGAGCGGACGAGCGGGGTGAGACGTTCGACCGTTTCCAGGTTGTGATTAAAAATGTGGGGACGTGCGTCCATCACCATCGAGAGCGCCCAGTCGCGATCGTTGAAATCCGGAACCAGGACTTCGATGATGATTTCCGGATTGGCTTCGCGCACCGCTTGGATCGTGTGCTGGAAATGTTCCGCTCCGCCATCTTTGAGATCGTCGCGAGCCACGGCGGTGATCACCACGTGGCGCAAATTCATCCGTCGTGTCGCTTCGGCAACCCGTTGAGGTTCATCGGATTCGAGAGCGTCAGGTTTGGCGGTTTTGACGGCGCAAAAGCCGCAAGCGCGGGTGCACTTGTCACCAGCGATCATAAACGTCGCGGTTCCTTGTCCCCAGCATTCCCACCGGTTTGGGCACTGAGCCTCCTCACAAACCGTGACCAATTTCAGGTCGGTGATCAGCGATTTCGTTGACCAAAACGCCGGATTATTGGGCAGACGGACCTTGATCCAGGATGGTTTTTTATCCCGATGGAGCATCGGATCCATCTTCATTTTCGGGCCGCAGCTACTCATGTCGCGGAGAACCTAGACGCCCCCGGCGTTACGGGAAAGCGGAAAGTCAAAATCCCTGGGTTGTCGCTTGCGGTGAGCGCGCGGATAAGCACACTCGCGCCCGTGAACTCCGCTCCTCTTGGCATTTTCGACTCCGGCGTTGGCGGCCTGACGGTCGTCCGCGCGGTGCAAGAGCTTCTGCCTTCGGAAGATATCCTCTATCTCGGAGACACGGCGCGCTTGCCTTATGGCTCAAAAAGCCCGGAAACCATCCGCCATTTCGCCGACGAAGATGTCCGTTTTCTCATTTCAAAAGGCGTCAAAGCCATCGTTGTCGCCTGCAATACCGCGACGGCTCACGCGCTTCCGCAGCTTCGTGAACAGTACCGGATTCCGATTCTCGGAGTGATCGAGGCCGGCGTGGAAGCGGCGCTCGCCGACGAACGGTCGGAGCGCATCGGCATCATCGCGACACGCGGGACGATTCGGTCGCATGCGTACCAACACGCGCTGGCGCTTCGCCGGACCGGTTTGATGATCCATCCGCAGGCCGCGCCACTGCTCGTTCCGCTGATTGAGGAAAACTGGATCGATCATCCGGCCACGCGTGCGGTTTTAAAAACGTATTTGGATCCGTTGGTCGAAAAAGGAATCGATACGCTGATGTTGGCCTGCACGCATTATCCGCTGCTGATTCCGGTTTTGCGGGAAATGTTACCGGACGATGTGCGTTTGGTGGACTCGGCGACGACCTGCGCGGAGCATTTAAAACGAGAATTGACGGCTTTGGAGCTTTTGAAAGATGCGAATTTTGAAGGCGGCTTGCAGCTTTATTTGACCGACCTTTCGGAAGAATTCGAAGCGTTGGCGCGGCAGTTTTTGAAGCGGTCTCCGGGCCGAATCCAGCGGGCGATTCTAGGCGCTTGATTCGTCGGGTAATCCCCGAAAGAATCGAACTTCGCCATATTTTATGAAATTGTTTGGAACAGACGGCATTCGAGGCCGCGTGAATGAATTCCCGATCACTCCGGAAGTCGCCCTGCGTCTCGGAAAAGCCGTTGCTCGCGTTCTCCGGTCCAGTGATCCGGGCAAGAACCGGGTGCTGATTGGCAAGGACACTCGCCTTTCCGGGCAAATGCTGGAAACGGCGATCACCAGCGGATTGGTCTCGATGGGGATGGACGTTTTTTGGGTCGGCGCGCTGCCGACACCGGGTGTCGCCTATTTGACCCAGTCGATGGGTGCTGCGGCCGGGATCATGCTGACGGCTTCCCACAATCCGTTCGAAGACAACGGAATGAAGATTTTTGGGCCAGACGGTTACAAGCTTTCGGACGGACTTGAAGAAGTCATTGAGCGCCACATTTTAAACGAAAGTCCGGAGGGAAAAGGCGTTCCCGCCGCCCAGATCGGAAAAGTTCACTGCATCGACGACGCAGGCGCTCGTTACATCGAATTCGTCAAAAACACGGCGAAGGATTTTTCCCTCCGCGGTTTGAAAATCGTGGTCGATGGCGGTCACGGTGCCGCTTATTTGATCGCACCGACGATTTTTGAGCAACTCGGCGCGGAAGTCATCGCCACGGGCATCCAGCCTGACGGCGTGAATATCAATGCCGGTTTCGGCGCGCTTTATCCGGAAACTGCAGGTGAACTCGTAAGAAAGCACGGTGCGGATGTCGGTATTTCGTTTGACGGCGATGCGGACCGGGTGATTTTCACCGATGCAAATGGGGACGTGATCACGGGTGACCGGGTTCTAGGCCTTTGTGCGATCGGTTTGAAAGAGCGCGGGAAATTGAAAAAAGACACCTTGGTCGTCACGGTCATGAGCAATCTCGGCCTGATCGAGGCGATGAAAACCCACGGCATCACGGTGGAAACGACCGCTGTGGGAGATCGCAGCGTGATCGAATGCATCCGCAAGAACGGCTATTCTTTCGGCGGTGAAAACTCCGGCCACCTGATTTTCGCCGAACACTCCACGACCGGCGACGGGATTCTCAGCGCGTTGCAAGTGCTGCGGATGATGCGGGAAAAAGACGCAACTCTCGCGCAACTCGCAGCGATGATGCACGAATACCCGACGCATCTCGCGAACCTTCCGACCGGTTCCAAACCGCCGCTCGAAACGTTGCCGAAACTTTCCGCCCTGATGGAAAGCGCGACCCGTGAGTTCGGGGAAAAAGGACGCCATCTGATTCGTTATTCCGGAACTGAAAACAAGATCCGCGTGTTGGTCGAACATCGCGAAGCTGCGGAAGTCGAAAGCTGGATCGAGAAATTTTCCACCGCGATCCGTGAGGAGATCGGATGATATCATGAGCAATTTTTCCGATACTTGCGCACCGCTTTCATCGACCCGGGAGATCGTCGATTTTCCCATCGGCAATCGTCCGTTAAAAGAGCATCAGCGTCTCGCGCTCGAAGCGGCCGGACTGGAAAGTATGCTGAAAATTCATCCGCATGCTTGGCTGGAAGCTTCGGACTTGAGGCAGCTATCTGATACCCATCGGCCGACCTTGGTGGACGCGAATGGCAAACCGGTCGCGTGGATCGGCGATCAGCCGGATCAGACCGCCGTGCTGCAGGCCGCAGAGTCATTTGTCATCGAATATCCGTGGGATTTGCTCCGGGCGAACGAACGATGGGTTTCGGCAATGACTCAAAACCAGGTGGAGGGCGAAGTTCATCCGTCCGCCGTCATCGAGGGGATTCTGCATCTTGGCAAAGGCACGCGGATTTTACCCGGTGTTTTTATCGAAGGAAACGTCGTGATTGGCGAAAATTGCAAGATCGGCCCGAATTGTTATCTCCGTGGAAATACGAGCATCGGTGATTCCTGTCACATCGGCCAATCGGTGGAGATTAAGAACTGCCTGATTCTTTCCAAAACCCATGTGGGACATCTCTCGTACGTGGGGGATTCGGTTCTTGGTGAAAGCGTGAATTTCGGGGCGGGCACGACGGTTTCAAATCTTCGCCACGATGGGAAAAACCACCAATCGATGGTCGATGGAGAACTTCGTGACACCGGTCGCCGCAAATTTGGCACGATCGTGGGCGATGGCGTCCATACCGGGATTCATACGTCCATTTATCCGGGTCGGAAACTTTGGCCCAAAACCAGCACGCGTCCTGGCGAAATCGTTCAGCGCGACATCCTCAAATCTTAATTCTCAAAATCATGTGTGGCATTGTCGGATATATCGGAAAAGCGGACGCGACGAGCGTGCTCATCAATGGACTGCGGCGTTTGGAATACCGGGGATATGATTCCGCAGGTTTGGCGATTCTGGATGGTGATCGAGTTTTGATCAGCAAATCGCCCGGGAAGGTTGCGAATCTCAAAGAACAAACACGGCTGGCATGGTCGCCTGAGTTATGTCATCGCGTCGGAACAGGAATCGCTCACACCCGCTGGGCGACGCACGGACCGCCAACGGAAGTCAATGCCCACCCGCATCTCGATCAGTCGGAAGATATTGCATTGGTTCACAATGGGATCATTGAAAACTACCGCCCGATCCGTGCCCGCTTGGAGGGGATTGGTCATCATTTTTACTCGGAGACCGACACCGAGGTGCTCGCTCATTTGATTGGGGAATGTGACAAAGGAGATCTTTTTCAAGCGGTTTGCGACGCGCTCCACCAAGTGAAAGGGACGTTCGGAATCGCCGTTCTTTCCGCCCGCGAGCCAGGGAAAATCATCACCGCTCGCCGTGGCAGTCCGATTGTGATCGGCGTGGGCGATGGTGAAACAATCATCGCTTCGGATGCTTCGGCGATCGTTGCTCACACCCAGCGGGTCGTTTATCTCGACGACAACGACATCGCGATTGTCACGGCGGACTCCGTCGAAATTCGCGATCTTAACAACGTGCCGGTGACTCGGGAAATCGCGGAGCTTGGCATCGATGCCGCCGCGGCGGAAAAGGGTGGTTTCGGGCATTTCATGCTTAAAGAAATCCACGAGCAACCGGAGTCGCTTGGGAATGCGATTCGTGGACGGCTCGACATGGATTTGGGATCGTCCGTGCTCGCGGGGATGGGAACATCACCGCGCGATTTGGCGGAGCTGAACCGGGTGGTGCTGGTCGGCTGCGGAACCTCATTGCACGCCGGATTGGTGGGCGAATACGCGTTTGAGGACATGGCGGATGTCCATGCCGAAGTCGAACAAGCTGCGGAATTTCGTTATCGGAATCCGTTGCTAGGCAGTCGGGATTTTGTGATCGCGATTTCCCAATCGGGCGAAACGGCGGACACGCTTGCTGCGGTTCGCGAGGCGAAACAAAAAGGCGCGTTTGTGATGAGTCTTTGCAACGTGGTCGGATCGACGATCGCACGCGAGACCGGTCGCGGAGTTTATCTTCATGCCGGGCCGGAAATTTCGGTGGCATCGACGAAAGCGTTTACCTCGCAAGTCGCGGTGTTGTTGATGATGGCGCTCAAGCTCGGTCGCGGCCGCCGACTTTCGCTCGATGAGGGCAACCGGTTTGCCAAGGAAATCGAAGCGATTCCCGCTTTGGTGGGCAGAGTGATTTTGCAAAGCGCGCGGATCGCAGAACTGGCGAAAGAGTATTATCAGGCGCAGCATGCGTTTTTCATCGGACGTGGTCCGATGTATCCGGTTGCTCTCGAAGGCGCGTTGAAGTTGAAGGAAATTTCCTACATTCACGCGGAAGGTTATCATGCGGCGGAGTTGAAGCACGGCCCGATCGCCCTGTTGGAAAAAGGCACACCGATCATCGCGCTGGCCTGTGACATTCCGGGGAAAGATAAAACGTTGGGAAATATCGAAGAATGCCGGGCTCGCGGTGCGAGAATTCTGGGGATCATCACGGAAGGGGATGACGAAGCTGCGGAATACATGGACGACTACATCGCGATCCCACGTTCGAACGCCTTGGTTTCAACGATTCCGGCGGTCGTCGCGCTTCAGCTTTTCGCCTATCATGTGGCAAATCTCCGTGGCTGCGAAATTGATCAGCCAAGGAATTTGGCGAAGAGTGTGACGGTGGAGTAGGCACACTCCTGTCCCTACTTTATTCTTAAGTGCCCTATCGAATCGCTCGGGAGTGTCCCTACTCGACATCGCCTAACAGCCCCTTGAGTCCGCCGAAAAAATTGTCGAGTTCGTCGGTGCTTGGTGCGGCGCCGAGGATGTCATCATAGGTCGTGTGGTTGAGGTGTTCGTCATCCAACTCGCCGATGAAGCTGCTGGGCTGGCAACCGGTTTCCTGACCCCATTTCAGGCGTTTGGAGCAATAGGTCATTGTCAATTGATCCTGGGCGCGGGTGATGCCGACGTATAACAACCGGCGCTCTTCGTCTTTCGTCCCTTCGACGATGCTGCGGCTGTGAGGGAGAAATCCTTCTTCAAGTCCGACGAGGAACACGATGGGGAATTCGAGGCCTTTCGATGCATGAAGCGTGATCAGCGTCGCCCCTTGTTTTTTTTCCAGATCATCATCCTCGCGGTCCGAAGCGAGGGCCGAGTCATCGAGAAACGACTGCAGGTTTTTCCCTTTTTCAACGTGTTTGCGCAAGCTGTCGACCACGCTGAAAATCCCTTCGCCGCGCTGTTGGCGTTCGCTATCCGTTTTGCAAGCGCGCTCGATCCAGGGGAGATATTCCATTTCCTTGATGAGGGCATCGAGAACGTCGGCGGGATTTTGTTTTTCCAAATCGATCCGGTTTTTCGCGCCAGCGATCAGAGCGATAAACTCCTGCACGGAGGTGCGCGCCTTGGGGCCGAGCGTGTCGGTGAATTCCGGATCACACAGAGCTTGCCAGACGGATTCGTGATGTTCCCGACTCCATTCGGTGGCGAGGACCGCAGTCGATTGCCCAATGCCCCGGTTCGGTGCGTTGAGGATTCGGAGCAGCGGAACGTCCGCGTCGGGTGAGACGAGCAGTTGAGCGTAGGCGAGGATGTCGCGGACTTCGCGACGATCGTAGAAACTTTGCGCGCCCACCATCCGGTAGGGGATTTTCCGTTCCCGGAATGCGAGTTCAAGTTTTCGGCTCTGGCCGTTGGTGCGGAAAAGGACGGCGAAGTCTTCCCATTGCCGGCCGATCGCGCCTTTTTCCGCCATGATTTCTTCGGCGATGAATTCGGCCTCTTCATTGTCGCCGGGCATGGCGACGATGCGAACCGGGTCACCGTTTCCGCGGGTCGAGCGAAGGATTTTTTCACGTCGGCCGACGTTGTGTTTGATCAGACTGTTTGCGGTGTGAAGGACGGCGTGGGTGGATCGGTAATTCTCCTCCAAGCGGATGATCTTCGGATTCGGGAAAAATTTTTCGAACTGCAAAATGTTCGCCACTTCCGCGCCGCGCCAGCCGTAGATCGATTGATCGTCATCGCCGACGACGCAAACGTGATACGGTTCGCCGACGAGCTGCTGGACGAGTTGCATCTGCAGCGAGTTCGTGTCCTGGAACTCATCGACCGTGACGCGTTTGTATTGCTGGCGAAACATGTCGCGGACGTCAGGGTTCTCGCGGAGGATTTTTTCACCCAGCAAAAGCAGGTCGTCGAAATCCACCGCATTCTGAGCGCGTAATTCGTTTTGATAGGCGACGGCGAGATTCGCGAAATAATCATCTTCGAGGTCACCCGGCTCGATGCCTTTGTTTTTCGCTTTGGAAATGGCTGAGAGGACTTCGTCCGGTTTCACCTTTTCATCCGAGCCGCCTTTGCGGACGAGAAGTTGCTTCATCATGCCGACCTGATCCGAGTGAGAACAGATCGAGAAATTTTTCTTATAACCGAGCCGGTCGATACCGCCGCGCAGCAAGCGAACGCAGAGCGAGTGGAACGTGCAGACGGTCATGGCGGCTGCTGCTTTTTTCGAAACCATGCCGCCGATCCGTTCGCGCATTTCACTGGCCGCCTTGTTGGTGAAAGTGACGGCGAGAATTTCCGAAGCCGGAATGCGTTTTTCCAGCATGTGGGCGATTCGACAGGTGACGGTCCGGGTTTTACCGGTTCCTGCACCGGCGAGGATCATGACCGGTCCGTCGAGCGCTCCAACGGCTTCGCGTTGCGCTTGGTTCAGGGAATCGAATGAAAAGGCGTTGGCCATCGGAAGGCGGATGGAAGCGTGAGCCGGTCCTTGTGGCCAGAGGAAAGCGAGTTTCAGGAACGATTAAATTATCTTAAATAGATCACTTTTGGCTTGTCATCGGGTCGCCGGTCCCTAGTTTGCCCGTCCCATGCCAAGAGTCGGAGGAAAAGCAAAAACACGGAAAGCCGTTGCCAAGCGTTTCAAAGTCACTGGGACAGGGAAAATTCTTCGTCGTAAACAAGGGGCTCGCCACTTGTTGCAAGGCAAGAACAGCAAGCGCAAGCGTCGTCTTGGGCAAGCTGCTCTCGTCTCCGATGCTGACCTTCGAAACGTCAGAGAGAATCTTCCTTTCTCCCGGTAATTAGAATCGGTAACGAATAATAGCTCCGTCCGCTAATCGGACGGCCTTTACGCAGCCTGATCCCGCGAGGGAGACAAGAACAGTCGAGACTGCGGAAGGAAATGAAAACAACGGTCTGTTCAAACTGAAAATACAAAATGCCACGTGCAACCAATTCACCGGCCAGCCGCGCGCGTCGTAAGCGCACGCTGCTTCGTGCCAAGGGATTCCGCGGTTTCCGCTCGAAACTCTTCCGTTACGCCAAGGACGCTGTCCGCAAGGCGATGACCTATGAGTATCGGGACCGGAAAAAACGGAAGGGCCAATTCCGTCGTCTCTGGACTCAGCGTATCAACGCTGCGTGCCGTAACGAAGACATGACCTACTCCCGTTTCATCGAAGGCTTGAAGGCCGCCGGTATCGAAGCGGACCGCAAGATCCTTTCGGACATTGCGATCACCGATCCTGCCGCGTTTTCGGCCATCGTTGCTCAAGCGAAGAAAGCTCTCGAAGCGAAAGCTGAGAAAGCGAAGACCGCTTGATCTACGGATCGAAACTGAAAATCACACCGTCGCTTGGTTCGCCAAGCGGCGGTTTTTTTTGTCCGGACAGACCGGTTTGGACGATACCGGTTTGGACGATACCGGTTTGGGGAAATCGGGGAGTTATCGAGATTTCGGCGCGAGCAGACCGTATTTCGGACTGAAAAGGTAAGCGGCGATAAACATCAGTCCGAGCACGATCACGATCGCTGGCCCGGGCGTGATCCCCAATTTTCCCGACAGCAGAACCGCAAGGATCGATCCCACGCCGCCGATCAATCCGCCGCCCCAAAAAAGTGCGGATGTCCGGTCGGTCAAAAGCGAAACGGTCGCCGCCGGAGTGACGAGCAATCCGACGGAGAGGACACAGCCAACCGCCTGAAGCGACGAAACCAGCGCCAAGACCAGCAGCGCAAAAACGAGATATTGGATCATCCGAACCGGCACGCCCTGAGCGGCGGCGACGTTTGGTTCGAAAAGCGTCAGCAAAATCGGCCGCATCAGCAAATTCGTGATCAGCAAGGTAAACGTGCCGATTGCAAACGCGATCCACAGATCCGTGTTTCCGACGGCGATGATGTCGCCAAAAAGCCAGTGCTCCAATTCCTGGCGTGTGTCGAGTTTCGGCAAAAGCGCGATTCCGGCGGCGAAGGCGGCGGTGTAAAGGACGGCCAGCGCAGTTCCTTGCTCAACCCGGTTTCCGCGAGCGACCGCGACCGAACCGAGGCCGACCAACAACGCGGCGAAAAGCGCACCGAGAAACGCGTTCCATTGACTGAGTGCACCGGTCAGGAAAATCCCAAGAGCGATTCCCGGCAGCATCGTGTGGGAAAGCGCGGAAACCGAAAGTGCGTTGCGGCGGAGCACCACGAATCCGCTGAAAAAGCCGTTGGCGAAACCGATGAAACCGGCGGCAGCGAGTGCGCGTTGGTAAAATGGATTGGAAAGAAGTTCGAAGTCCACAAGTTCAGTGTGCGATCGGTTCGTGAAAGGTGCGGGCGATGAGTTCCGGCGTCAGGATTTCCTCGACCGGGCCGAATCCGAGAGGTTTGGTGGCAAGCACCAGCGTTTCGTCAAAAAGGTGGGGCACGGTGTTGAGGTCGTGATGGGACGCGATCACCAGGCGGCCTTCCAGGGCGAGTTTCGCCAAAAGATCGCCGAGAAGGTGGGAAGCGTTTCGGTCCAAGCCGGTGAAAGGTTCGTCGAGCAAAAGCACGTGAGCTTCTTGGGCGAGAGCGCGGGCCAGAAACGCGCGCTGCTGCTGACCGCCGGAAAGCTCGCGGATCTGGCGGTTTTGCAAATCGTTGAGAGCGAGCGAATCGATCGCGCGATCGACCGCTTCGGCGTCTGCTCGCGAAAATTTCCGCCACCAACCGGTTTGCGGATAACGGCCCATTTCCACCAAACCGCGGACGGTGATCGGAAATGACCAATCGACTTCTTCGCGCTGGGGCAGATAGGCAAATTCACGGGACCACTTTTTCACGGCGGTGCCGCGCCAGCGGATGGTGCCGGCTTCGCGAGGGACGAGGCCAGCGATTGCTTTTAAAAGTGTGCTTTTTCCCGCGCCGTTCGGTCCGATCAGGGCGACCCGGTGGCCGCATGACGTGGCGAGCGAAACTTGGTCGAGAGCCAGAACTCGCCGATAGGAAACCGAGAGATTCTGAATCACCAGTTCGTGATGCTGGCTGTGATGAGCGCAACAGTCATGATGGATTTCACTCATGGGCGAGGGGAAGTTCGAGGAGTTCATCGATGTCTCCTGACGAGTCGAAGACGTGGGTAAAGGTCGGCTGACCGGCAGGTTCGAGAGTGATTTTCGCAAACCGATGCTCCCCGGCAGTGGGTTGTTTCCAGCGAACAGAAATCGAGAAATGCGGATTTTTGGGATCGAGAGCGAGATTTCCTGAGATTGATGAACCGGTTGGAGTGGGCCGCAAGACCGGTTCGATTCCGGTGTCGATCAGGATTTCAGCAGCTTCGGATGACAGGATCAAATGATAGGGGGTGCTGTCTGCGACGACCGGTTTTTCTGCGGGTTTTTCGGAGATCGGTTTTGCGGAGACTTTTGTGGACGTCAGTCGCATCAGTCCGACGCCCGCGAAGACGAGGGCGATGAAAAGTAGGAAAAATCGGATCAGGGGTGAGCCGCGCACGGGGTGAAAGTGTCGTCATTGGTGGGCTATTGCAAGCGGGTTGCATGAATTTCACGAATTGCGCTGGAAATACCGGTTGCGAGCGGCATGGTCCGCGGATGCGGATGACGGGTTTTCAAAAACTGGCGACGGCGGCATTGGTTTCAGTGCTCCTTTTGATTTTCGTTGGAGCGATTGTCCGGGTGACGGGTGCGGGGATGGGGTGCCCGGATTGGCCGACATGCTGGGGCTGTCTGATTCCTCCGACATCGGTGGAAGAGGTGGATTTTGACAAATTGCCGATTGAGAAATTTCAGCACAAGGCCGAGCGGATGGGTCGTGATCCGTCGTTGATCACCAAGGAAAGTTTGCGCGCGGAGTTCAATCCACGTCATGTGTGGACGGAATTCTTCAACCGGTTGACGAGTTTGCCAGTGGGATTTTTCAGCTTGGCGACCTTCATCGCGGCGTTTTGGCAGAGGGAAAAACGACCGCTGGTTTTTTGGTTGGCCTTTGGCTCGTTGGTGATCGTTCTGATCAACGCGTGGATGGGCGCTCGTGTCGTTTACAGCGGATTGAAACCGGGGGTTTTAACCACTCATCTTGCGCTGGCGATGTTACTGATCGTGCTCCAAGTGTATTGCGTCTGGCGCGGAACGGATACGCCGTGGCGGATCGAATCGAACGCGACCGGTTCGCTGAAAAGGATGGTCGGCCTTTTGTTAGTGATCGTCGTGTCAGAAGGAATCATCGGGGCGCAAGTTCGCGAAATGACGGATGAACTCGCGAAGTCGCACCTCAATTCGCCACGTTCCGAGTGGATCGGCGAGTTGGAAAATTCGTGGAAATATCTCGCGCACCGGAGTTTCTCGTGGGTGGTTTTGATCGCCGCGGTATGGGGTTGGATTTTGACAAAACGTCACCGCGTCGGCGGCCCTGGAAAAGTGGAGCGAGTGGTGCTCGGGATCGTCCTCGCACAGATGGTGCTCGGAGTGGTGATGTCACAAATCCACATCTACGAATGGGTGCAAGTTCTCCACGTCGGCTTGGCGGCGGTGCTGCTGGTTTTCGTGAGTTTGTGGTGGTTTGGCCTGAGCGAGCGTCGGTCGAATTAATCGGCGGCGTTTTGATAGAGTCGGTGCTTTCGGATCCAGTCGGCGACAGCCGGGTCGAGCCAGAGCGGGGCAGTGCTACCGGCGAGCGTGGCTTCGCGGATGGCGGTGGCGGAGCCGGGGTGGGTGCCGGGGACGATGTGCAACCGGTAACCTTCTCGTGGAACCGGTTTTTCGCCGCGGGCGAGGACGATGAATTCGACGGTTTTGGCGAGGATTTCCGGATGCGCCCAGCGAGGCAACGCGTCCCATTGGTCGCCGCC
Organism: Akkermansiaceae bacterium UBA1315; assembly: GCA_002307065.1. Classification (GTDB taxonomy): domain Bacteria; phylum Verrucomicrobiota; class Verrucomicrobiia; order Verrucomicrobiales; family Akkermansiaceae; genus Luteolibacter. The sequence continues at coordinate 96,277 of DBTN01000010.1, read as the reverse complement.
CATGATCCAGAAAAGCCGGTCGTTTGGGAACCGCTTGGCCATCACTTGGGCCGTTTGATAGGAGAAAGATGGCTGTTCGCTTTTCAGTTCGTAGTCGTCGACGAAGGCCCAACGCAGATGCGCCGTGGCGAGCTTGAGCATTTCCAACCGGTGCTCGCCGCTAGTGGGATGACTGCCGGTTTTGTGCGGCGAGACACGGCAGGGGAGAAACCGGACTTGATCGAGCGACAGCGCGTTTTTCGCGAGGATCGCGAGATGGATATGCCCGAGGTGAACCGGATCGAAGGTGCCTCCGAACAGCGCGATTTTTCGGGGCGTGGCCATGTCGGCATCTTATCGGTCGCCCGGAACGGTCGTCAAGGAAGCCGGGCGGAAACCGGTTAGAGAATCGCCGCTGCAGGGAGTACCGCCTGAACAGCCGGTTCACGCGGGATAGTAATGAGGAATTTCGTTTCGCGGCCGGGGACGGACGTGACGCCGATCGTTCCGTGGTGAGCTTCGATGGCGCGTTTGACGATCGAGAGGCCCAGACCGGTTCCTTTGATTTCCTGTTGGGAGTGATGTTTTTCGACGCGGTAGAAGCGGCGGAAAATGTGGGGAAGGTCAGCGCTTGGGATGCCGACGCCGTTGTCGGAAATCCAGATGCGAATGGATTCCCCGGCGATTTCACAACCAATCTCGATCCGCAGCCCTTTGTAGGGATTTTGTTTCAGCGCGTTTTCGACCAGATTAAAAAGAACCTGCGTCCAGTAAAACCGGTCGCCATGGATCACGATCAGAGGATCGGGAAGGGTGACAGTGACTTCGGCTTCCTGATTGCGGATCATCGACTCGAGCCGTTCGAGGATGTCGTTGATGCAGGAACGGAATTTGAAAGGCTCGATATTGACCGCGCTTGCTTCGCCGGATTCCAGTCGGGAAATGACCAGCATGTCTTCGACGATGCGGGAGATCCGTTCGGTGTGTTTCCGCATGATGGTAAGGAAACGTCGTGCCATTTCCGGTTCCTCGACCATGCCGTCATCGATCAGATTTTCAAGGTAACCGCTGATGATGGCAAGGGGGGTCCGAAGTTCGTGCGAGGCGTTGGCGACGAAGTCTTTTCGGATTTGATCGAGTTGATATTCGGAGGTCACGTCACGGATCACTACGCGTGTGGTTGGGTTTGTCCCGGGGGTTTCGGACAGTTGTGCGGCATCGATGACCCACGCGTTAAAGCCGCGTGTTTCGAGGTTGCCACGAGGGGAGGTTTGTTGGGGGAGGACGACTTTGGATTGTACCGGTTGCCCGGTCGCGAGGCAGCGCAGAAGTGCTTCGGCGAGCCGAGGGTCGAGAAACGCTTCGCCGACCGGTCTGCCAAGGAGTTCGCGGCCGCCGAAGAGCGAAAGCGCGGCTTGATTGGCGAAGCGGATATTCGCATCGGCGTCAACGAGGAGGAAAGCATCACCCAGCGCATCGAGGAGGCGATTTCGTTCGTCACGGGCTTGTTGAAGATCGTGATCGAGTTTGAGGCGCCAGGTTTCCACCTCTTTGCCAAACGCGGCGCGAGCCAGATGGAGGCGGTAAAGTAATACTCCGATGGCTGCGAAGCCGACGAAGATGCCTGAAATAATAAGCGCGTCGATCATGCGGTGACGGAGCCAACGCAGTAGCCGACGTTACGAATGGTTTCGACGAGGGTGCCGTGGATGCCGAGCTTCTGGCGGAGACGTTTCATGTGGGTGTCGAGGGTGCGGCTGTGCACTTCATCGCTGTAACCCCAGACCGTGCGCAGGAGGTCATTGCGATCCTGGGGTTTTCCGGAGCGTTCGCAGAGATAAAGCAGGAGCTTGAATTCGGTGGACGTCAGATCGACCGGTTCGTTATCGAGATAGAACTTCAGCGCATTTTTGTCGAAACGAAAAGGTCCGTGAGTGAACTCCACGGCGCCGGGGGCAACTTCGGAGCGCTTCAGTACGGCTTGGATGCGGAGGAGAAGTTCTTTCGGGCTGAAAGGTTTGGTGAGGTAATCGTCCGCACCGGTTTCAAGGCCTTGGATTCGATCTTCAGTCTGCGCGCGGGCGGTGAGCATGATGACCGGGATGTTTACGGAACGAGGATCACGACGAAGCTCTCGAAACACCGCGTAGCCATCCCGTCCGGGAAGCATGATATCCAGGACGATGAGATCCGGTCGGTCGCGCAGGGCGATCTCCGTGCCGGCGATGCCGTCATGCGCCTTCAAAACCTCGTAACCCGCACGTTGCAGATTGAAACCGATGAGATCGGCGATGTCCCGCTCGTCCTCAACAATCAGTATTTTTTGCATCGGCGCGATTATTACGTGGATCGGGTTCGACCGGGGAATGGATGGCGTGTGACAATTCGGTCACATTAGATCTTTGGAAACACATGTGCCTGCTTTGGTGGTGCGAGCGATGCCGATTTTGACTCCTGCTTCGATGGAGGTGTTCACACCGGTTTTGACGCCGTCGCCGAGGATGGCGCCGAGTTTCAACCGGAAGGTGTTGACCGGTTTTCCTTCGATCATGGAAACGTGATGACGGCCATCGTGGCGGTGGTTTTCAGTCACAGTGCCAGCGCCGAGAACGACGTGGGTTCCAAGGATTGAATCCCCGACGTAGCACTGGCGTGAGATATTTGTGTTAGGGTAGACGATGGAGTTTTTCACTTCGGCACCGTTTCCGATGAAGCAATGGGATCCGATGCTGGTTGCTCCGCGAATGTAGGCGTTCGGTCCGATGTGGCAGTTTGCGCCGATCAGGACTGGGCCCTCGATGACGGTTCCGGGCAGGATTTTGGTGCCGGCACCGATGCGGACGCTGCCGGAGATCGTGGCGAGCGGGCTGACTTCGCCAAGCATCGAAGATTCGTCCATCATTGCGAGGACTTCTTCGTTCATACGCAACAGGTCCCAGGGATATTTTACGGGAAAACAATCGGCGTCGGTGACGATGCGTTCTGTGCATTGACCGGGTTCTTCAAATCCTTTCCAAGCGAGCGGATGGCCGTGAGGATCGCACAGGCACGCCGGTTCTGGGTTTCTGCCCAAGATGGAGAGAGCGCCGACTTCGATCCAGTTATCGATCGGGATGCGCAGCGTGCGGACGCAGGCCTGCTCGGGCTCGACGAGCTCAAACCCAGCTCGGGTGAGCTCGGCGCTGAGCAGCTCGCGCATGGGAATATTGGCGATGAGGCAGCTACCGAGGTTCCGATTGGAAGTCATCGGGCTACAGAGCGCGGGATTTCGAGGAGGTAGAAGGGTCGCTTTCATGGGAAAGTACCATTCCATCATAGCCTGACGGAGACACACGCTTTTTCAGCGCCTATTCCGCGTATTTTTGGTGCCACTCGGTGTAGACCTTCGGTGAGATTTCCGAGGGTTTGATTTCCGATCGGCCGCCCCAAAAAACGTTGGTGTAGGAAACGGGGATACCGACTGATTCGAGGTGGCGATCGATGGCCGCTTTGTGTTCGAGCACGCGGTTTTTTTCAGTGCCGTGCATGACGCCCATGATGTTGACGTCTCCAAATTGCGGTCCGCCGTCGCGCCAGTAGCAGTGGGTCATGCAGAAATGGCGGCCGACTTCCGAGCCGGCTTCGATTTCCCGACCTTTTGGCACCGCCCAGTGGAAAAGTCCGTTGAAACGGGTGACGCGCTCGCCGGTAGCGGACGGTTTCACGTGTTCGAGGAAGGTTGAAAAGCGCCCGATGACCTTTTTGGCGTTGAGTGTTTCCGCGACCTCACAGAACCGTTCGAGGGTGACGCCTGCGAGATCGGCGCGGGTTTGCCAAGGCGACTCGACGATTTCTTCCGGTTTCAGCTCCTCCTTGAGAGCCAAGAGAACTTCCCATTCTTCCTCGTTCAGGTCGACGGGGATTGTGGTCATCATTTTTGCCTTTTCGTCGGAGCGATCTCCCGGTTCGAGGCTTTTGCGCCGGACGTGACCGACGCCGAGAGCGAACACTCCGTTCGCTGGCATCAGCAAATATTCCGTGGCACCGGTGAGGCGAAGCAGCGCGGTCGCGTGGTGATCAAGTGATTCGCCGACCGGAACTTTCAGAGTCGTCCACAACCGGTAGCCGGATCCGGAAACTTCAGTGTCGGTCGAGCGGATGACGACGTGGCCCGAAAACGGATCCTGTTTCGCCATGAAATCAAATGCCGCATTGAGTTTTTCCTCCGGGACTTTCCAAGCGACGAGGGCCCCGTGGGCGAGTTTTGTGGAAAGCAGCGTCTGGCGGACGCGGCGGACGACTCCGGCTTCAAGCATCGCGCGGATGCGCTCGAGCACTTTATCGAGAGGAACACCGGATTGCTCGGCGATGACGTTGAAGGGGTTGCGATGAAATCCGGCAACAAGGTCTTCGGAAACGGAAAGGATCTGATGATTGATCGGATCGGAGTGCTCGACGGGAATGGAGGCGTTCATGGTTAAAAGAGGAGTAAACGGGAAATTCAGACGCGGATTTCAGCAGCCAATTGCTTTAGATAGGCGAGGGCTGGCTCGCGATCAAGGATTCGTCCTTCGAGTTGCTCGGTTTGCACTGCATCGAGAATTTCTTTAAAACACGGGCCGGGCGGAAGTCCGAGATTGATGAGGTCTCTTCCCGAAACCAAAGGTGGCGGAATCAGAGGTGCTGCGGCGAATTCTTCCGCCTTCGCTTGGAGAAACTCGTAGTTGTCGGTGAAGCCATTCGACGAGCCGCAATCGACACGGTGCAATTCCATTTCATCGACGAATCGCGGTGCGGCCATGAACAATTTCAGCTTTGCGGTGCGCATTTTTTGCACGTTCATGAACTGCATGTGGCGAGCGACCATCGGGACGACGGCGGCGATCGTTTCATTTGGGTAGCGCAGCCGCCGGAGAATCGTTCCCGTCATTTCGGCACCCACGGCGTCGTGGCCGTTGAAACGAATCCGGTTCGCTTCTTCGTCGAAAGTCCGGGTGGGGGGTTTTCCGATGTCGTGAAGCAGAACGGCGAGGCAAAGTTCCAGCGGTGCATCCGGTTCGAGCATGTCGAGCATGATGCGGGTGTGGGTGAAAACATCCCCTTCCGGATGCCATTCGGGCGGTTGATCACAGCCGATCGTGTCGAGAATTTCCGGGACGATGTGGCGGATCAGGCCAGTCCGTACCAATGTTTCCAAGCCGGCACCGCGGCGATTGGACGTAAGGATTTTCGAAAATTCATCGCGGATTCTTTCGGGCGAAATGCGACCGAGAAAATCCGCACACGAGCAAACGGCGTCATCGGTTTGTTTTTCGATCTCGAATCCTAGCGTCGTCGAAAACCGAACGGCGCGGAGCAATCGCAACGCATCTTCCGAAAAACGGGCGACCGGATCGCCGATGGCTCGGAGGCACCCCGCTTTCAGGTCGGAAAGGCCGCCGACGTAATCGATGATTTCACCGGTTTCCGGATGTTGAAAAAGTCCGTTGATGGTGAAATCGCGGCGTTGGGCGTCTTGTTCAGGGGTGGAAAACTCTACCGATTCGGGGCGGCGGGAGTCTTTATAACTTCCGTCGGTTCGAAACGTCGCGATTTCCACCGGTTCACCCCGGTGTCTGACGATCACCACGCCAAAATGCGCACCAACTTCATTGGATCCGGGAAAAAGTTTGAGCACTTGATCCGGTGTGGCGGAGGTGGCGATGTCGTAGTCTTTCGGAGTCAGCCCGAGCAGGGCGTCACGGACACAGCCGCCCGCGAAAAAAGCCTCAAAACCGGCGTCCATGAGACGGCGGGCGAGGATAAAGGCGGACTGCCGGGCGGACATGGCGGAAGACTCAGGCGAGTCGAGAAAGGATTCAAGAGGGAACGCCGGAAAGTGACGGGACCTTCCATAAAAAAAGCCGCCCTCCAGAGGAAGGCGGCTTTGAGGAAAGGTCGATGACCGGTTCGGCAGCTTATGGCTTTGGAACGAGGTCGATCGTCGCAAGAATCCGGGAAGCGATTTGATAAGGATCGCCTTGGGAGTTCGGGCGGCGGTCTTCCAAATAACCTTGATACTTATCGCCTTTGACGAAGCTGTGAGGCACGCGGATCGAAGCGCCGCGGTCTGCAACACCGTAGGAGAACTTGTCGATCGCCTGGGTTTCGTGGAGACCGGTCAGGCGCATGTGGTTGTCCGGGCCGTAAACGGCGATGTGCTCTTCCACGTGCTCGCCGAAGGCTGCCATGAGGGCTTCGAAGTAAGCTTTGCCGCCAGTTTCGCGCAGGTAACCGGTGGAGAAGTTGGCGTGCATCCCGGAGCCGTTCCAGTCGGTGTCGCCGAGAGGTTTGCAGTGGTATTCGACTTCGACGCCGTATTTTTCGCAAAGGCGGTTCAGGAGATAACGGGCGACCCACATTTCGTCAGCGGCTTTCTTCGAGCCTTTTCCGAAGATTTGGAATTCCCATTGGCCTTTGGCGACCTCGGCGTTGATGCCTTCGTGGTTGATGCCAGCGTCCAAGCAGATATCGAGGTGTTCTTCGACGATCTGTCGAGCGATGTCGCCCATGAACTGATAACCGACGCCGCAGTAGTATGGACCTTGGCCGATTCGTGGGAAACCGTCCTGTGGGAAGCCAAGCGGGCGGCCGTCTTGGTAGAGGAAATATTCCTGCTCGAAGCCGAACCATGCGCTTTCGTCGTCAAGGATGGTGGCGCGGGCGTTGGTCGGATGCGGGGAACCGTCAGGAAGCATGACTTCGCACATGACGATCGCACCATTCCGGCGCGTCGAGTCTGGATAAACGGCGACCGGCTTGAGAATACAATCCGAGCTTTTGCCTTCCGCTTGTTGGGTCGAGCTGCCGTCGAAGCCCCACAATGGAAGCGCTTCAAGGGACGGGAAGCTGTCAAACTCTTTGACGAGCGTTTTTCCACGAAGATTTGGCACGGGGGTGTAGCCGTCGAGCCAGATGTATTCCAATTTGTATTTGGCCATAATTTTTGGTTATCAGTGCGTTAGCGGTATGTTGGGCGTTCTCCGTTCGAGGGTAAAGTCATCCACCCGCCGTTCGTGAAACGCCCGTTGCGGAAAATAAAGCAGCTAATGTGCCATAAAAAGCAACCCGATTTAATAAATTCAGATCGCTTCGATTTCGGAAACAGTGATGACAACCAGCGTAGTATCATCGGTTCCCGCATTATTTAACGAACGTTTTAATAGAGCTTCCAAGGTGGCGGTGGGTTCATCAGCGCAGGCGGCGAGCGCGCGCGTCAGATGGCTCTCCCAGAGACCTTCGACCAAGCCGTCGGAGCAGATCAAAAACCGGTCACCCGGTTGATACGGGATCGCCGCGAGGTGGGGGTGGACGTTCGGATATCCGCCGCCGACCACCTCGTAGAGGGCCGAGCGGCGAGGGTGGGAGCGGTATTGGATTTCGGTGATTTCTCCGCGTTTCCACTGAGCCCAGGCGGCAGTGTGGTCCTTGGAGAGTTGTTGGAGCGAGCCGTTGCGGAAGAGGTAAACGCGCGAGTCTCCGGCGTTCGCGATGTATAGATTTTCCGGCGTGAACCAAGCCAGAGCGATCGTTGCCGCCATGCCTTTCCGGCTCTCGCACGCAGCGGCGCTTTCGTTGATCTGCTCGTGGACCGCACGCAAGGCTGCGGCGAGGTGTTGCAAGGAATCGGGGAAAAGGCCCGAGGCGGCGGCTTTGAACGTCTCGGGAATGATCTCGCTCATTTTTCCGAGTAGCAACCCGGAGGCGAGGTCACCCGCATTTCCGCCACCCATTCCATCGGATACGGCGAATACCAAATCGCATTCCGAGAGCGTGCGTGAACCGGTTTCAGGAAGGATTTCCGCGCCTTCGACTCCTGACGCAAAGGCGACCACCGAGTCGTCATTGCGAGGTTTTTTCGATCCGCTGTGGGAGCGGTAGGACCATTGGAAGAGCGCGCCTTCGGACACGGATGGGTTAAAAAAGGGTTTCGAAAACGGGGCTCAAGGAACCTGTTTGTCAGGAGGCGTGGGGAAGGGCAGGACTTCCGCCAATTCAAAATCGATGATGCAAAATCGGGCGAGCTTATCGGAGTAGGTGATGTTCCGAGGTTCCGCATCCAAATGGCGGACTCCATAGTCGCGTTCCAGCGCAGCGAAGAGCTTGTCTGCCTTTTCTTTGGTCAAGCTGGGTGCCGGGCGGCCGCAATTCGAGGAAACGAAGTAGTTTTCCTCCGGATGCTCTTCTAAGACCTTCGGAACATAAGGGCATCCGCGTTCTTCCAAGACCTTCAGCACTGCGACTTCCGTGGCGTAACGTTTGTCCGCGTCCGTGCCACGAAGCCGTTTGTGGACGTGTCCGTAAAAATCGATCCTCACGTGCGATCGGATGCCGTCTTTAAGAGGTTGGATGGACATAGGAAATATTTAACTCGCAGCCACAACGAAACTCCGGAATCCGTCGGTGTCACGCTTTAGTTCCAGAGATGTCAAAAGCGGCGATGGCAGATCGGTTTCGAAATTTCCGCAAATGTCCGGTTGCCAGCCGGGTAGGTCACCCGTATGAATCCCCCATGTCCATTGTTGCCGAAGACTCACCCGTCATCACCAAAACCAAGGAACTCTGCGCCCAGATCGCCGAGGATGCCACTTTCCGCCAGCTCCAATCGAGCGTTGAACGGTTCTTGGCCGATGATGCCGCTCGCCTTCAATACCAGAGCGTTCATGAACGCGGTGAAGAGCTGAACAACAAACAACGCGCTGGAATCGAGCTCGGAAAGAGCGAGATCAGTGAGTTCGAAGCTGCCCGCGAGGCACTTTTCGCCAACGAGATCGCCCGTGATTTCCTCGATGCTCAACGCGAGCTTGAAGGCCTTCAGCAGGAAATCGGCAAATACGTCGGCATCACGATCGAGCTTGGTCGCGTTCCAACCGCTGAAGACCTTGCTGAGTCCGGTGGCGGCTGCTGCGGCGGTGGCGGTGGTGGCGGCTGCGGCTGCTAAAATTCCCTTTTGATTGCCTGAAATTTCGATGGCACCCGCGAAAATCGCGGGTGCTTTTTTTTTGGCAAGTCAAAGAGACTTAGTGAGGAATCTTTTGGTCAGTGATACTCAGGCTCTGCGAAAGGTGATGGGAGAAGCGCGGATTTTTCCCAGAAGCGCCATGCCGACTTCGCCGAGAGCATCACCTCGTGTGAAATAGGAATCCAGAGCGGTGAGAGCTGCCGTTGCAGTGGAAAGCCGATTTTGAAATAGCGGAAGATTCGAAGCCTGGAGATGTGTTTCGCTCATCGCCTCGACCATTTGCCGTCCCTGCGACACTTTTTTACCCACAAATCCCACCAGATCACTCAGGCAATCGAGCGCATATTTTCTTTCGTCGCCGGGTTGAGCTTTGAAAATCTTATCGCAAACAAACGCATGGCAAACCGGCGGACGTCCTGCCTTCAGGCGGCAGCCGGTGCATCCGAGGTAACCTTTTTTTGGATCAAATCGCTGGGTCGCTCCGTGGACCGCCAGCAGAAACGGGCTTTCCGCAGCTTCTCGGCAAATGTCCACTCGGCAGCAAGGTGTCGGACAAACCCGACAAAACGGTTCGCAAATTCGCTGCATTACTCGCCCCACTTTTTCTTCGAAAGACCGGTAGTCGGTCAGCAGCTTTTGAAATTCGGAATCGGTCACTTCGCAGATGGAGGGAGTCCAGCCGGTTCTGAGCAAGGGAAAAATGGTCGTCATGCGCCCGGTTGAGTCGGCGCTCGGTGATAAAACCCATGGCCTCCCGAATCCAGCTCCGATGGATCGCTCGCAAGGAAAAACCCTTAACCTTGCGAGCTCTCGCATCGAACCACCCTACAGTCCGAATCGCCCTATCGTGCGATGTGCTAAATACGATTTGGTATTTCTTTATCTTTCAGAAAAGTTTCACGGGAAGCGAGGGATGCATTTCGCGGTTGGAAATGCGTGACTGATGCGAAATGCATATCTCGCAATTTCTGAAGTTTGTGCCAAGAGAGATCGGTAGTAATTGATAATGAGTTATTTGAGTTTTTTGATATCCGCATTTTTTCGCATGGCCCGGATGCTGCAAGTTCGCCGGATGTCTTAACCCGACAACAAATCATGTCTAAACTCAACACACTCGAAGAACTGCTCGTTCACCAAATTAAAGATATTTTCAGCGCCGAGAATCAGCTTCTCAAAGCCCTTCCCAAGATGGCGAAAGCTTCCAATCACCCGGAGCTGAAGGCGGGCTTTAACAAACACCTAGAAGAGACCAAAGGTCATGTCGAACGTCTCGAACTTGTCGCCAAAGAGCTTGACGCTTCTCCGCGAGGCGTGAGCTGCAAGGCGATGAAAGGCCTGATTGAAGAAGGTGAAGAAACGATCCAAGAAGAAGCTGCGCCTCACATCAAAGACCTGGCATTGATCGCCGCCGCTCAAAAAGTGGAACACTATGAAATCTCCGCTTACGGCAGCGCTCGCGCGCTGGCCAAGGTAATCGGAAATTCGGAGGTCGTAAAAATGCTTGATGCGACGCTGAACGAAGAAAGCGCGACGGATGAGGCTCTCACCGGTCTTGCGGAAACCATCATGCCTCTCGCCCAGGAAGAAGCGGTTGAAGCCTGATGTCACCGGTTTTTGATTCATTCAGCCGACGCTTCCTGATGACGCGTCGGCTGTTTCGTATCAAAGCGTGGTGCGGAGATGTTCGATCGCTTGCCGCAGATCATCCGCAGAAATTTCGGAGCTGAGCGTGGCCGAACCGGGTGCGTCCAACAGGACAAAGCGGATTTTTCCCGCCGAGAATTTTTTATCGGTCGACAGCTTTTGGAAGATCGTGTCGGTGGTGATGGAAAGTGATAAAACCAAGGGGAGGTGGAATTTTTCGAGAAGTTTCAATACCTTCGCGGACTGCTCCGGGCGCAGGCCGGTTTTGCGCTCCGAGAGGAAAAGTGCTGCCCGCAGACCGAGGGAGATCGCTTCGCCGTGCAGCATTTCGCCATACGGAACTGCGGCTTCGATTCCGTGGCCGATGGTATGCCCGAAGTTGAGCAACGCGCGAATTCCTTTCGTCTCGAATTCGTCCGCTTCGACAATGCGCGCTTTGATCGCGATATTGCGTGCGATCAAGTCCGCCGGAACATCGCGGTCGGAAGGATCGAGTGCGGCCAGATCGGCGAGCATCGATTCGTCCCGGATGGCCGCGTGTTTGATCGCTTCCGCAAATCCTTCATGAAATTCCCGGTCCGGCAAAGTGCGGAGCGTCTGTGGGTCGACCAAGACCAGAACCGGTTGATGAAACGCACCCAGAAGGTTTTTCCCCTCGGCAACATTCACACCGGTTTTTCCGCCGACAGATGAATCGACTTGCGAAACGATGGTCGTCGGAATTTGAACAAAGGGGATACCTCGGTAAAAGATCGCTGCGATAAAACCGGCCAGATCGCCCACCACGCCGCCGCCAAGTGCGATGACTTTGGATTTCCGGTCGTGGCCGCCGCGGATCATTTCCCGGCAAACACTTTCCACCTGGCTCATTGATTTCGATCCTTCGCCTGCGGGAACGATGTGCAGGGTGGTTTCAAACCCGGCGGATTTTAACGAGGAAAGGAGGTCGGCGGCATGAAATTGGGCGACATTCTCATCGGTAATCACCGCCACACGACCCAAGTCGATGCCGGAATCGACGAGAGTTTTTCCTGCGGATTTCAGCAGTCCCGGCTCCACAAGAACATCGTAGGACCGATCGGAAAGATTGACGTGCACGGAAGGCATGTCGCGAGGATGAAACAAGGGCGGAAGTTGTCCAACCTTGATCTTCACGGCGGGTCGAAGAAATGGTGGAATGAAGATGCCCCTGTGACGAGAACCGGTGGTTGCAGGGGGCGCGATTTCTGATAAATCGGCAAGGTTGCAAAATTCACCCGATAGCGATTCTGCGAGAACGACTGTTCCGTCCGTCTGTGGCCTAGTGCTCGCGGGCGGGAAAAGCCTGCGGATGGGGCAGGACAAGGCGTCTCTGATTCATCCAGACGGTAGGACTTTAGCTCGGCGATGTTTTGATCTCTTGCGGGAAACCGGTTGTGAAGAAGTGTATCTGTCCTTGCGGGCGGCGCAGGAAATTCCCGCTGGCTTTGAAGATGTCGCAAAAGTGAAGATTTTGCGAGACGCCGAGGAAAGCCACGGGCCGCTCGGTGGAATTCTCGCCGCGCTCGATTCCCGGCCGGATGCGGATTGGTTGGTAGTCGCCTGCGATTTGCCAAAACTCGACCGCCGAACCTTGGCTCGCCTTTTGGAACCGGTTCGCACGGACGAAATGTTCCGAATGTTTCGCAGCGAAATGGACGGCCAACCGGAGCCGTTGTGCGGGTTTTATGGGAAGGGAGCGCGCGAAATTTTACGAGAGGGTTGGCAAATGGGAAATTTCTCGATCCGGAGAATTTTATCCCAATCCAAGGTCCGACTGTTAGAACCGGTGACGACAGGTGCTTTGGAAAATGCCAATACCCGTGACGACTGGACTCGGTTTAGACAGATGGAACCTTTGAATCATACCCCTGAATGGAAAGCGGATCTCATTTCGATTTGGATTTCGGACGGCCACGATTTTAAAGGGCGCCACGATCAAGGCCGTCTGGATCACGGGATTCGTGAAGTTTCCGAGGTTCGCTGCGTGAACGGTTTGGGACTGGAGGGGGATCGGTATTTTGGCTACCGGCCGGATTTTAAAGGGCAGGTGACGTTTTTTGATTCCGAAGTCGTCGAAGCGGTCCGGAAAGCTTTCGGTTTGCCTGAGCTGCCAGCTTCGGTTTTTCGCCGAAATTTGATCGTCCAAGGCGTCGATCTGGCCGACTGGGTCGGGAAACGGTTTCGGTTCCAGGGTGTGGAATTCGAAGGTGCCGAGGAATGCAAACCGTGTTACTGGATGGACGAGGCGGTCCGTCCGGGAGTAAACGAATTTTTAAAAGAGCGCTTCCGTGGCGGCTTGAGGGCCAGGATTCTCAGTGACGGAATTCTTAAAACCGGGCGAACGGTTTAGTCGACGCGTTCGTCGATGGTCAGGGTCGGCTGGGAAGGTGTTCCAGGCGATGATCCGTTGCTCAGGCCGGGAATCACGCGGCGGACCAGTTTTTTCAGGCCGGAATCAGCCGCTTCGAGGTCCGCTTCGGCTTGGCGCAGAGCTCTTTCCCACGCCGGAGCGAAACCGGGTGCTTGTTCGCGCATCAGGCGAACAGCGGTTTCGTGGATTTGCAAAAGGCGCTGTTCCGCCCGGCCCGGTTTTTGTTGAAGAGCGGCGGTGTTGACTCGAAGGACTTCGTTTTGCTGGCGCAGGGTTTCCAACTCGTTCTGAAGCGATTGGTTCCCGGTCGCATTGATTTTCAGTTGGGTGTTGAGATGCGTTTGAAGGTCGCGCATTTCATTTTCAACTCGTTTGAGCTCGCGGGCCGCATGACGCCGAGCAGTGAAGCCAGCTTTCCAGATGAAAATCGCGATGAGCAGGCCAAGAAGCAGGCCCCAGGTGAATGGGCTCTGGAGGATCAGGAGAAAGTTTTCCATGGAAATCATGCGGAGAGGGCCGGATTAGGGAGCGGCGGGTGCGGATGGAGCGGCAGCAGGCGCAGGTGTAGTAGCAGCAGGCGTGGCAGGGGCTGCGGCAGGTGCCGGTGCGGCTGCTGGCGGATTCATGTCTTTTAAAATCGCAATGACGTTGTCGGTCAGATCGTTTGGAGATTTGGAATAAAGAATGAAAGGAACGGCGCTGTTGGTTTCGCCGGAACTGTCGAAGACGCAGTCGTATCCTTGCTCCTTCGCCGTTTTTTGAGAAATTTCAACAATTTGATTCAGGGAGGCGCGCATGGCGGCGACGAGCTCTTTGTTGATTTCTTTGGTGCGCTCCGCGTGGTAGCGTTCCAATTCCTGCTGCATGTTCCGCGCTTCCCGTGCCCGGATTTCGTAGTCGCGGGCGAGCTTGGATTTTTCCTCTTCCTCAAGCGTTGGGGATTTTTGAGCGTACTGTTCCTGCAGCGTCTTGAGCTCGACGAGCATGTCTTTCAACGCCGTGGCACGTTCGTCATCCATGATGGCTTTACGCTCGTTTTCGATGCGGGTCTGCATGGCTTTCGTGGATTCCAACTGCCGATAAATATCAGACACGCGGACAAGCGCGATGCGCGGTGCGGATGCGGCGATTGAAACGGTGGCGAAAAACGCAAAGAGGATGAGTGAGGGGCGATTCATGCTGACGGGGGAATTTGGATGATGCTCGGGGAAATGTCGATAGCGGATGATGTTGTGAGCCGCGCGGGAAGTCGATCCGATTTTCCGCGACTCCGCCAGGTCTCCTGATCCGCGGCGCGATGGGCGATAAGACGGCACCTTACAACAGGAGAGTGGGGTGGGGGAGAAATCGGCATTTCCCGAATGAAATATTTGAACGGTCCCGCTTGCCACATGGGGGATGGACCGATAGCGTGTGAAACGTTGAAGATAGGAATTCTCGCCAACCCCCATAAATCCGGTGCGCTACGAACTCTCAAAGCGTTAAGGGAAGTGCTGGAACAACGAGGATGCTCTTGCGTGCTCGATGAAGAAACCGCTGCGCTAGCGGGTGAATCCGGCGGCATTCCTGCGGCGGAATTTTCCGACAACGTAGACGTCGCGGCGGTTCTCGGAGGCGATGGGACGATGCTTAACGCCGTTTTACGGTTGGGTGATTTTGCAAAACCCGTCGCCGGAATCAATATTGGCACGCTCGGATTTCTCACGACCTGCACCGATGGTGAACTGGACGCCTTCGCGGCCGCCGTTGCGGAAAACCGGTTTGCGACCAGTGTTAGGACGCTTCTCGAAGCAACCGTCTATCGTGCCGGAAAAGATCCGGAAGTTTTCATCGCGCTCAACGAAATCACCGTGGCTCGCGGCGATGTCGGACGCCTCGTTTCCCTCACTGCCAAGGTCAATGGGCAACTGCTGAATCAATACCGGGCGGATGGGTTGATCGTCGCAACGCCGACCGGTTCGACCGCCTACTCGCTTTCCGCAGGAGGGCCGCTGATCGATCCCTCGTCGGCGGTTTTTGTGATCACACCGATCTGCCCCCACAGCTTGAGCCAACGTTCGCTGGTGATGGCGGACGATTCGGTGATCGAGCTTTCACCGGTCAATCCAGATGATGGGCCAATGCTTTTCACCGTCGATGGCCGCGACAACACCCACATCCAGCCGGGCGATTGCATCGAAGTCCGCAAAGCGAAACGGACGTTCCGTTTGCTGAGACTGGAAGGTACGACATTCTACGAAGCGCTGCGGCAAAAGCTCCGCTGGCAAGGTCTCTAACCGATTCTAACAGACGTGACTCCACCGGTCGCGGCGAGGGTTTTCTCAAGCGTGTCGATCAGGCGGCTCCTCAGGCGTAAACCTGCAAACGCCAGCCGACGTTGCTCCGCTTCGTAAATCCTGCGGCCATCGGGTGTTTCAATGCAGATCGGCTCGCGGTCCCACGCCCGGAGATCGTAGGGACTGGCTTTCATATCCAAGTCCCGCAGTTCGATCGCAAGTTCGAAACAATCTAACAGAAGCTCCGAACCGGTCCACGGCATGCATTTCGCCGCCCATTTGTAGAGATCCATATTGGCGTGAACGCAGCCCGGCTGTTCCATGGACACCCGGTCTTCGAGCGTTGGCTGCAACCGGTTCAGCGGCCGCGCTTCTTTTGCGAAAAACCGGAAAGCGTCGTGATGCGAGCAGCAGATCGCGCGCGACTCGACGAGCGCATCGATTTGTTCCTGAGGCAGTCGCAAAGGAGTGGTTTTTTCATGCCGCACTTCCTTTCCCCGATACACCATCGCCCACTCGTGAAGCCCATGGCAGGCAAACGAGGGCGGGCGATTCTGCGTCGCGACCAGCAAGCCGTGAATCCACACCAACCGCTCGCGTTCCTTTTCGGAAAGACGATCGACATCGGCGAACCGAATTTCCTGCTCGGTCGTGTAATACTTTGAGGAAAACTGTGGGAAAGGCGAAGGGGGCTCCGTTGATTCTTCCCATTCCAAACCGATTCCGAAACCAGGCTGCCAATTTTCCAGCAGTGAAAGAGCGAACGGATAATACTGAAACAAAAAGTCCTCGATCGGATGCGGCAGTCCTCGGTCCTTCCGCTCACGGGCGGGAACCGTATAAGCGCTTGCCCGCGCGAAATGGGTGGCCGCCTTCGCCTGCCAATCAGAAGCCGTGAGCCAAGTTTCGCACCGATTTGAGGTCATCGCGGGGCGAGAAAAACACGAAGTTTGAATAATAGCAAAATTTCCCTTGCACAATTAGTTCGCGTCGCCTAATCATTCCGCCCCGCGCCGAAAGGCGCATGGTTAAAAACGCGGGATGGAGCAGCCAGGTAGCTCGTCAGGCTCATAACCTGAAGGTCAGAGGTTCAAATCCTCTTCCCGCAACCAATGAAAGCCGTTTAGCTCGAAAGAGTTAAACGGCTTTCGCTTTTTTGGGGCTGTGGTGAGCCCATTCGTGCGAGAAGATCGCGGGATGATCACTGCCGAAGGGCGACCATCTGCTCAAGACGTTCACGATGGGCCGCCGAAAGACGACGAATGCCTAAAAGTCGTGAAATCTCCAACGGTAAATCTCCTGTCGAAACGGTCAGAGACGCGATTCTCAGTTCCTCGAACGGGATATCTTCGATTTTTCGGAGATTCTCTTCGGAGGTCGCGAGACGATATTGATCCCATTGCTGCGGTGAACTTTCGTCTTTCCATACGAAACGTCCTCCAAGTGGATCGGGACGAACGTGAAAATGCATTTCTGCACATCCGATGATCCGCTCTCGGATCAATCTCCCTGATTTTTGGAACCGGTGGCCACGGGCCACGCGCTGCACGAGGTTGGTTTCTGAAATCGGAGATTCGGAGGAAATGACATGGGTGATCAGATCTAACAGAATCGGATCATAGCTATCCTGATAAAAACTGTCAGGACAGATGACGTCGATGAATGGAGAAAAATCAGTGAGGATATAATCGGCAGCGACCGCAGTGTTTGGGAGGTCCGAAAATTTCATCGAAAGCAATTCAGCAGCCGATGCTTCTTCATTCTGGCTTGTGGCTTGGACGGACGTCTCTCCTGCGTCGGAATCGAGGGGTGTGGGGAAGATTTGCGTTTCTTGTTCTGAATTTGCCAAAACTCGCGATTCATCGACCAGCGCTTGGATTCCCGAATGCAGTCGGTCCAAGGCACCTTCCGGGTTTACCCACCAATCCGTTGACCAGACACGCAGAAGTTTCCATCCGAGTCCCCCAAGGACCGCTGCCCTCACCTTGTCGCGATCCCTCGCGGTTGCGGCGCTGTGGTAAGAGGCACCATCGCATTCGATGCCTACAAGATAATCTCCAGGCCGATCTGGATGAACGATTCCCAGATCGATTCTGAAACGCGAAACTCCGATTTGTGGCACAACTTGCCAACCGCGATCGATCAGTCGGCGGGCGACGGCTTCTTCAAATGGCGAGTCATATCCTCCGACGGATCCGCGGACGGCTTCAGCAAGCGCTTGAGGGCCGCGGTCAGCGAATTCCAGGAAATGTTTCAGATCCCGAACCGCGCGGGAGTTGGTCCGGTTGAGGTCGATCATCGATGAATCGAATGAGGTGAAAATCATCATTTCATGGCGCGCGCGTGTGATCGCAACGTTCAATCGCCGCCAGCCACCGTCGCGGTTCAGCGGGCCGAAACTCATCGACATGCTGTTAGAGCCGGGCTCGGTGGGACCGAAGCCAACTCCGAGCATGATGAGATCACGCTCGTCTCCTTGGACGGTCTCCAGGTTTTTCACAACGACCGGTTCGGTCATGTCCTCAAGGAAATAGGGCTCGATTTCCGGATGACGTTGCCTCGCTTGGTCGAGCAGATCTTCGACCAGTTTCTGTTGGTCGGAGTTGAGAGTGACGATTGCCAAGGATCTGCCGGCACCGGTGAAAGCGGGATCTGTGAGGCGTCGCACGGCTTCTGCGACCATGGCTTCCGCTTCGGCTTGATTGGTTCGTCCTCGGCCTTTCGCATACACGCCGTTGACTCGTTTCCAGGTGACTGCGCTATTCCGAGTCACCGCCGCCGGGAAGGTGATCAGATTGCTGTCGTAGTAGCGATGGTTTGAGAAGGCGATCAGGCTTTCATGCCGGCTGCGGTAATGCCAGCTCAGCGAATGTTTCGGAATTCCAGCTCCGAGGCATTCGTCGAGGATGCTTTCCATATCTTCTTCCGTGTCATCATCGGTCGTGGCGACCGCGCGGTTAAAGAAGCTGGTCGGGGGCATTTGACGCGGATCTCCAGCGATGACAACCTGTTTTCCGCGAGCGATGGATCCGACCGCATCCCACGGCGCGATCTGTGAAGCTTCGTCGAAAATCACCAAATCGAATGGCGCGAGATCCGTAGGGAGATATTGAGCGATGGAAAGCGGGCTCATTAGCATGCAGGGTGCGAGCCGGGTCATGGCATCGCCCATTTCGATCGCGAGCTGGCGCAGCGGTTTATGGCGGCGCTGTTTTTGCAACTCGTGTTTCAGAATGCCAAAGCCATCGCGCTTGCTGACATCGTTTTTCGAAGGAATGAGGCCGCAGAGCTTTGCTCGGATGTATCGGACGCAGAGTTTCGACAAACGGTCGTCGAGAGCTCGATAGGTTTCAATGTCGCTCATGTGCTCCGCTGAAACGAAATTCCGCAGACGCGGCTCGGCATCAATGATTCTGGCGGCGAACCAGCGGGCGTAAGCTGTTTCGAAATGGCCAGCGACTTCGTCTGGGCGGACAGCCGCGGATTCGAGCATTTCGACCAAAGGTAAAAGTCCTGCGAAAACCGCTTCATCCCTCACGCGCCGCCAGGCGCACCACGACTGGAGTCGAGCTTCGTGATGATGAATTTCGAGTGCCGTGTCACGGATCGAAGCAAGACCGGGTTGATGATCGGGAGCAGCGCCAGATCGTTCGCGGAAAAGCCGGTAAGATCCGTCGAAAGCCGAGAGCGCCTTTCCCGTCCGAGATAAAGATAGATTCAACAATCCATGGGGATCTAACAGCTCATTTGCATCGACGACCCATTTGCGAACGGCAGCGCGCAACTCGATCAGATGCTCAGGTGAGGTGGCAAACGGTGGAATACCCGTACGGAGTTTTTCAGCAGCTAGGACGGACGAAGAGATTTGAGTCACATCGCTGGAAAGCGCCGCCCAGCCTGGAAGATCCGCTACCCACGGAGAGAGAAGATTCAACTCTGCGACCAGTTCCTGCATCCGGCGCAAAAGGGGAATATCTAACAGAAGCTCCGGCGTGCCCGAAGTCCCGCCTTGCTCTGCCAATGCGGCGATGACCTTCTTTCTTGCCAGCGAGGCGAAGAACCAGAATTTTTTCGTTGCTTCCACCCATTGGGACTCGAGATCGGAAAGTGGCAGTTGCGGAATGGCGTCGGCGCGATAGCGCACGGAGAGTTTATTTTCGACCGCCCGATAGTCCGTTAGAATTTTTACGGCCCGTTTCGCGGCGGTGATTTTCTCTCCTACGTCCGGGCTGAACGCGAATGCGAGATTCACTCCATGAGTTTCCAGAATCACACGCACGAGGCTTACTAGTCGGGTGATCTCTTCCCGAGACTCCGCCGGAATTGGAAGCTTGGATTGGTCTAACAGTTGCCTTGCTTCCAAAACCAGCGCATCAATTTTCGGTGGTAATCCGACGGCGGCGGAAACCAGTGATTCTTGCCAGGCGTTTGACCAATCGGTGTGCTGAATCAAAGCAAAACCTGCGGGAGTTTCGTGAATGGCTTTTAAGTTGAGTCCCAATCTGCGGACGATATTTCGCATTTCAGCGAGATCATCTTCCGAGTGTTCGGTGTTTTCCGGCCAGGTGAAACGAGGGGTCGCCGTACCCGCATCCCTGACCACGCGGCCAATCGCGCTCTGAAGCGTAAGGCCGTTGGTGCGCCGTTGATGAAGAAGTGCGACGATATCGTTCAATCGGTCGCGGAGCCGTCGGACTTCGGCGGCTTCCTTGATCCAGTCTTGTTCTGAAAGCTGGTCCCGTGTGTCCCATGCGCGCTCAAGTTGTTTGAGAACCTCGATTTTCGACGTTTTGTTCGAATGTACTTCGAGGCAAAACTCGCCGAGGCCTTTCTCTTCCAAACGGCGGTAGACGACATCTAGGGCAGCCATTTTTTCCGCGACGAAAAGCACTCGTCTGCCGAGCGCGAGGTTGTGCGCGATCATGTTCGCGATGGTCTGCGATTTTCCAGTACCGGGTGGGCCGTCGAGAACGAAATCGAAACCTTCTGCGGAGGCAGCGACAGCGGCGAGCTGAGAGGAATCACCAGGAAGCGGTGTGAACAGTTGCGACGGATCGAATTTGCGATCGAGTTCTTCGGCTCTCGGAAAGTCCCCACGCGAGCTGAAGTGTTCGCCAGATCTCTCGATAAGATGTTTGACCACGGCATTTTTCAGCAACTGGTCTTTGCGGTCTGCGAGATCTTTCCACATGAGATATTTCGCGAAGGAAAAAGTTCCGAGCACCAACTCGTTACTCACTTCAAATCCCGGAACGTCGCGCACCGCATGGCGAACGATATTCCACACCCGGGTCACATCGACTCCGCTTTCATCCATCGGCAGGCTGTCACCGAGGCCGGGAATGGTAAGTTCGAAGTCCTGCCGCAGAAGTTCTAACAGAGTGAGGTTAAAACGCGGTTCGTCTTCATGCATCACCATCGTCACGCCACTTAGCGCGCTTTTTCTTTCCAATTTAACCGGTAGCAAAATCAGCGGCGCACGATAGCTGCGGGGATCATCGGCGGACTTTTTCCAACGGAGAAACCCTAGAGCGAGAAACAACGTATTCGCGCCGCCTTCATCGAGGTCACTGCGGGATTTCCGATAGAGGTCGATCAACTCAGCCTCGAGTTTCGGCTTGGGAAGCGTCGAAAGAACTTCATTTCGATGAAGCGCGTCTTTGGCATATTGCTCTACGAGATCCTCGCGATGACGCTGCGCGTGCAATGCCGCGTCGCGGCCACCGGCTTCGAGATCGGGAACGGCGACGATCTTGATTTTTTTCCCATCCGCCAATTGGTCTTCAAGGAAACCGGGCTCTGAACAAACCAGTGGCACTCCTTTGCTCTTTTCTGGCACGTGCAGCAGGCGGTTTCTCGTGGTGAGATCGAGAAGCTTCCTCTGCCATAAAGCGATCTTGTCGGCGGGCGTGTTGATTTCCGGCGTGATCTCGACATCGAAGGCGGGAAGGATCGGCGCTTCTTCCAGCGCTTCGCTCACAACCGGTTGAGTGGTTTGCTCAGCCGGGGTGGCAATTCCTTGGCCTCCGGTTAAACCTAGCGGCCGAATTCGCTGCATGCGCGCCCGACGAATATCGATCACCATGTGGAAATCCTCATCCGTGAGTTGTCGCTTCGCGTTTTCGACCGCCTGGCTGAAGCTCGGAACCGGTTGATGGGTGATTAGCGTTGTTTCGAAAACCAGCAGTTCTTGTAGCTCGATGCGTTTTCGAACCGCTGCGGCTTCGTCGATGATGAGTTGGGAAAATTCCTGCGGCTGGAGCCATACGCCGACAAACGCATGACCTTTAGTGAGGAGAATTAGCGGGTTGAGCTTGGCCTGTTCTAGGGCTGCCGCAAATAGAAGAGTGGTTTCCAAACAGTTCGCCAGGCGACCCTCAAAGATTGCACCCGGCATTCGGACTTTCTGACCGGTTTCTTCAAAGCTGGATGGATGCAGCGCGTAGCTAAGTTCCATTCCCGCGACCGCAGACCAAATTGCTGAGGTCATCTCCCAAGTCCGAGAACGAGACTTGTCATTGTACCCATCGATCCCCGCAGGCTTGCCAGCCCGCCGCAAAACATCCGAAGCCGATTTTAAAATCCGATCGATCGCCGGATCGTTCGGCATGCAGAACGCAGGGAGCAACTCAGGCATCGATCCGCAGCCACCCCATTGGTTTCGCGCGAGAATTTCCACGGGATGCGAACTGCTGGCTAAAACTTCGTCGTCCTTCAAAAGCCGCAACCGCACTTCGCCCGAAACGCTCTCGGTCAGATCCGCCAGATAACCCGCGTGCAATTTCACATCCCGATCCGTGATGTGAAGCGTCGAACCGTCACGCAGCGCATCGATCCGCCAGCTCTTCGTTTCCAGAAACGGGGGGTCGGAAGAAAGCTCCAGCACCAGATTTTCCAAACCGGTTTCGCCTTGGTTGATCACCTCCAATTCCCGCACTACCGGCACAGAATTCTGGTGAGAAGCGAAACCGATCTTGGCGGTGATGGTGGATTTGATGGTAAGGGACATTGGAAGATGGATTTTTAGGGCGAAAGAGTCGGATGCTTTTCAAGCAACCAGCGGATTACGTCCTGATGAAGTTCTCTCGTGAAGGTTCGCAGTTCGTCTGCCTCCGACGGGCTGACGGTTCCAGCGGTATCATACTCGGCGGTGTTTCTCTTCGCGCGGCAGGTATCGAGATAATCCGCATCATCAGAGCGTTCGGCACCGAGTATCAAGGGAAGAGCCCGAAGTGTGCGATAATGGGCCAGGTTTTTCTCAGGACGGAATCCTTCGGAGTAACGTAGAATGGTGCAGAGTTTAAGCGCCGCATTGGAGGCGATTCCGAACTGCCAATCGGCGGAAAGATCACCCGAGGAATCGGCTAGATCGCGTTCGACGATCGCAAGCAAATCTGATATCTGTTGCTTGTTCGTCTGGTGAGGTCGAAGCCATCCGTTAGTCGCCCATTGCTGCAAGCGCATCCGGACCTCCTTTCAGCCAAAGCTTTGGCTCCGCGATGAGCCGCGAAACGAAAACATCTCCGGTAGATTTTTTGGTGAGCCACTCAGCGCTCGTCAAACAAACCGGGTTAATTTCTCGACCGAATTTCTCAGCGAGTCCGCGCAATGCTGGAGATAGTTTGCGAAGCCCAATCGAGCCGAGAACGAGCAAATCCACGTCGCTGCGGCTTACCGATTCGCCGGAAGCGGTGGAGCCGAAGATGAATGCGGCTTCGATTCCTTCAAAAGGCTTCAATGCCTGTCCGAGTCCATACGCGATACCGGTTGTTTTGATCACGATGCCGTGCAGCTCAGGATAAAGTGGATGGTCCGAGTTCGCGCGAAAGTAGAGCCGGTTCCCATCCCGGCGGGGGATGATGAGTTCGATCTCTGCCAGTTTTCCGAGCTCACGTTGCAGGGACGCCGGCGCGAGTCCGGCCGCGCGGGCAAGGTCACGCAAGTGAAGCTCCTTGGACGGATTCTCAAAAAGCTGACGGAGAATATCCGCGCGAGCCTTGGGGAAAAGTTCGGAGAGGAGATTCATTGTTCGCAATAGGTGAACGATTGTTCGCTTTTTGTAAACAGGGAAAGTGATCAGTAGATTATCTTCAGAAATTCCAATTTCTCCGGTTTTTGGTCGATCAAGGAATTTAGCATTGCCTGCTCAGTTCGCCGATCCGCAAGCTCTTGTAGTTCTGAAGTCTGCGGATCGGGAGGATTTGCATATTCAGCGGATCTGAGTAAATCGATGATGTGGTTTGATATCGGAGTTTAGATATTTTCCGTGTGAATCAGCCCGCATTATCGCGTCAGACTTGGACTGAGGAACTTCGTGATACTGATATAAATCTCCACTGAGAAATTCGATTTCAAGTGTGGAACTTGATGGATCATATCCGATGGATTTGATATTGCTTGATGTTACAGATGTGCGATTCATGGTTTTTGTTTTTTATGTGGAGAGATTTTATTGGGTTACACATTGTTGCCAATTTGAATGTTGATTTTCGTGCGACTGAATAGATCGGCCAGATGACCCACGGATAAGTCTAAAAGAGGTTCATACATGAATGAATTCAGGTGGATGTTGGAGCTGACCGTTACGCCAATGCATTCCATGAGCTCCAGATCTGTGGCGGTATCATTCATGGTTTTGATTTCATTCAAGAGCTTGCCGAATGGAGGGGTGGATTCACACCAATAGTTAGGGTCCGCTTTCAGAATGCGAAGGCGATCAGTCATGCATTGCTCCGCTAGTATTCTAGTAGCGATTGAAAGGACTATTTTATTTTCCAGCTGCAACTCGTTGTGCTCTGCGAGTCCACAGATGGTTTCAGCCCTCTCCATGATAAGTTCAAATACAAATTTTTCTTCTTGAGGGGGGGTATGATTTGTTGCGAAAAATTCGTTGTAGATGGTCAGATACTTAGTGACTGTAATGTTCATGCTGTCGCTCTTCCAATGAAGGAGTGAGGTGAGTTCGCGGTATTCATCATTAGTATCACCTCGCGTATACTCAATAAGATTTCTTGTGAAAGGGATAGTCGCAATGAGTATATCAGCGGATTTCATAATTTTTCCCTTCCACATTTTGATGAAAATATTCTCTACGCCTTCCATTTTCTTCAGTGCGATGCCGTCATCGGCGCATCGAATTGCAGCAAGACAGTGATCGCGATGTGAGAAGCGCGTCAAAGTGCGGAATAGGTCAAAGTTGTGAGTGAGAATGATTTGTCGGAAATGGTCGACTTTCGTCAGGTCTTCCAAGTATTGCACAATGGCGTGTTTGTTTTTGTAATCGAAAGAATCCGCAGGATCATCGGCAATGAAGATTGTGGGCTGTCCTGACTTTTTTCGAGATTCTACCTCGAAAATGAAACTGAGCAGATGCAGGGCTCTGCGCTCCCCTTGGCTAAGGGTTCGCATTACCTCTTCTTTTCCAACCTCAATCAACCCGACAACGTCGTCGCTGAAAATAAACAGTAGTCTGGCCGGTGCCTTGCCGAGCGACGCTTCTGCTTCATTAGCAATTCGAAGGGTAAAGGGCATGTTGACGAACCGTTGATTGAAGCGATTCACGGCAATATGCCATTCTGGCACAAGAGTCGCAGCTTGGCTTTCGATTTCCGCGACCTCGGCGGAGATTCGGTCAGATTCCTCTAGATAAGCACTAGTTTCAGTCTTCTCAGATAAATAGTAGCTCCACAGTTCACGTCGAAATTCATCTAGGCTTTGTGGTTTTGTCATTTCAGCTAAATATTCGAACTGATGGGCATCCAGTGACTCCAATAATTCTGTGAGATCTCGGGTTTCGGCTGTCTTTGCCAACTCGTCTCTAATTTTTTTGAGGGATTCGTCTCCATCAATGCGGGAGTGGAGCTCTTGAAGTCTCTCGTCCAGTTGTTCTTGGTTGAGGGGTTGGGCGTCGCCTTCCAGATGGACACGGTGACCAGCCTCAAAAAATCGTTCCTTTTGAAGCGAATTGAAAGCAGCCCCAGCTCGGCCTGGATTGAAAATTCCTTTTTTATAAATGGTTTTCTCCGATTGGAATAGTTCCTCGTAACGATGATTGAATTCAGTCGCTTTTTCCTGAAAGCTCGGACTTTGAATCACGCCCAATGATTTAGGATTAAAGAGCACGGAGTAAGTGAATATGCTTATGTTTTCTTGGGGCTTGTTCTCTAGCCCTTTTCTGACGCCCTCTATGAACGTAGAAGTTCCGAAATCTCGCAAAAGTTGAGTCTCAATATCGGCCTTTTTGACTCCCGATATTTTTTGAAGCGCTTTGATCGCCTTTTGTTTCTGCTTGTCCAAATCCAATACCAATGCGTCGTATCGGTTTTTTTCTTCTGGTTTTACCAAAAGGTTGGTCACTGCGGGGGTCTCGGCTTTGGTGTCAATGTCTGCCTTGAGGACGAAAATTGATTGTTTGGTGATGTTTTGGCCATCTAGGGCGACATTACATGATGGTGTCTTTTGGAATCGCGGCTCCTGAGGCTGTTCTCCATTGCTAAGCCTTTCGAAGGTTTTCGCGAATGACGACTTCATTAAGCCGTTCGGAGCGTAGATGGCGTAAGCCCGACGGTTGTAGGAAGGAGCGAATGTAAAAGTATGAGAAAGACTTTTGATGCCATAACAGTTTTTAAGATATATTTCTAAGATGTTCATATATATTTAGGTTTTTTTACAAAGAGGCCATTCGGATTTCTCCCGCTCCCAAAGCAGAATAATCCGCAGGCGTGCAAGTGAAGACTATGACCTGCAGTCCTCGGTTTGCGGCTAGGTCGAGCATTCTTTGGAGGGACTGGGTGCGGTCGGGGTCGGTGTAGGCGAAGGCGTCGTCGAAGAGGATGGGGAGGGTTTGGTTGTGGTCGGTGGCGAGGATCTCGGCCATGGCGAGGCGGACGGCGGCGGCGACTTGCTCTTTGGCTCCGCCGCTGAGGGTGGAAAAGCTGAAGGCGGGATCGCCGGGGCGGAGGAGGTCGAAGCCGGCGATACCGGTTTCGGTTAGATTGACGCGGATTTGGGCGGCGGGGCCGAAGAGGCACTGGAGGTAGCCGGAGATGCGATCGGCGAGGGGTTGGATGATGGAGCGATCGATGGCTTCGCGGGAGGAAGAGAAGAGACGGTGGAGGAGTTCGATGGCTTTGGCGCGGCGTTGCTCGGAGTGGTGGAGTTCGAGGGCGGCGGTGTGGCGGGCCTCGGCGATTGCGAGTTCGGCGTGGGGATCGGTGCTGCCGTCGAGGGTGAGGCGGTCGCGGGCGACGAGGCGGAGGGATTCGGCTTCGCGGCGGCGGTTTTCCTGCTGCTGGATGGCGCGGGTGAACCGGTCAAGATCGGCGGTGAGAAGGTCGGGGGCGAGGGCGGTGAGTTGCTGACGGGTGGTGGCGAGCTGGGCGGCGGTTTGTTGTTCGTGGGAGCGGGCTTGGGTGAGGGAGGCTTCGCGCGTTGGGGTGTCGCCGTGATTTTCCTGGAGGACTTCGAGGCGGGTTTCGAGGTCGCGGAGGGATTGGCGGGCTTGGGCGGTTTGGTCGCGGTGCTGCTGGAGAGTTGCGTTGGCGGTTTCGAGGCGTTGGCGGAGTTGGGTGGAATGGTGGCGGGCGGTGGTTTCGGTTTCTTCGGCGAGGTCGAGCGCTTGCTGGAGGGTGGCGCGGAGTTGGCGGGCGGCGGTTAGGCTTTCGGGAAGTGGCGGGGCGGGATCGAGGGTGGCAAGGCGGCGCTGGACTTCGGATTTGGCGGCTTCGTGGGCGGTGGTGGCCGCGGCGAGTTCGTGGGTGAGGGATTCGCCGCCGAGGGCTTTCCACTGAGTTTCGAGTTGGGCGATTTTCTGGGTGAGCGTTTGCCGTTGCTGGAGAATTTGCGTGGCGTGATCGAGGTCGCGGAGGGTGTGGCGATCGAGGGCGGTGGTGAAATTTCGCCGGGAATTTTCCTGGAGGAGTCGGGCGTCGGCGAGGGACGTGCCGCCGCCGGGTCGGATGCGCAGGCGGGTGTTGCCGATGGCGAGTTCGGCGGCATCGGTGAGCGTGTGGGATTGGCCGGGGGCGAGGGGTTGGCCGTCGAGGGTGACCGTTTCATCGGCGGAAATGAGCTCGATGCCGGTGGCCATGGCGTCGAGGCTGGCGGTGGCTTGGGTGGCGAGGCGATCGAGCTGGCGGAGGGCGTTGAGGTCTTTTTCGGTGAGCGGGGGGAGTTTCGACAGCGAATCCTGGTGGGTGGTGATTTCCTGGCGGAGTTGATTTGCCTCTTGGGTGCGATCGGTGAGGCGTTGGTGCTCAACACCTTTTTCGAAGGCGGTGATGGAGGCGGCGGCGAGGTCGTGCTGGAGGCGGGTGAGGCGGATGGCCGCGCCGGATTTTTGCTGGGTGGCTTCGGCCGTTTGGGAGAGTTCGGCGGCGCGTTTTTCTTCGGTGAGAAGGCTGGCTTCCAATCGCTCGGCGGGGGCGAGGGCTTTACGGGCGTGGGTGGCTTGCTCGTGGAGATTGCGGATGGTGGTGTCTTGCTCGGTGAGCTGCTGAAGGGCGGTGGTGGCGGTTTGCCAAAGCTGCTGATGGGTTTCCTGCTGGCGGCGGAGGGTTTCGACTTCGCTGAGCTTGGCTTCGGTGGCGGATTTTTCGCTGCGGAGCTGGGGGAGGACGGCGTCGGCTTCGGCGATTTCTTTTTCGGCGCGTTGATGATCGGCGGCGGCTTGTTCGAGGCGTGCGGCGGTTTCTTTGGCGCGGGCGAGGATGGCTTCGGTTTCGGTGAGTTGGGCGCGGGCGAGCTCGGGTTTTGAACCGGTCTTGGGGCCGCGGGAGGTGAAGAGTTCTTCGTAGGCGGCGGCGATTTTTTCGCGGACGCGTTGGTCGGTGGGGGATTGCATGACGGCGGCGAGGCCGTCTGCCTGGAGGCGCTGGACCAGGGTGTCCTTGTGATCGCTGGTGTGGCCGGAGGGATCGATGCCGGAGCTGCCTTGCCAGACCCAGAGGTGGGACCAAAGGGTGGAGAGCTGGCTGGCGCTGACTCGGCCGCCGTTGGTGTCGCACTTGAGGATTTCCGCGAGTTTGGTTTCGGCTTCGTCGTCTTTGAAAACGTGGCCGGCGGTGTTGGTCAGACGGGCGCTGCCTTTGGTGCCGGCGAAGCGTTTTTCAAGAGTCCAGCGGGAGTCGCAGGCTTCAAAGGTGAGATCGACTTCGGGCTCGCCGGAGTGGCGGGTAGAGCGCATTTCCTCGCGGAGATTTCCGCCGACTTTGGAGCGGAGAAAAAGCGCGCGGTGGATGGCTTCGGCGAGAGTACTTTTACCGGATTCGTTGGGACCGCCGATGAGGTTGCGCGAGGGATCGAACTGGACGGTTAGATCCTTGTGGGTGCGGTAGCTGCGGACGGTGAGGGAGAGGAGGCGCATCTGGAAGTTTGCTAGGTTTTAGTGTTCAGTTTTCAGATGAGCGCGGCGTGGAGTTCGCGGAGGGCGAGGCGGGCGATGGTGGCGTCTTCGTCGGAGCCGTGGATTTGGGAGACGAGTTGTTGGGCGACGGAGGCGATGAGCGGGTCTGCGGTGCGCTGGGTGAGGGCGATGATTTCGGCTTCGGTCGGTGCGATCGTGACCCGGTGGTCAAGGCGGAGTCGGATGAGGCGGGAGTCCCAGGATTCGAGAATTTTTTCCAATCGATCCGAGGCCTCAATGCCGAGCGAACCTTCGAGGGTGAGAGAGAGCAAGTGCTCGTCGCCGCGTTGGCCGATGAGTTCGTCGAGCTGCGAAATGAAGAGGTCGAGGCTAGAGTCGTCGGAGAAACGGAAGGTGAAATTTTTCCAGAGAAACCGGTTGCTGGGGATTTTCTCGACGGTCGGAATGCCGCCGCGAGTGAGGGTTATCTGGAGGACGTTTCCTGGGTCATTTCCCTCGCCTTTCGGGAACCGGTCGATTTCGGGAGTGCCGCTGTACCAGGCTTTTGGGCCGACTTGTTTGGTTCCATGCCAATCGCCGAGGGCGAAGTAGTCGAGCTCGTCCGTCGGCAAGCGTGAGAGATCGATCCAATTGGTGATGGTGGATTCGTCTTCCTCATTTTGCGGAGAGGAGCCGAACCCCTGGATCGTTCCGTGGGCGAGGACGATTCGGGGAAGGTGGGTGGGGAAGGTGGGGTTTTCGAAAGCGTCGCGGATCCAAGCAGTGGGATCGCCGGATTCGTGGCGGCGGAGAAGTGGCGCGGGAAAGATGACGGCGGTTTCGAGAACGACGGGTTCTGGAGAAAGGAGGATGTGAAGATTGGGGGCGAGTTGCTGTTGCTCGCGAAGGAAAAACTCTTGCTGCCAGATGCTGCCTGGGCCGCCGTGGTCGTGGTTTCCCGGAATGATGAGAACCGGTATTTTTAACAAACCGATGGAGGCGCATGCTGAGGAAACGATCGACTTGGTTGCTTGAGAGGAATCAAAGAGATCGCCAGAGACTAAAACGAAGGCAGCTTCTGAATCGATCGCGATGCTGGAAAGCCGTTGAATCGCATTCAGTCGTTCCTGTTGGAGGCGGTGACGCTTGGAATCGTCTCGAAGAGATGCGAAAGGCTTTCCGAGTTGCCAATCTGCGGTATGGAGGAAAATGAGACTCACGAAGATCGCTATAGTGGGATAGATTAAGGTCCACCTTGGTGAACTTCGTTTGAAGCGTCGAGGAATGTTTTTGTGGGCTACCTTTGGGCTATTGCGTCAAAAATTTGGAGTGGAAAAATTGCGCAAAACTGTTCGATTGAACATTTTTAAAAACCGTGGAGATTCGCGTTGTGTCGAGTGAGACGGTTCAGGAATTGAGATTGCGGCTGCGGAAGAAATTTCCGCAGGCGCATGCGTCTCGTTTTCCGGGGGAAGTGCGTTTGGAGGAGGGGGTTCGGTTTTCCGATCCTGCTTCGTTTCCGATGGGAAAAATTTCGGAAATCGTTCCGGAGGGAAAGCGGCCGCTGTTGGGGTTGTTGCTGGCGGAGATGTTGGGAGATTCGGAAAACCGGGTGGAAATTCCGGATTTTGTGTTGGTGGATGGGGATGGGTTTGACCCGCGATCGTTTTCAGATGCGGCGTGTTCGCGGTTGTTGTGGGTTCGTTGCGGGCGGGTGGAGGAGTTGATGCGGGCGGCGGATTTGCTGATTCGTGATGGAAATATTCCGTTCGTTTTATTGGATACGTGTGGATTTCCGGCCCGGGATTTAGGGGGGCTCCCGGTTTCCGCGTGGTGGCGGCTGAATCAGATGGCGGAGCGCTCGGGCTGTCGGGTGCTGGTGTTTTCGCCGTTTCCTTGGGTGCCGTGCGCGGCGGTGAGGTGGTCGCTTTCGTCGCGGTTTTCGCTGGCGGATTTCGACCGGTATCGGAGCGAATTGTTTTCGGAAATCGAAGTTCAACCTCAACGGCTGCGGCAGGCGACCTGATCATGTTCGCGGCGCTTCATCTTCCGGATTTGGAAATCACCGCAGCGTTGCGCGTGAATCCGGAGCTGCGCGGGTTTCCCTCGGCGGTTGTTTCGGCGACGGCGGATGCGGACGATCCGAAGGCGAAATTACCCCTGCTCGCGATCAATCATCACGCTCGGCAAACCGGTATCGAAGCCGGTTGGCAGCTGCATCGTGCGCTCGTCCGTTGTCCCGGTTTGCGGATTCTCCAACGGCGACTGGAGGCGGAAAAGGCGCTGCTCCAAGAGCTGGTGGATCTGGCGGAAGCGTTGACGCCGGATTTGGAAATCACTTCCCCGGCCACCCTCGTGCTGGACCTTTCGCGTGCTTCGAAATCGAAAATCGCGTGGCTGGACGAGCTGGAAATTCCGCATGTCGAAATTTGGCATGCCCGTGCCGAAACGCCGGACTTGGCTCATCTCGCGGCGCTTCATGAGGAAAGCCAGGGCGGGTTGGTCGATCTCGAATATTTCAAATGCCTGCCTTTCAGCTTGCTGGCATCGCTTCCGGGCACGTCGGAATGGCTGCCGATGCTGCGGCTGTGGGGTTTAAAAACGCTGGGCGATTTTATGGCTCTGCCGCGTCAGGCTTTGGTCGAGCGGCTTGGCCCGGCGGCGGGTGATGCGCATGACATTGTTCATGGGAAATCCTGCCGTCTCTTGCGCCTTCATCGCCCGCCGGAATCGTATGGGCAGAGCTTGGATTTCGAAGATGGCATTCATTTGTCCGAGCCGCTGATTTTCGCGACGAAACGACTGCTGCACACGCTCTCCTCACGGGTGGCGAGCCACTATCTGGCGGTCGGCAGTTTGCAAATCACGCTGCATCACGAATTGGGGAAATCGCTCGAACG
This sequence comes from Akkermansiaceae bacterium UBA1315, assembly GCA_002307065.1. Lineage (GTDB taxonomy): Bacteria > Verrucomicrobiota > Verrucomicrobiia > Verrucomicrobiales > Akkermansiaceae > Luteolibacter. The sequence continues at coordinate 64,764 of DBTN01000010.1, read as the reverse complement.
GATGATCCGTCTGCCGGAGCCTTTGGTGGACGCGAATGAGCTGCTGCTACCGGTTCAGACGTTTTTGGAATCGTTGCGGATTGAATCGCCGGTCGTGGGGATCGATCTGAATGCGACCGCGGTTTCGCCAAATCCTTCGCAGCGTGAATGGTATGGGCGTCAGCTTCCGAATCCCAGCCGTTGGGCCGAGACGTTGACGCGTTTGGAGGCGTTGCTCGGACCGGGCAGGGTCGGCGTGCCGGTCTCCGAAAATACCCATCGACCGGAAGCTTTCAGAATGCTGCCTGCGATGTCGGCAGAGGGTTCATCGAATGCTTCGCAAACCGGTTGCTCGATTCCGTTGCGGCGTTTCCGTCCGCAGCAATCGGTCGCGGTTGCTTTTGAAAACCGGGGGAATTTACCGGTTCCGCACGCCATTTTGAGCGGGAGTTATCTCGGCGAAATTGTGGGAAAACGTGGGCCGTTTTTGTTATCCGGAGATTGGTGGGAAGCGGAGAAATTATGGCGTCGCATCGAGTGGGATGTCGAGCTGGCGGATGGGCAAATCCTGCGACTGGTTTTTTCCCCAGTCGATCAATGGCATTTGGAGGGGGTTTACGGATGATCCCATTTGCAGGAGAATTTCATGCGCGCTCCGCCTTTTCGTTTTTGCGAGGTGCGAGCCAACCGGAGGTCATGATCCAACGGGCCATTGCGATGGGTTATGAAACGATCGCCATCACCGATGATTTGGGATTTTATGGTTCCGCGCGGGCTCACAAGGCGGCGGAAGATACGGATTTAAAAGTCGTCGTCGGCGCTTCGCTGGAAATTTCACCCGGTTGTTTTATCCCGGTTTTGTGCGCCAGCCAAAAGGGATATCAACTTCTGAGCGGTCATCTAACAGATCGTCATCTCAAGGATCGGGATCCGGAAGTTTTTCGATCGGAAACCGGTTTGATCGCTCTTACGGGGGATCGGGAAGGACCGGTTTGCCGACCGCTGCTGCGCAATGACAAAGCCGGAGCTCTCGCCGCCGTCGAGTCATTGATGCAAATTTTCGGGAGGGAAAATCTTTATGTCGAACTCAATCGGCATGGGCTCCGTGACGACGGTTTGCTCAATCGTCAACTGATCGATCTGGCCAAGCATTTTCGCCTGCCGCTCCTCGCGTGCAACGCGCCGATTCAGTCGGTTCGTGCCGACCGGTCATTGGCGGATGCGTTTACGTGTCTTCGTCATCATGTATCGCTCGATCAGGCGGGAAAGTTGCTTGCGATCAATGGGGAGCGGCATTTGAAATCCGCTGCTGGAATGTCCCGATTGTTCGCGGATCTGCCTGAGGCGCTTCTGAATACGCATCGGCTCAAGGATCGGATCGGTTACAGTTTGGAGAATCTCGGCTACCGGTTTCCGGATTTTCCTGACGAGCAGGGCAAACCTTTGTCGATGGTGGAGCAGACGAAGTTGCTGCGTGAGCTTAGCATTGCGGGTGCAAAACGATTGGGAAGTTGGGATGCAAAATTCGAAGTGCAGATTGAAAAAGAAATCGATCTCATTCATCAGCTCGGCTTTTCCGGATATTTTTTGATCGTTCATGAAATCGTTTGGTTCGCACGCGATCGAGATATCTTTTGCCAAGGACGCGGATCGGCGGCGAATTCAGCCGTATGTTACGCGTTGGGAATCACCCGGTTTGATCCGGTGAAAAATCATTTGTTATTCGAACGCTTTCTTTCCGCCAATTCCAAGAGCTGGCCGGACATCGATATTGATTTCCCTTCCGGAGAAAAGCGCGAGTTGGTCATTCAGCATGTTTTTCAAAAATACGGCGCGCGAGGTGCGGCGATGACCGCAAATATCATCACGTATCGACCCCGTTCCGCGTTTCGCGAAATGTCGAAAGTGTTATCATTTCCTCCGTCGTTGGCCGATCGCTTTTCACTCCATGGCCACGGATTTCACGGCGATGAAAAAGAGGAGGATGAGAAACCGGAGGAGTCCGCCTTCGAAGCACTCGTCGGAAATCTGATTCCGCCGTCTCATCCACGGATCAAGGCTTTGGGGCATTTGTATGAATCCGTTCTCGGAATGCCCCGCCATCTTGGCCAACATTCCGGAGGCATGATCATCTGTGATCGCGGGCTGGATGCCGTGGTGCCGATCCAACCGGCGACGATGGCAAACCGGACGGTGGTTCAATGGGACAAGGACGATTGTGAAGATCTGGGCATAGTGAAAATCGATTTGCTGGGGCTTGGAATTCTCGCGGCGATGGAAAATATGTTGGAAATCCGTTCGCGACGTTGCCCGGAAAAATCCTTGGACCTCTCCACATTGCCGCTGACGGATCCCCAGGTTTTCGAGCTGATGACGAAAGCGGATACGATTGGGACGTTTCAAGTCGAGTCGCGTGCGCAGATGGCGACCTTGCCGATCATGCGGCCGAAGGAGTTTTATGATGTGGCGATCGAAGTCGCGATCATCCGGCCCGGTCCGATCGTTGGCGATCTGATGCATCCTTATCTCAACCGGCGAAGAGGTCGGGAAACGCCGGATTATATCGTGGCAAAAGAGAGTGAGTTTTATCCGGAGTTTCGTCGGATTTTAGGCCGAACACTGGGTGTGCCGATGTTTCAGGAGCAGATGCTGCAAATGGCGATGAAGATCGCGGACTTCAATGGTGGGGAGGCGGATCAATTGCGTCGTGCCATTTCTTTCAAGCGCTCGGACGAACGGATGATCAAAGTCACCGAAAAGCTTCGCGCTCGCATGACGGCGAAAGATGTGCCGGAAGATGTGCAGGAAAAGATCATTCACTCGATCGGTTCCTTCGCGCTTTATGGATTCCCGGAAAGTCATGCGTTGTCCTTCGGCTGGCTCGCTTACATTTCCTGTTGGTTCAAAGTGAATCATTCTGCGGAATTTTATACCGGTTTAATCAATCATCAGCCGATGGGTTTTTATTCCGTTCACACGCTGATCCAGGATGCGAAGCACCACGGCATTCGAGTGCTACCGGTTTCGTGCGTCCACAGTGGAAATTTCACTGATGTCGAAGATGATCGAACCATCCGGTTAGGGCTGCATCGTTTGAAAGGCTTGCGGCCTTCCGTGCGGGAAAGATTGATCTTCGAACGCCAGCGGCGGCCTTTTGAATCGCTCGAAGATTTTCTTATCCGGGTGCGACCGAATGAAAAGGAACGCCGGATTTTTGCCGAAAGTGGAGCTCTCAATGATCTGCCAGAAGGGCTCCACCGCAGACAAGCACTTTGGCAGGCGGAGCTTCCGTTGCATGGAGATTTACTCGATCACCAGCAAGGAGATGAGATTCAACTGACTCCCATGTCGATAAGCGAACGTTTGTCCTCCGACGTGGCGACTCAAGGTGCGTCGATCGGTCCGCATCCGATGAAGTTATGGCGTGAAAAGTCTCATTTGATCGTCCAGCGTGCTCGCGATTTGCCTATCTTGCCCGCGAAAACTCCGGTTACCGTCGCCGGTTTAGTCATTTGTCGCCAACGTCCCGGCACGGCGAAAGGCCATTGTTTCATCTCACTCGAAGACGAAACCGGTATTGCCAATCTCTTTGTGAAACGGGAAACCTTCGAGGCAAACCGAAGGCTCATTTCCAGCGAATCCTTTCTAACAGCAAGCGGTTATGTGCAAATCAGCGAAGGGGATCAGCCGACGGTTTTTGTGACTCATCTTGCACCTCTTTCCGGTTTGGATCCTAGCCATGCATCTGAATCCCATGACTTTCATTAACTCGGCGGCTTCCGATGCCCACTTCATCCCTTATTTGGGCAGGTTCACCCCATAAGAACTGACAAGTGGCATACTCAATAAATTCATATCGTCTGTGTTTCACAACAAACCCAATAGGACTTCTCATTTCAAAAGCCGCGCACGCAATCGGCGAGGGACGATCGCTTGGATCTTATTTTGGACGACGCTTATCTCTTTTTTCCAGATCGCCAACGGATTTTCCTCCGAGCGCTTTTGAGAGAATTCACGATGGCTCGTATCTGTTCGTCACGGAAGTCGATCGACTTGCATGGGGTGCAAAATGAGGCAATGGGATTAAAGATCGTGGATCACTTTTGGTGGAAATGCGGCGCGGAGAGCGTTCAGAACGGCGAGCACATCGATGATTTCTTGAAGGATCGCACCATGAACCGGATTTAAATGACCGGTGGCGGCAAAGAACATGCCGATGATGCTGAGTGCCATTCCGCCGATCGCACTTTGTAGCGCGATCACTCGCATGCGACGGCTGATATGCATGAACTCGTCCACTTTTGTTAGAGAATTGTCCATGATCACAACTCCGGCTGCTTCTGCGGTGACATCACTGTTTTTGCCGATCGCCATGCCAACGGTTGCTGCCATCATGGCAGGTGCGTCATTGATGCCATCACCGACGTAGAGGGTTTTGGCGGCAGTGGTTTCTTTGCGGACAATCGCGAGCTTTTGCTCCGGACTTTGCTGGGCGAAAATTTCAGTGATCCCCACTTGTTGGGCAAGATAGCGAACCTCCGATTCGCGGTCGCCAGAGACAATCATCACTCGGCTGAATTGATGTTTCGGTCCGAGATGGCTGACGAAAGATCGGCTGTCTGATCTCGGTGCATCGCGGAAACGCAGCATCCCCGCGTAACGGTTCTGGATGACAACGACACATTCCAGGCCACCGGCAATGGGCGGGAGGTGCTCGTGATCTGCGAGGTTTTGCTCGATGAGCTTACCGCGACTGGTGATCAGAACTTCGTGGCCGGAAATTTTTCCGCGCAATCCTGTGCCGGGTTGTTCGCCGACATCGGTTGCTTCCGGAAGCTCGATTTTTTCTTCGTCTGCCGCGTGAAGAATGGCGCGAGCCAAGGGGTGCTTTGAGTAACGTTCCAGGCTGGCGACAAGAGTGAGCACCTCCTTTTGGCTGAAACCCGGAGCGGGCAATTGCTCGGTGAGCGTCGGTTCTCCGTAAGTGAGTGTGCCTGTTTTATCAAAAATCGCAGTCTTGCAACCGGCGATTTGTTCAAGCACCAGCGGACTTTTCACGATGATCGCACGCCGAGCACAAAGCGAGATGGAGCCGATGATCGCGATCGGGATTCCGATCAGAAGCGGACAAGGTGTGGCAATAACAAGCACGGCCAAGAAGCGCATCGCTTCACCACTGATTGCCCATGCGGTGATCGCGACCGCGAGCGCGACGGGCGTGTAGAACGCGCCGAGTTTGTCGCCTAGCCGTCTCAATTGCGGCCGCGTTTCTTCGGACTCACGCATCACTTCCATGATTTTCGCGTAGCGGGAATCGGCTGCCAGTCGGGTGGTTCGAATGGTTAAAGCCGAATCGCCATTGACCGCGCCGGAGATGACTGGAGATCCGGAAGTTTTACGAATCGCGAAAGGTTCTCCGGTGAGATAGGACTCATCCATCACCCCGTGTCCTTCGATGACTGTGCCGTCCGCCGGACAGATTTCGTGGGGATAGATCACCAACGTATCGCCAATGGAAATGTCTGCGAGGGCGACTTCGTGAATCTGCGTCTCTTGCTTTCGATGGGCGATGGCTGGCATGCGTTTTGCCAGAGCACCGAGAACGGACGAGGCGCTGCGGAGCGCGTGATTTTCCAATGCCTCGCCGCCCGCGAGCATCAGCACGATGATCGATCCCGCGAGATATTCACCTAACAGAATCGAGGTGATGATTGAAATCCCGCCTAACAGATCCGAGCCAAACTCGCGCCTGAGCAACTTCAGAAATAGATCATACAACAGCGGACCGCCGCCGCCGATGAGGATCACGAGCAGAGGAATATGTTGGACTTGGAGACTTGCACTGAGGCCAAAGCGCAACGCCAAGTGCACCGCGATTCCGCCAAGAGCGAGTGCGGCGATGATGGGTGTTTTCCGGTGCCACAGGGTCGCGAGGACAGGGTTCATGGATTTGAAAAGATGGGCGACGAGGTGGTCGAATTTTGAAAATCACGCCTTCCCGGAATCGCTTGCGCGGTTGCTCCGAAACTCAAGATAACCTTCAGAACTTCAAAAAATCAAAAAACGCCTCACCTCGATGCAGGTGGAGATCCGATTGGATCTTACAGACTTTTCAGACCCAGGAGAGCAAGATTCGCAACTCGTGGTGTTTCAATAAAAAGTGGCGGAGAAGGTGGGATTTGAACCCACGGTGAGTATTACCCCACGTCCGATTTCGAATCGGGTGCCTTAGACCACTCAGCCACCTCTCCTTTTCGCCGGGACGCGGAAAATATCAACGAACGCGGAGTTGTAAAGTCTCCAATGAATCAATCTGGAAAAACAATTGCTCGGTGGCCATCAATAATGGACCGGTCATGGACGTGATAACGGATTCCACGGGCCAAAGCGGTCCTTTCGCAGTCGCGTCCGAGGCGAACGAGATCGGAAGGCGTGTGGAAATGTTGCACCCGGTGAACCTCTTGGTCGATGATCGGTCCGGCGTCGAGATCGGCAGTGACGTAGTGGCAGGTGGCGCCGATGAGTTTTACGCCGCGTTCGTAAGCTTGTTTGTAGGGGTTCGCGCCGATGAAAGCGGGGAGGAAACTGTGGTGGATATTGATGATCCGGCCTGCGAAGGCGTTGCAGAAATCGTCGGGAAGAATTTGCATGAAGCGAGCCAGCACGATCAGTTCGGCGTTTTGTTCTTCTAGCATTCGGCGGATTTCGGCGAAGCCGTTTGCCCGGTTTTCGCCGTCCATATCGACTTGGTGAAAGGGAATTCCGGCGTGTTCGGCGAGAGATTTGCAATTATCGCGATTGCCGATGATCGACGTGATTTCGACGGGGAGTTCTCCAAGTTCCGTGCGCCAGATGATTTCGTTCAGGCAGTGATCGGTTTTGGTGACGAGAACGACCGTCCGCATGCGGTAAGGAAGGCGTCGGAAATGCCAGTTGGCGCGGAGTGAGCGGCCCAAGGTGCCGAAGCCGTCGATGAAATCTTCGACTGCGACGTCGAGTTCCGACGTTTCGATTTCGAGACGAGCGAAGAATTTTTTGCCCAACTGGTCGGAAAACTGAGCGAATTCGACCAAATTTCCGCAGTGACCGGCGACGTAGTTGGCGACTTTGGCAACAATTCCCGGCTGATCGGGGCAACTGAGTTTAAGAATGAGACCGGGGCGCGACATGAAGCGGAACGCTGCGCGGATTCGGCGGTTTCGTCAATTGCGGGAAATGCAGGAAAGTTGCTGGCTAAAAGGTGCCTGCGGTTTCCGTATGGATCGACTGCCAGATGGATTCCCAGACCATCTTTGATTTGATGATGGCGGGGTGGCTTTGATTTCCGGCGGGCCGTTGGACGGTCATCAGGGAAAGGGACAGAGCGATCAAGGAGCCGACGGTGGCGAGACCTGCGAGCCACCAACGGGGTGTCTCGCGCTGCGGGTTGCCCAGTCCAGGCTCCGTGACGGGGGAAAATTCTTGTTTTGGGGGAAGGGCAGGCGTCTCCGGTTCTGCAACGGGTCGGGAAATCGCGTGCCAACCGGCAAAATCCATATCGTCGGCGGAGAGCGCAAGCTCCTGATTGGAATTCAGGGCAGCCGGTCGGGAACTTCGGCGAAGAATATCCTCAATGACAGAATCATCTACGAAGCCGGGCTCGGTCGTCTTGGCGAAAGCAGGCGTTTGTTGCGAAGGCCAAGTAGGAAGCGGCTTGAGGTCGAGAGGGGGGCGGCCAACCGAGTTCATGGGGCGATTGAAAGCATTTGCTAAACCAATGTCAAATTTTTAGCTGATCGAACTATTCGGTTTTTGCATAGCTATTGAAGGATCGAGACTTGGGCAAGGGATGGCGGCTGAGAGGTTGCAATCTGGATTTCAGTGGTGATGATGTTTCCCGACATGGCTTTACCCTCAGATGAGAAACCCTCTTTGCAGATACGCTGTCCATCCTGTAGTCAGACTTTTAAAGTGGGAGTGGATCTTCGCGGAAAAACTGTAGAATGCGGCGCGTGTAACCATCGGTTTGTGATCGAAGAGGAGGTGATTTTGCGTGGGGTGAAAATTTACCCTGGAGAACGGCGGGCGAATTTGGAGCGTTTTTCAAAATCTCCCAAGGTGGCGGCTCCGCCTGCGAATTTTCAGCCGGCGAACTACACCCTCAGTCCGGAAATGGGAGCGGCGCAACCGGTTTCGACCCAAGATCTGATCCAAGGTTCCATCGGGTTCATCGCGATGGTCCTCACCGCGTTGTTTTTTATCTTCGGTTTTGGAAAAGGCAGCACCTTTGACGGGTTGTCGCAGCCGGTTCGGGTGGTGTTCGCGGCATTGATGGCATTGGTCGGTGGTGCATTGATGGTGCGTGCGGCGAACGCGCGGAGGCGCAAGGCGGTGCTTTTGATGGCTCTTTTCTTCGGGCTAGGGCTGGTTGCGTTGCCTTTTTTGATGCGCCCACCGGTGGTGAAAACAAACGCTCCGGCAACCGCACCAGGTGTGGTGGCTCTGGAAAAGAAGGAATCGAATGAAAAAAAACTGACTCCTGAGCAACTGATTGAGCGGATCGGTACCGCGCCTTTGGAGGCGGAAAATGATCGTCTCAAGGCGGCGGGAGAAAAACCTGCTGTGGGGTTATGGCTCCGTGAGATGGCCGAAAGCAACCGGTTATCGACTCGCGATTTCATTCTTCGCACCACTCGCGCCAACCCGAGTTCCCACCAGTATCCGCGCGATCGTGGAGAGTATTTGATGGTTCTGAGTGGAGTGGACGCCACTCTGGAAGAGATCGCGGAAATGCTCAAGGAATTGGGCACCTCAACGATTCACGAGGAGATCGGAGTGATCGAGATCCTCATCGATAATTCCATTTTTATCGAAGGTCCCATTGCGAAACTGACGGATAAGAACGATCCCGCGTTTTACGATTTGAATCGCCGAGAATTGGAAAGCGTTCAGCTGGATCGGGTGGCCAGAGCGGTCAAACGTTTGGCGGATGCCGAGCCTAAAGTTTATCGGATCGACATCACCAACCGGTTGATCGAGTTGTTGAGAGAGGACAAAGTTGACTTTTATGGCGACGTTTGCTGGGCGCTTTCGGTGTGGTCTGAGACGCCTGGGCCTGCGGGAGACGCGGCAGCAGATCGGCTCCGCCGTTTGCGGACGCAGAAGTCATTCGTTCCTCCTCGCGAAATGGTCGCCTTGTTGGCCAAGGAAAAAAACACTTCGGTGATCCCCATGATCGGGGAGCTTTGGATCGACGACGCGACCTCATGGGAGCCGCTTTTCGCGGATTTTGGGCCGGCCATTGAAAGCGAAGTTTTGAAGCGATTTCCGGAGACGACCGGAAGTATCCGGCATTCCGCAACGCGTCTGTTAGGGAAAACTGGCAGCTCCGTGAGTTTGCCGGTTCTTGAGGCAGCGAAAGAAGGAGCTGATGCTGAATTGGCAGTGCTGATCGAGAATGCTCAGAATGCGATTCGTGCTCGTTCGAGAGATTGAGAACTCCGCGAGATCACGGATCATGCGACGTTCTTGTCTCTGTCGCTGGGAAAAGAATTTAAATTGTCCTGATAAAGTCGAGAAATCGCCTTGCGCGGCTGGGCATCCGCCCCCATTCTCCCGCCCAGCCTCTCGTTTCACGCAGTGCTGGGGTTATCCGGGGGGAGAATTCCAGTCGCGTGGAGCGGGGGGCACTTTTGTTTGAATTCAGGGGTTTCCCGCGTAGTCAAAGTCTGGATTCTCGACCAATTGTCTTTCCCAGATAAAGCGCCGGAACAGGACTTTGACCGCTGCCGTTAAAGGTACCGCAAGCAGTGTTCCCACAAATCCGCCGAGAACGACCGACCAGAAAAGCATCGAAAAAATGACGGTCAGCGGGTGAAGTCCGACGGAATCTCCCACAATTTTGGGTGCGGTCACCAGCGAGTTGATTTGCTGAACGACGACAAAAATCACTACGACTCCGCCGACGTAGGCCCACGGAGAAAATCCGAAAGGAATATCGGCACCGCCTCCTTCGGCGTGCAGGTAGGCGATGACGCACGCGGGAATGAGGCAAAGAATGTTTCCGATGTAGGGGATCACACCCAGAATCGCCATGAAGATTCCGATCAAAATGCCATACGGGAGGTCGTAGAATTCCAGCGCGATGCCCACCAAAATGCCATCAATACCGGCGACCAGCACCTGTCCGCGGAAGAAGGAAATGAGGTAGCGGTTGATTTCTTGGAGCGTCGAAACCAGTTCGGTTTTGAATCGCGAAGCCTTGAGCGGCACGTAGTCGTGCCAGTGGTTTCGGATGGATGCAGAGTCTTTCAGGAAAAAGAAAAGATAAACCGGGACCATGATCATCCCGAGAACCAGTCCGATCAGTCCCAGCACTTTGGTCGAGCCTGCGGTGATCCACTCGCGCCCGGTTCGAAGAATGTCTTCGCGTTCGTCATAAAGCATTCGCCCGGCCCGGGTTCGCCAGAAAAAGTCGAGCTGATCCGGTTCGGGAGGTTCATCACCTACGTAGGCGATGGGTTCTCCTGCGTCGGTGGTCTCGGTAAGCGCCCAGCCGATCGGTCCGGATTTGTGTTGTTTCCGCAATTCGTGCAGGGATCTGGCCAGTGCCGGGGCGAGTCGTTTTTCGTCATCATCTTCCACCAAAGGGGTGGGCTCGCCCGCTGGTGCGGCTGGATCGGCGGAAAGGGACGGGGCGATCTCGGTGATTGCCGTGGCGGGGCGGATGAATTCTTGGAACATGATCCGGCCTTGCCGAATGCCCGGCAGAATCGCCGCGACCAGGACCGTCGCCAATCCGAGAATCAGCACAAATACCGAAATCACCGACCACAGGTGGCTCAGCCCCCGCCTTTCGATCAGGCGAACGACCGGATCAAGTAGGTAAGCAATGATTCCCGCGACAATCAGCGGAATGAGAACGGGCTGGAGAAATCCGAAAATTTGACCCAGCAGCCAGATCATTCCGACGACCAAGGAGCCGAGGACGAGAATCGCCAAGCCAGTCGCGGCGTTCCACAGGGTTTTTTGCTGAAAACGGGTGGGGTAGCGCATGGAGGTAAAGCTGTCGGAGATTGAATCCAAGCCCAGCGGTTTCCTCCATGACAAAAACCGGCTGGCTTTCTAATTGGTCGAAAATTGTTTGGCAATGCGATCGAGCACTCCGTTCACAAAACGATGAGAGTCGCTGGTGCCGAAACGTTTCGCGAGTTCGATGGCTTCATTGATCGCAACTTTCGGCGGAGTATTCGCATGAAGAATTTCATAAGTCGCCAAGCGCAAGATCGCACGGTCGACCGGATCGATCCGTTCGGGAGAATAGTTGTCGACCACCGTCGCCAGCGTTTCGTCGATCGTTTCTTTATGGGAAACGACGGCGTCCACCAGCTCGTCGGCGCGTTTCCGAAGTTCGGCGATTTCCGCCTTTGAATCTCGCAAGCGAGCGAGGTCTCCTTGCTCGGGGAATTTTTCGGGTTCTTCAACCATGCGCAACCGGTCCGAAATGCGCTGGAGTCGGCGAACGGAAGCGGCGACTCCTTCAAGCTGACCTTTCAAGGCTGGAAAGTCTTCGATTCCTTCCAAGAACCGCCGACGGGTCTGCGCCAAATCGCGATCGACACTGAAGAGTGCGGCGAGAGCGTTGCTGAAGTTAACGGCGACCGAGGCATCATCGTCATCTTTTGGCAGGCGTTCGAGGCGGGCGAAGGCGGTGCTCCATCCCGATTCGAGTTGAGCCATCCGATCGAGATCGATTTTGAGATGCTCCGCTTGTGGCCAGGCCGAAAGTTGTGCGGTGGCGATCGTGTTTCGTTCGACGAATTCCACAAGTCGTCCTTCACGGCCGTGGGCCAGATGGTGAACCGTGCGAAAGGTAGCGATCTGCAAGGCACGACGATCGGATTCCGTGACGAAATCCCAAAAAGGCTTGCGGAGCGCTGCCGGTTCGGCACCGCCTTCGAGATCGGCACAGTATAAGAACTGAATCACCGCCTCGCGAATGTGGCGAGGACTAGGCATTGCGGCGTTTGGTACGGGTAGGATTATTTGGCATGGACCGGTCCAGTTCCTGGAAAATATCAATCATTGAGGCGGCAGCTCGCGCGGCTTCTTTTCCGCGGTTGAGCTTTTCGCCGATGCAACGGGCGTATGCTTGTTTCTCGTCCTCAACAAGCAGAACTTCGTGGATAACGGGTCGTTTTGAATCAATCGCAAGTTGCTGGAGCGAATAAGTCACGGACTTGGCGATATGATCGGCGTGGGAGGTTGATCCGCGGAGGATCAGTCCGAGCGCAATCACACAAGCTGGCGGGTCGCGATGAATCACCGATGCGACAGCCACGGGAATTTCAAAGGCTCCGGGAACGCGGATCACATCGACACGTGCCTGAGGAACGAGTTCGGAAAGTTCTTCGATCACATTTTCCACGAGGGCATCGGTGAATTGCTCGTTGTATTTCGCGGCGACGACGCAGATACGAACTTTCGGCCCGATCACTCGGGGTCTGGGAGGCAGTGCGGACGACATCAGCGGGGTATGGAGCGGAAGAACGGAAAAGTCAACAAACAGGGTGGCTAGAATCTTCGATCGAAAATGTCGTCAAAGGTCGATCTGGCGGGACGATCAACCGGTTGATCGATTTCCGCACTGGTTTTGCCTTGCAACCTTCGCCACGGCCACCATAAATCGCCGCGCCCTGTGAGGGGCGACCGGTCGGAGCTACGATTTTCTAGCCCGATTCGATAAAAGCCGGCTTAGCTCAGTTGGTAGAGCAACTGATTTGTAATCAGTAGGTCAACGGTTCGAGTCCGTTAGCCGGCTCCATTTGGAGCCGCGGTCATGAAAGTAGGTGTTTCGGGATTCCTCAGCGATCGATATCATCCGACCCGAGGGATTTTGGCCTTCGATCGGCGGTGAGAGCTTGAGGAAATGGAGAGAATCGATTGGTGCCGCGTTGCTCTTCAGCAAGGGGCCTCATGTCTCTCGGCGGACGGAGCTCAGCCGATGAAGTGAATCCGACTGGGAAATTCTCTGAGACCGACAAAAGGTTGATAATCAGGCTTAAAAAAGCGGATTATTTCTGAAATTTCTCATATTCACGCACCCATTTCGGTGAGAATCTCAGACGAATCCGACGCATCAATTTTGCGAAAGCGCGTTTAATTCCTTTAGATTTTTTCTTACCACTCATACCGCCAAATCTAGAATTTCTGAAATCGTCCAGCTCGCCTAATGGTGTCGCTTAAGCAGCTCCTTATCTTCGAGGGGGTGCGTCCTTCTTGCGACAGGACAAGAGGTAGCGGATTTCGTGCCGCTATCATAGGCAAATCGGCGGCGCTTCTGCAATTTCGGCGGTGGGGTATTTTCGGACTAGGGATGGGCGAAAAATCCACTAGTAAAACCGGTTGCTCGCCAGGCGTCAGCCCGTTTCTCCGCCTGTGTCCGTTCGGAGATTTTTGTTCCGTTCGGTGAGAGAAAGTTCACCGCACTGGCCGAGTCTGGCACGGACGATGTTTCGGCTGATACCGAGAAGCTTTGCGGTCTGCACCTGATTCCGGTGGCAGTGGTCATAGGCGGTCCGGAAGATGATTTCCTGAATCCGCTGATGAAGATCCGGGTGATTTTCTTCGAAAAGCGAAAGCAGGGCCTCACGCACTTTGGCTTCGGCGGTGACGAGATTGTCTTTTTTCGGGTGTTCGGGGGGGCGGGGCCGCAAGGTCGCGAGATTGAGATCTTCCGGACGGACGATTCCACCGCGGCTGACCAAGAGGGCGTGATGAATCACGTTTTCCAATTCTCGGATATTTCCTGGCCAAGTGTGTCCAGTGACCAGAGCGGCCTCGGCAGCCGGATGAAAGGTGGGATTTTTGATCCCGAGTCTTTGTGCGTAGATCGAGAGGAAATGATGGGCGAGTGGGAGAATGTCATTGGGTCTTTCACGAAGCGGTGAAATTTCCAGAGATGCTACTTTTAGACGATAATAAAGGTCCTCACGAAACCGTCCTGCGGTGACGGCTTCTTCGAGTTGGACGTTGGTAGCGGCGATAAAGCGGACATCAATTTCGACCGGTTTACGCGAACCGAGGCGGACGACTTGCCGTTCTTGGAGGACCCGAAGCAGTTTCACCTGAAGGGCGATCGGCAATTCCCCAATTTCATCGAGGAAAAGTGTGCCTCCGTGCGCGGCTTCAAACCAACCGGCCTTGGCGGTGGAGGCACCGGTAAAGGCCCCGCGCTCGTGGCCGAA
>DBTN01000010.1:0-50302 GCA_002307065.1 Akkermansiaceae bacterium UBA1315 | reverse complement strand
CGTGGCCGAAGAGTTCGCTTTCGATAAGATTTTCGGAAAAGGCCCCGCAATTTACGGCGACGAAGGCTTTTTTCGAGCGTCCGCTGAGGTTGTGGACGTGGCGGGCGATGATTTCCTTTCCGGTACCGGTTTCGCCGATGATCAACGCGTTCGCATCGCTGGGCGCAATGAGTTTGAGATGTTCCATCAATGCCTTTGACTTGGCGTCTTCAAATACGAGAACGCTGGCGCGAGAGACCGGAGTCTTGGCACCAACGTTTGAGAGATGGAGAACCGGTTTTGGCGGCGGAGGCATTTCGAAATCTTCCTCTTCCTCGTGTGGATCAAGCGGCGTGGGTTGGTAGATCCAGGAGGTGTCCGAGTTTTTGTTGTTTGGTGTGGAGGTATGAAAAGTTTTCACGGTTTGGCGTGGTGAGCAGCGGAACGCGGCCAACGATTTTGATTTGATAGCCTTCCAGTTCGGTGAACTTGGCCGGGTTGTTCGACATCAGGCGGATGGTAGTCAGGCCTAGGTGAGTGAGGATTTGCGCTCCGACGTCATAGCTGCGGGAATCGATGGGCAGACCTTGGTCGGTGTTGGCTTCCACTGTGTCGCGTCCGCCGTCTTGGAGAGCATAGGCGCGAATTTTATGAGTGATGCCGATACCCCGTCCCTCATGGCCACGGAGATAAACGATGACACCGGTTCCTTCACGTTCGATGGTTTGCAATGCAAGTTCGAGCTGAGTGCCGCAGTCGCACCGCATGGAGCCGAGGATATCACCGGTGAGGCACTCCGAGTGGACGCGGACCAGTGGGTTTTTCGCACGGTTTAGATCGCCTTTGACGAGTGCGATGTGTTCGGTACCGTCAAGTCTGGATCGGTAAGTGTGGGCGGTGAATACACCGTGTCGGGTGGGCATCCGGGCGGTGGCGGTAAGATCGACAAGCGGTTCATGTCTGCGGCGCCAGGCGATCAGATCGGCGATGGTGATGAAATGCAGACCATGAGTTTTCGCAAAATCGGTAAGCTGACGTCCGCGGGCCATCGATCCGTCGTCGTTGACAAGTTCGCAAAGGACTCCGACCGTTTCCAACCCTGCGAGGCGGGCAAGATCGGCTGCTGCTTCCGTGTGGCCCGCGCGGGTAAGAACTCCACCTTCTTTTGCCCGCAGAGGGAAGATGTGACCCGGTCTGGCAAAACCGTCAGGAGTGGAATGGGGATCGGCGAGGGCCCGAATGGTGGCGGCTCGGTCGGCTGCGGAAATACCGGTGCTCGTACCGTGTTTCCAATCGATGGAAACGGTAAATGCGGTGCGATGGGATTCCGAATTTTCGGTGACCATTTGCGGGAGATGTAACCGGTCGAGGATTTCGCCGCTGGTCGCAACGCATATCAAGCCGCTGGTGTGGCGGATAATGAAGGCGAGTTTCTCCGGTGTGATTTTTCCAGCGGCGATGATAAGGTCGCCTTCGTTTTCCCGATTCGCATCATCGGCGACTACGACGATCTCTCCACGCGCGATGGCTGCGATGGCATCTTCAATGCGTGAATCCAGAAGCGATTGTGTTTTCATGAATAGAAAGTGGGAGTTGGAATGCGTGAATTTAGCGCCCAGTCGCCAAGCTCTTTGAGTTTGTAATCGACCGGATCGTGGAGGGTTTGGGTGCGGAGGTTGCGCCAATAGCGATCGAGTCGAGCGGCAGCGGTCGTCGATCGGGAGCCCATGACTTCGAAGATGCGGTTGACCACATCGAGACCGGTTTTGGTCGTCGCCACTTTGGCGGTGGCGACATCGATCGCGACGCGGCCGCGGAAATTTTCCGTGATTGATTCGCCGCTTTCCCAAGCTCGTTGAAGACTGTCCGCCGCACGATCTGTTAGAAGTCGTGCTCCCTGGAGTTGGGCGAAAAGATCTCCGTAATGATGAAGGAGATAAGGATCCTGACTCGGTGACTCGACGCCGGAAGTCAGCCACGGACGGGTCTGTGCGAGAGTGTAATTTCTTGCTTCTGCGAAGGCTCCTTCCGCGATTCCGAGGAAAATGTTGGCAAAAATAATTTGTGCGATACAAGGGCGCAGCGAGGCGCGGACGCTGCCAAGCGGGCCGGGGCTGCGAAGGAGTTCTGGCTCGTAAATTGGCACGTCGAAGAAATCCACCGTGCCGCTATCGGTCTGGCGTTGTCCGATATTGTCCCAATCGTTTTGAACGATCAGGCCTTCGCGAGGGGTCGGGACGGCGGCGATGAGAAGTCGTGGATTTCCCGGTTCGGTCGCGGAAATAATCAGCGCATCGGCATCGGTCGCGCCGGAGCAAAATCCTTTGCGACCATTGATGAAAATCTGACCGTCATTTTGGGAGACAACGGTTTTTGTATCAAGCGGGTTCAGGGCATTTCCCCAGAACCACGAGTGGCGGACCGTTTCACGGAAATAGCTCTGCCGTTGTTCTTCGGTGCCAAAAAGTTGGATGGTCGCGAGCATCAGATGCTGGAATCCGAAGAGGTGAGCGAGCGAGCTATCGACGCGTGCGAACAAGCGAACGATTCGTAAAATCTCCGGCCACTCGGCTCCGAAGCCTCCGTCTTCGCGAGGGATCAGCAGGTTAAGGAGACCGCTTTCACGCAACAGGTCGCGTTCGTGTTTGGCGGTGCCGCCTTGCTTGTCGCGCTCGACAGCGGTCTGCGCGAAAGTGCCGGCGAGATGCTCCGCGATTTCCGATACGTTGGTGCGGTTGGTTTTTTCGAGAGTTGGAAAAGTTGCGGACATCGGGGTAACGGTTAGAGATTTCAGGACGCGGATGAGACGACCGGTTTGCGCGCGGGCCGGTCCTGATTGGCGACGATTTCGCCGAAGGGACTCAGGTATTGCGGCGCAGCACTTTCAACCGGTCGGTCGATGGGAAGCAGCGGGAAAACGAGCTCGGCAAACCGGTAGGCTTCTTCGAGATGCGGATAGCCGGAGAAGATGAATTCATCGATGCCGATGGCTTGATATTCCTTGATGCGTTGCGCGACCGTTTCGGCGGAGCCGACCAGCGCAGTGCCTGCGCCACCACGAACGAGGCCGACACCAGCCCAAAGGTTGGGGCTGATTTCCAAGTTGTCGCGTCGGCCATCGTGGAGACGACTCATGCGAGCCTGGCCAGCGGAATCGAAGCGTTTGAAAACTTTTTGAGCGGCTTCGATCGCATCGTCGGTGACGTAACGAATGAGTTCGTTTGCAGCCCTCCACGCTTTCTCATCGGTTTCACGAACGATGACATGGAGGCGAATTCCGAAGCGAAGTTTTCGACCTTCGGCAGCGGCGAGCTGTTTGATGTGCGCAATTTTTTCCGCGATCTGATCTGGCGGTTCGCCCCAGGAAAGATAGGCGTCGATGTGTTTTGCGGCGACTTGATGACCGGCATCGGACGAGCCCCCGAAGTAGAGATCTGGGTAAGGGGATTGCACACCGGGGAAAAGGACTTTGGCTTTTTCCACGTGAAGATGATCGCCTTTGAAATCGACTTCTTCCCCGGCCATGACCCGCCGCCAGATTTCGAGGAACTCATCTGTTAGATCGTAGCGAGTGTCGTGATCTTGAAAAAGTCCGTCGGCGTGAAGCTCGACCGGATCGCCGCCGGTGACGACGTTGATGAGCAATCGTCCACCGGACAACCGGTCGAAACTGGCAGCCATGCGAGCGGCGAGCGTGGGCGAGGTGAGACCGGGCCGGATTGCGACGAGAAATTTCATCCGCGTTGTGACCGGGATCAGCGTCGATGCCGCGACCCACGCGTCATCGCAAGAGCGACCGGTTGGCAAAAGCGCACCATAATATCCGAGTTCATCGACCGCTTGGGCGATCTGCTTGAGGTAGTGTAGCGAAGTCGCGCGTGCGCCGTTGCCGGACGCAAGGTAACGGCCATCGCCGTGGGTGGGGATGAACCAAAAAATTTTCATCGGTCGAGGGCTTTGACGGTGATGGCAAGTCGTTCGAGGCTTTCGTCGAATCGCTTCTGCAATTCAGGATCGAGCGTGAAACCGGTTTCGGTGTATTCGAATTGGGAATCGACGACGTAAACGCCTTGCTGAATATCGGATGCGCCGAGCACCGCGAGCAGCGGTTTGATCGCGTAATCGATGGCGAGCAAGTGAGCGGGCGAGCCACCGGTTGCCAGTGGCAGGATGGCTTTTCCGCGAAGCGCGGTCTGCGGAAGAATGTCCAGCAGAGCTTTCAAACTACCGGTGTACGACGCTTTATAAATCGGAGTGGCGACGACGAGACCGGAAACTTCGGTGAGCTTTTCCTTAAAACCGGTGAACGCCGGACTGTCGTATTTCGCTTGGATCAGATCTTCGGCGGGAAAGTCGCGGACGCTGATGGACGTGACTTCGAGGCCGTGTTTCTTGAGGTAACTTGCGGCGTAATCGAGCAGAAGAGCGGAGCGTGACGGTGAGGTCGGGCTGCCAGAAATGAGTAAAATTTTTGACATGTTAGATTCTGTTAGAGAGTCGCGGAGAGGTGTTCCTGTTCGAGTTCGCGGACGATCGGTAGGACGTTTTTTCCGAAGTATTCGATTTCTTCTTGGAAGTGGAGGAAGGCGGAAAGGATGAGATCCACGCCGATGGACTTCAGGTGAACGATGCGTTCGGCGATCTGGCGAGGTGTGCCGATGAGGTTGGTTTTGAAACCGTCGTTGTATTGAACGAGGTCTTCGAAAGTGGACTTCGCCCAGTTTCCTTCGCCTTCCGGTGAGGCTTTGCCGGCGTTTTTGACTTCCGAGGCGAACCCGTTGACGGCTTCCGGATTGGCCTTATCGATGATTTCCTGAAGGACGGCGCGGGCTTCTTCTTCGGTGTCGCGGGCGATGATGAATGCGTTGACGCCGATTTTCACCGAGTGGCCGTTCGCAGCGGATTTTTCGCGGATATCATCGATCTGTGCTTTGTGACCTTCAGGCGTGTTGCCGTTGGTGAAATACCAATCGCTGACGCGCGCTGCCATGTCACGGGCTGCACGGGAGCTGCCGCCTTGGAAGATTTCCGGATGCGGTTGAGAAACCGGTTTCGGGCGCAAGGTGTAGTCGGTGAACCGGTAGAAATCGCCACGAAAGGTAAAGTCGTCTTCGGTCCAAATGCCTTTGAGTGCGCGGATGAACTCTTCCGAGCGACGATAACGTTCATCGTGGTCGAGCCAAGGTTCGCCGATGGCTTTGAACTCGCCGCGGAACCAACCGCTGACGACGTTGACGGCAACACGACCGCCGTAGATGTGATCGAGCGTCGCGATTTGTTTTGCGGCAACTGCGGGATTCCACGGTCCAGGAAGAAGGGCGACAATCAATTTCAGACGTTCGGTTGCTTCCAGAAGCGCTTGGCTGAAAATAACCGGTTCGTGCTGGTTATCGGCACCGTAACCGGCGGTGAAACGAATCTGGCTCAGGGCGTAGTCGAAGCCGTTGTTTTCGGCGATTTGTGCGAGCTTACGGTTGTAATCGACGTCCCAACTGGTGCGTTGCTCGATTTTGCTGACGACAAGGCCGCCGCTGACATTCGGCACCCAGTAGGCGAATTTAATCGGGTCTTCGGTTTCGTAGACGGAAGAATCTTGATAGCTCATGATCGGTAAATGTTGGAGTTTGGATGGGTCAAACGCAGCGGTCGCTGCGGGTGGTTTTGCTCAAGCTCCGGTGGTCCGGTCGGCGTTTCGGATTCGTTCCTCCGATGTTGCGGTGGGAACAGATGGATGGTTCTCAGAAGGTAACCCTGAGTTCGTTGCTAAGTATACTCATAAAAGCATACTTTATGCCATAGTAATTTTCTTGTTGGTTATCAGTGGGTTGCGAAATGGTGATCCATTTTGAACTGTTTGGCGATAAGCACTGCTGCTTTTCAGGTGCTGCTAGAGCAGCAGTTCAGAGCGTCTTGACCGGTTCCAACCGGTTTGTGCCCAGATAGAACGATTGCAGGTCGTTCCGGTTTTTCAGTTCCGCAGCAGTGCCTTCGAGAACGGTCAAACCGGTTTCGAGAATGGTGACTCGGTGGGCGAATTGAAGGGCGACGGTTGAGTTCTGTTCGGCGATGAGAATGGAGAGTCCTTCCTCTCGGTTGAGCTTTTGGAGGGTGCGAAAAATGTCCTGCACGGTGAGCGGCGCGAGTCCCATGGATGGCTCGTCAAGGACGAGCAGCTTGGGTCGGGAAAGCAATGCGCGACCGATGGCGGTCATTTGTTGTTCGCCACCGGAGGTCAAACCGGCAGGGGTTTTGCGTTTGGTTTTGAGACGAGGGAAAAGCGCATAAACTTTTTCGAGATCGGCGGAGATTTCCGATCGCGATGCGCTGCGACCGAGGCCACCGGTGATGAGGTTTTCCTCGACGGTGAGCGATTTGAAACAATGGCGTCCCTCGAGAACTTGAACGAGTCCGAGTCGCACGAGCTTGGAGGTGCGCGTGCGTGAAATGTCGTGGCCTTCGAAGTGGATTTTCCCGGCGCTGATTTTTCCGCGCTGGGCGGGAAGGAGATTCGAGATCGCTTTAAGTGTCGTCGATTTTCCCGCCCCGTTCGCCCCGAGCAGGGCGACGATCTCACCGCGTTTGACGGTCAGATTGACGCCGTGCAGGGCGACGATGGAATGGTTGTAAACGGCCTCGACGTGACTGACGACGAGCTGTCCGGTTTCTGTTAGATCCTTGCTCATCGTTGTGGATTTTAGCTCCAGGCGTGGAGTGGTGGACTGATGCCATTGAGCGCGTGATTGCCAACGATCGCGTATTTCCAACGAACCGGATCGTGCAGGGTGTGGGTACGTGCGTTGCGCCAGTGACGATCGAAGTTATGGACTTCAAGGGTCGAGCGGGTGCCTCCGAGTTCGAAGAGTTTGTTGGTGGCCGCGATCGCGACTTCGGTGCTGAGAACTTTTGATTCAGCAACAGCGAGCTGTGCGGCGGCGACGGTTTCCGCAGCTGGATTTTCGACGGCCCGGTCCACGGCGTATCCGGCTCTTTCGACCAGTGCTTCGGCAGCGTGAAGGCGAATGGTCAGATCACCGATGGCTTGGATGGTGTAGGGATCCTGCGATGCGTGATCGAGACCGCTATCAATCCAAGGGCGAGTGCTGTTTTTAACGAAAGCGATGGTGTCATCGATGGCGTTTTTCGCGATGCCGGTATCGACTGCGGCTTGGATGATCTGAAAAACCGGTCCGTCGGCGGTGGGTTTATCGAAGCCTTTGTAACCAGGGACGAGATGAGTTTTCGGAACTTTTACATTGTCTAACAGAACGGTTCCGGAAAGCGTGGTGCGTTGACCGATGGCGGACCAATCGTCGATAACGGTGAGGCCTTCGGCATCGCGATCGGCGATGGCATACCATGCGCGACCTTCATCATCGACGGCGACGATCGGGACGAGGTGAGCCAGCAATGCGCCACTGGAATAAAATTTCTGACCGTTGACGATCACGTGATCGCCCGCGTCGGTCCACTTCGTTTCAAATTCGGCAGCGCGTTTCGATTTGAATTCGGAGAAGGCGTTGCCAAACCGGGTGCCTTTGAGAACTTCGGCAAAAAGAAGCTGCTGCTGGGCTTCATCGGAAGTGGTGCGGATGGCGGCGACGACTCCGATGTGATTCTGAGTGATCTGACCGATCGATGGATCGGCGGCGGAAATGATTTCGATGACTTTCGAAATCGTGGCGTAAGAAAGTTCGGGGCCGCCGAATTTTTTGGGAACATTAAGCGACCACAGTCCGCTTTGTGAATAGGTGTCGAGTTCTTCGACAGGCCAGCGGCGTTCGCGGTCCCGCTCGGAGGCTCCAGTGATGAATTGCGCGGCGAGGCGGTGGGCGATTTCGATTGCCTCTTTATCGGTGCTGACGATGTGGGCAGGTTCGGTCGGGCGGGCTACACCCGAAACTCCCTGATGGTTCTTCTGCGATTTTTCTGCGATCGATGTGCTCATGATAGATAAAGATGATTCTGTTAGAGGGGGCCACGGATGTGCGCTGCGGTGAAGCGACGCCACCCCCGGCCGGATTACCACGAATGGGTTATTGTGCCGCGGTGGATTGATTGATCACGTCGACCTCGGCTTCGGTACGGATCTTAATGCCTTTTTCCTTGGCGTAGGCTTCAGAGGACTTTTCGATGATCGGACGAAGAAGTGCCCATTCCGGTGCGATCCAGTCGGAAACCGGTGTCCACTTTTTCCCGTCCCACTGCTGGAATTTTACGTAGCCGTTGCCTTCGTGATTATCCCATGTGACGTGGATTGAGTGGAAAAGGTCTTCCGCACCGAGTTCCTTCACGCGTTCGCGGGAGAGTTGAAGATGCTCGAAACCCCAGCGGACTTCGTCGCCGGTGAGCGTGCGTTTTCCGAATTTTTCCTGAGCGATCCGGATGGCTTCGACGTTTAGAATTCCGTTCACGATGCCAAGGTTATGATAAACGCTGCCAATGCGCTTTTTGTCATCGAGGTTACCCTTTCCCTGATCGTAGAGGACTTTGGTGATTTCCTGAACGACCGGGTATTCTACGCCAGAAGCTTGTGTGGTGATTGCGACATAACCTTTCGCGGCATCGCCGGCTGGAGTCACGTCTTCTTCCGAGTTTGACCAGACGTTGCCGATGATTTTATCAGCAGGAAAACCGGTTTTTTGAGCGGTCTTGAGCGCGACTGGATTCATCACGCCCCATCCGCGGAGAACGACGTAGTCAGGCTTGGTGCGGCGGATGGTGAGCCATTGCGATTGCTGTTCGTTGCCCGGATGCGAGACTTCGATTTGTTGCACGGTGAAGCCATATTTTTGTGCAAGTAGTTCGTAGATCGGAATCGTTTCCTTGCCGTAAGGTGAGCCGTGATAGAGGACGACGATTTTTTTGCCTTTGAGCTTTTCTAGGCCGCCGGACTTGGTGGCGATGTAGTTTACGATGCCGGAAGTTTCGCTGTAGGGGTTGAGCAGCAGCGGGAAGATATAAGGGAAAACCCGACCGTCGGTGGAGTCGGTGCGGCCGTGATTGATGGTGGTGAGCGGGACTTTATCGGTGGTGACGCGGTCGATTAAGGCATAGGCGATGCCAACGGAAAGTGGCGTCCAAGTGGCGATGTTGGGTTTGGTTTTGAGACGCTCGTAAACTTCGACGCCTTTTTCCACTTCGTATTGGGTTTCACCTTCTTCGTAGGTGAGTTTCACTCCATTGATGCCGCCATCACGGGTGTTGACCAGGTTGATGTAATCGATGAAGCCACCGAAGAAACCGGTTCCACCGGCAGCATAGGGGCCGACACGATAGCTCTGAAGTGGGAAGAATTGTTCATCTGCGTGAACGGCTGACGCGAATGGAATCGCGAGTGCCACGGCCAGCGCGGCGGTTTTCAGGAATGTCGTTGGTTTCATAATGTTGTTAGTTGATGGTTTTGATGCGGGAGAGACGAAGGGGCTTCTTCCTGAGTCGATCCCACAGGGACACGAGGCCGTTGGGTTCGACGATCAGGAAGAGGATGATCAGGGCGCCGAGGACGATGCGTTGGCTCATTTCGAGCACGCCGGAGTTGAAGATATCTCCGAGGAATAACTGCCCGAGTCGCGATAAGATCAGCGGGAAAATCACGATCAGCGCGGCACCGAAAAACGATCCTCGGATGGTGGCGAGGCCACCGATGATAATGATGAAAACAATTTGAAAAGACCGATCGAGATTGAAGCCACCGGTTTCAACTGTACGAAGATAGGCAAAAGCCCACAGCACACCTGCGACGCCGATGATGAAGGATGAAATGGCGAAGGCGAGCAGCTTGGTGCGCAAAACCGGTATACCGATGACCTTCGCGGCGAGTTCATTGTCACGGACGGCGATGAAATGATGGCCGGTTCGAGTGTTGACGAATCGCCAGGCGAAAAGAGTGAAAATCGTGACAATGGTCAATGCGAAGAGGTAGCGACCCACTGCGCCTTCAAATGAAATTCCGAAGATGGTCAGTGGGGGCGCGTCGATCACACCGGACGGGCTGTTATTTGAAAACCAACCGAATTTCGTCAGTGCCCATTGGACAAAAAACTGAGCGGCAAGAGTTGAGATCGCGAGGTAGAATCCTTTCAATCGAAGGCTTGGTAGACCGAAGACGATGCCAATCAACGCAGCGGAAATTCCTGCTAAAACGATGCTGACGATCAGTGGAAGACCTTGCACTCGGAGGTTGAAATTGAATGCGCCAAACGCGCCGACGGCGAGAAAAGCGGCGGATCCGAGAGAAAGCTGACCCGCATAACCGGTGAGAATATTGAGTCCCAGACCTGCGAGCGAAAGGGCGAGAAACGGAGTTAGAATCGCTTCGAAAAGATAACTCGTCCCAATGAAAGGAATCACTCCGTAGGCGGTCGCCAGCACCAGCAATGGTGCGATCCATGGCCAGTGGCCGGGTGCTTTTCTAACAGTTACGGTGTCCATCGTATTAAGCTCTTTCTACCGGGCGTTGACCGAACAGTCCGACGGGGCGGGCGAGGAGGAAGGCGAGGGCGATGACGTAGGCGAACCAGCTTTCGATGCCGCCACCGAAGTAGGGTCCGATGTAAACTTCCGCGAGTTTTTCCAAGGCCCCAATGATGAGACCGCCGACGATGACTCCCGGAATCGAATCAAATCCGCCGAGGACCAAAACCGGTAGCGCTTTCAACACGACCAGAGAAAGCGAGAACTGAACTCCGAGTCGTGCGCCCCAGATAAGTCCCGCAACGATCGCCACCAGCCCGGCAGCAGCCCATACCGCTCCCCAGATGCGGGGGAGGCGAAGGCCGACGGCGATCGCTGCGAAAGTGTCATCCGCCACTGCACGGAACGCCAAGCCGGTTCGCGTGTAGCGGAAAAAAATGGAAAGTAACGCGACCATTCCCGCAGAAATTCCAGCGGCGATCAGATCGAATTTACTGATCAACATTCCGGAAATTTCCAGAGGCGTATCTTCGATTCCGAGGTCGAGCGCATGCACCTGCGTGCCCCAGAGCAATTGAGCGCCGCCTTCTAAGATATAAGATAAACCAAGCGTTGCCATAAAAAGCGTGATCGGTGGTTTGTTGACGAGCGGTCGCAAAACCGTGCGCTCGATGGCGAGTCCGAGCAGGATCATCACGGCAAAGGTCGCGATCAGTGCGAGCGGGAAAGATATGCCTCGTTCGACTAAACTTACAAAGGTCAGCGCGGCGAAGAGAACCATCGCGCCCTGAGCGAAGTTGAAAACGCCGGAAGTTTTATAGATCAGCACAAAGCCAATCGCGACGAGCGAATACATCACTCCGGCGAGCAGCCCTCCGATGAGAACTTCGCTGAAAAAGATCCAATCGAAACCGTCCATTTTCAGTTCGATCCTCCGGTTGGATTTTCTTCGTGATCGATGCCCATGTAGGCATCGATCACGGCTTGATTTGATCGGACCTCCGCTGGAGTTCCGTCGGCGATTTTTCGGCCGTAATCCAAAACCGCAATGCGATCGGAAAGCCCCATCACCACGCCGATGTCGTGTTCGATGAGGACGACCGTAGTGCCGAATTGATCGCGGGCCGCGCGGATGAAACCGGTCAGGTCCTGCTTGTCAGCGGGCGTCATGCCGGCCATTGGCTCATCTAACAGAAGGATCTTCGGCTCAGCGACGAGAGCGCGTGCGAGCTCCACTCTTTTTTGGAGGCCGTATGAAAGTGTGCCTGCCAATGAGTGGCGGACGTCTCCGAGATCGAGGAAATCAATGATCGCATTTGACCGGTTCAGGCTATCGGTTTCTTCGCGACGCGCTCTGCCTAAACCGGTGATCTGTTCGAGGAAGGTGGCACGGCTGTGATGAACGCGGGAGATTTTCACGTTGTCGAGGACACTGAGTCCCTTGAAAAGCGCGAGGTTTTGAAAGGTCCGCGCGATGCCGAGGCGGGCCAACTGATGAGTTGGGACTTTTTGATAAGTGTGGCCATTGATACGGATGTGGCCCGAGTCGGGCCGGTAAACGCCGCTGATGATATTGATCAACGAGCTTTTTCCCGCGCCGTTCGGGCCGATGATCGAACGGATCTCGCCGGATACGATATTGAGATCGATTTCCGAAAGTGCTGTTACTCCGCCGAACGACAGACTGATCCCCGAAAGAGCGAGTGCTCCGGATTGTCTGGAGTTTCCTTTCTCATGTTCCCGGACTGAGGATAGACCGCTATTTCTTTCCGCATGGATCGGAAGATTTGCGATGGTGGCCCGCAGTTCGGACCTGGGATAGAAATATTGATTCATGCGCGTCGGGGATCAGGGGTGAAGATGACGTTCTGTTAGAAGCTCACCGCGAGGTTGAATGTTGCGAGTTGTTCGCTATCCCGGCCGTTGAATGCTTCCAGCGTGCTGCCGAAATCGTAGTAGAGGTAGCCGACCGATGCCGTCCATTTGCCCGCGGATGGATCGATGAAATTCAGGGGCACGGAGACCTGTGGACCGGCGGCGAGATAGCCGTAGGTTTCGCCGTCGTAGAATTTGTTTCCAAGGCCGGCCTTGATCAGCAACGCAACATTTACCGGAGTGTCCGAACCGGAAAATAATGTGTAGTTCGGACGGATGCCCGGTTCCACATACCACGAATTTTTCACCAAACCGGTTCCAGCGTCACCGCCGAGATCGCGGAGGAAAAGAAGGTAAGGTTTGAGGGAGAAGTTTTCGGAGAGTAAACCGGTATCGTCAAATGCGAGGGTGCCGTTGGCCCAATGGCCATCGCCGTAACCATCGGCCGGGCTGGTCCAGCGGTTGTAGATGCTGGTGAACGACCAGCGATCCGCGAAGCTGACGGTGAATCCGAGGGCGTAGTCGAATTCGGTGAAATGCCCGCCGTGGTTTCCAGGAGCTGAGACGTCCGTTTTCGAACTGACATCCGACCAGAGACTGAGAAAGACCGAGGTGGAGTTGATGAAACCGGTACTTTGGTGAACATTCGCATATAGATTCAGGTAAGGTTGAAACGTCACCCCGTCGTCCTGGATAATCAGACCACGGGTGTTGTATTGATTGGCGAGCGTGACGCCGAGGTCCCCGCTGAAGATCGATTTTGCGGTGGGCTGGATAGGAGCAGACACGACGGTTTCATTGCCGGCGGTCAGGCGGACGGTTGCGATGGCTGCGAATGCGGCGGCAACAGGCAGATGATTTTTGAACATGGTGGTGGATGGATGTTTTCTGTTAATCGACAGGTGGGCGCATCATCCGGAAATCGCGATGTCTGGCCTCAAACGAGAAAAATCACATCTCCGCGAATGCGGTGGATGTTCAGGCGAGCTCTGTCTCGTGACGTGGGCCTCAGCCTGGGCCGGGTGGTTTGAATTCCTCCCCGGAAAAGTGCACTAATATAAACACTTTCTGTGCCATCGTTGTAACCACCAAAGCCTTAGATATATGAGTATATTAAGCAGGTTGCTAACCTTGGCTGTCAAGCAGCAACGATGATGATCGGGTGCTGCGGAAGCAACAGTTCGCACTGGCCTAAATGTCGGGCAAAAAGGCGGCCCGACGGTGGGACGTGCGCAGATCGGCATCGACACCCGGCGACGCCATGCGAATTTACAAGTCAGGTGCTCGGAAATCGGAATGCAGATGACCGATTGTCCTCAATCCGTCCGTGCGCTTACCCCGCGGAGGGTGGTTCTTCCGTTTCCTCGGATTCGGATTCTTCCGCGAAAGGAAGGTCATCGAGACTGCTGCGGTAAGATTTTTCGTCGAAGGGCCGCTTGGTCCGGAGCACCTCATCCATTTCGTCACCGAGACAAAGAGCGATCTGATGTTTTGCGTCCGCTTCTCCGAGGCCGAGTTTCAGCAAGCGGTCGAAGGTTTTTTTGACGTAGGGTGTCTGGGCGGAAATCAGTTGCTGCTCGACGGCGGCGAGGAGGTCGGGAAGAAGGTCGTCGTTCATGATAAAAATCGGGTTGCGGCTGGCAGGCTGGCTTTGGAAGTCCATTGATCAAACTCAGGCGGAATCGGCGATTCGAAAGAAACCGGTTTCCCGTGGATCGGATGATTGAATTTGAGCCGCCACGCGTGGAGCATGAGGCGGCCGGTTTGTTCGGAAGATTTACTAGGTTTTCCGTAAATGGGATCGCCGACCAACGGGGTGCCTTTGTGGTGGAGGTGGACTCGGATTTGGTGGGTGCGGCCGGTGTGAAGGTCGCAAAGGATGAGGGCCGTGAGAGAAGCCGGATCCGTGTAAAGAATCTCGTAATCCGTAATCGCGGTTTTTCCGCCGGGAGGATTGACCACGGCCATTTTTTGGCGGTTCACTGGGTGGCGGCCGATGTGGGTGAAAATCGTGTCTTTCGCGGGTTTCGGAACGCCTTGGGTGATGGCCAGGTAGTGTTTTTCCATCGTATTGCGTTCGGAAAATTGGGCGACGAGCGACTGATGGGCGACGTCTGATTTCGCGACAACGAGACAGCCGGAAGTATCTTTATCCAACCGGTGGACGATTCCGGGCCTTTCAACGCCGCCGATTCCGGACAATTTCCCACTGCAATGGTGAAGCAGGGCGTTCACCAAAGTGCCTTCATAATTGCCCGGTGCGGGGTGGACGACCATGCCGGGTTCTTTGTTGAGCACCAGTAGATCGTCGTCTTCGAATAAAATATCGATCGGAATATCTTGCGGAATCGCTTCGGCAGGAACGGCTTGTGGAATGATAATTGAGATGACGTCCCCCGGTTTGAGCGAGTCGCGAGGTTTCGCCGGGCGTCCGTTCACTTGGATGAATTGGTCGCGGATGAGCGTTTGAATGCGTGAGCGCGAGAGATCGGCAAGCCGTTCGGCCAGGTAGGCGTCAATGCGTTCGGCGGGGTTGTTTTCGACGGTGATCTCCACGGGCTGAGTCTTTCCGTGAAAAATTTTGCGGCAAGTTTCAAGTTTGCAGAGAGAAGCGCCGTATATAAGCCTCAACCATGCCAAAACCGAACGAGACGATCGCCCATTGCCCTTCCTGTGGAGCCGCGATGGACGTTTCGACCTTGGCTCCTTTTTCCAATGTGGAGTGCCCGAGCTGCAAAAAAGAAATGCGCGTGAAGCGGGAATTCGGGCCGTACACGCTTCAGCGGCGGCACGCGATCGGCGGGATGAGCGTCGTTTTCACCGGCATCGACAATACCTTGGGCCGCGAGGTGGCCTTGAAAATCCTCAACGAGGACTACTCGGCGGACGAGCGGAGAATCGAAGCGTTTGAGGAAGAAGCGCGGATCACCGCTTCGTTCAGCCATCCGCATGTCGTGCGGGTTTTCACTACCGGTAAGGTTTTCGGGCGATTTTATATCGCGATGGAGATGGTCGCGGGCGGGCATTTTGAACAACAGATCCGCGAACGGGGGACGATTCCTGAAATCGAGCTGCTGCCACTGGCCATCCAGATCGCCGAAGGGCTGGAGGCCGCGCGCGCTGCCGGATTGATTCATCGAGATGTGAAACCGGGGAACATCCTGCTCGACGCGGAAGGTCACGCGAAAATCGTCGATTTTGGACTGGCGCTGGTGACCAAGGGCGGCACCGCGCAGGCGCAGGAAATTTGGGCGACGCCGTATTATGTGCCGCCGGAGACGATCGAGGGAGCGGTCGAGGATTTCCGGTCGGATTTGTATGCATTTGGAGCGACTCTTTATCATGCGTTGGCGGGAAAACCTCCGTGCGACGAGGAATCGATGGCGACCGACGTTCTGCGGGAAGCGAAGAAAAAGATCGTTCCTTTAAAATCCGCCGCGCCGTTCGTTTCGGCAGAGACTTGTGCGATCGTCGACCGATTGATGGCTTACGATCCGCAAGACCGGTTTGAATCTTACGAAGAACTGATCAAACGTCTGACGGTTTCGCTGAAGCGCTTAAAAGCGGCCCAGGCGACCGAGGGCGAAGACCGGATTGCAGCGAAACGTCGATCCGATTCCGCGAAATGGGCGCTCGTGAGTGCCGCGGTCGTTTTACTTGGAACGTTGATCACCGGCATCTGGTGGGTGCGGCGGGTGCCTGAACCCCCATCCAAACCGGTCGCAGCCATCGTCGCGGCTCCAAAACCGGTTGAGCCTCCGGAGATTTCTTCGTTGGTCGCGAAACGGTATCGCGAGGCGCGTGCTGCAGTGACAGCGGGGAATTACGAAAAAGCCCGGGCGGAGTTCGCTTCCTTGCGGGAGGATCCGGCCGTGCAAGAACCGACGCGGACCTGGGCGGGCGTGGAAGCGGTGGTGGCCGCTTATCTGGGAGGGGAACCTGCCGTTGCCCGCGAAGAGGCCGAAGCGACCATTTCCCATTTGGAAACGGCGAAGCTTCCTGATTCTCAAATGGCGGAACGGCTGAACGGAATGCTCGATTCGCTGCGGCATTTGCCCGGGATCACCGAGATGGAAACCGGTGCGGATGGCGTCTCCGCGATGGGCGGATTGTTGGCGGGTTTAAAAGACTGGAATCAAGGCATGACCGATCAAGCCGCTCGATTTCTTCGGATGTTTGCATCCTTCAAGTTGGCGTCGCAAGATCAGTGGATGGCGGCGTATCAAAAAATCGCGTTGGGATATCTGGCGGATTACGATTTGTTGCAGCGACCGGTTTTCCAAAAGCTTCCGGACAACGTGGATGCTTGCCACCGGGCGGTCCAGGAGCTGGAGGATTTGCTGCCGCGTTTGCAAACCCAAGGCCGGTCCCGCTTTAACGTTCGAGCTTGGCAATTGGACCTGACTCGCCACGCGCGACTTTTAGAGCAAGCCGTACCGGAAATTCCCGAGGAGAAGCCCGAGGAGCCGGAAGTGAATTCCAAAGCGGTTTTGGCGGACATTTCCAAATTGCAAAAGGCGTGCCGCTTCGATGAGGCGGCGGCGCTGGTGAAGACGCTTCCGTCGGATCCCGCCGGAGTTTCCCGTGAGTCCTTGCTGGCGATCACGGAAGCCGCGAGCAGCTTTCTCGGTTTTCTCGAAGACGAAATCCGGGCGAGCAAGACGCCGGTTGAGCTAAAACTAAAATCAGGCGAAATCTTGTCCGGCGTGAGTATCAATCGTTCCGGAAAACTTTCAGCCAAAGGAACTGAGGGACAAGCCAACGAATACGCGTGGTCTGAAGTCGATCCGGAATCGCTCATCCTTTTTTACCGCACTCAAGTCCGGGCGAAAACTTCGGAGTTGGAGCGCTTGCAACGTCACGAATCGGCGATTGCGTTTGATTGGTTGGCGGGAGATCGCGAGCGGGCAACCGCTGCGGCGGATCGACTTTCCAGCGACAGCTTGGCGTTCAAAAATCGCTGGCAGAAGATTGTTGCTGGGATGCCGGCCGAATGAACGGCGCGGACGGGAGTCGATCCAGGAATCAGCAAACCGGGCAGGTGTTCAGCGTCGTGAAAAAATCGTTGCCCTTGTTATCGACGAGGATGAAAGCGGGGAAATTTTCCACCGTGATTTTCCAAACCGCTTCCATGCCGAGTTCGGGAAAAGCGACGACTTCTTGCGAGCGAATGTGATCTTTTGCCAGCAATGCCGCCGGTCCTCCGGCGGAGCCAAGATAAAATCCGCCGTGTTTTTTACAGGCGTTGGTCACTTGTTCGGAGCGGTTTCCTTTGGCAAGCATGACCATCGATCCACCGTGCTGTTGGAACAGATCGACGTATCCATCCATGCGGCCTGCGGTGGTCGGACCGAACGATCCGGAGGCCATCCCTGCTGGGGTCTTGGCGGGCCCGGCGTAATAGACCGGGTATTGTTTGAAATAATCCGGAAGCTCACCGGTTTCATCGAGGATTTCCTTGAGCTTCGCGTGGGCCGAATCGCGGGCGACAATGATGGTGCCGGTTAGTGAAAGCGCGGTGGTCACCGGATACTTGCTCAGCGTGGCAAGCGTCTGCTCCATGCCCAGATCGAGATCGATCGGGACGCCCTGGAATTTCCAGTCGCGATATTTTTCGGGAATGAAACGGCCGGGATTTTTTTCGAGCTGCTCGATAAAAATGCCGTCCTTGGTAATCTTTGCTTTCGCTTGGCGATCGGCGGAACAAGAGACTCCGAGTCCAACGGGACAAGACGCCCCGTGGCGGGGAAGACGAACGACCCGGATGTCCAGCGCGAGATATTTTCCACCGAATTGGGCTCCGATGCCGACTTCGCGAGCGGCGGCGAGCAGTTCTTTTTCGAGTTCGAGATCGCGGAATGCCTGGCCGTGCTCGTTCCCCACGGTGGGCAGGGCGTCGTAATATTTCGTGGATGCGAGTTTGACGGTTTTGAGGCAATTTTCCGCCGACGTTCCGCCGATGACAAAGGCGACGTGGTAAGGTGGACACGCGGCGGTGCCCAGGGATCGCATTTTTTCGAGGCAGAATTCTTTGAGGCGTTTCGGATTGAGTAGCGCTTTGGTCTCCTGATAGAGAAACGTTTTGTTGGCGGACCCGCCCCCTTTGCTGACGAAGAGAAATTTGTAGGCGTCGCCTTCGGTCGCATAGAGATCGATCTGCGCCGGGAGGTTGGTTTTGGTATTCACCTCATCAAACATGTTGAGAGGTGCGGTTTGGGAATAGCGGAGGTTTTCTTTGGTGTAGGTCTGGTGGATGCCTTTGGAGAGGGACTCCGCGTCGTCGCAACCGGTCCAGACCTGCTGACCTTTTTTTCCTACGATGGTTGCCGTACCTGTGTCTTGGCAAAATGGGAGAATTCCGTGAGACGCGATCTCCGCGTTTTTCAGAAGCATCAGGGCGACCATGCGGTCGTTTTCCGAAGCTTCGGGATCGTCAAGGATCGCGGAGACTTGGGTGAGATGCGCGGGACGAAGCGTGAAATTGATCGCCTTGATCGCCTCGGCTGCGAGAAGAGTAAGGCCTTCCGGCTCGATTTTGAGAACCGGTTTGCCCTCGAATTCAGAAACTGAAACGTGGTCGGTTGTGAGAAGTTCGTAAACGGTGGTGTCCAGTCCGAGGGGGAACGGATCTTGGTAAAAAAACGGTTTTTCGGCCATGGCTGCTGACCGTTTCTACGAAGGGAAAGCCAAGCACGCAAACGGATTCACCGGTTTGCGTGCTTGGGAAGTGGGTTTGCCAGTTGGTTTGAACCGGGCTTCAGCCGAGGACGTCATCCATGGCATCGATCAGCTCCTGCATGGTTTCGGTCGTTTCGTTGCCCATGTTGGAAATGCGGAAGGTCGTGCCTTTGATTTTGCCGTAGCCGCCGTTAATGACAAAACCGTGTTTGGTTTTGAGCGTCTTGATGAAGGCGGAAAGATCGAGGCTTTCCGGAGTGGCGAAGCAGGTGAGGGAGACGGACTGGTTGCCTTCGGGCGCGAAGTTTTTGAAGCCGTGTTTTTCACCCCATGCGTGGATCATCGCGTTGTTCGACGCGTGGCGAGCGAACCGGTTTGATACACCTTCCGCAGCGATGTTTTCCATAATCTGCTGAAGTCCGAAGAGCAGGGAAATGGCAGGTGTCGATGGCGTGTTGTTGGCTTCGGCGTTCTTGGCAAATTCGAGGAAATCGAAATAATAACCGCGGTTCGGAGTTTCCTTGGCGCGGGCCATGGCGTCCTCGGACACGGCGAAAACCGTGAGACCGGGTGGCAAAGCGAGCGCTTTTTGAACGCCTGCGAGCAAGACGTCGATGCCGAGTTTGTCCATTTCGATCGGCACGGCCGAGAACGACGAAACGGAATCGACGATGAGAAGCACTCCCGGGAAGGATTTCACGACCTTGGCAATGCCTTCGAGATCGGCCATCACACCGGTCGACGTTTCATTGTGGATGAGCGTGACGAGGTCAAATCCACCTTCGGAAAGTTTGGCACGAACGGCTTCGGGATCGATGGTTTGGCCCCATTCGACCTGGATCTTGTCAGCGTCGAGCCCGATCTTTTTCGAAACGTCGAACCACTTGTCCGAGAACGCGCCGTTGCAAAGATTGAGCACTTTTTTCCCGCCGAGGTTGCGCAGCGAGGCTTCCATTACGCCCCAAGCCGAGGAGGTCGAAAGGAACACCGGGCGAGTGGTGCCAGCCAGTTCTTTGAGTCCAGGTTGGAGTGACGCGTAGAGTGCTTCGAATTCGCTGCCGCGGTGGCCGATCATGGGCTGGCTCATGGCGGCGAAGGTTTCCTTGGAAACGTCGATAGGTCCGGGAATGAAAAGTTTAGGCATGGTGGGGAAAGTTAAAAGTTATCGGTTAAAAGTTATTGGGTAACCGGTTAGAGGAGATGGTAGGAGGTGAGCAGGGTTTTGAGCTGAGCGGCTGCGGAGTCGCTGAGGTTGGTGAGCGGCAGGCGGAATTCGGAGGTGCAGTGGCCTTGGAGGGCGACAGCGGATTTGATCGGAACCGGGTTGACGTCGAGCGACATCAGGCCGCGCATCAGCGGGTAATATTGCTTTTGAATGGAAAGTGCTTCGGCGAAATTTCCAGCGAGGCAGGCGTTAACGAGCTTCACCATGATTTCCGGAATCAGGTTTCCGGCGACGGAGACGACACCTTTTGCTCCACAGGAAATAAACGGAAGGGTCAGGGAGTCGTCACCGCAAAGAACGTTGAAACCGGCAGGCACGGCGTTGACGAGCTGGTTCACGCGATCGGCGGAACCACTGGCTTCTTTGATCGCGGTGATCGTCGGGCAGTCGGCGGCGAGGCGTGCGGCGGTTTCCGGGGCGATGTCGATGCTGGAGCGACCGGGGACGCTGTAGAGCATGATCGGTAACGACGTCGATTCGGCGATCGCTTTGAAATGGAGATACAGGCCTTCTTGGGATGGCTTGTTGTAATACGGGCAAACTTGAAGGCTACCGGTTGCGCCGAGTTCCTCTGCGGCTTCGGTGAGTTCGATCGCTTCGGCAGTGGCGTTCGCACCGGTTCCCGCGAGGACTTCGCAGCGCCCGGCGGCGAATTCCACGGCGAGACGGATGACTTCGATGTGTTCGTCCGTATCAAGCGTCGGTGATTCACCCGTCGTGCCCACCGGCACGATGCCGGTTACCCCGGCCGCGATTTGGCGTTCGATGAGTGACTGAAAAGCGGGAACGTCGATGTTTCCATCTCGAAACGGAGTGATTAAAGCGGTATAGGTGCCGGAAAAGCTCATGGCTGGGCAGAGCATGGACGGCAAATCGCGAAGGTCCAATCCGTATCCTGCGGAAATGCAAATTTCTTAAACCGGTGGCAACCGGTAGGGAATGCGAACGTCCGCCGAGTCGGACGGGAAATCGCCAGCGATATGTCTATCTGCGAAGTTCCTACTGGTAAACCTGACCGTCAGAATAACAGCCCCGCAGTGAGCCAAAGCCCTCCAAAGGCACCGGCTCACTTTCTGAGTCAGCCGGGCACCACTCCAGACTTAAAACCGATAAATAATCCGGTTTCTCGTCTTGTGACTCCTCGGTGTCAACCTCCCGCTCTTGTGGGCGCAGAAGGTTAACAAGTTGTTAAGAGAGAATCAATTGTCAAATATCGATCTCGCCTTCGAAAACAAAATCCGCCGGGCCGGTTAAAGTCACGTTTTTGAATTCGTTGTCACCGGTTTTTTCAAATCCGATTTCCAAAGTATCTCCGCCTTCGACGTCGACTTTGATCGGGGATGGAGCACCGGTGAGAAGGTGATGAACGAGCGCGGAGGCGACCATGCCGGTTCCGCAGGCGAGCGTTTCGTCTTCGACGCCGCGCTCATAGGTGCGGATGGCGATGTGATCGGGAGCGAGAACGGCGGCAAAGTTTGCGTTGGTGCCGGCGGGGGCGAAATCGGTGTGTTCGCGGATTTCACGACCGTGATTGAAGACATCAACGTCATCAATGTTTTCCACGAATGCGACGACGTGCGGGACACCGGTATTGATGAAATGAAGGTCCGAATCGAGTCCGGGAACGCGGGTGCCGGTATTCAGTCTCAGATCGGTCGGGACGGACATCGCGATCTTCACATTTTCACCGATCATTTCTGCGGTGAGGGTGCCGACCATGGTTTCGAAATGGACTTTTTTCAGCACGATCTCGCCGAGATGTGCGGTGAAACGGCCAAAGCAACGAGCGCCATTGCCGCACATTTCGGCCTCACCACCATCGGCATTGTAATAACGGAAACGGAAATCCGCGCCTTTTTGTGCCGGTTCGACGGCCAGCAATCCATCCGCGCCGATGCCACGGTGGCGGTCACAAAGGGCGGCGATCGTATCGGAATCGAGGTCGATCGAAAGGTCACGGTTATCGACGATGATGAAGTCGTTTCCGGAACCGTTCATTTTAAAAAAGTGAAGAAGCATGGCGGAAGAATCGGGATTCGGTGGCCGGAGTCAAGAGGTGACGCGGAGCAACTGCGGGATTGCATCGAAGTGCGCGTCCGAAGTGCAAAGCCAAAGTCCGTGTTGGATGGCGAGGGCGGCGATCCAGAGATCGTTGACCGGTATGGAATGGCCAGTTAGCCGGAGATGATGGTAAATGGCGGCGTACTGAAATGACGTCGGCAGGTCCGGACTTAGTATAGAAACCTTTTTTTGATCGCAGAAATCCCGAAGTGTTTTCTCATTCGCGGCAGTCCGAGTTCCTTTCAAGAATCCGGCTCTGAGCTCCGCGACTGCGATGAGAGGGAGATAAACGTGGCTGGCCTCGGAGATCGTCGTCTCCCACTCTCTAAAAGTGATAAACCGACTGTAGGCGTTGGTATCGAGTAAAATCTCCATCACTCATTCCCAGTCGCGAGGATCCACCACACGCTGCTCCCACAAAGCGGCTTCGAGTTCGGGATCGGGTTTCATGCAGCCGGAAAAAATTTCCAACCCGTTGGTTTTCGGTTTGTCCGCGATGCTACAAGCTTCCGTCAACTTATCGATCAGCAACGCATTCATGCTCTTTCCGTAGCGCGTCGCTTCCTCCCGCAGAACCGAGTCTAATTCCTCCGGAATGCCACGGATGGTATACTGCTTTCCAGCCATGCCTGCACATTAACTGGAAAGTGTAGGCAGGTCAAGATCCTGACTTGGTCGCGGCGATGAGCGGTTCGGTAAATTCACGAACAGCGGCGGCAGCACGTTCGGGGAAAAGTTCGACCTGTTTGACGATGGCGGAACCAACGATCACACCGTCGGCCGCTTCTGCAACCAAGGCAGCTTGAGCAGCCGTGGTGATGCCGAAGCCCACGCAAACCGGTACGTCGGTGAACTGTTTGATATTGGCAACTTGAGCCGCAATATTTGCCGAAGGCGCGCCGTGGGAGCCGGTCACCCCGGTACGGGAAAGGGCGTAGATGAAACCCTCGGCGGACTCGGCGAGAAGTTTGATTCGGTCTTGCGGAGAAGTCGGCGCGATGAGGCGGATGTGCTTCAATCCGTGGCCGCCGGCGAGCTCGGTCGTGAGCGCAGCTTCTTCCGGCGGAAGATCGAGAAGCAAAATGCCATCCGCACCGGCTTTTGCCGCGTCGCGGTGGAAATCCTCAAATCCGTAGGTGAAAATCGGATTGAGATAGGTGAAAAGCACGATGGGGGTTTCGTGGGTTTCGCGGAAGCGGGCGATCAATTCGATGACCCGTTGGGTGGTCATTCCCGATTTCAGCGCGCGATCGGCCGCCATCTGGTTCACGATTCCGTCCGCCAACGGGTCCGAAAATGGCAGGCCGAGTTCGAGAATGTCCGCACCGGCGTCGGCCAGGTTTTTGAGAATCTCAAGGCAGGTTTCGAAATCCGGGTCCCCGGCAGCGACGTAAGCGATGAACGCTTTTTGCTGATTTTCGCGGAGACGGGCGAAGGTGGAATCAATGCGATTGGGCATGGGACGGGCAGATCAGTGAACCGGTTAGCGCTTCTGAGCAAGTAATTCGCACGATTTAATGTCGAGCTTACCGGAAGCCAGGACCGGGATTTCCGGCACGGCGATGATTTGTTTCGGGCACCACAGCGAAGAAAGCCCTTCGTCGAGCAGCTTGTATCGCAGATCGATGCATTCCTGTTCGAGCGCAGGACCGGAAATGGTGGAGAGTAAAAGAATCGCTTCGCCTTTTTGTTCGTCCGGGACGCCGACGATGGCGATTTTCCGTTCGGCTTCGGAATCGAGACCCAGCGCTTTGGCGATCGCGGCTTCGACGGTTTCGTGAGGAACCATTTCTCCGGCGATTTTTGAGAAACGGGAAAGGCGGCCTTCGATGTAAAGAAATCCATCTTCATCGACTCTGCCGACATCTCCCGTCCGGAACCAGCCGTCGCTGAGGACTTCTTCGGATTTTTTGGGATTGTTGAGGTAACCGGAAAAGACGTTGGAACCTTTGAACCAAATGATGCCTTGTTGGTTCAATGGAACGTTTTGATCGGTGGCGGGATCGGTCAGTTTGATTGCCAAACCGGGTAATAACTGGCCGACGGATCCATTTCGCGAGGCTTCAAGAATCACCGTATCGGCAACCGGTTGCGGCGTCGGTAGATTGACGTTGGTCGCCGGTGAGGTTTCGGTGAGTCCGTAACCTTCCAGCGGTCGGATTTTGAATTTCGCTTCGAACGCATCCGCCAGAGACATCGGCAGTTTTTCCGCCCCGGTAACGACGAGTTTCAGCGAAGCAAGCTGGGCAGGTTCGACCCGTTTCATGTAACCACGAAGGAAGGTCGGCGTGGCGAGCAGGATATTCACCTGATGGAGTGCGATCAATTCCGCGAGTCTTTTGGTATCGAGCGGGCTGGGATAAGTGACGAGGTTGATGCCTTCGATGACCGGGAACCACAGCGTCACCGTGCATCCGAACGAGTGGAAAAGCGGCAACGAACCGAGGATTGCGGAACCTGACTCGAGGTTCAGACGGGTCGCGAATTGGCAGACGTTTGCCAACACGTTTCGATGACTCAGCGCGACGCCTTTTGGCTCGCCGGAAGAACCGGATGTGAAAAGCAAGAGCGCTTCATCTTCGCCCCGACGTTTGTTCAAACCGAGCAGGCTGCCGAGCACCGCAGCGGGCAGGATTTTCGAAACGATCGCCCATTTCACGATCTTCTTTTTCAGAGTCGGCAGGACGCGTTCGATGAAGATCAGGTCGCGGTTGGGCGGCCATGGGAACGAGGAAACTTTCCTCACAAACGGATCTGCGGTGATAAACCGGTCGACGCCGGCTTGGCGAATCGAGGACTTGATCGCCTCGTGGCCGCCGGTGAAGTTGAGATTGACGGGAATTTTTCCGGCGAAAAGAACGGCCAGATTCGCAATCAGGCCAGCCTTGCCAGGTGGAAGAACGATCGCGACGCGCGGCTGATCCGTCTCTTCTTTGATAAATTTCGAAAACACAATCGCTGCCGCCAGGACCTTGTCATAGGTCAGTTCCGAATCGTCGGAGCCATCGAGAACTTTATTTTTCGAGTGTTTCTTGAGCCCCTGGAGTAAAACCATGGCTAAAGAACTTTTAAACAAAGACCGGGATGAAAACGCCTCTTCGGCCGCCTCAAACACGCGCTGCTGGTAAAGCGGCAGGCTGATTTGGTCGGCCGGAATCAACTGGCCGATCGCGAGTACCGCCGCTGGCAGCGAAGAGGGATTTTCAGTGGAAAGGCCGGATTCGCGCGGGCAATCGACGGCGATTGGAACGACCGGAAGTCCGAAAGCGCAGAGCGCCTTGAGGTGGCTCGTCGGAATGTGGAGAGTTGTGGCTTTACGGGCCTTGGCGGTGCCGGGGACATAAATCAGGACGCCACCGTCGGCGATCGCGGGCTTGAGTTGTTCGCCCGCAGCGGCAGGTGCGGCGTCGCTGGCGGCGAACATCGAACCGGAACCGGATTTTTCCAGATGGCTGTGAATCTGGGCGTTGTAATGGGCCTTTTCCTCGATCAGCCAAGTGATTTTCCGACCTGAGAAGAGTTTTTCAAGTTGGAGAAGTTGTGGGTGATCAAGACGGGAAGGGATGACCAATGCGCCTGATTTCGGGAGGCGCTCCGGGTGAAGGATTTGGTTGGATGAAGAGGACATTTAGAAAAGTCGTTGAGAAAAGGCGTCAGGACCTATGTTCCATTTCGATTCAGGCCAATTTTACCGCCGGAGGCACGGATTTTTTACGGGAAATCGGCTAAATCGTTAAAGTCCTGCCTCCGCGAGGCGTTCTTCCATTTCGGTTTTTTGCAATTCGTTGGTAAATTCGGTGAGATCTCCGGCGATGACGCCGGCAAGATTGTGAGACGTGTAGCCAATTCGGTGGTCGGTGATG
The DNA here is from genome assembly GCA_002307065.1 of Akkermansiaceae bacterium UBA1315. GTDB lineage: Bacteria > Verrucomicrobiota > Verrucomicrobiia > Verrucomicrobiales > Akkermansiaceae > Luteolibacter. The sequence continues at coordinate 24,208 of DBTN01000010.1, read as the reverse complement.
CGGGACTGTGGAAAATTGTAAGTGCGGATTTTTTCCGAACGGTCGCCCGAACCGATCAGCGAGCGGCGATGTTCGGAATAGGCGGCTTGTTGATCGCGCATTTTTTTCTCGTAGAGTTTCGACCGGAGAATCTGCAGTGCCATCTCTTTATTTTTCGTCTGTGAGCGGCCGTCTTCACAACGAACGTAGGTCCCGGTTGGAAGGTGAAAAATTTGCACGGCGGATTCGGTCCGGTTGACGTGCTGGCCACCGGCTCCGCCCGCGCGGCAGACTTCGATGCGAAGGTCTTCTTGGCGGATTTCGATGTCGACCTCCTCGGCTTCGGGCAAAACCGCGACGGTGACGGTCGAGGTGTGAACCCGGCCTTGAGTTTCCGTTGACGGAACGCGCTGGACCCGGTGAACGCCGGATTCGTACTTGAGGAAACGAAACACTTCGTCGCCGGTGATTTTGAGGATGACTTCTTTAAATCCGCCGACTTCCGAAGGGCTGCTTTCGAGGTGTTCGGCCTTCCATCCGCGGGCCTCGGAGTAGCGCTGATACATCCGCATCAGTTCCGCCGCGAAGAGTGAGGCTTCATCGCCGCCAGCCCCGGCTCGGATTTCCACAAGGGCGTCACGATCTTCATTCGGATCGGCGGGAAGCAGCGCATATTGGAGTTCGCCTGCGAGGCGTTCGATGGTGTTTTCCAGAACCGGTATTTCTTCAGCAGCCATTTCGGCGAAATCTGGATCATCCGATTTTGAAAGCTCCTGATTGTCCGCGAGCTGGCGCTTGGCCGTCTCCAAATTTTCCCAAAGATCCAGAGAGTGTTTCAAATTTCGGTGTTCGCGAAGAATTTCCGTCGCCCGTTTCGGATTCGAAAAAAGCTCGGGATCGCCCACCGCTTCTTCCAATTCGGCGAAGCGGATACGGCGTTTTTGAATGAGAGAAGAATAATCCATGGGAATGGGAAGAATGATCAAGCTGTCGTCCAGTCTTCACAGCGTAAACCGGGAATACGTGAGAATTCGCGAAAATTTGCGGTGATGAGCGTTGCATTCGCAGCCCGAACCGTCGCCGCGATGATCAAATCATTTGGGCTCAGAAGATTTCCGGATTTTTCGAAATTCATTCGGATATCGGCATAGTGTTCCGCAGCGATCCGATCAAATGGAAGAATCGAATACGGCGCGAGAAGGTCTTCGATTCGAGATGTTAAAAACTCTGCGTGTGAACTTCTCTTCGCGCCGAACAGCAATTCGCCCCGGATCAGATCTGTCAGGCAGATATCGGGAGTACGACACGCGTTAATTTTACGAACTAAGACTTCGTTGGGAGTTCGTAGAAGATAGGACCATATGTTGGTGTCGAGGCAGAACATTAGCTGTCAAAATTCGGAACGGGCCTGTGATCCTTTTCCCGGGGAGGAACTTCGAAGGTTTCATCAATGGTCCCCGAAAAGGTCGAGAGGTGATCCCAAGCAGATGCGGATTCCGCGTCGGCTGCTTTCGCGAGATGCTCACGAGCCCATCTGGATAAAGAAACCGATTCGCGCCGGGCTGCAATTTCAACCTTTCGCTGGGTTTCTGGATCCAAATAAATGGTCAGTTGAGACATGGACTTAGATTACCGATTTCTAAGATAATTTCAAGTATATGTGAAAAATATACTTGATTGCTTATCGGCTTGCAATCACCTCGACCGTGAAGCCTTTGAGGTAGCCGGTTTCGGGGATGGAAATGAGGATCGGGTGATCGGCGCGCTGGCCGTGGTCTTGGACAAGTCGCAGCGATTTTTTCGCATCCACTGAGGCATCGACCAAGTTATCCAGGAAAAGCTCGCGGGAAGCATGGTGTGAGCAGCAATAGGTCGAAAGGATGCCGCCATTTTCCAAGATTTTCAAGGAACGGAGGTGGATTTCCTTATAACCGCGCATCGCATCGACGAGCGTTTTTTTGTTTCGGGTGAAACTTGGCGGATCGAGGATGATCAGGTCGTATTCCGGTTTCGCGTGCTTCAGGAAATCGAAAACGTTGTGTTCGAGCACTTCGATTTCGAGGTTGTTGATTTTCGCATTGTGACGAGCGGCGGCGCAGGCGACCGGTGAGGAATCGATCGCAGTCACTTTTGCGGCACCGGCTTTTGCGCAGGCGAGGGCGAATCCTCCCTGGTTGGTGAAGCAGTCGAGGACACGCTTGCCTTTCGCAAACTTGGCGACTTCCGCGTGGGATTGGAGCTGATCCAGGTACAATCCGGTTTTTTGACCGTCGAAGAGATCGATTTCGAAATCCAGATCATTTGCGCGAACCACGAACGGGCCAGGATTTTCGCCGTGCAGCATCTCGATGCCCGGTTCCATGCCTTCGGCTTTGCGGTAAGGGGAATCGTTGCGAAGAACGATCGAGTCCGGGTTTAAAAGCGAGATCAACGCATCGCGGATGATCTCCTTGCGCTGATCCATCGCCAGCGTAAGTGTCTGAACGGAAAGGTGTTTTCCATAACGGTCGACAATCAGTCCAGGCAATCCATCGGACTCGCTCCACACCAAACGGCAGAGCGTTTCATCGATGCCCGAGCGCCTTCTCAGATCCAGCGATTGCGAAATCCGTCGGGTGAAAAAGTCCAGATCCAGATCCTGACGGCGGCGGGAGAAGCGGCGGGCGACGATTTGTGAGGATGGATTGTAGATCGCCGTGCCGAGGGGTCGGTCACGAAAGTCCTTGAGTGTAATGACGTCACCGGGTTTCGGATCACCGAAGACTTTTTTGATTTCAGTGGCGTAAACCCACTCGTGACCGTGGAAAATGCGAGCGCGTGGAGCGATGATGAGGCCTGGCATGGGAGGGGAATGACGGCCTAGACCGGTCGCATTGTCGAATCCGAAAGAGCGTCACGAGCAAGTCTTTTGCGATTTCCTCTTGATCCCAACCGGTTGAGAGCCTAGGCCAGTGCTACCAACCATGGGACAACAATCGAAAAAAATCATCAAACGCCGCCGCCGCGCCGATTATTTGAAGCGCAAAAGCGACCAGGCGAAGCTTGGCGGCCTCGTCAAGAAGTCGGCACCGAAAAAGGCCGCTTCCTCCGCAGTGAAGAAGGTCGCAGCGAAAAAAGCTCCTGTGAAAAAGGTAGCTGCTAAAAAAGTCGCGAAAAAATCTCCTCAACTCGAAGAAGCTCAAGTTGCTGAAAACGCTCCTGAGTCCACCGAACCCGGCGCTGCCGCTGAAGTCGAGCAAGTCGCTGAAAAAACCGCTGACGCGATCGAAGAGATCGACGCATCTGCTCCAAAAGAAGCTTGATCGATTTTCGGTTCTCAAACCGTAAAAATTTGAATCGAGCGACCTGTGATGGGTCGCTCGATTTTTTATGTCGAGTCGGCGCGGGATTATGACACCTTTCCGCCATGAACGCTGTCGTGAATTTCAAAGTCGGAAACGAAAAGCTGGTGCGCGTGCTGGAGGGCGCATCCTCGCATTTGCGGTCGTTGCTGGATCGGCAAGGACGGCCCGAGGGAGCGTTACGCATCGCCGTTGTCGGCGGTGGCTGCTCCGGTTTGCAGTATAAAATGGATCTCGTCGATGGTCCGCGCGATCGCGATATCTTGGTTCCGAGTAATGGCGTTAATGTGGTGATCGATCCAAAAAGCGCGCTTTTTGTGAGCGGCAGCGAGCTGGATTATTCCGATGACTTGCAGCAGGGCGGTTTTAAAGTCAGCAATCCAAATGCCGTGGTGACCTGCTCCTGTGGAGAAAGTTTCGCAGCGTGATGACGGATCACTTTGAAACGTTGGGAATCCCGAACCGCTTGGTGATTTCCGAAAACGAACTCAATGAGGCGTTTCGTGAAGCGGGAAAGACCGCTCATCCCGATGCCGGTGGCGGAGAAGGGGATTTTTCGAAACTGCGCGAAGCTCATGCCATACTGAGCAGTCCTTCAAAGCGCCTCAAGCACTGGCTGGATTTGCGCGGGATGCCGGTGGACACCCGCGGCGTCATCGACGGGGAAATGATGGATTTGTTCGGAGAAATCGGCGCGATCACTCAGAGCGCCGAGACCTTGATCCGGAAACGCGACGACGCGAAATCCGCTCTCGCTCGTGCCTTGATGGAATCGCAAACTCAGCAATGTCGTGAGACCGTTGAGGTCGGCATTTCTCGGCTGAACGTCGCGATGGAAAAGGAATGCACCTCATTTCCCGAGATGGAAACCGGTTTGATCGATCTCGAACGCGCCGCGAAAGCGGTTAGAAATCTCGCGTTTCTCGAAAAATGGAAAACCGGCCTGCGGAGTTGTTATTCGAGATTGGTTTGAAGTTAAAGTTTCCAAGGTGAATCTGAGCGCATCTCGGATCCACTCAAAGGGTTCGCCATCAATGAGACCAACTGGTCCCTCGAGTTCATGATGCTAAATCGCCTGCAGACCTTGGACGTTCGCAAAACTTTTACTCCGGAAAAACAAATGTGAAGGAAGTTCAATTTCATCGGCCGAATCCCGAGTTGAGGTTGATGGGAACACATAAGCTCAACGCTCTCGGCGATTGAGGATCTTCTCGGGATACCACCAACATCAGCCGGACTTTTCCTCCCATTCCAAGGTCCACTCGATAAATTTCGCCGGGCTTAGTCGTCATAAATGGAGTCCAGAGCAGCCTGCCTCGTGCGGTTCGCTACGAGTAAATCACTGTTCTCTGGAACATCAACGCTAAAAGGTAATCCTCTCCGCAAACGAACTTGGCTAAGGAACATTCGAATCGCTTCGGTCGTGTTGATTCCCAAGGTTTGGAAGATTTCTTCAGCGTCTTTTTTCAGCTCAATTCCAACTCTTGCCCTGACAATCGCTTCTTTCATGGATGATTTGTAGCACATTTGGGCTACAAATCTACCTCTTTCTCACCTCGTAGTGATGAACAAGCTCATCTTCGACGGTCGTGATCTCGCCAGTTTTTCGAAAACCGTTTTTCAGAAGCACGCGGATCGAGGGTAAATTGATCGGATCCACGTGGGCGGAGATGGAAAGCAGCGGCGGGTGGGAGAATCCTTGTTCTAACAGAAGCGCCACGCCTCGGGTGGCGATTCCTTGGCCGCGATATTTTTCGGTGACGACGTAGCCAATTTCGACTTGGCATTGATCGTCCGGGATCGATTTGAAGGCCGCGGTTCCGACGATCTGCTGCTCGTCGAGGACGATCAGCCTCGGCCGGAGCCACCAGGAAACGGGTTCTGCGAGCGCAAGGTGGAGGATGAAGTCCGGCGGCAGGCTGTCAGGCTCGCACTCGAATCCACGCCGCCGCCAGTAGGCTGCTCCAAGCTCCAACGTAGCGGTCAGCTCTTCGTGTGAAAGAAGCACCAGCTTCATCAGAAACTCAATTCGCCGGAGCGGAAAGCGGTGCGTCTTTTCGGGAAATTTCTGCCGTGTCGCTGAGATACCAGATGAGTGCGCCGCCGCCGATCACGGCGACAAACACGAGGATGATGAAGATCATTCCAAGGCAGGATTTCATAGGGGTAATCTAGGAACCGGTTGAAAAGTTTGCCAGCGGGAAACTCACGCAAGTTCCAAGCGAGCCGCAAAAGCCCCGTCGGTCTTGTCCCGGAAAGGAAGTGCCTCGCGCGTCGAGTGAAGTTTAAATTCCGGATGCGCGGCGAGAAAGGATTCGATCAACCCGAGGTTTTCATCGCGATCGATCGAACACGTTGAATAAACGATGCGGCCACCCGGTTTCAGGCACGGCACGGCATTTTCGAGGATCCGACGTTGCGTCGAAACGAGGCGTTCGATGTCCGGAAGTTGCAAACGCCAGCGAGCATCGACCCGACGGCGAATCACTCCGGTATTCGAGCAAGGCACGTCTAACAGAATCGCGTCAAACGCTCCGAGAAATTCCGGCGGTGCGGGTTTGAGCCAGTCGTGAACCGACGTTTTTGCATCGCCGGCGTGAAGACGGGCGAGATTTTCTTCAAGCCGCGGCAAACGTTTTTCGTTCGAATCCGTGCAGACGAGATCTTTTCCCGAACCGAGTGCGGCGGCGATGAGAAAGGCTTTCCCGCCTGGAGCGGCGCAGGCGTCGAGGACGCGTTCGCCCGGTTTCGGATCGAGAAGATCGACCGAATGACGCGTCGCCGGATCCTGGATGTAAACCGCGCCGGAAGCGAGCAGTGCGGTCGGGATCGAGCCGTCGAGTTTGAAAAATCCGGGAGCATTTTCAACCGGTTTGCCCGGCAGCGATTCGGGGGCGGGAGCGAGGGGATTTGTGCGGAAAAACGTTTCGGACGGGAGATTGTCCCACTCCATCAGCTTGATCGCCGAAGCTTTTCCGAAGGCCAGACGCCAGCGGTTGAAAAGCCAGTCCGGGTGGGAATAGGCAACCGGCGCGGGAACCTCGTCGATTTCATCCAGCAGGCGTTTTTTCGAAAGCGTGGCGCGACGAAGAACCGCGTTGATCAAACTGCGAACGCTGGCTTTTCCTGCTTCGACCGTTTCGTTGACGGCCGCGTGATCGGGCAAATTCAGGATCAGAAGCTGACACAAACCCACGCGCAAAATATCACGGGTTTCCGCGTCGATTTTTCCGTCGCGAAGTTTGCTGATCCAGTGATCGAGCAAACGGCGGTGACGCAGCACGCCGAAAAGGATCGCCTGCAAAAGCGCGCGGTCCGCCGAAGAAAGTTTGCGGCGTTGAGCGTGGCGGTCGATCAGCGTTTCGGCATAATCGTGGCCTTTTGCCCAGGCGCGGAGGGCGGAAACAGCGGCTTGGCGGACGTGGAAATTTTTAGCGGGCATGGAAAGGGGATCGGCTGGCGGAGTGGAGGCGAATTAAAGCCCGAGAAATCCTTCGGAATCGAGAAAATCCTGATGGTGAATGACGTGTTCGAGCAATGGTAAACCGGTCAGGTCTTCGATGACGCCTTTGTTGGTGATCATCGCGGTGTCCATTTCGTCTTCGAGTTGGTTCAAAACGATGCCCGCGCAAACGAGGCCGCGAGCTCGGATCGCATTTGCTGTGAGTAAAATGTGATTCAGCGCGCCCAGCTTGTTGGCGGCGACGATCACCACCGGCAGCCCGAGATCGGCGGCAAGATCGGAAACGCGGTAACCGGCCGCGATCGGAACTTCCCAGCCGCCTGCGCCCTCGACGATCACTTGCGCGTGTCGATCCGCGAGGCGGCGGAAACCTGCGATCAGATCGGCGGGATGGACGGTGCGATTTTCCAGCATGCCAGCGACATACGGAGAAAGGGCGGAACTGAGAAAAACCGGATTCACCTCATCGAGCGGAAGATTTCCCGAAACCTCAGCGAGCACCGTGGCGTCATCGCGATCGCCGCACGAAACCGGTTTGTAACCGACGGCATCGACGCCTTCGTTCCGCAATGTTTCGAGGATCAATCGGGTGACGTAGGTTTTGCCCACGCCCGTGTCAGTGCCGGTGATGAAAAAGCTCACGGACGAGGGGTGGCGTGCTGCAGGCGGCGGGTCAAGACAGGTGAAGTGCAAATTTCCTTTTCCCCGGTGAATCTCTGGCCATGCTGCCCGCCCATGACAGCTGATTTTCTGGTCATCGGTGCCGGTATCGCCGGCCTGTCCTTTGCGTTACGTGCGGCCAAGCACGGGTCCGTCATCGTGCTGACAAAAGGTCAAGCCCTTGAATCCAATACCGCTTGGGCGCAAGGAGGTATCGCCTCGGTTCTATCGGAAGAGCTTCGAGATAAGAAAGATACGTTTGAAAGTCATGTCGCTGACACCCTCGATGCCGGAGCCGGGCTTTGTCACGAAGCGGCGGTCAGAATCATCGTCGAAGAAGGCGGCGCGGCGATCGATGATCTGTTAGATTACGGCGTCGAGTTCGACAAAACCGGTGAGCATTTTCACCTCGGTCGCGAGGGCGGTCATTCGTTTCGCAGAATCCTGCATGCCCGCGACACCACCGGTCGGGAAATTGCCACCGCGCTGATCGAAAAGGCGCGCAACACTCCGAATCTCACGCTTTTGGAAAATCATGTCGTCATCGATCTGATTACCAGCGCGAAGCTCGGGGCGGTTTCCGACGACCGGGTGCTCGGCGCGTACGTGCTCGAAGCTGAGACGAATGAAGTGAAAATTTTTCGTTCTGACCGGGTCATCTTGGCGGCAGGCGGTTGCGGAAAAGTTTACCTTTATACCACAAATCCGGACTCGGCGACCGGTGACGGCGTGGCGCTGGGTTGGCGGGCAGGCGCATCGGTGGCGAATATGGAATTCATCCAGTTTCATCCGACGTGTTTTTACAATCCGGCTGCGACCGGTCCAGAAGCTCGTTCCTTTTTGGTGAGCGAAGCGGTCCGCGGCGAAGGCGGAATTTTGGTCAATGCGAAAGGCGAAGATTTTACGAAAAAAATCGATCCGCGAGGTTCCTTGGCACCGCGGGACATCGTTGCGCGGGCCATCGATCGTGAGCTGAAAAGGACCGGTGCGGCGTGCGTTTATCTCGATGTGACGCACAAACCCAAGGGCTTCATGCGCGAGCATTTCCCTTACATTTACGAAACTTTGCTAAAATTCGGCCTCGATTGTGAAACCCAGCCGATCCCAGTGGTGCCTGCGGCCCATTACCAATGCGGTGGCGTCGTGACGGACGTGAATGGGCAAACTTCAGTCAGCGGACTTTACGCGATTGGTGAAGTCGCTTGCACCGGTTTACACGGCGCGAACCGGTTGGCATCCAATTCTCTGTTGGAAGGAAACGTCGTGGCACGCCGCGCACTGGACGAAATTCTGCTGCATTACGGCCCGGAGAAAACCGGCGGTTCGATCCCGGTTATTCCCGAATGGGAGCCGGGCGACACCGCGGAGCCGGACGAACTGGTCGTCATCTATCACAACTGGGACGAAATCCGCCGCCTGATGTGGGACTACGTTTCGATCGTCCGCACCGACAACCGCTTGCGCCGCGCGGCCGCTCGGTTGAGAAATTTGAAAAAGGAAGTCCGTGAATTTTACTGGGGACACCGGGTGAATGCGGATATTTTGGAGCTTCGAAATCTCGTGGCGGTCGCCAGTTTGATCGTGGAATGCGCCGTTCGCCGCAAGGAATCGCGAGGCTTGCATTACACGCTCGATCATCCGCAAAGTGACGAAAAACTCCGCCACGACACGGTTTTGCGGAAATTCTAAAATCCGGGAAGCGACCTTTTTCTTGCCTGATAGGCCGAAAACGTGAGAATTGGACAGATCGAGCGTTTTCGATCTCGGAAAAACCCACCGTTTCATGCTTCGAATTTCCCTCCGTTTCGCGATGTTGATAACACCGGCCGCCGTATTGGCGACCGACCCGCTTCTCGCGCAGACCGGTGTGCCAAGGGTCGTCGTGCCGACGGGCAGCCGCCCGGTTTACCAAAACCGTCCGACCTATCCCCAGCCAGCCGTGACCGCGCCCTACCCGTGGCGAACGCATGTGACATCGACGATTTTTTGGATTGGCGAGCAACCGACGGCGAACAATCCGACTCCGAATTGCAAATCTTCATGGGACACTCAGTGGTCGATCAATTTTGGAGGTTATGACAATCCGGATCCGGCCGCGCGAATCGCCAATCACACCACCGGTGAGTTTCGTCCGAAAAATTTCATTCCGAAGCTGAACCCGTTTTACGTCGCTCTGCCGTATAATGACGTGCTCAACTACAAAACCCACAAACCTGAAGCGTCGAAAGTGATTCCCTGGTTTTCCCGGTTTCGGCCGCTGCCGGGAAAAACGGTCTGCAAGGGACGCTGGGTGCAGATTTATTTCGAAAAGCGCAGTTGCTTCGCCCAATGGGAAGACTGCGGGCCATGGGTGACGGATGATCACGAATATGTTTTCGGAAACAAACCGCCGAAAACGACTCAGAACGGTGCCGCAGGCATCGATCTTTCGCCGTCAATCCGTGACTATTTGGGGCTGAAATCCGGCCAAAAAGTTCACTGGCGTTTTGTGGAGCCGGGCCAAGTTCCTTATGGTCCGTGGAAAAAATACGGCAACGATCCCGGTGCGGTGGCGAACGTTGAGCGGAACGATCCAAGCGCGGCAGCGGATCAGCGCTACATGGAAAATTTGCGAAAAATGCGCGACGAACAGTTTTTGAAAAAACCGCTGCGTGAGTTGCAAAACTAAGCGGTCCAGCGACCGGTTTTGAGGAAATCGATCGTCTGACGAATCGCTTCGGGATGCATTTGGATGAAGGTGTGGTCCGCATCGATCACGGAAAATCCGCACAAACCCTCGATTCGGCCGGTTTCTACCGAAACAATGCCGTCATTTTCTTCAGTAAGGATTTTTCGGAAAAAGGGGATCGTTCCGCGCCGACCCATGATCACCGCCGCTTCCAAACCGGTGGGCAGCGCGGGCAGAATCGACGTGAGGTTTTGTGAGCTGAGCGCTTTTCCCGAAGGACCGAGAAGGGCGAGCAGTCCGCGATGATGAGACGATGCCCAATCGACAATCTCACTGCCCCGGTTGGGCGGGGCGAGCATCACCAGTCGGCCGATATTCCAAGACGGTTTTTCCGAAAGAATTTTCCTCGCGAGAATTCCGCCGAGAGAGTGGGTGACGAGATGAACCGGTTTGTCGCCAGCGACTTGCGAGATTCGATCGCGGATCAGATCACTGAGATCATCCAGCGATTTCCGGGTCGACGGATAGGGGAGATTGAGCGTGCAGAACCCTTGTTCGTGAAGGCTTTTTGCCATCGGTTCCATCGCCCGCCAACTGCGCCACAGACCGTGGAGCAAGATCACCGTTTCCCCATTTTGCTCGCGAAATCGCGGCCGGTCCCAGAGCATTGGCGGGATCATCATGCCAAGGCGTTGACGGATTTCAGACGATGGAAATAGCATGACGGCGGAAATCTATCACCAGGTGAACCGCTTGTCGCGAGCGGCGATTTTATTAAGATTTCCGTAATTTATGGCAATCTTATGGAATTAGATCTCCATTCTTCTTGACTCGCACCGTCGAGTCACGCAAAACGCCGCCCCCAAACGAACCTTAGCTCTTATGGCAAACGCCCAAGTTATTCTCAAAGAAAAAATCGAAGGCCTCGGTGCAGAAGCCGATGTCGTCAAAGTCCGCGCCGGCTATGCCCGCAACTTTCTCATTCCACAGGGCAAGGCGTTTGAAGCCAGCCGCGCGAATCTTCGCCACGTTGAAGCTCTGAAAGTCGAACGCGCTCGTCGCGAAGGCGAAGAGCTCATCGCTGCGCAAGAACTCGCCACCAAAATTTCGAAGCTCAAGCCGAAGTTCGTTCTTTCGACCGGTCAAGGCGGCAAGGCGTTTGGTTCCGTCACCAATATCGACATCCACAAGGAACTCGAAGCTGCTGGCATCGTTATCGATCGCCACGCCATCGAGCTCGACAAACCCGTCAAGAAGTCCGGCAAGTCCGAAGTGATCGTCCGCCTTCATCCGGAAGTCACCGCGACGCTCACCATCTCGGTGGACGCAGGTGCGACCGAAGAGTCGGAAGATTGATCTTCGAAAGATTTCCATTTTCTAAAAATCCTCGATCGCCAGGCGGTCGGGGATTTTTTTTTGGGGAGTCCAGACTTTAGGTTGCTCTTCGTGAGAAGCGACGGGCGCTTCTTCATCTTCGTTCAGAAAAAGGCAGACCGGTTTTTGAAGAGCAAACTGAGGTTGAACTCCCTTAATCGAACAGAAAGCGTTTCACCGATTCGCGTTTGAGCCGAAGCTCGCGCCATTCGTTGACCAGCCGGCTCGCCTCGATGATGCCGCAACCGGCGGGTAAAATGAGATCGTTTCCATTCCACCAGATTCCACGGATGGCGACGATGGCGTCGAATTTTCCATGATCCCACACGCCGAAAGGCGCGCCGAATTCGGCCGGGCAGCCCAATCGCTTCCGCCAATCGAAAAGCATGGTCAAGGTTTCCTCGGTTCGAGGCAACGGGCCGAGCGCGGGGGTGGGATGCAAACGTCGGATCAAGTCGTCCGGAGTTTGCGGACGCCGGAGGTCGACTCCGATGAGGGTGAGAAAATGAACGATGGATTTGAGATCGAGGATGCCGCGTGATCGGCGCTCGACTTTCCCGAGATCGAGCAGTTTCGCGACCAGCGTTTGCGCGACATATTCGTGCTCGCGTATTTCCTTTTCATCGACGGCGAAGACATCCCGGTCATCCCGCCGGGCGGTTCCCGCGAGCGCCATCGTTTCCAATCGATGACCTTCCATCGAAATGAGCAGCTCAGGGGTCGCGCCCGCGAAACCGCTCGCACCATCGAGCCACCCGTAAGATCGGAGCGGCGGGGATTGCCGAGCCATCGCGGCCACGATTCCCATCACCGGTGACGCGTTTGCCGAACCGGTTTCGGTGACGACCGGAACGGTTTTTTCGAAAAGTCCGCTGCGAATCGCCGCCATCACTTCCTGGAAAATTTCCGAAAATGGAACGGCATCGAGCGCGGTCCAGTGATAGACCGGTTGGTTGATTCCTTCGAAACGCGCTGCGAAATCGGTGGAGGTGGTGATCTCGGTGCGAGCCGGAATTTTCCAAGGACTTGGCGACGTCAGGGCGAAATCTTGAACGTAAAACGCGATCCCGGTAGCGGGTGGTTCGCTCGCGTTTTCAAAAGGTCCGTAGCCAATGACGACGGTGCCGTCATGACGCGCCAACCAGGCCATGGGTTCGGGTGATCTCTCGCTCAAGATGCGGGCACAGTGGTCGCGCCGGTGGGTATCGGCAAGTCCGATTCATGAGTCAGAAGGCGTCGCGGATATGGACGACACGCGGTTTTTCTCCGGGTTCGAGATAAACTTCGATCACGTCGAAGCGCCACGGGATTTCGCGAGTCCCGAGCTTGCGAAGCCAGGCGTTGGCTCCGCGTTCGATGAGTCGCTGCTTTTCCCGGGTTACGGCGTCGAGAGGGCGAATCGGTGTCCCGGCCCGACGGGTTTTGACTTCGATGAAAAGAAGCAAGCGACCATGGCGGGCGACGATATCGACTTCGCCTTTGCGGGGGCCGCGAAAATTTTTCGCGAGGATGTGATACCGGTTTGCCCGCAGCCAAGCGACGGCGACCTTTTCGCCGAAGTTTCCGATTTCGAGGTGGCTGAGGCGCGATCCGTCAGCAGCCGTCAAGGAACAGGTTGAGTTGAGCGACCGGCTGAAACGTCCGACGATGATGGCTGCAAGGGCCGTGAAGCCGAAGTGCCTCCAGATGCTGCCGCGTGCCGTATCCTTGGTGCTGAGCGAAGCCATAGTGGGGGAATTGGTCGTGCAGGGTCTTCATCATCCGATCGCGAGTGACCTTGGCGATCACGCTGGCGGCGGCGATCGAAAGCGAATGAGAGTCACCTTTCACAATGCCGTCGTGTGGATGGGAAAAATCGCGAACCGGTAAGCCATCGATCAAGCAATGGTGCGGCGCGATTTTTAATCCTTCGACCGCCCGGCGCATCGCGAGGTGGGTAGCGCGGAGGATATTGAGCGACTCGATTTCGTGGACCTCGGCGATCGCGACTGCCCAGACGACTTTCGGATCTTCAGTCAGGCGCAGGTAAAAATCTTCCCGTTGCAGCTTCGTTAGCTTCTTCGAATCGTCCAATCCGCGGCACGAAAACCTTTTGGGTAAAATCACGGCCGCGGCCGAAACCGGTCCGGCGAGAGGTCCACGGCCAGCTTCGTCAATCCCGGCAATCCATTCTTTTCCTTGGCGGCGAAGTGCGTTTTCCAAGGAGAGATTGGGCATGATGGGTCAAAAGTGAAAAGTTCTCCCACGAGGTGCCACAGAGGGCGATTGCGGAGAAGCAAAAAGTTGGGTGGCGAAAAGCATGCCATCCTTATCACGTGCGACTCCCACACCCGTGTACGTCCAGCCGTCACGCATGTTGACCTCGTGGTGTTTGGAGCCTTTCCACACCGCTACCAGACCTGCGGCCGCGCTTGCACCGCGGAACGCCCCAGCGGCGACATTTTCACCGACAGCGCTCATATTGTATTGGTGCCGGGCGATAAGAGTGCGCCCTTCAAAGCCATCGTGACTGACCAGTTTTCCGTATAATCCAAATTTGCCGCGATTCCGGAGGAGGTATTCGCTGTGCTGCCGGGCCAGTTTGTCCAGGCCCGGATGCCGCTGAAGTTCGGCTTTACCTTTCGACCTGCGGTAGGCGTTGACCTCGTCGTGTATTTGCCCTGCCAAACCGCCATCTGAGGATGTGGCGACCGGATTCGTGTCAGTCGCAGGCAGTGGGTCACGGGAAGCGGGGGCACAAGATTCCAGAGCCAATATCATCCCAATCAGGCCGCCGAAAAAGGCGAAAAAAGTGATACGGAAGAAGTTCACTTCTCTAACTTCACGAAGATCGAACGCTTGTAAAGGGAATGCATCATCCCGACTGCAATGCGACGAGGCGTCGTTTGAAGTCGATGGCTGGAGCCGCTGGCCGGATTTGAACCGGCGACCTGCTCATTACGAATGAGCTGCTCTACCCCTGAGCTACAGCGGCGGGTTGCCGGAGCGGAAGGAATCAGAGTCCATCGTTCTTCGCAAGTCGGAAATCGAAAATCGGTCAACGCTTCGTTCTTGAAAAATCGCGAAAAACGAAAGGAGATGCCACCGAGGTTGTGACCCGCCTCTTCCTTTGCCAAACGTCAGAGCGCAAACCGATGATGAAACTTTCCTGGATTCCCACCTTTTTGATGGCGATAGGCATTGGTACCGCCGCATTCAGCGCCGCGGAACAGACGGTGGAATGGGAGACGAAAAAGCTGGAGGCGCGGTTTTTTTCCGAAGGAGGAGCAATCGGCGATCTGAACCATGACGGGCACGTGGATCTTATTTCCGGACCTTACTGGTATGCCGGTCCGGATTTTGAAGTACGGCATGAATTGTATGAGGTGACGGCTTATGAACCGCAGGGTTACTCGGAAGTGTTCTTCATGTTCGCGCACGATCTGAACGGAGACGGTTGGAAAGATGTGTTGTTATATGGATGGCCGGGGAAGGACGGATGGTGGCTGGAAAACCCAAAAGGCGGAGTCGGCCGGTGGACCAAACATTTTATCATGAGCGGGATCGACGGAGAATCGCCCGCGTGGACGGACCTCACGGGCGATGGGAAACCGGAGATCGTATGCGCGTCGAAAGGATCCATCGGCTACGCGCGGCCCGGTGAGGATCCGACAAAACCGTGGGAATTCCATCCGGTAACGCCACCTTCGGATTCGGTTCAGACATTCACGCATGGCCTGGGCGTGGGAGACGTGGACAACGACGGAAAACCGGACCTCTTGGATCGGCGCGGCTGGTGGAAAAATACCGGTAAACTGGACGGCTTTTGGGAGCTTCATCCGATTCCCTTTTTTCCGAGAGGTGGTGCGCAGATCCTCGTTCACGATTTTAACGAAGATGGCCGGCCGGACGTTTTGAGCGTGGCGGATCCTCATGCCTATGGCTTGTCGTGGTTTGAAAATACCGCCGACCCGGACGGTGGGATCACTTGGAAAGAACACGAAATTTTCGCAAAATCTCCTGAAGCCGCAAAGGGCGGATGGAATGTCAGCCAGCTTCACGCGATCGATGTCGTCGATATCGATGGCGACGGAGTGAAAGATATCGTAACAGGGAAACGTTGGTGGGCGCATCCGCCACGGCCCGATGGCAAGGGAGATCCAGGCGTGGACGACCCGGCCTTACTGTTCTGGATCAAGGTCGGAAAGGAAGGAAACGTGGTCACTTTCAGCCCGGAAATCATCCATCAAGATTCCGGCGTGGGCACCCAGGTTTCGATCGGCGATGTCAACGGCGACCACTTCGTTGATATTCTAACAGCCAGCAAAAAAGGCACGTTGATCCATGTGCAGAAGCCGAAGCCTTGAGGGGAATCGATCCCGAACCGGGTGGGTGGCGAAAGTTTTCCGTCATCCGCCATCCGGTCCGATTCCATGGATGGAGATCAACCCTTTCGCTTGAAATACTGAACGATCGCGGCGGTCAATCCGGGGATATCATGCTTTGATGCCTCAAAAGCGGGTTTCAGACCTTTGCTGCGGAGGGTTTCGCTGGTGATTGGCCCGATGCTGCCAGCGGCGCAATCTTCCGGCCAATCGATTCCGAGAGCAAAAAAATGATCGACCGTTGAGCTTGAGGTGAACGTGATCAAATCAGCACCTTCCGTTTCCAGACGAGCGCGGGCACCGGTCGGATCTTCGGTTTCCGCGACGGTGCGATAGGCGATGCATTCGTCGACGATCGCGCCGAGAGCAACCAATCCCTCGCCGATGACGTCGCGGGTTTCCGCTGCTTTCACCCAGAGCATCGTGAGGTTTTCAATATCTTCCTTTTTGAACGCGTCGATCAATCCTTCGGCGACAAAACGTTCCGGGATCAAATCCACGGCGAATCGGTATTCCCGGATTTTCTGAGCGGTGCCGTTTCCGATCGCCGCGATGCGCGGGTTTCCCAAACTGCGGGCGTCGCCAAAGGTGGCGAAGAACGCGTCGAAGAAACGTTCGACTCCGTTCGGGCTGGTGAAAACGAGCCAGTCGTATTCGTGGGCGTGGGTCACCATTTCGGCGAAGCCCAACCGGTCTTCCGGTCCTTCGATGCGAATGGTCGGCAACTCGATCACATCGGCACCGAGATCACCGAGCGCTTTGCTGAGCTCTCCCGCTTGTTCGCGAGTGCGGGTGACAACGATGCGTTTGCCGAACAACGGGCGTTTTTCGAACCAGTTGATTTTTTTGCGCTCTTTCACGACGTTGCCGATGACCGCGACAGCGGGTGAGGTGAAGTTCACACGATCGGCGATGTCGGCGATGTCGGTGAGAGTGCCTTCGATGGTCGATTGCGAACCGGTAGTCGCCCAGCGGGTGAGGGCGATTGGCGTTTTTGGATCGGCACCATGCTCGATGAATGACCGGGTGATCTCGCGAAGCCGGGCGACGCCCATCAGGAAAACTTTCGTGCCGGGTGCTTTCGCGAGTTGCGCGTAATCGACCGAGCTGAATCCTTTGGTCGGATCTTCATGACCGGTGAAAATCGTGAGCTGCGTGTTGTGATCGCGGTGGGTGACCGGGATGCCCGCGTAGGCGGGGCCGGCGATGGCCGAGCTGATGCCAGGGACGATTTCGAAAGCGACACCTGCCGCGGCAAGCTCCGCCGCTTCTTCGCCGCCGCGACCGAAGATCATTGGGTCGCCGCCTTTGAGACGGACGACATTTTTACCGGCTTTGGTTTTTTCGACAATGATGTCGTTGATTTGATCTTGTGGAACCGCGTGATCTTTCGCGCGCTTGCCAACGTAGATTTTTTCGCAACCGGCTTTTGTCCAGCCCAAGAGTGCCGGACTACTAAGGGCATCGTAGACCAAGACATCGGCGAACTCGATGCATTCCTTCGCGCGAAGGGTGACGAGACCAAGATCGCCGGGACCGGCGCCGACGAGATAACAAGTGCCAGATTTGCTCATGAAAGGGAGTTGAAAAGTGCGAGTGCGATGGAAAGGGGATGGTTTGCGGGACCGGTCGCTTCACCGGTCTTCGGCGTGCCGCCCGCATCGGGGAAAACCCGTGCGTGGAGGGAAAGTTCGCCGTCTTTCAGGACCGAATAAACGGCGACCGGTGTGTTGCAGCCACCATCTAACAGACGGAGAAATTCACGTTCGGCAGTGACACGTTGCCAGGTCTCGGAATGGCCGATGCTTTCGCAATAAACCCGGCTGGGAGCATCTCCCTTGCGAACTTCGAGGCCGATTGCCCCTTGTCCGGCGGCGGGGAAAAAATAGCTTTCGTCCAGACGGACGGCATACAGGCCGCGCATGCCGATGACCGGTTCCGGACCGGGCGCTGCGGGTTTTTCCGGAAGATATCCCAAGCGGACAAGTCCGGCTTCTGCGAGCAAGATGGCGTCGTAGGTGTTTTCCTCCGCGAGCTTGCGCAGGCGTGTCGGGACGTTTCCACGCAGATCCAACACTTTCAGATCGGAGCGCAACCACTGGACTTGTTTCGCACGTCGCACACTGCTGGTGCCGATTTTGGCGAAAGGCGGGAGACTGTCGAGATTTCCAGGCTCACGGAGAATCAACGCGTCGCGAACCGGCGCACGTTCCAATACGGCGGCGAGCACAAACCGGTCATCAAGAACCGTCGGCATATCTTTTAAACTATGCACTGCGAGGTCGATCTCCCCGGCGGCGAGGGCGTCTTCGATTTCCTTGATGAAGACTCCTTTGTCAAAAACCCCTTCGGATTTCGCCACATCTTTCAACGCGACGTCCGTACGGCGGTCACCGGTCGTTTTGATCACCTGACGGGAAATCGAGAACGTGGGAAATTTTTCGGCAAGCAACGCTTCGGTGGTGGTCGCTTGAGCCAGCGCGAGTTCGCTGCCTCGCGTACCGACGACGAGTGGGGTGGTTTGGGAAAGTTCGCTCATCTGGTTCCGGGAAGATTCAGTTTTAGCAGTTCGCTGTCGATGATCCGCTCGCAGTCTTCGATCTGGCGTTGGCGGCGCGTCCGGGCTTCTTCGGCCAATTGTTCGAGCGTGTCGATATCGTAAAGGTAAACTTCTTCGATTTCTCCCACCGCCGGATCGATGTCGCGCGGCACGGCGATATCGATAAAGAAAAGCGGCCGGAATTTTCTCGCTCGGCGGACCTTTTCGACATCCGAACGGTGGATGATCGAATGCGGTGCACCAGTCGATGAAATCACGACGTCGACGCGTTCGAGAACGCTTTGCCATTCATCGAATTTTACCGCGCTGCCGCCCATGTCGTTCGCCAGTTCGACCGCGCGGTCATACGACCGGTTTGTCACGAAAATCGAGCGGGCTCCTCGGGAAACGAGACTCTGCGCGGTGATGCGACTCATTTCGCCCGCACCGAGAATCATGACTTCGCTGTCCTTCAGGTGACCGAAAATTTTCTCCGCGAGATCGACCGCGACGTTTCCGATCGAAGTGGAGCCTTCCTGGATCGAGGTCTCGGTGCGGACTTTTTTGCCGACACTGAAAGCTTTTTGAAACAACCGGTTCAGAATGCCACCCGTCGCTCCCTCGGCATGAGCGGCTTTGTAGGATTGTTTCACCTGACCGAAAATCTCGGTTTCGCCCAGGACCATCGAGTCGAGACCGCTGACGACTTGGCAAAGGTGGCGCGCCGCCTCGTTTTTTTCCAACCGGTAAAAATGGTCATGCACACTCGAGTCGAGATTCTCACGTTCCGCGAGACGGATTTCCAGTCGCTCCAGCGCCTCGCGGGCATTGGGAGCGGCCAGATAGAACTCGGTGCGGTTGCAGGTTGAAACGACCACCGCCTCGGAAACGTCCGCCAAGGCCGTCAGTCCGCTCGCGGCTTCTCCCAGCTTCGCCGTGCCCACGGCGAAACGCTCACGCACCTCAACGGGGGCGGTCCGGTGATTCAATCCCAAACAAAGTAGTTCCATCAGACGAATGCGAATACCATCAACGAGAGGATAAATAAGGCGACCGCAGACAGTGCAAACCGCCGACCGGTCATTCCTCGGATTCGTTTGATGCCAATCAAAACCAGATATGCGATCCAAACGACCAGTGCTGCGATCAAGTGACTGGAAAATCCGGCGCGAGGCATCATGAATCCGGCGACGGTCCCAATCGTCAGCAATAACGTTCCAATCCACAGCAATCTTTCCAACGAGGTGAGAAGTTCACGAACCGGTGGCAAATTTCGGAAGAGTCCGCTTTTTAAGTGGTGTTCTTTTAACTGCCGGTCGAGGACGAGGAACATCACCCCTGCCACCGCCGCCAGCGCCAGCGCTCCATAGGCAAGCACCGAAGTCGCCGAATGCGTTTCTCCCCAGGCGTTGGTCGCGGCGACACGGGCGGGATTCGCCGTCAGCGCCCCAGGCAACAACGCGAGCGTCTGAAAAAGCACGACCAGTGGCGCGGTGAAAACCCCCAGCAGCGATATGCGGTAGGCCGGGCCGGTCAGCAAATAAAACAAGGTGAGCGACCAAGCGAGAAACGCCCGGATTTCACCCGGGTCGGTGAGGGGACAAGCACCCCGATGATCCCCACGGATCGAAAGGAAACCCAATTGGCAAAAAAACGTCGCGACCATCCACACGACGGTCCACGGGCTGCGGGTTCCTCGGTGCACCGAAATAATGCCCCACACCGCGCCAATCGAGGCGAGCAGCGTTGCGGCGATTAACATCCAGCGGTCCATGCCTTTCAATGGCCTTCGCGGAGCCCGGGTGCAAGGCTAAGGTGAACGATAAACCTTTCTTTGACTCGAATTGCGTTTGAGTCTACAAGTCCGGCGGGCGTTGCATAAAGCAACTTTGCCCGCAATACAGAACGATACGATATGAAAAACAAATTTCTGATGACCGCTTTCGCGATCCCAATGCTCTTCGTTTCCTGCAACAAGAGTGAAAATAGCGAGATCCAATCCGGTGCCGACAAGATCGCTGAAGGCAGCAAAGAGATCGCCGCTGAGCTGAAAGAAGACGCAAAGGCCGCTGCGGAAACCGCTTCGGAAAAGGCTGAAGTCGCAAAGGAAAAAGCCGCTGAAGCTCTCGATTCGGCAGGTGAAGCCTCGAAAGAAGCTCTCGATGCCTCCGCAGAAGCCGCGAAAAAAGCCGCTGCGAAAGCTGAAGAAGCCGCTGAGGCGACGGGTGAAGCGATCAAGGAAGCCGCTGGTGAGGTCAAAGAAGCAGTCACTCCTGACGCAGAACCTGCTGCCCCAGCCGTGGAGCCAACTCCCGCTCCTGAAACCGAGCCAGTCACCCCTGCGGCTCAGTAAGCATTTTTAACCGGTTGATAAACCGGTGAATCTAACAGAAAAGCCGGTGTCCTTTCGGGCACCGGCTTTTTTCGTAAAACAAGGAGGGCGATCTCCGAATCGCCCCATGGAAAGGATCTCTGTTCAGTAGGCCGTTTTTGGCGGCCGGATCATACTGATACCGGTCATGGCGATGATTCTCAGATCGAGAGCCGGATCCCAGTGGGTCACATAAAAGTTGTCCAAACGTGCCCGGTGGCGCAAGTCGCGCGGACGGTTCACTTCGCCCCGGAATCCTTTGACTTGAGCCAATCCCGTCACGCCCGGTTTCACATACCGGCGAACCCCGTAACGTTCGAAAATTTCTCGGAACTTGTAGTCATGTTCTTCCATGTGCGGGCGCGGACCGACGACGCTCATGTCACCTAACAGGACGTTCAAGAACTGCGGCATTTCATCCAAACTGGACTTTCTCAGCAGCGCACCACCCTTGAAAACCCGACTGTCACTTTTGGTGACCTGCTTGGCCTCTTGGTCGTTATTCGCATGCAGCGTGCGGAATTTGAACACTCGAAAAGTCATCCCGTTTTTCCCCACCCGATCCTGACGGAAAAAGAGTGGACCCGGAGAATATCTCCGATGAATCAGCCAGACCATCAAGCACAGCGGAGGCAACACCGTCAAAATAACTGCGGCACTGAAACCAAGATCAAAGATCCTTTTGATAAACTGGTTCGAAGTGTTTTCCAAAGGCTCAAACGGAGGACTTAACACATCCAGTCGCCCAGCTCGCTGGAGATTGAAGCGCCGACCATAACTCCGAGTGATTTCCAACGGCAACCAGCAACGGAACCCCAAACGATCGCCCTGGCGCAAAAGATGAATCACCACATCATCCGGCAAGTGACGCGCCGGCATCACCAACAAATCGATCGGTTCCTGCTCGATCAGGTAAGTGTAATCTTTCACCGCCTTCCGAACACCATCGGTCAGTTCGATGCGTTTCACTTCCAACATCGAATTCAGATCGTTAATCTCCGGTAGAATCGATTCGCACCAATCCTGGGGACCGAGCACCAATGTACGAAGTCTCCAAGAGCGGAAATACTTCATCCCAAGCCCGCCGATGAGACGAATCAAATGGCAGTTGGTAAAATAAAGCGCCAGCAGAGAGGCTGACGCGAACACCGCCAAGAACATCCGGGAAAGACGTTGGTCCCGCGAGAATACCATCAAGGCGGTCATGCTCACCAACATCCAAACCCACTGTCTCCGGGAAACCGCAGACGCCAATCGTTTCACCCGTCCCGGAGTCGGTCGCAAAGCTCCCGGCCGCGACGTCGCCTCAAGCACCAGCGCGATGGCCACAATAATGGCATATTTCAAATAGGCCTGGTAGGGGATCGCTTGATCCCACAGCACCAACCACATTGAGATAAAATAAATCCCTAAAATGATGGAAATTTGAAATCCCACCAACAGCTGAAACAGTCCCTTTTCTCTCGCAGATATCATTCGGTGTCACTAAGACAAGTTTACGGGGGGACCAGAATTTGTTGGCCTTTGGTAGTATGAAAACCACCGACGAGGCAAGCTATAGTTTGGATGAATTGATGTTCGCCACTTTAAAGTAATCTCTCAAGTGCGCTCCACAGCGCTTCGCGTGCCAGCGCTCCACAGCGCTTCGCGTGCCAGAATGGACGTCGTTGTAAAAGTGGGACATCCATCTTGTGGGGCGGATATGACCGATTACCGGTTTGTTAAGGAAAATCTCATCGTCGATTTACAAAGGAGGCTCCTTAGGGACGCTCGGCGGAGCGGTGACGGGCGGACGAGATTTTCGAGATGCCGCATACAAAACAATTCCTAGTCCGGCAGCGGCTCCGGCACTGCCCCAGAAGATATCGTTCAGATCACAAACGCGGCGAGGCATGAACAATTGACCCAGCTCACACGCGATCACTAGCCCGGTCATGGCGGCCCATGCAATCCATCCGTCACGATGATTGCGACCCGTCATCAATAAGCCGATCCCCACCAAAGCTCCCAATCCGAAAAAAGGTACGGCCGTCCTGAATCGCGGAAAATCGTCCGCCCAATGACCGAGCCATCGAGGAAGCCAGTGAACGGTGGCCATCGCAGGATTAGGAATCCAACTGAGATATAATACCAATATCACCAATACCGCGCCGAAACCCAAGGTGATAATCTTCATTTTAGAAGGATCGGCATCCAGTCGACTGAGAAAGGCTGGTCATCCGCAATATCCTCAATGCCCATCGTGGCTCACCGGTTTCACAAACCATTTGCCCCGATATCTCCACATCGCGATCGGAAAGTGCCACGCGGCTTTAAAATACCGCGGAATAAACGATCCCGGATTTTCCATGATTCTTAAAAACCAACCGAGATACAACCGGTCCGCCCAAGTAGGAATCTTTGCTTGGCCGCCCGTAAAAAATGCAATCGCCGCTCCCGTACAAAGAATCACCGGCCCGTTTTTTCTCTTACCTTCAACGTCCGATGTTGAATGTTCGATGTTCGATGTTCCTTCTCCACCTTCTCTTTCTTCAATGTTCGATGTTGGACGTTCAACGTTCGATGTTCGAATGAAGTATCCCAATTTTTCCTGCCTGCCGCCTCCCAAACACAGAATGATCCAATCCGGCCGGGATTCGTCAGCTTTTTGAATCAGCACCTTATCCTGAAACTCGCTGTCCGAGCGATAAAACGGAGCGAGATAATAATCCTGCAAAGACGCATCAAACCCTTCGGCGGCGAGATATTTTGCGATCCGCTCTTTTTCCGCCTCACTTGGGACGACCCACAATACCTTCCGCGCGCGGAACGGGATAGGGGAGTCCTCCGCCGCAGCAACCAATTTCTCAATCAACTGCAACCCGGAAATTCGCACCACACTTTTCCCCAAAAGACGAAGAACGAGTGCCACATAACCACCGTCCATCACGGACCAATCCGCAGACTGATAAGCCTTTTCCAACAAAACATCCTCCGACATCTGAGCCAAAGAAGGAGCCGAAGGAACCGCCAACATACCACCCGCACGATCCATTTCGCGGATCAAATCATCAGATCTTCCGTTCCAGAACCGGACACCAAGGAAATAAAAAGAAGGGGACATTAATTTGAGATATTTGAATAGGTTCTATTCACGTAGCGGTGCTTAAGAGAAAGATCTCCCTGATGGAGCCCCTGTCGGAGGACAGGATTCAATGAGAGTTCTGCAGGATGGTTTTCTTTGTTTGGGGTGAATTTGCAATCTTCGTTTTGATGACCGGCGGGCGGTTTGCTAGGCTGCCGTGGGGGCGGTCGTAGTTGTAATGATTTCGCCAGTCCTCCATCATGACAGTGACTTCTTTCATGGTGTAAAATAACTGGCGGTCAAGGAACTCCGCCCGCGGGCTGGCATGGAAGCTCTCCACATATCCGTTCTCCCAGGGCTAACCGGGCGTGATATAGGCGGTTCC
>DBTN01000023.1 GCA_002307065.1 Akkermansiaceae bacterium UBA1315 | reverse complement strand
ATTAACTTTTTGCAGATTTTTCAAATCTCCAACACAACTCACTGATTACAAGTGATCTTTTCGTCACATTTTTTTCGCATTTCTAACAGACGCTGCCCAAATCCCCCCTTTTCCCAACCCCCTTTTTACAATTTTACCCCCCGAAAAGGCCGTTTGCGCGGATTTCGAACCCTGATTTGGCGATTTATGCACGTCTGCGGCGCAAAATGCCCAATCCGGAAAGGGCATATAAGATACAAACCGAGGGTTCTGGGATGAAGATCAGGTCCACTCCATCCAGCTTCACGTTGACTGCATCGATCGTAACGGACTGACCCACAGAGATTTCGCCATTTTCGTTCACGAACTCGATGTCGTAGGTTCCTGCGGTCAATCCATCTAAAGAGTAACCGCCACTCCCCCAAGCCGTCGTTGTTCCCACTAAAACGCCGTCTTGATACGCGTTCACGACGACTCCTCCCATTGCCTCACCGGTTCCAGGCGTGTAAAAAGCGTCTCCATCCAGATCGTTATAGATCACACCCGTCAGGATCATTTGGCCGACCGTTCCAAAATCGTAGTTTACGAAGCTCGCTCGTGCCAGGTTCGTCCCACCGAGGGCGTAGTCACTGTCGGTAAAAAATCCGATGCCCACCTCGGTGAAATCATCGTCCATCATATTGATGCGATGCCCCCGACCGGTCGTTGTCACATCTATAAAGAGGTTATCATGCAGACTTGCAGCCGCCTCGGTTACATCCGTGGTTGAAATGAACGCCGTGGGGCTGCTTGAAAAGGAGGCTCCCATATTTTCCGCCGCCCCACCCGCGTAACCAGCGGACGCCATTCGATCAAACGGCGAGTCGCCTGTCCAATTTACGGTATTTGGGTCCGGAGCCGTCCCTTCATCATGGGAAAAGGTATTGGTATTTAAGCTCCACGCCACATGATCTCGGGCGACGGTGATCAACGTTTGATGAAATGCGAGTGGCTGCTTCGCGGCATTCGTGATCGTCGTCGTCGGAGGTCCTTCATTTAAATCGGACAATCCCGTTCGTGTGACTTCGGCGTCAGGATTAGCGCGGGCACGATTGAGAAGCTCCAGCAAGTATTGCTCATATTCGGTCGGCCCGGCGGGAAGTGACTGAAAATTCGCAACGGTCGCTACGGCCCCGGACGCAAAACCGGTCACTACCCATGACAAAAGAGAGAGCAAAACGATCTTCATCGATAAGGGGGACACCACCTTTCACTCTACTGATTTCACTCATTTCCCGCCACCACCGTCTTTACATGGCACGATGCAGTTCCTGATCCCGTCGGGCGATTCCCGACAAAGTTCGACCAGGATCGATCATTTTGGAATATTCATACCGGTTCGTGCGTCATTTAAGAGCCGAACCGTTATGATCTGCACGTGACGAAACGATCGTTTGCCGTTACCGGTTCCGGCGGCTCGTCTGGATCATTTTTAAATCGCCTTTTCTGATATGTGGATCGTCCGTTTTGCTTTGCGTTATCGTTACACCGTCGGAGTCTTCGCGATTCTGATCCTGCTTTTTGGAATCATGTCGGCGCGGAAAATGTCCACCGACATTCTGCCTGCCGTCAAAAGCCCGGAAGTCACGCTCGTCTGGACCTATCCGGGGCTCAACGCCAAGGAAATGGCGGCGAAAATCACTTCGTTTTCAGAAATCGCCATCCTCAACAACGTCGATGATCTGGTGGAAGTCCGCTCGGAAACGTCGAATGGCGTCGGCCTGGTGAAGTTGAAATTCCAGCCCTATGTCAAAATCGAGCTCGCCCTTTCCCAGTGCACCTCGGTTTCGCAAACGATTCTGCGCCGGATGCCCGCCGGCACCACGCCGCCGCTGATTGTGCAAACCAGCCCGTCGAGCGTACCCATTCTGCAGCTCGTCATTTCCTCCGATTCCATGACCGACGGGCAGCTTTACGATTACGCTCGCCTCGCCTTGCGTGCCCAGATCCAGAGTATTCCCGGGATGCGGCTTTCGCTTCCATATGGCGGTGCCGCCCGCCAAGTCACCATCGATCTCAATCCTGAAGCGCTCAACGCCTTCGGTCTCTCCCCGGCCGATGTCAACCGTGCCGTGGGAAATCAAAACCTGACCTTGCCATCCGGCATGCTTCGCGAAGGCAATCGCGAGCTCCCGGTCGCGATCAATGCCAGCCCGGAATCGATCGCCTCGTTCCTTGATCTACCGCTCCGGGAAGTCGATGGCAGCGTCATTTTCCTCCGCGACGTCGCCAATGTCCGCGACGGTGAAGCACTTTCCACCAACGTCGCCCGGCTCAACGGCCAGAATGCAGTGATGGTTTCCATCCTCAAACTCGGCAGTTCTTCAACGGTCGACATCGTCAACGGAATCCTTGAACGCATGCCGGAAATCCGTGCCTCTGCGCCGGAAGGCCTACAAATCGAGCCGATTTTCGACCAATCGGTCTTCGTGAATGCCGCCGTCAGCACCGTGCTTCACGAAATCGTGCTCGTCGGATCGCTGGTCGCCCTGGTGGTGATGATTTTCCTCGGTTCATGGCGGTCGACCTTGATCGTTCTGATGTCCATCCCACTCGCGCTGTTGTGCTCGATCATGGGACTCAATCTGGTGGGAGCGACTTTCAACCTGATGACCCTCGGCGGTCTCGCGCTGGTGATCGGCATTCTGGTCGATAACGCGCTGGTGGAAATCGAGAACATCAAACGCCAGATCTCGCTCGGGAAATCCGTCCAACAAGCGATCATCGACGGCGCGGCCCAAGTCGCGTTTCCCGAATTCGTTTCAACGCTCGGCATCTGCATCGTTTTCATGCCGATCTTCCTGCTCACCGGCACGGCGGCCTTCGTCTTCAAGCCGCTCGCGCTCGCCGTGATTTTCGCGATGATATCGAGCTACATCCTTTCCCGGACGGTCGTTCCCACCTTGGCTTCGATGATGCTGCCATCGGAAGTGGTCGCGGAAAAAACCAAACCTCCCGGCCCCTTGCGGAAACTCCATCACCGTGTCGAAAGCGCGGTTGACCGGCTGGCGGATTTCCAAGGCAAAGTGCTGCGATTCTTCCTCGCGAACAAAATCGTCGTCTGCTTGATCCTGCTTGCGGTTTTTGCCATCGGCGGCATTTCCGCGAAGCTGTTGAAACGCGAATTTTTCCCCACCACCGATGCCGGTTTGATGAGTCTCTTCGTCCGGACTCCGCCCGGCAGTCGCATTGAGGATACCGGCCGGATCTTTTCGGAAATCCATCGGGAAATCCGCAACATCATCCCGTCCGAAGAGCTGCTCTTCGTCGCGGAAAACATCGGCGCGCCTTCCTCGATCAACCAGGCTTGGGTTCCTACCGCATCGGTCGGTTCGTTCGATGGCGAAATCCTCGTCCAGCTCGGCGACGGTCACGCGCCTACCGCCGATTACATGGCAAAGGTCCGCACGATGCTTCAGGAAAAATTCCCGGACGTGCAGTCGTTTTTCCGCCCCGCCGACGCCACCAGCCAGACGCTCGCCTCCGGTTCGCCGACCACCTTTGAGGTCCGATTCGTCGGCCGCGACGTCAAAGGCAACCTCGAGCTCGCCAAGCAATTGGTCGACCGGTTTCGAAAAATCCCCGGCGCGGTCGACGTGAACCTCCGCGAAGTCCTCGGATTGCCGGAATACTATCTCAACATCGACCGGACCAAGGCCGCCCAACTCGGACTGACCCATCAGGACGCCGTTTCCTCCTTACTCACATTCCTCGGTTCCGGTGGCAGCGTTTCGTCCAGTTTCTGGGCGGATCCGGTGAATGGATCGTCCTATGAAGTGCAGATCATCGCTCCGCCGAAAACCGTGGAAAATGCCGAGCAGCTTCTCAATGTCCCCATCACCCCCGCCGGTTCCAGCACCCCTATCCTGTTGGGCGCCTTCGCCACGCTGAGCGAAAGGAAAAATCCGGCCAGCATCTCGCGGACGACGCTGCAGCCGACGTTCACTGTCGTCGGCAACATTCAAGACCGCGACCTCGGTGCCGTGGCAGACGATCTCGAAGTCATTCTCAAAGACCTCCGCTCCAAGCTGAAACCCTCGAACCGCATCGAACTCGCCGGCCAAGCCGCCCTCATGAAATCCGCCTACAGCGAATTGCTCAGCGGTTTGGTCTTTTCCGCAGTGCTCGTGTTCTTGGTAATGGTCGTCAATTTCCAGTCCTGGTCGATGCCCTTCATCGCGATCAGCGGCTTACCGGTTGCGGTCTCGGGTGCAGCCTTCGGACTGTTTATCACCAACACGCCTCTCAGCGTCCCCGCACTGATGGGCATCATCATGGTCGTCGGCGTCTCGACGGCAAACAGCGTGCTCGTCACCAGCTTCGCTCGCGACCGGTGGGCAAATGACGGCATCGATGGAGTTTCCGCCGCCATGGACGCCGCAACCACTCGACTCCGGCCCGTCATGATGACCGCGCTGGCCATGATCCTCGGCGTCGTGCCCATGGCGATCGGACACGGCGAAGGTGGCGAACAAAATGCTCCACTCGGACGCGCCGTCATTGGCGGACTGATGTTCGGCACCTTGGCCTCGCTGTTCCTTGTCCCCACGGTTTTCGCCTGGATGAAACGCAATTCCAAACCACCGGAAGACTCCCTCAAAGACATCTCCTAGTCTCCGCACCCGCTTCGCTATGAACTCGAAATTTCTCCTCCACTCCACCGTGCTCGCCCTCGTGACGACCAGCACGCTCCACGCCGCCGAACCGACACCCGTCCGCAGCGCTCACGCCGAAACAGCCAAAGGCACCACCGAACTCACCGCAATCGGCCGCACCGCTCCCGCCCAAGAAGCCCGCCTTTTTTCCCGCGCCACCGGTCTCATCCGCGAATGCAAGGTGGACATCGGCGACCGGGTGAAATCCGGCGACGTCCTGGCCGTGATCGAAGCCCCGGAAATCGCCCACCAAATCGCCGGAGCAAAAGCCAAAGTCGCTCAAATGACCGCCCGCGCCGAACTCGCCGCCGCTCTCTTAAAACGCACCGAATCGCTCACCGCGAATGATGCCGTTTCCCAACAGGACCTCGACGAACGCATCGCCACGACCAAAACAGCTGAAGCCGACCGGTTGGCCGCCGAGGCCGAGCTGCAAGGCTTCGAGGAAATGGACCGGTTTCTCACCATTCGCGCACCTTTCGACGGGACGATCACCGCCCGAAAAATCGATCGGGGCGCTTACGTCAACGGCGATCCCACCAATGCCGAATCTTGGCTTTTCAGCATCGCCCGCCTCAACGAACTCCGAATGGTTCTGTTCGTCCCGCCCACCACCGCCCTGCAAATCCAAAACGACCAGGAAGCCGAAGTCCTTTTCACCGACATTCCGGGAAAAACCTTTCCCGCAAAAGTCAGCCGCTCCAGTTCCTTGATCGAAGCGGACTCCGGAACCATGCGCGTCGAGCTCCTTCTGCCAAACGCCGACTTCAGCGTGCCCGCCGGACTTTCCGGAATCGCGAAAATCAAAGCCCCGTCCATTTCATCGACCTTACTCGTCCCGTCCAATGCCGTCGCCGTCCGCAATGGCGTTTCTCAAATTGCCTTGGTCGAAAACGAAAAAGTGAAATTCACCCCCGTCCAAGTCGGACGCACCCTCGGCCCGAAAGTGGAAATCCTCAGCGGCATTCCCGAAAACAGCGAAGTCATCCTCAGCCCAAACGCCCTGCTCCGCGACGGCGATCCCGTGGCCGCAACCCCGCTCGCCACGGCGAAGAAATAAATCACCAAGCTCACCGCGTCATTGATACTCTCGACGGCGGCACCTGGTTGGGTAAGATAAAAAGTCGAGCCGAGGAAAGGAGATTCGAGATCGCACTTTCTTACACAAACCGGTCACCAAAAAAACGCCCCGCAGCCACGGGAGAGCGATGACTGCGGAGCAAGGGAGGGATGATTATTTCACCAAGGAAACCGTCACCGTTTCGTTCGACTTCCCTTCCAAAGCAGCAACGAGGGCCTTGAGTTCCTTCATCTCGCTGGCTATCTTCTTCAGTTCGGAGTTCTCGGCCTTAAGGGCTTCCACTTCTTTGCATAGCTGCTGAGTCGCACTGACATTTAGCATCGAGATCGCATCATAATCGACCGCACGGATGTCGTCATGTTCCTGGCCATAGACGAAAACCCCTTCGCTCAGATCTTCCGCGGCCGATACCGAAAACTGTTGGCCTTCGACAGCGGTGATCTCCGTGTTGATTTCGCGATCTCGCGCATCATACAAACGCACCTTATCTCCCACTTTCAGTTCATGGGCCTTGGGAAGTGCAATCTGATATTGATCTCCCACTTTTTTCACTGAGCTGGCCATCGTGAAAATATCAGGAGCCACATCGGTTCGTTTGCTCACCGCATCGGGAAGGACCTCCTCGACTTGCTGCGCGATCACTTTCTTGAAATGCCGCGAGCCCTGAGTTCGTCCATCAACCATCTGATAATCGGTAATTTTGATCCGCTTGAGCGAATCCAGATCTTTTTGATGATCCGATTCACCAATCACCTTCTTAAACCGAGAGTCCGACGTCGTGAGGGTTCCGGTGATCGAATGAAATGCACCTTTACACCAAATATTTCCATCAGCGATGATGGATGCATTGTTGCCCTCGTTCGTCCGAGTATCGTGAATTAGAGTCGTTACTCCGTAACCAAACCAAGTCCGTGTTCCGGTATCAACAATGGATGTCGCTGTCCCGACATGGAGTCTCGCGACAGGGCTCGCGACTCCGATCCCAACCTTCCCAGTTCCTTGGGAAAAAATTAGATCATTATTCCCCAGCGCAACGGTCGTCGCAGCGGTCAACGTTCCACCCAATTGAACCTCCGTGCCTGAAAGCGTCAGACCATTGCTCGCCGTCTGGATCACTCCATCCGCACCTGCTGCGCCGGTGGCTCCCGTCGCTCCGGTTTCACCCGTGTCACCTTTTTCTCCCTGCGGACCGGTCGCTCCTGTCGCGCCCGTGGCACCGGTTTCACCGGTGTCGCCTTTTTCTCCTTGCGGACCGGTTGGGCCCGTTGGACCCGCAACACCTTCGAAATCCTCATCAATGGTCAAAGCAACATCTCCGGTATCAGGATCGATGATGGTCACACTCGTCGTCCGCAACGGAATCAAATCCACCGGATCAATTTCTGCTCCGGTGTCGTCATAACCGGTGAACTGCCCGACGGGCGCGACAAATTGAGCAAGACCACCGCCAGTGGTGAGCCACGTCACTCCAAAATCCGAGGGATAGGTCAAAATCGGAGTTTCGGAAATTTCTCCAGTGCCACCGAGAACAACGCCATCACCGCCATTTACGATAGCCGCATGAAGCTTAGGTGTCGTGAGGGCCGCAAGCGCGAAGGCGGCCATATAATAATTGGATTTCAGTTTCATCTTTAAGGGGATTTATGTCGTTTATTTTTATGCTATTTAATTAAGCGCGCCGACGGCGCAGAAAAACAGAGGTGCCGATCACGCACAGCAACGCGGCAGCAGGCTCTGGAATCACCATCACGGTAGTAACCGAGAATCCTGGGCGAAAAATGGCCGTGCTAGTGGTTTCGGTATAGGTATTAAGCAATTGGATGGGCGTCTGATTATCGCCGTTTCCTATCGTAAAACCAGACAGTGCAACCGATAGCGGAATATCAATTCCAATGAACGTGCCTTCGCTGGTTGGCTCAGTGACCGTAAAACTTCCAACTGCATTCGTTGTCGAGTTTTCACCCGTATAGATTGTAAATGTATTGGTCGCACCGTTTGGTGAAATCGAATCGACATACAACCACAACGTGACGGAGGTAATTTGCTCAATCGACCCATCAACACCGCTTCCGACATCATTTCCAAAACTCCCGAGGGAGAATACTGAGCTCACTCGATTTTTCCCGAAAAAGTTCGGACTCGCAGCACTCATCGTTTCCCCAGTATCATCGATCACTCCATCGTTGTGACGATACTGCCAAGAGTTGTAGCCAGAGTCCGCAAGGCTGTGCAAAAAGTCATAACCGCTGCCTTGGACGTTTTCACCATAGAAATAAGAATACGTATCTCCGGCGACTTGCGCGTTCGCCACCGCGGCGGAGCCGATCACCAGCGAGGCAATGAGCCATCGCTTGAATTTCCCTGCGGGGGCATGGGATGTTTTTTGTTTCATGTCGTATGTTTTTTATTGGGGAGAGAATAGGTCATTGGCCAGCGGTCATTGGTCAATGGGAAGAAGTCATGGGTCATGAGTCATGGGGGGAAGACTTGACGGATGAAGGGGAGGACTTGGGGAAGGTTTCGCGGAGGGCGGTGCGGATGGCGCGGTCCATCCA
>DBTN01000005.1:2426-3060 GCA_002307065.1 Akkermansiaceae bacterium UBA1315 | reverse complement strand
GAGTCGCCGGAATGGATGCCGGCTTGTTCGATGTGCTGCATGATCGCGCCGACGACGGAAGTTTCACCGTCGGAAATGCAATCGACGTCCACTTCGGTGGCGTTGTCCAGGAACCGGTCGACGAGAACCGGTCTTTCGGGGGATGCGATCACGGCCTCGCGCATGTAGCGGGAAAGTTCCGTGTCGTTGTAAACGATCATCATGCCCCGGCCACCGAGGACGAAGGAAGGGCGGACGAGAACCGGGTAGCCGATGCGGTTGGCGATGGCGATCGCCTCGGTTTCGTTCACCGCGGTTCCGGCTTCCGCTTGTTTGAGGTGGAGCTTATCGAGCAGGGCGGAGAAAAATTTCCGGTCCTCGGCGAGTTCGATCGATTTGGGTGAAGTGCCGATGATTGGGACGCCGTGGCGTTCGAGATCTGCAGCGAGGTTGAGCGGGGTTTGGCCGCCGAATTGGACGATCACGCCGTGAGGCTTTTCCTGATCGCAGATGTTGAGGACGTCTTCGAGCGTGAGCGGTTCGAAGAAAAGTTTGTCAGAGGTATCGTAGTCGGTGGAAACCGTTTCGGGGTTCGAATTGACCATGATGGTCTCGTAGCCGAGCTCCTTGAGGGCGAAGGCGGCGTGGACGCAGC
>DBTN01000005.1:0-2163 GCA_002307065.1 Akkermansiaceae bacterium UBA1315 | reverse complement strand
ACGCAGCAGTAGTCGAATTCGATTCCTTGGCCGATGCGGTTCGGGCCGCCACCGAGGATGATGATTTTCTTTTTGTCCGACTGGCGGGCTTCGTTTTCGTCGCCGTAAGTGGAGTAGAAATAAGGGGTGTAGGCTTCGAATTCGGCGGCGCAGGTATCGACCAGCCGGTAGGTGGGAATGATGCCTTTCGCTTTGCGCTCGGCGCGGATCGTGTCCTCGGTTGGGACATCGACTTCAGCCGGTTCGGGCTCGGCCCGCGGCGGAGCACCGGCAGGTTGGTCTTTTTCGCCGTGGATCGAAACGTCGTGGATCAAATGCGAAGCGGCGCGCGCTTTGGCGATCTGACGGTCCGAGAATCCGAGTTTTTTCGCCCGTTTCAGATCGAGGGTGGCGAGTTCGGCGCCCTCGTCAGCGATCTGTTTGAGGTGGCCGAGGAACCATGGATCGATGGCGGTGGCGGCGTGGACTTCTTCCAGCGTCCAGCCGTTAACGAAAGCGGTTTGCAGCCAGAAAATACGCTCGGCGTTGGGAATCTGAAGTTTACGAGTGATCTCGTCTTTCGTCGGGCTGTGCGGATCCTTGTTGTCGAAACCAAAGCCCCAGCGACCGGTTTCAAGCGAGCGCAGGCATTTCTGCATGCTTTCTTTAAACGTGCGACCGATCGACATCGCTTCGCCGACCGATTTCATCGAAGTCGTGAGGACCGGATTGGCGGTTGGGAATTTTTCGAACGTGAAACGTGGGATTTTCGTGACGACGTAATCGATCGTCGGTTCGAAAGACGCCGGCGTGACACGAGTGATGTCATTTGGCAGTTCATCGAGGGTGTAACCGACGGCGAGTTTTGCGGCGATTTTTGCGATTGGGAAACCGGTTGCCTTCGAGGCGAGCGCCGAGCTCCGAGAAACGCGCGGGTTCATTTCGATGACGATCATCCGGCCGGTTTTCGGATCGGTCGCGAACTGGATGTTCGAGCCGCCGGTTTCCACGCCGATCTCACGGATCACGGCGAAGGATGCGTCACGCATGATTTGATACTCGCGGTCCGTCAGCGTCTGGATCGGGGCTACGGTGATCGAATCGCCGGTGTGAACGCCCATCGGGTCGATGTTTTCAATCGAGCAAATGACCACGCAGTTGTCGGCGCGGTCACGCATGACCTCCATTTCAAATTCTTTCCAGCCGAGCAGCGATTCGTCGATCAGTACTTCCGAGACCGGAGAGAGATCGAGGCCGCGGGTGATGATTTCCTCATATTCCTCGCGGTTGTAAGCAATGCCACCGCCTTGGCCGCCGAGGGTGAAAGCGGGCCGGACGATCAGCGGGAAGGTTCCGATTTCCTCCGCAACTTTGCGGGCTTCTTCCATCGTGTGGGCGATTCCGGAGCGAGGCATATCGAGGCCGATTTTGATCATCGCCTCTTTGAAAAGCTGGCGGTCTTCGCCTTTGTCGATCGCTTCGGCGTTCGCGCCGATCATTTTGACACCGTGCTTTTCAAGCGTGCCGGATTTGAAAAGCGACATTGAGGTGTTCAACGCCGTCTGCCCGCCGAGCGTTGGGAGAAGCGCGTCCGGTTTTTCACGAATGATGATTTTTTCGACGACTTCCGGTGTAATTGGCTCAATGTAAGTCCGATGGGCAAACTCCGGATCGGTCATGATCGTCGCCGGATTCGAGTTTACCAAGATGACCTCGTAGCCTTCTTCTTTCAGGGCCTTGCAAGCCTGAACGCCCGAATAGTCGAATTCGCAGCCTTGGCCGATAACGATAGGGCCGGAGCCGATGACGAGAATTTTCCGGATCGAGGTGTCTTTGGGCATGGGAATCGAGTGAGTTGGGCGCGCGGCAGGGCGGGTAAATTGGACGGGGTGTGGCAGGGATTTCCGAACTTGTAAAGGGTTGGGTTAAAGTTGGGGTGGTTTTGTAGAGAGCGCACGCGCCCTCGCGTGTCATCTGCGTCGCTCTGGGATCAGATCGGTTCGCGGTTCACCTAAGTCCTGAAAAATCTCCGAGCTGATTCACAGCCGTTGCCAAAGAAAGGCGGGGCACAAGCTTCATCTGAATTTGGAGTTCCCCTGTCACTCGCGTGTGCTCCCCTTTTCCGAATAAAAAAGGATTGAACGTTTCCGGGAAAGTTTGTATGCGTTTTTCCAGATCGCTGGT
>DBTN01000011.1 GCA_002307065.1 Akkermansiaceae bacterium UBA1315 | reverse complement strand
CGGCTTGAAACCGGTCGGCTTTTTTGAATATTCGATCTGTTAGAACCGAACGGCTGAGTCTTAGTCCTCTTGGCCTGGGCTCCAGTCTTCGGAAGCGGCGGCTGCAAGGTTGAAAGCTTGCTCGAGGCCCACCATCTCGGAAGACGGACGGAGGCTTTCGAAGCTGGCGCTTTCTTTCTTGAGCTGCTCGTCGGTGTAACCAACGGCCTTGATCGAGAGACCGATGCGGCGCTCGACTTTGTCGACCTTGATCACGCGGGCTTCGATTTCTTCGCCGACCTTGATGATGTCTTTGACCTTCTCCACGTGGTCTTCGCTGAGTTGCGAAATGTGGATGAGGCCGTCGATGTCACCGTCGAGCGAGACAAACGCGCCGAACGAAGCGATCTTCGCAACGGTGCCTTTGACCAGATCGCCCACTTTGAAGCGGCTGTCGATGAGGCTCCATGGATCGTCTTCGGTTTGCTTGATGCCGAGGGAAACGCGTTGGTTTGCCTTGTCGATCGCGAGGACGATGGCTTCCACTTCGTCGTTCTTTTTGAGAACTTCGGATGGGTGGTTGATCTTGCGAGTCCAGGACATGTCCGAGACGTGGATCATACCATCGATGCCTTCTTCGAGTTCCACAAACGCACCGTAAGCGGTGAGGTTGCGAACCGGGCCCTTGATGGTCGCACCAACCGGGTAGCGGAGTTCGATTTCGTCCCATGGATTCGAGTCGAGCTGGCGGACACCGAGGGAGATTTTTTGCTCCTCGATGCTGATGCCGAGAACGACGGCCGAGATTTCCTGGCCGATTTCGAGAACATCGCTCGGACGAGTGATGCGCTTGACCCAGCTGAGCTCGGAAACGTGGACAAGACCTTCGACGCCGCGCTCGATTTCGACGAATGCACCGTAAGGAAGAAGCTTGGTGACACGACCCTTGACGTTGTGACCGATCGGGTATTTCCGCTCGATGTCTTCCCATGGGTTGTCGGACATTTGCTTGAGGCCGAGCGAGACGCGCTCTT
Source organism: Akkermansiaceae bacterium UBA1315 (assembly GCA_002307065.1). Classification (GTDB taxonomy): domain Bacteria; phylum Verrucomicrobiota; class Verrucomicrobiia; order Verrucomicrobiales; family Akkermansiaceae; genus Luteolibacter. The sequence goes on along the minus strand of DBTN01000011.1, from coordinate 76,461 downwards.
TCTCACGGTCGACATCCAGGATGACGACATCCACGGACTGACCGATGTGAAGCAATTCGGAAGGATGGTTGATGCGACCCCACGACATGTCGGTGATGTGGAGAAGGCCGTCCATGCCTTGGAGATCGACGAATGCGCCGAAATCCGTGATGTTCTTGATCGCACCGGTAACCTTGTCGCCGACCTTGACGGTCTGAAGGAAACGTTGGCGAAGCTCGGAGCGCTCGGCTTCGATGACTTCGCGGCGGGAAAGAACGATGTTCTTCCGCTCGTCGTTGACCTTGACGATTTTGAATTCGTAGACGTTGCCCACGTATTCGTTGAGATCTTTTGGTGGAATGATGTCCACTTGGGAGCCGGGAAGGAATGCTTCGACGCCGACGTTGACCGTGAGTCCGCCTTTGACGACCGACTTGACTTTGCCGCGAACGAGACCGCCATCTTGGAAGACTTTGACGATTTTTTCCCAGTTCTGTTTGTGAGCGGCCTTTTCCTTGGAAAGGACGACCATGCCCTCATCATTTTCGAGCTTCTCGAGGAGAACTTCGATTTCGTCGCCGACTTCGATTTCTTCGTCTTCGAATTCGCTGACCGAAATCGCGCCTTCGGACTTGTAGCCGATATCAACGAGAACGACTTGTGGGCGGATTTCGAGAATCGTGCCTTTCACAATCGATCCTTCGCGGAATTCGCGAAACTTGGAATCGATGAGGTCGTTCAGCTCTTGGTTAGTGGGTTCCGCAGTTGCGTAAGCCATATGGATTGGTTTGTGGTTTGGTTGTTGGTTCGTTTTCCTCTGACATCGCCCCGAAAGTAAAATCGACACACACCGGGGCTCCAACCGTGTGCCGACATAAAGAAAAACGGACGCCGAAACTACGAATCCGGCGTCGCTTGGCAAGACCAAACGAAGACAATTCCCTGTATTTTCAAGGGATCCGCTTCGAAAACCGGTTGTGCGGGAGGCAAAGTCTGCTAGTTTTGGCGCCAATGCACCCGAAACCCGCACTTTTCGCCCTCTTTTTCGCCTCTTGCCTCACCGTCCATGCGGAAATCGCGACCAAACAAGTCGCGACCGGATTTGAGAGACCCATTTGGGCCGGAGTGCCGAAAGGGATCGATGGAAAACTCTGGGTGATGGAGCAAGCGGGCACGGTCTGGATTGTCGATCAAGCAACCGGCGAACGCGAAAAGGAGCCATTTCTTGAAATCAAATCGGAAGTCAGCCGGGAGGGCAACGAAGAGGGACTGCTCGGCCTCGCGTTCGCTGCCGACTTTGCCACGACCGGTCGCTATTATGTAAATCTCACCGACAAGGATCAGCACACCCGGATCGTGCGCTTCATCTCGAAAGACCAAAAAACCACCGATCCCAAATCGGCCGAGGTGCTTTTGAAATACCAACAGGATTTCCGCAATCATAACGGCGGGTGGATCGCATTCGGTCCAGACGGCTATCTTTACATCGCCAATGGAGATGGCGGTTCTGCCAATGATCCGAAACAACGCGCGCAAGATCTCGACTCCTTGCTGGGAAAAATCCTACGGATCGATGTATCTCCGGAAACCGGTTACAAAGTTCCCGCTGACAACCCATTTGTCGGAAACAAAGCAGGGAAACCGGAAATTTGGGCCTATGGAGTTCGCAATCCATGGCGGAATTCGTTCGATCGCGAAACGGGTGATTTCTGGATGGCCGATGTCGGCCAAGGACTTTGGGAAGAAATTAATTTCATGCCCAAGGACAAAGGCAACGGCGCGAACTACGGCTGGAGATTGCGTGAAGGCCACATTGCGACGCCAGCAAAAGACGTCGGCGGCGATGCACCCAAAGACGCGATCGAACCGATTTATGTCTACCCACACGGCGGCGGAAAAAACGAAGGCATTTCCGTAACGGGCGGCTATGTCTACCGCGGAGAAAAAATCAAAGAGCTAAAAGGAAGATATATCTTTGCGGATTATCAGAATCCTCGCATCTGGTCGATCAAACAAGATGCCGGTGAGGCCGACGGCTTTATCGACCACACCGATGCCCTCCAGCCGGAAGGAGGCCGCATCAATCTAATCTCGTCCTTTGCCGAGGATAACGACGGGGAACTTTATATCATCGACCACACCGGCCCTATCTATCAGATCATCGAAAAATAAGCTCACGCCGTACTTGGCAGAGAAGGTGAACCCAAGGTTTGCCCGGTAATCAAGGTCCGCAGTTTTTGATGTATTCCATCGAGCTGCGGATCTTCTTTTAATACAGCTTCCGCCAAATCGCGAGCCTCCCGGAGCAAAGCGGTATCGGCCAAAAAATCGGCGAATTTCAAATCCGACAATCCACTTTGCATCGTCCCCAAAACATCGCCCGGCCCGCGCATTCTCAGATCGGCTTCAGCAATCTCAAAACCATCGGAGGTCCTTTCCATGACTCGCAGTTTTTCCAAGCTCTCTGGGTTTTTCCCATCGGTTAGAAGCACGCAATAACCTTTGTGCTCTCCGCGACCGATCCGGCCACGAAGCTGATGAATCTGCGCCAATCCAAATCGTTCGGCGTGATTGAGGATCATCACCGTCGCGTTCGGAACGTCAACCCCGACCTCAATAACCGTCGTTGCGACCAGCGCCGAAATTTCACCATCCCGGAATCGCCGCATGACCTCCTCTTTTTCTTCGGGCCTTAGCTTTCCATGGATGAGCCCGACGTGATGAGAACTCAGCCGCTTTTTCCACTTCTCAAAAGCTTCGGTGGCGCTTTCAACTTTCAGAGTTTCACTCTCGTCCACCAGCGGATAAACCAAATACACTTGCCTTCCTTCTGCGAGCTGACTTTTGACAAATTTCGTGACATCACTCTGCTTTGCAGCGATGCGGACACCGGTTACGATTTTCCCCCGACCCGGCGGTTTTTCATCAAGAAGGGAAACATCCAAGTCGCCATAGATCGTCATCGTTAACGTTCTCGGAATCGGCGTCGCCGTCATCACCAGAACATCTGGTACCGTCCCCTGCCCGATCAACGCGGCACGCTGAGCCACTCCGAATTTGTGCTGCTCATCGATCACCACAAAACCCAAATCAGAAAAGGCGACCGAATCAAAAAACAACGCGTGCGTTCCAATGATAATCTGCGGCGCGCCATCGAGCGGCAAATGATTGCGATCTTGCCGATTGCCTGTCTGCAGCGCGATGCGGATTCCCAAAGGCCCTAACCAGCGGCAAAAAGTTAAATAATGTTGTTCGGCGAGAATTTGTGTCGGAGCCATCAATGCCGCCTGACACCCGGAATCAATGGCGAGCAACATGGCTGCCATGGCCACGAATGTTTTCCCTGCACCGACGTCCCCCTGCAACAACCGGTTCATCGGTCGAGGCTCGCGCATGTCCGAAAGAATCTCGCGAATCGAACGTTTTTGCGCACCGGTCAAATCAAAGGGCAAACTTTCATAAAATCTTTTGAGAGAGGTTGTCCGTTTCCCAAGCACACGGCCGACACGCTCATGATATCTCGCTCTTTTCCACACGACGTTCAGTTGCAGAGCGAAAAATTCGTCCAAGGCCAATCTTCGTCTGGAAGCGAAAGCGCTTTCGATCGACTCGGGGAAATGCGCCTCACGCAGGGCTCGGCTGCGTGGGAAATCGGCAACCAGTTCATGAGTGGGCGCTAGACGTTCATCGCGGATCTCCCGCAATAGCTGATAGATGATTTCTCTGAGACGTCGTTGGGCGATCCCGGGAATGTTTTTATAGATTGGGACGAGCCGTTCGATATGGATCGAAGTCTCATCTTCCTCATCTTTCACAATCTCGAATTCGGGATGATCGATGATCAATCTCCCTGTCAATTCCTTAACCTTTCCGTAGATAATGATTTGCTGACCGGTGGCCACCAGCTTTTGAATGAAGGGCATGTTATACCATCGGCAGGTGACTTTGCCTGAGCCGAAAACCGTGCCCGTTCCATCCATCACCACCGCCTCATAGAACCGCCGACCGGGACCAAAATGCTTGAGGGCTGCGTCGACAACCATTCCTCGAAGCGTAACAGGGGTCGCCGTCGCCTGATTCGGAAAAGCATCAAAACGTCTTCGATCCTCATGGCGACGTGGCAAATATTCGAAAAGCTGACCCACTTCCAAAATCCCTGCAGCCGCTAATGCGGCGGCGTCCTTCGTTGGAATGAACGAAATCCCGGACAATGAATCAGCAACAGATATCACGGATTAAAATAGGTAAGATCATCCGTTCGCGGGCAGCCCCGAAAGGCGCAGCAAATACGAATAACTATAAATCCCGGACGAATGCCCATCCGCCCAAAACAGCTGAATCGCGTAACCGCCAATTTGTTCGAATTTCAACAGCTCAAAAGATCGCGCTCCATACTCGACAGTGGGGCGGACGACCCGCCCCAAGGCGTCCGGTTCCCCCTGACATCCCGCACAGGGACACGCGCGACGCAGCATCGATAATTCGAGATACGCCTCCACATCATCGGAGAAAGAAAGGGCAAGTTCGTTTCCAATAACGACTGCTTGTTCGAGAAAGACGGCCATGGCCGAATCATCGCTTATCCGAGTTCGCCGTCCACCCGATATCGGCGCCCACCGAAAATAGCCGAACCTACCCGGACGTGGGTTGCACCTTCTTCGATCGCGATCCGAAAATCCGCACTCATTCCCATGCTCAAGCCGGGGAGTTTAACGCCGAATTTTTCCTCCATTCGGTCACGAAGCTCGCGCAATTCAATAAACCATTTTCGAGCCGATTCTTCATCGGGTCCTGCGGGAGGGATCGCCATCAGACCTTGAATCTCCAACCGTTTTAGGAGCAGCAGCTTTTCCATTTCCGCTTCCAGCTCAGTCGGTTCGAAACCGCCCTTTGACAGCTCTCCTCCGACGTTTACCTGAAGGAAAACTTGAGGAAACAGCCCGAGTTCCTCGGCGATTACGGACGTATATTCCGCTAAGCGAAACGAATCGATCGCGTGGAGAAAGGGGAACAGTGGAAGCAATTTCCGAACTTTGTTCCGTTGGATTCTGCCGATGAAGTGCCACTGCAGTTTTGATGGGAGACCTTCCATCTTCGGTTCGGCCTCCTGAAGTTTGCTTTCTCCGAAAACAAGCTGGCCCGCTTCTGCGGCTTCACGAATCGCCTCGGCAGGAAACGTTTTAGAAACGGCGATCAGTTGGACAGAATTGGGTGAGCGACCTGATATTTCACAGGCACGCTCAATCTGATCTCGGATCTTTTGAAGATTCGCAGCGATGTCAGACATTACCGAACTTCTCCATTCATCTTCAGCACGCCTGCCATCTTGGCGTTTTCCGTAAGTCCTACCAAATCTCGGGCGACCATCAACGACTCGCGTTTGACGGGATCCAACCCTGTTGGCCATTTAGGACTGTCGTCCAATTCTGCGGCTTCATCCTTCGCGCGACGCATGTAATCGGCATTCTCGGCAGCAGGATCGTACGGACGCATCGGATTACCGGCATCAAGATCATCAAGAGTCAGCTTAAAGAACTTCAGAGACTTTTTGTCCGATTCCGCGATCTTCGCAAATCGCTCCCGACGCTCGGCATTGCGAGCATCTTGAAGCGCTTCGGCTTCAGCGAGTTCTTTTTGGCGCTCGGCCTTATTGAGCGAAATTTTGTTCAGTTTGATGCGCTCTTTCGCTTTGAGAACGTCCTCGATGACGTAGGTGAAATCTTTATTTCCTTTCACCCGCTCCTGACTCAACTCCTTTAACCGTGGGACGAAGAGGGAATTTGCATCCAGCACTTTAAAATCCGCTGCGGGCCGGATGCGATCATGAGGCAGGGCGTTGTTAAGATACGCTTCACCCATCTCCAGCGCATCGGTCAGGCTAGGCAACACGAGATTCGGAACCACTCCGTCCATCTGAGTGGAGGAACCCGACGGCCGATAGAATTTCTGGATGGTGACCTTGAGGTAGCCCGCGCGATTGCGGTTGGCAAAAAGAGGAAGCATTCTGCCGATATCCATCGGTTGCTGCACGGTTCCTTTTCCGAAGGTCGAAGACTCACCGACGATAACCGCACGATTGTAATCTTGGAGCGCGCCCGCGAGAATCTCGCTAGCTGAAGCACTGCTCTTGTCCGTCATCACGACCATCGGTCCGTCATAGATCGGTTTGCCGTTTTCAGCTTCCTTCACTTGGACCTGACCAAGATGATTTTTCACCTGAACAACTGGTCCGCGATTGATGAAGAAACCGGTCATCCGACGGACTTCCTCCAACGACCCGCCGCCGTTGTTGCGTAAATCAAGAATCAGCCCATCGATTTTTTCCTCGATCAGTCGACCAAGGATTCTTTCAACATCCACGGAGCAACGCGTCGTTCCTTCTTCGAAGTCTGCGTAAAACGAGGGCAGGGTGATGACCCCAATTCGCCGAGGCGCGCCTTGGTCGGATTTCATCTCAATCACTTCGCCACTGGCTTGCTCATCCTTGAGTTCAACTTTACCGCGCTCGATCACCACGATTTTCGTCTCACCAGGAGCGCCACCCGCAGGCTCGATTTTCAGCGCAACTGAGGTACCTTCTTTGCCGCGGATGTAATCGACGACCTTGTCGATTTTCATGAACATGATGTCGATCATGTCCTCGGCCTTTCCAGTGTTCAGGCTATCAACCGCGACTACGCGATCATTGAGTTTGAGAGTGCTTTCGCGATCGGCCGGTCCGCCGACAACAATTCCCATGATTTTGGTCGCGCCGTCTTCCTCCGCTTGAAGCAAGGCTCCAATGCCAACCAGCTCGTTTTTCATTCCATCCTTAAACCGGCTCATCTCACGATAGCTCATGTAGTCGGTATGAGGATCGCAGCCGCGAGCGACCGAGCTCAAAAAATAATTGGCGATGTCTTCTTCATCGACATCTTTCACACTGGTCAGGAAACGCTTGTATCGAAGAGAGATTTTTTCCTTTGGGTCCCGATCATCTACTCCGGGATCGGGCTTACCCTGCTCCTTCGCCATTTTTGCGAGCATCTCGCGACGTAGATTTTCAGCGAGCACCGCTTCCTTGATTTGGAGTCTCCACAAATCTGCAGCCTCTTTGTCATTTTTTGGCCAAACGGCGTCTTTACGACTCGCTGCCACAAATTCGTTTTTGGCAAAGTCGAAATGATCCTCTTTTAAAATCTGTTCTGTTTGAGCAACACGCTGTTCCACCCGTTGCTCGAAGACCCGGTATACCTCGTTTGCCACCTGCATGCTGTTGCGCTGAAGGAGCAACTCGTTCAATTGATCTCCATATTTCACACGAAATCCGTCGACATCTTCCTGAGTGAAATAAAGGCGTCCAGAATCAAGATCTTTGATATAGTCATCAAGGAACCTCCGACCCAGCTCGGCGTTAAACGGTAATTTCGCGAAATGATTGTTTTGCAACATGATCGCCATCTGACGACCCACCTCGTTAAAGTCAGCCTGCTGAGCAAACGCCGACGAGGACGTTGCGATCATAGCGGCAGCGAGAGCGGCTTTATGGAATCGGAATGGGATCATAACATCAAAAATTAGTCAGAATATTTCAGCAACGTGCCACTGGTTAAAGCGATGTCGACGGATAAAAATGTCAAAAAAAGCTACTTCTGTTTTTGGTGACGATCCAGCCACTTTTTAAAATATGCGTCTTTCGCCAGCCGGTCTTGGGTTTCGAGATCGAATGGCCCCCTCCCCATCGGATTAGGTTGAATTGGAGGCCTCCGGTCAAGCATCAGCTTTAAAATGAGGGGCTCCTTGTTGCGGATGATTTTCAAGGTCACGGGAGTCCCGGGCTTTGTCCGACGAATTTGATGGGTGAAACGATCCGCGGCTCCCGGTTCAGTCCAGCCTTGCCCCTCGATCTCCACGATCAGATCCCTGACAGCGAGGTTTCCACGTTCGGCAGCACCTTTGGGAACGACGCTGGTAACTCTGACGCCATACCGGGGAGGCCCCGCCGGCTCTCCTACCCACTCCTCTCGCATCATAATCCCCAAATAACCTTCTCCTTCATTTCGGTAATCCTCCATCGCCAGCGCTCGGATGACTGAAAGGCACCGGAGCCGAATCTCCGGGTCCTCGCTCATTTCGGACTGAAGAATCACTTCCTTCAGTCGTGATCGAGGCTGAGCTTTTACCCAATTGAACAAGTCAGTCTCGGCAATCTCCCGCTGGCGAAAGTTCGCAGACGCAAGACGCAAAAAAATTTCGGAAGGAACCTCAGGAGCTCCTTCCGAAATGCATAGAGAGAAATAAAACAGAAAAACCGGGAGACCCTTGCGAAACCAACGCATTGCAGATCTCGGCTTTGGGCTTCAGTTACTGGCCAATCCAGTTTTTCTGAGGGATATCAATCACGTCGTTCTGCTCAAGCGGAACGCGCATGAACTGGGACTGGGTAAGGTCGAACGTTTTCTGCGAAGTACCACGAATCAGTTTCACTCGCTTCATGCTTCCAAACTCAGTAGAACCACCGGCAGCCTGAATCGCCTGCCACAAGGTGAGGCCAGGCGTATACTCCACTTGGCCCGGACGGCGAACCTGACCACCTAGGTGAACCACTTGCTTGTCGATGGTTTCAATCGTAGAACCGAAAACCTGAATGGTCGGGTTACGATAAATTTCGCGACTCCGATAGGTTGCCTGGATAGACGCAGCTAAATCCTCGGCACGCATTCCAGCAGCTCGCATCAAACCGATGTGCGGCATGTTGATCATGCCACTTTCGGAAACCGGATACATCCCGTCGATTTTGCTCTGCTCGTCGGGCGGAACCCCTTTGATCGACACCTGAATCGCGCGACCGGGTTTGATCAATGACTGAGCGATTACTGGACTCGCAAAACAAGCGAAGGCCAACAGGGCCGTACAGATTGCTTTTAGATTCATAACTTTAGAATTGGTATGGGAATGAATTAATAAAGCTCGGTGTCTCTTCCCTTCGAAATCGGCTGGGGCTTGATCGATTCAGCCGATGAGCTCATCGGTGGTCCAACTTGGGATTCGGCAGGAGCGTAATAGGTATAGTAGCTCGTGTAATACTGATACTGGCTATCGCTGCGAACATCGACATTGTTCAACACGACACCGATCACATGGCCACCAACATTTTCGACGGCCTGTTTGACGCGAACCAGCATATTCCGAGGAAGCTTCCGGTGCTGGACGACGATCATGGTCAGGTCGACCTCACTAGCCAATACGGATGCGTCGCTGACCCCCAAAATTGGAGGGCTATCGACAAGAACCAGGTCGAAACGCTGCTTGACGTCTTGAATGAGTTCCGACATCCGACGGGAGTTCAGAATACCCGCAGCGTCGGCGGGAAGAATTCCGGAAGGCATGAAATAAAGATTATCAACCGGCGTTTGAAGAATCACGTCTTCCAACATCAACTCTGTGGTCAAATAGTTGGTCAGACCCACAGAGTTATTAATGTCAAAGAATGTATGGAGCCTTGGACGACGCAAGTCACCATCGATCATCAACGTGGTATAGCCCCCCTGAGCACAGATATAGGCCAAATTGACCAAAGTGGTCGACTTTCCTTCTCCAGCGCCACCGGAAACAACCGTGATCGAATTATCTTCAGGATTTTTCCGATTGAATTCAATGTTGGTACGGAGAATCCGATAGGCCTCAGCATCTGGACTCATTCCGCTTTGCTTATGCAGAACGCCAACGTCTTTCGGAATCACCGCAAGAACGGGAACTTGGAGATACCTCTCCACATCTTCCAAACTCTTCACCGAAGTATCGAGATACTCGAGGAAGAAAGCAATACCTACTCCAAATACAAGACCGACCACCGCGCCAAGAGCGAGGTTGAGAGTGACGTTAGGACTGACCGGGCTTTGAGCAATGACTGGATCATCGTGAACGATGATAGCATCATCCGGCATCTTCTGGGTGATCTGCTCGCCCATAAGTTTGAGCTTCATCGATTGGAGCAGTCCTTGATCTGTTTCAAAATCTCTTTTGGCATCGACGTAGTCTTGAGCGTCCAAGCCTCGTTTGATGGCATCGTCTTTTTTATCATCCTTGAGAACCTCCACCTTCGCGAGCCGATCTTCTGCAAGATCGAGCTGCGCTTGAAGCGTGGCACGCAGCCCCACAACTCCTTCGTCGAGTTGACGTTTCATCGCTTCAATCAACTGAAGAGTTGATAAAATGGTTGGATGTTTATCGCCCAAACCTTGGATTTTCAAAGTTTCGACCTGCCTTTTGAGCTCCAGATATTGAGGGTGAAGAGACTTAATGATGTTCTCAGGAAGATCCAGGCCCGCAGCATAAACGATCAACTCATCACTCGTATATTTGAGAAGGCCCTCAATCTGACTGGCCAACTGCATTTTTTCTTGTTCAAGAGCGTTGTAACGCTCGAGAGCGGATTGGGCTCCCTGGTTTTCATCCAGCCCACTTTGGCGAAAGAATGAGTCTTCCCCTGTGTAAAGAATACCTTTCGTGCGGACGATCGTGGACAAAACTTTGCGGCGCTCTTCGACCTTATCTTCCTGTTCACGAACCGCTTTTTTAAGCTCGTCCAACGAACGATTGGCGTCGCGACTCTCGATTTCTTCGCGGTAATCTTTGTATGCACGAGCAACTTCGGCAGCAACATCGCGCGCATCCTCTTTATTCACATGACGTACGTTGATCGAAATAAGATCCGTACCCCGGATATTTTCAGTATCTACAATATTTTTGAGAGTCTGAAGAACCCTTTCCCTGTCCATCCCCCACTTATTCACCAACTCCAGATTATCAATAACCTTCGATAAAGAATTTCGGCTTTTGATTTTTTCAAACTCCGTGTTGAAAAATTGTGGAGTGGAGCGCCCCCCCCCTTTCGATTCCGACATCTGAACTCCCAGAGGGGCCAAATCCTGCCCCCGGGGCTTAACCTCAATCGTTGCATAGCTTTCGTACTTCTTAGGCATCACGTAGGTGATGACTGCAGCCGTCATGAAAACGAGCAGGAGGGTAAGTAAAATCACACCATACCGATTTTTAATCACTTGCCAGTAATCAATCGCATGAAGAGCAGCTTCACTTTGATGAGGGGATGTTGGTTGCATGTTTGAGAGAACTAAGTTTAGAAACGGCCGATCAGGCGCACCTCAAGAGAAAACTCCCGCAATGACAACCATTGCGGGAGTTTGATCTCAGTCAAATAATATTTACCGAGAAATCATGTTGAAAATCAGAATTCTGCCCGAACTCCAACGCTGAAGCGGTTACGATCGTAATCACGTCCGGAAAAATCAGAACTTGAGTCGGTGTAGTTATATCCAATGCTTCCACTGATGGTATCGGTGAATCGGATACCAAGAGAGATGTATGCGTTGAAAACATCTTCCTCTAAACCATCTTGGGTGTCTGGACCAGTGCCATCGCCCACTTTGTTTCCGGAATCGAATGTACTAGGAATATAGTCAATACCTCCCGACAAGGTTAGGACCTTAGAAATCGTATAGTCTCCGGCGATGCCGACGCGCAAAGTTTGGCGTTCACTGAAATCGTAATAGCTATCATCAATGTATTGCACGGAGTCGTAGGATTCCATGCTGTATCGAGCAAATGCCCGGACTCTGAACGCCTCATTCACCTGAGAATTCGCGCTCAGCTCGAAGAACGGAGAAGTGTTATTGTCCCCGCCATCAACATCGCGAATTTGAGCACCTGCTTTTGCAACCAAAATGGTCGTAGGGCTGAAACGTTGCTCAACACCTGCCAGGATGTAGTGATCCGTTGAATCACTTGCTAGGCCATTCCCGTCGGTTTGGCTATAACGGTAGTCCAATGTTACGACTGTCCGTGGTCCAAGTTGATAACGAAACTGGTTATAAAGAGTCCATGTAAAGCGATCTGCGTTCTCTGCATCGTCGTACGTCAGACCAGTCAATTGGAAACCGGTGTAAGTGGCGAAGCGGTCTGTCCAGCGATAACCAAGAGCATTGTCCGTCTGCCAGTAAAAATATTCTCCGAGAGCGCGGCTTGAGCTGACCCCTTGGGAGTAATCCGGCTCAAGTTCATACGAAAGGAAATTTTGGCTGGAAAGCCGGAGGCGCTCTGTGAATCGATGCGTGATGTTAACACCCACACGAGACTGGGTGTTCACGTCGTCCATCGAATCTTCCGCATCAAAATAGTAGATGAGGCCCAAGCGCGCATAGACATCAACCGTCGTTTGCGGGGTGACCTTTACGAAAGAAAGTCCCACGTATGGATTGATGCTGAGTGAATCCGTTCCGTCATCCGCGCCGCCGGGAACGACGTTATCATCATAAGTGAGATCAGCTCCCACAGACCACTTCAAGGGAAGTGATTCTTGGGTATCATTCCCGATTTGATAGAGACTTGCACCTGCAGCGTGCCCAGCGAGGAGAAGGGAAGCAAAACTAATAGGTAGACGGTTTTTCATGATGACTTTTATAGGTGGGAGACAAGTAATTTGAGGGGGGAATCAATTAGCCTGGCAGCCTCTTATTCTTCTCCGCCAAGTAGGGTTTTGGATCACAGAAGGAGGTTTGAAGTTCGATTTCTAATCAATCGACATCGGAAACGGCTGGAGGAGTAACCGGAGGAGTAGTAGGGGGGTTCACGATTGGAGGACCACCGGGGCCACTTGGGCCGCTAGGTCCACTCGGACCGCCAGGGCCGCCTGGACCTCCAGGAGTGATCACGAAAGTTGGCGAACCAGGAGGAGAATTGGTCAGCAGAGCAGCATCACTGGAACTCGAACCTGGAAAATCTAGAGGATTTGGAAGTTCCGTGGGGGCAGCAGCAGCTTCAGACGCAACTTCACCTTTTGCACTCTTGGCGCTGTAGCCAGATTCGCCTGCATTCGGGTCCAACTTGGCAAGAACCGCTTGCACGTCAGCAAGAGCATCAGGAGCAATTGCGACAGCGCACTGCGAGATGAGGCGCATTTGTTCAGGAGCGGCGGTAGCTGCAACTTCGACAATCGAAGCAACTTTCGCCGTATCAGCGACCGATCCTTCGATGGCGGCTTTTACCACTTCGCAAGCGCAATCAGGATTGGCTTTCACTTGAGCCTCAACAATCTCAAGAACATCGGAACGCTCAGAGACAACAGATTGATGAACTGAAAGAGCGAGCTTCTGGCAATCGCTTGCCGCGAAAACCGGCAGGACTCCCAACGCAGCGCTCGCGAGAGCAAAGTGGATGGTTTTTTTCATGATGAATGATAGGTAACTTCGTCTGACAGTTTTCGATGGAGCGGGCAGCGGGAATCGAACCCGCGTGGCTAGCTTGGAAGGCTAGGGCTTTACCATTAAGCTATGCCCGCGCTTTCGGAAACCATAAGACTAGAACTGGGCTATTCAGGCAAGCCCTTTTTTCATCAAATTTATGGCGAATTGTCGCCTCACATGTCGCTATTGATCACAACTGCAAGGAATTGACGAATTCGCCACCTACGGCGGGCGAATTAATGACCGGTTTTAGGAATTCGTCACGCAAAATTTCGACTGAGTGAGCGAGAAAATTTTTCTCCAAATCGCCATGGGTGATCAGCCGCTTTCGAAATCCCGATTCGGGGACCCTCACAGAGGTTTTCAGGCACACCGGCTTCGATTCCGCAAGTGGCCGAATGAAGAAAACTGGTTCCGTGGTGCACGCCTTGAATTCCCAACGCGCGAGTGAGTTTTCCCGGGCCCGAACACAGGCCGTGATCCGGAATATTTCCTCGGCGTTCTCGCATTTTCGCCTGGCCCGCAACCGGTTCCAGCGCTCGTAGCAAGACAAATCCAGCCCCCTCTTCGCCTTTCACCAACACATTAAAGAGCCAGTGCACGCCGTAATTCAGATAGACATAAGCGTCTCCCGCTTGATGGCGTTCGACAAAATCGCGGGAGCTCGGTCGGAAAAACGTGTGGCATGCCTCGTCACCTTCCGCAGAGTAGGCTTCCGTCTCCACGATTTTCCCCGCACACTCGCCCCACCAAAATAAGCAGCCAACCAATTCCCGGGCACAAGTCACCGGGTCTCGTTGAAAAAATTCGGGCCCGATTTTTCCCATCATAACCCGGTCGGACGATCGATAAATTCCCACGGCAACCCAAACCGGTCCGACAAAACTTCGGCCAACTTTTTAACCCCGAAAGTTTCCGTCGCGTAGTGGCCCGCGTAGAAGACATTCAGCCCCAATTCCTCGGCGAGCGGAAAGCTCCAGTGAGGCCCTTCGCCGGTGATAAACGCGTCAACACCGGTCGCCGCCGCCGCCGCCACTTCGCTGCCCGCTCCGCCGGTAACGATTCCCACCGTGGAAATCTGCTCTTCGCCTCCCGGACATCCATGAACCGGACCGCCGACCGCTTTTTCCAATTGGGTCCGCAGTTCTTCTCGTGAACCTTTCCAGTCTCCGCGCAGCCCCATTGCCATGCCTTTTGATTCCAAAAAAGGCTGCAAACCGGTCACGCCGATCGCATTTGCCAGCAGCACATTGTTCCCCCATTCCGGGTGGATATCGAGCGGGAGATGTGAAGAATAAATCGCCAAACCCGCATCCATCGCGACCTTGAGCTTTTGGTAAATCGCCCCGGTCACCGGTTGCGCGCCTTGCCAAAACATTCCGTGATGAACCAGCAAAAGTCCGGGTCCGCCCTGAGCCGCCGCTTCCACCACTGAGAGCGAAGCGTCCACCGCCGCGATCACGCGTTCGACTTTTCCTTCATTTGCAAGCTGCAAACCGTTCACCGCACCGGGATAGTCCTTGATCGATGAAGTTTTTAATCCTCCATCGAGAAATGTCGTAAGCTCTGCCAGCGAAACCATTCTCCACCCTAGTCGTGCCTACTCCAGATGACAATCCCCGGCGTTTCCTGGACGTTCCTCCCTGCGATAAAATCGTTCAAATCCGGTGAAAGTTCCGCCTCCCACTTGATCCATCCCCCACCCCACGGAACTTCCAGCACCGCCGCGTGCAGTGCGTGACGCGGCAAAAACAGCCGATTTCCCAACGCTGCCGTCCAGCCGGTTTCCATCCATTCGATATATTCCGCGCCCGTTCCGGAATAAAGTTTATCCCCGACAATGGGGTGGCCGCCGTGCGCCAAATGAACGCGAATCTGGTGCATCCGACCGGTTTCGGGAAAACAACGCACGAGCGCAAATTTCCCCTCCGCTCGCTCAAACCGGCTTTCCACCTGAAATCGCGTCGAACATTTTTTCCCGACTTCGTGCGTGATTTGTTTCACCCAAATTTCGGAAAATCCCAGCTCACCCGCGCGAGCGATCGGCTCGCCGCATTCCCATTCATCTTTTTCCGGCCAGCCTAAAACCACTGCCAGATATTGCTTTTTCGCTTCACGACGTTCGAAGATCATCCCCAATTCCCGTGCGGCGGCCGTGTGCTTCGCAACTAAAACCAGCCCACTGGTTTCCCGATCCAAACGGGTAACGATCGCCGGGCAAGCGCCGTTCTCCATCTCGTAGGCGAGTAACACTTCCAGCCCGCCCAGCAAGGTCGGCTCGGGCTTTTTATTGGCCGGATGAACGATGAGCGGAGCCGGTTTGTTAACGACGATCCAATCCGCGGACTCATCCACGACTTGAAAGTCGACCACCACCTGTAAACTCATGATCGATAATAGCGCGGATTTAAAAACAACAAGCCAGAGAACCGGGAAATCCGGAACTCTGGC
The DNA here is from genome assembly GCA_002307065.1 of Akkermansiaceae bacterium UBA1315. GTDB lineage: Bacteria > Verrucomicrobiota > Verrucomicrobiia > Verrucomicrobiales > Akkermansiaceae > Luteolibacter. The sequence continues at coordinate 60,790 of DBTN01000011.1, read as the reverse complement.
TCATTAACAAATCACGTTTCCTAGAGACTAGGACTTGTAGCGGAGACGCTTTTTGTGGCGGTTCTGCTTCATGCGCTTTTTGCGCTTGTGCTTGTTGATCTTGGTCTTACGGCGTTTCTTGATGGAGCCCATGGCGTTTGCGTTCGGGGTTGGTTTGCGATGAAAGGGGTTATGGAACGATTTTATTGAGCGGATACTCAATAATGCCTTCCGCCCCAAGAAGTTTCAGCTCGGGGATGATGTCTCTGACGACCACTTCGTCAATCACTGTCTCAACAGCAACCCATCCGTCTTCCGCAAGTTGCGAGACGGTCGGGCGACGAAGCGAAGGAAGTTTCGTAAGAAGCTCCTTCAACCGGTCTTGAGGTAAATTCATTTTCAGTCCGACTTTTCCGCGTGCACCGAGCGCTGCTTTGAGCAACAGGGTGATGCGTTCCATTTTCTCCTTTTTCCAAGGATCAAGCATGGCCGCAGGGCTGGCGTAAAAGTGCGGGAACGAAACCAACAACGTATCGACGATGCGCAGGTGATTGGCTTTAAGGGACGAACCGGTTTCCGTGATATCAACGATCGCATCGACCAAATCAGGGACCTTGACCTCCGTCGCACCCCAAGAGAATTCGACTTCAGCATTGATGCCGCGCTCTTTGAGATAGCGCTGGGTGATGCCGACCCCTTCGGTCGCGATGCGTTTTCCTTCGAGGTCTTCCGGTTTCTGAATCGGTGAATCTTCAGGGACGACCAGCACCCAACGAGTCGGGCGCGGGGTGGCGCGGGAATAGGGAAGCTCGGCCAGATCGACCAATTCTTCGCCGTTTTCATACGCCCAATCGTAACCGGTGATGCCGCAATCGATAAAACCTTGGCCAATGTAACGGCCGATTTCCTGAGCACGGATCAAATAAAGATCCAGCTCGGCATCATTTGACGACGGGCGAAGACCGCGCGACGACGCATAGACCTCGTAGCCGGCTTTCGCCAGGAGTTCAATCGTCGGCTCTTGAAGGCTTCCTTTCGGAATCGCGATCTTGAGAGTTGGTGAGGCTTCGGACATGAAGGGGCGCGGTTTTAGCCCCCTACCCCTGAGAATCAAGCCAAGTTTGTTAAAAGTTGCCAAAAAAACCTCGGACCACTTCACCAAACCGCCTCCGCATCTTCCTTGATTCTTGAGCGACCGGTCTTAAATCTCCGTCATGCCTCGTCTCGCACTTCTTCAATCACGGACCTTCGCCAGCAAGGCGGAGTCTTTTGATCATCACGAAAAACTCATGCGCGAGGCCGCTGCGAACGGCGCTCAGATCGTCGTAACGCAGGAACTTTTTCTCACTCCCTATTTTTGCACCGTTGAGGATACGGAACGTTTTGACCTCGCCGATCCGCTACCGGGACCGGTGACGGACCGACTGGGAAAGATCGCGGGCGAATTAGGGATCGTGCTCGTTTCATCGCTTTTTGAGCATCGTGGGCCGGGACTTTACCACAATACCGCGAGTGTTCACGACGCCGACGGATCGTTGCTCGGCCTTTATCGCAAATCCCATATTCCGCAGGACCCGGGATTTGAGGAAAAATTCTACTTCACCCCTGGCGACTCCGGCTGGCCGGTCTGGGATACGCAATTTGGAAAAATCGGCGTGCTGATTTGTTGGGACCAGTGGTATCCGGAAGCGGCGCGACTCATGGCACTCGGGGGCGCGCAATTGCTCGTCTATCCGACGGCGATCGGTTGGCTGCCGGAAGAAAAACCGGTCCTCGGTGACGCCCAGCATTGCGCTTGGGAAACCGTGCAGCGCGGTCACGCGGTTGCGAATGGCTGCTATCTGGCCGCAGTGAATCGAACCGGCCCGGAAGGTGACACGGAATTCTGGGGCCGCTCTTTTGTCGCGAATCCCTACGGAGAATTGGTCGCCAAGGCATCGACGGAAAAGGAAGAAATCCTCTATCACGACGTCGATTTCAAAAACGTCGAAGACTTCCGTCGCATTTGGCCGTTCTTCCGCGATCGAAGAATCGACGCCTACGGAGACCTGACGAAACGCTGGCGCTCGTAAAAATTTCAAAAAAAGACCGGTCGGACCCTCCGACCGGTCTTTTTTTAAGAGAGCAACGCTTACTTCAGGTCGAAATCCTGAGCCTTCACCCCTTTTTTGAAACCGTTGAAGTCATATTTGCTGGGCACAAATTCCCCGACGATCGTGACATCCGCTTTCGCAGGAACCTTCAGGCCCAGTCCCCAATAGACGCCATTCACCAACAAACGACGAAGGTCTTCATTCGTGAGATCCGTCGCGGAAGCCATGGTGGTGGTGAGCACTTTGTTCGTTTTCCCCGAGGCATTTTTCACTTCACGGGTCCATGCGACCGGCATCATCGGATCATTGACCGGTTGCTCGACTTTTCCGGCAGTGGTCTTCTGGTAATCCGCAGGACCGGAATCTTTCTCCATCGTTTTTAAGACCTGACCGCGGAGCAAAATGGTCGCATCCGCTGGCGGGTGCACCTCGTAAACATCCGTGTCGCCGAAGATATCCTTCACCCCATTGAGCAACGGATTTTTTTCAGCACCGGGTTCGATCACGGCCAGAGTCGCCTCCGCCTTGTGTTTTCCCCAGTGGTTGACCCATGTCTCACCGAGCACGCTTTTGCCGAAGCCGCCCTGATTGTTCCAACTGTAGCGGTAATACTCGCTTTCTTTTGGAAGGTTAAACGCATGGGTGCTGGTCCGGGTGGCAATCAGCGGCACGCCTCGCTGGACGGCGTCGTCGAATTTTTTCATCACCTCGTTCGGATATTTTCGGAAACGCAGGCCAAGGATCAACGCGTCCGCCGAGTCCAGAGTGTCCGGTTTACCCAAACTCTCCCCCGCACCCGGAGCAATGAAACCTTCGCCATCGATCGAGAAAAGCACGGTGGTCTTGAATCCGTGGCGCTCGCTGAGGATTTTCGCCAACATCGGCATCGATTCCTCCGACCGGTATTCTTCGTCACCTGCGAGCAAAACGACATGTTTCCCCGAACCCGGGCCCTTGCCGCCAGGAAAAGAGACCCATCCATCTCCCGACTCCGCCAGCGACGGAAGAATGCAGGAGCCAAATACAAAACTGAAAACGGCAAGCGGTTTGATCATAGGTTTAATTTCCACAGATCTACACCAAAGCGCCGCTCACTCTTTCTGTAAATCCCGTTTTCCCAGTCAGACGGCTTCCTTCCAAAACCGCCATGAAAGATTCTAGCCCGAAAATCCTCCGGCCAGAAACTCTCTTCTCGGCGAATCGCAGCTAGGTTTTTCATGGGCTTTCCCCAACCGCCATGTCGCAGGTTCCAGCTTTTTCGCGATCTCCCAACTCCCGGACTCGGAAAGAGTTCTGTGCTGGAACTTGCGGGGAAAAGGACCGCCAACCGGGATTCGAGACCTTTGCAGCGATCATCGCGTTTTTCGCATGGGGTGCGGTAATGCTGCAATTGGCGATCTCCTTTCCGCCACTGCTCGCGAAAGGTTACACCCTGGCGGCCGCACTGCTGAAACCGTTCACATTTTTCACCATCTCAACAAATCTCTTGGTCGCCGTGTTTTATACCGGTCGAGCGATGCGCTGGAAAGGTCTTCAACAGCGCCGAATCTGGGCAGTGATCGAGGGCGGATTGGTGGTGAACATGCTTTTGGTCGCGTTCGGTTTTCAGGCGATGGGGTTGCGCGCTTATCGGCAAGTCAGCGGCATCGAAACGATCTCCGAAACCGGTTTGCATTATTTAAATCCGTTGCTCGTACTATTTCATTGGCTGGCGTTTCGCGAACGCGGCCAACTGAAACTTCACGATCTCGGGTGGTGGTTCGGTTATCTGGTCATTTACGAAATGGTGCTCCTCGGTTACGGCCACCTTTGGCAAACTTACCCCTATCCCGCCCTCAACGCTTTGAAAATCGGCTACCCGCAACTCGCGATCAACAGCCTTTTCCTGTTCGCCTTCTGGCTCATCCTGGCGGGTGCCGCCGTCATTTTCGACCAGAGTCTTCGTTCAAAGTAAATCTCCCGCATCGAAAAACCGGGCGGCCATTTCGCGCATCTTCGGCGACCAACACGCTTGCGATAACCGGTTTGCACCGCCACGCTCAGCCCATGGTTCGTCTGGCTACCTCCCTCCTTTTCCTCATCTTTTCGTCGCTGGGCTTCGCTCAAAACTACGCCCCCTCGAACGAAAAACCTCCGATGATCGCCCGGGAATTCCGCGCCGCGTGGATCGCCTGCATTTACAACATCGATTGGCCAAGCTCTCCTGGCCTCAGCGCCGATCGCCAACAGGCGGAAATGCGCACCATTCTCGACAAACTGGCCGCCCTGAAAATGAACGCCGTCATTTTCCAAGTCCGCCCCCAGTGTGACGCGGTCTACGCCTCCTCGATCGAGCCTTGGTCCTCGTGCCTGACCGGCACCATGGGCCGCTCACCCGGCTACGACCCGCTCGCTTATTGCATTCGTGAAGCCCATGCCCGCGGCATCGAAGTGCACGCTTGGTTCAACCCCTTTCGCGCGCTTTCCAACACCTCGCAGAAAGCCGCATCGAACCACGTCACCCGATCCTCGCCCCACATCACCAAACGCTTTGGCACCATGGTCTGGTGCGATCCCGCCCACCCGGATACCCGCAGCCGCGCCCTCAACGTCATTCTCGATGTGGTCCGACGTTACGACATCGATGGCGTTCATCTCGACGACTATTTTTACCCCTATCCTTCCGGGAACCTCCGCTTTGCCGATGGCAAATCCCCGGCCCAACGTCGCGCCTATGTTGATGACTTCGTCAGCAATCTCTATTCGGCCGTAAAACGTCAGAAATCCTGGGTCCGTGTCGGAATCAGCCCGTTCGGCATTTGGCGCCCTGGCGTTCCCAGCGGAATCGAGGCCGGCTTGGATTCCTACGAACAACTCGCCGGAGACTCCCGAAAATGGTTGAAAAATGGCTGGGTCGACTACCTCGCGCCTCAGCTCTACTGGCGCATTTCCCCTCAAAAGCAAAGTTTCCCCGCCCTCCTCAACTGGTGGCGCAGCCAAGGCAGCCGTCCCGTTTGGCCCGGCATCGCGACCTCGCGAATCAATTCTTCCGAAGATCCCGGACGCCCCGCATCGGAAATCACCAACCAAATCGATCTCACCCGCAAAATCGGGAAAAACTGGAACGGTCACATCCATTGGAGCGCCAAAAGCCTCGTGCGCAATCAAGGAGGAATCGCCACCCGACTCGCAAACACCTACACCCAACCGGCCGCCATTCCACCGATGCCCTGGATCAATAAATCCTCCCCCGCCGCCCCCGGAGTCAGTGCAGCTCTCCAGGGGAATGGAACCTTTGTCCGTTGGGTGCCTGACAAACATACCGCAAAAGTCGCCATCCAAGCGCGGACCGGCCGGACATGGCGCACCGTCCAAATTGCCCCCGCCTCCTCCAGAGGCATCACCATCCCTCGCGCCGACGCCGTCGCCTTCACCGCCATCGACCGGTTTGGCAATGCCAGCGCGCCGAAAGTTCTGGGCCTTCGTTGAGCTCCTTCCTTTCAGGTTCCGATCGACCCCCGTCTTCAGAAGCCGCTGGGACTGGTTCTAAAATAACGACTCAAACCGATTAAAGAACCGGTCTCCGGCCTTGCCATGTGGCAAGACTCGGACTTCACTGCCCGACTTTAATTTTTCCCCACCGTGAAAGCCCACGAACTCTACACCGCCGTCGATCCCGCTCTTGTGACTGAAATGCTCGATTGGTTCCGCGCCAACGACCGCAACGTCTACAAGTCCGCCGTCGCAACGCTCGCCGGAAACCGCAAACTTCGCCCGGTTTTCATCCAAAAGAAATCCTTGGCCGATCAATACGCCTGGATTCACAAAACACTCAAAATCAACGCTTGTGACACCATCGGCGAGCACATCCTTCAGGCCTACCTGATGTCCGCCCAGCAATCGATGCTCGGCATGTTCTGCGACGGACTCGGCATTCCCCACGACGGCAAAGGCTCGGTCGTAGGAGATCTTCCTAAAAATCTCGATAAGGAACGCCTCGACGCGACCGTCGATCGCTTGGTCGACATCTTCGATCCGAAAATGTTCACGCTCTATCTCCACTGCTTCAATCTTCAGGTGCCAGGCGGCTGGCCCGTGCTGACCGAAAAAATCGAGTCGGATCCACGCCTGACTCTCGCTTAATTTTAAACCGGTTCCGAATCATGCCCAAGGTCTACGTCAAAACCTATGGCTGCCAGATGAATGAGCGCGACTCCGAACAGGTCGCCCGCATGTTCGTCGAAGGCGGTTACACGGTCACGACCGATGAGACAGACGCCGACGCCATTTTGATCAACACCTGCTCCGTGCGCGATCAGGCCGAACAAAAGGCGCTGGGAAAAATGGGCATGATGACCAACAACCCACGAGTCCGAAGACCCCACGTCGTTTACGGATTCATGGGCTGCATGGCTCAATCTCGTGGTGAAGAGCTTTTCCAGTCGATTCCCCGGTTGGACGTCGTCGTCGGCACGCAGAAATACCACAAGGTTTTTGAATACGTCGACACCATCCTCCGCCGACGCCTGGAAGCGCGGATGGACGATCCCGCGCTATCGCTTCACGGACTGAACGTCTGTGACATTGCCGACGAAGAAGGCTCGCAAAACACCATCCGCGATCATCTCCCGAAAGCGAAAAACGCCTCGGCATTTGTTTCGATCATGCAGGGCTGTAACATGCGCTGCTCCTTCTGCATCGTCCCGGACACCCGGGGAAAAGAACGCGGTCGCCCGATTGCCGAAATCGTGGGAGAAGTCCGACATTTGGCGGCACACGGCGTCAAGGAAGTCACGCTTCTCGGCCAAATCGTCAATCTTTACGGACGCACCGAGTTTCCGAAAATCGATGGAAAGTCGCCATTTGTCCAATTGCTCGAAGCGGTTCACGAAATCGAAGGCATCGAACGCATCCGGTTTACCTCGCCCCATCCTATCGGGTATCGCGATGATTTGATCGCCGCTTTCACTTATCTCCCAAAGCTCTGCTCCCACATCCATTTCCCGATGCAGAGTGGCTCGGACCGCATTTTGAAAATCATGCGCCGGCCGTATAAGAATGAAAAGTTCATCGAGATTTGCGAAAAAATGAAAGCGGCGCGACCTGGGATCGCGATCACCACCGACATCATCGTCGGATTTCCCGGCGAAACAGAGGAGGACTTCCAAGCCACACTCGACACCGTCGAACGGCTGCAGTTCGACAACGCTTTCGTTTTCCGTTACTCGAAACGCCGCAACACTCCTGCCGCCGAAATGGACGACCAGCTGAGCGAAGAAGTCAAAGGCGACCGCAATCGCCGTTTGCTCGAAGTGGTCGACCGCCTCGCCATCGAGAAAAACAACGCACTCGTCGGCACTCATCAGCAGGTCCTTTGCGAAGGCCCTTCCAAGAGCAACCCAAACCGGTTGTCCGGCCGCACTCCTCAAAACAAAATCGTCATCTTCGATGGCGATCCTGACCGATTAACCGGTCAAATCCTCGATATCAAAATCGAAGAATCAACCGGTTTTACCGTTTACGGAACAGCTTGTCTGGAAAACTGAGAGATTTAGAAATCCTCGTGAAGCCGTAGCTCCGAAGCTTTTGGGAACGCGAAGGCTTCCGTCTGATTCGCCAAAGCGATCTAGCAGATAGCAGGATGAACTTCGTAAACCGGAGCGTTTTGAATCACGCTCCGGCCCAGGTTTGAGGAACCATTGAATTCGGGAAAAACTATGCCTCAACCGGTTCTGACGGATCTTTCTTTTTCGTGAATCGAGCGACGGTTCCCATCACCACCACAAAGAAGATAGGCACAAAGAAGATCGCGAGAATCGTTCCGGAAAGCATACCACCCGCAACGCCAGTTCCGATCGCATTGTGACTGGCCGAACCCGCACCGGTGCTGACGACCAATGGCATGACCCCAAGAATGAAGGCCATCGACGTCATCAAGATCGGACGCAACCGCAGCCTCACCGCGTGAAGCGTGGCTTTCACCAAAGGCTCCCCAGCTTTCATCAGATCCAACGCGAACTCGATGATCAAAATCGCGTTTTTCGTCGAAAGGCCGACGGTCGTGAGCAAGCCCACTTTGAAATACACGTCGTTCGGCAAGTCTCGCAACGATGCCGCAAACAGCGCTCCCAAAATTCCGAGAGGAACGACCAAAATCACCGCCACCGGAATCGACCAGCTTTCATAAAGCGCCGCGAGGCAAAGGAACACGATGATCAGCGAGATCCCGTAAAGCAATGGCGCTTGGTTTCCGGAAATCTTCTCTTCGTAAGACTGCCCGGACCACGAGTAGCCAATCCCCGTCGGCAACTCATCCGCCATTTTTTCCATCTCGTCCATCGCGTCACCCGAGCTCTGTCCGGAAGCCGCCGAGCCCACGATATTCACCGCTGGAATTCCATTGTAACGTTGAAGCTGAGGCGAGCCATAAGTCCATTCGGTCGAAGTGAAGGCGGAAAGCGGAACCATTTCGCCGTTCTGGTTCCGAACGTAAACTTTTCCGAGATCTTCCGGTGTCATTCGATAAGGCGCATCAAGTTGAACAATCACCCGCTGAACCCGCGGACCGTTGACGAAATTGTTCACATACGTCGAGCCAAAGGCCGTCTGCATCGCCGAGTTCAGTTCGGACAATGAAACGCCAAGTGCCGAAGCTTTGTCCTGATCGAGCTCGATTTTCATTTGCGCAGCGTCTTCCAACCCCTGAACCCGAACGAGACCCAGGACCGGATTTTTACCCGCAGCAGCAAGCAGTTGATTGCGTGCCGCCATCATTTTTTCATGACCGACCCCTCCGACATCTTGCAACCAGAAGTCGAATCCGGACGATGTTCCCAGCTCAGGAATCGCCGCAGGATTGAGCGGGAAAACGAAGGCATCCTTGATCTTGCCGAGGCCGACCATCGCCCGTCCAATAATCGCCTGGACTTTATGCTCTTTGCCGTCTCGTTCCTCCCACGGCTTGAGCCGGATGAAGGCCAGCGCCGAGTTCTGACCACGACCGTTGAAACTGAAACCCGCGACGGTGAAGTAATTTTCCACTTCCGGTTGTTTGGCAAAATATTCTTCGACTTTCAGAATCACTTCCGTCGTCCGCGCATCCGTCGCACCGACCGGTAGCTGAATCGCGGTGAGGAAATAGCCTTGGTCTTCTTCCGGAAGGAACGCCGACGGCATTCTGACATACAACATTCCAACGATTGCGATGATCCCCAGGAAGATCATCATCCCGATGAAGTTGTGCTTCAAGATGCCACTCACGGAACCCTGATAAACCGTCGTCGCTTTGTCGAAACTCCGGTTAAACCAACCGAAAAATCCTTTTTTCTCATGTTGATGCCCAGCGTCCACTTGCTTCAGCAACGTCGCGCAAAGCGCCGGTGTCAGCGACAATGCAAGGAACACTGAGAAGACCATACAGGAAACGATCGACATCGAAAACTGACGATAAATCGTACCAACCGACCCGCCGAAAAACGCCATAGGAATGAATACTGCGATCAACACCAGAGTGATCCCGATAAGCGCGCCGGTGATCTGGCCCATCGCTTTTCGCGTCGCCTCCTTCGGCGGCAAACCCTCCTCGCTCATGATCCGCTCGACGTTTTCCACCACGACGATCGCATCATCCACCAAGATTCCGATCGCGAGAACCATGCCGAACATGGTCAGCACGTTGATGGAAAATCCAAAGGCCATCATCAATCCACACGTCCCGAGCAACGCGACCGGAACGACCAACGTCGGAATCAATGTCGCCCGGAAGTTTTGAAGGAACAAATACATCACGAGGAACACCAGAATGATCGCTTCCACGAGCGTATGAAGCACGGTCTCCACCGAAATTTTCACAAACGTGGAAGTATCCAACGGGAAATCGACGCGCACGCCGGGCGGGAAAAATGCCTTCAGACGCTCGACTTCGGCTTTGACCGCTTCCGCCGTGTTCATCGCATTGGCACCGGGTGCGAGCTTCAAAGCGGCCGCCGTCGCAGGCCGTCCATCGATCCGCGCCTTCGTCGCATAATCCTGTCCACCGAGTTCGACCCGGGCAACATCCTTCACATACACCCGGGAACCGTCGGTGTTGACGCGAAGCACAATGTCCTCAAATTCGCTGACCTTTTCCAACGTCGCGCGACCCTGTAAAATGACATTGAGTTGCTGATTTTCGACCGCTGGCAAAGCGCCGAGTTGTCCCACCGGGACCTGCGTATTCTGCGCCTGAATGGCGGTCGAAACATCGTTCGGGGTTAAATTGTAGCTGATCAACTTGTCCGGATTCAGCCAAATCCGCATGGCATACTGAGTTCCGAACTGGTTCGCTTCGCCGACGCCGGGGACCCGACGGATGGGGTCCAGCAAACTGGACGCCATGTAGTTCCCGAGAGCCGTCGCATCCATGCTTCCATCTTCCGACGAAAGCGCGATGAACATCATGAAGTTCCGCGTCGCTTTAGCAACGACCACGCCCTGTTGCTGAACGGTCTGTGGCAAGCTCGGAGTGGCAAGTTGCACCTTGTTCTGCACCTGAACCTGAGCCGTATCGGGATCCGTTCCGGGTGTGAAATAAAGCGTGATCACCGATGTCCCGGTCGCGTCACTGGTGGACGACATGTAGAGCAGGTTATCGATTCCGTTCAGTTGCTGCTCGATGACCGAAGTCACGGTGTCACTCAATGTTTCCGAAGAGGCACCGGCATAATTCGAAGTGATCGAAATCGATGGAGGCGCGACGCTTGGATATTGGGCGATCGGCAATTGGGTGATCGCGATGCCGCCAAGAAGACAGATGAGAATGGATACCACCCAGGCAAAAACCGGGCGATCAATGAAGAATTGGGCCATGGGAAAAAGAGATTATTGTTTTTCTTCAACGACCGGTGCGGCGGTCCCATTGGCGGCAACAAAAGGCTCCGGTGCCACCGGTGATCCCGGCCGCGCTTTCAGGTGACCTTCCATGACCACGCGTTCGCCCGCTTTCAGCCCCGAAGTAACAACCCACCGATCTCCAACCGGATTTCCCGTTTCGATCGTCCGGAGTTGCACGTGATTTTGGTCATCAATCACCAGCACACTTCCCTTTCCTCCCTCGGCTCGAGTGACGGCTTGTTGAGGAACGGTGACGGCATGGTTGCGAATCGATTGAGTCACCCGAGCTCGGGCGAACATGCCCGGAAGCAGCAACCGGTCAGGGTTTGGAAATTCAGCACGCAGCGACACCATCCCGGTCGTCGGGTCAACGGAGACTTCGGAAAAAAGGATTTTTCCCGGATGTTCGTATTCTTCGCCATTGTCCAAAAGCAGCGTCACTTTTCGCAACTCCTGAGCATTTTCCGGAGTCTCTCCCCCGTTTTCGCCGACTGCACGTTTCAGCTCGATCAATTCAGAACTGGACTGGGTAAAGTCGAAATAGATTGGATCGAGTTGTTGAATCACCGCCAGCAACGTCGCATCGTTCTGGCCAACGAGCGCGCCTTCGGTGACTTGGGCGCGGCCGATGCGGCCGGAAATCGGTGCGGTGACCGTCGCGTAGCCGAGATTCAGCTCAGCGGTTTTCAGCGAAGCGCGAGCGGAAATCACTTCCGCCGCATTCAACTTTACCGAAATTTCCGCCTGATCCAGATCCTGCTGACTCGCTGCGTTCACCTTCGCGAGTTTTCGTAACCGTTTGACCTGGGTATCCGCCAAAAGATCATTTGCCTCGGCTCGGGAAAGCGCCGCAAGCGCCCCATCACGGGTGGCTTCAAGCGGCGCGGGATCGATTCTAAAAAGGACGTCGCCCGCTTTGACCTCGCTACCTTCGGTGAAAACACGCTCCAAAAGAATTCCTGGAACCCGTGCTCGGACTTCCGAAACCCGCAATGCATCGATCCGCCCCGGTAAGTCCCGGGTGATGGTGACCTTCTCCTCTTTCACTGAAGTGAAGGAAACCGCCGCGGGTGGCATTTCGGTCGGCCCGGTCTGAGCTTTTTTCCCACAAGCAGGTAGCAGGAGGAGCCAGCTCAGAGACAACGGAATAAACAGGATAGGATGCATGGTAAAAATAAATAGGCGCAACTGAAACAGTTGTTGGAGCTGGCTACTCTTAGCACCTGAAAGCCGCGGTCGGAATGATTTTGAAGTTTCCAAGGTGGTAACTTTAGGTTAATAGTCTCGCCAGATGGAGTTGAGGCATTTGCGATACTACGTAGCCGTAGCAGACGAACTAAGCTTCCGAAAGGCAGCGGATCGGTTACGCGTGAGCCGCCCGGCACTTAGCAAACAAATCAAGGATTTGGAAGACGAAATCGGCGTCAAATTGCTGGATCGCGACACGGTCAGCGTTTCTCTCACCAATGCCGGAGAGATTTTCCTCAGCGATGCGCGGGATATTTTGAACCGTTCAGACTTGGCAATCGAGCGCGCGGGCGAAGCAAAAGCCGGGCACCGCGGAACCTTGCGAATTGGCAGTGTCGGCGCACTCGCCAGCGATTTCCTCCCCGGAACCTTGAAACTTTTCAATCAACGATACCCGGCCGTCGAAGTGAAATTCGTCGAAATGCTACCTGTGGAACAGCTTGATGCTCTGGCGAAACACACAATCGACATCGGTTTTGCGTACGGAACAGACGCCGGAAAACGTCCGGATCAAAATAGCTTCTGCGTCATCCAGTCAACGTTCGGCCTCGCCGTTTCAAAACAGCATCCTTGGGCCAAACGGTCGACAATCCAACTGTCCGAAGTCACGGATGAGCTGCTGCTTTTCCTCGGCCAAGGCTTGCATTCGGTTCACCGCGACGACGTGTGCAGCTTCTGTCAGGCGGAAGGATTCATCCCGAAAAAAGTCCGCCAAATCGAGGGTTTTGATTCGCTGCTCACCTTGATCGCGGCAGATCAGGGAATCTCGCTGCTGCCGTGCGTGCTCGATCTCTCCCATCAAGGAGTCGTCATCATTCCACTTTCCACCGAACGCGCCGTCTGCGAATTTTTGATGTGGGCGGTTTGGCAGAGGGAGTCAGCCTCCCCCTTGGTCGAGCACTTCGTTGAAATCTTAAAAAACCGCCCGCTCTCCCTGGATCGAAAAGCATCTTAGGCGCGCATCGGCAGCCACGCGGATCGCTGAAAGATTTTCACCGCCCGCAACCGGAAATCTCAACTCGCCGGAACGAAGCCATCCTTTCGCCCCGAAGCGTAGGCGTGGAACACCGCACGGATTTCATCACGGACTCGACGAAAGCCCTGCAAGACCTCCTCTTCCGAACCCTCGAAATGCGCAGGATCATCGAAGGGAAAATGATGCCGGTTCACTTGACCGGGAAACATCGGGCACGCCTGATCGGCGTTTCCACAAACCGTGATCACCGTTTCAACCTGATCTTCAAGAAACTCGTCCAAGTGTTTTGAATGATTCATGCTGATATCGATTCCGATCTCTTTCATCACTTGGATCGCCAAGGGATGGACATATCCAGCGGGCTTCGATCCAGCGCTTTCAATCCGGAACGAATCGCCGAGTTCCACCTTTAAAATCCCTTCGGCAAGATGAGAGCGGCACGAGTTCCCGGTACAGAGGACAAGAATAATGGGTAAAGAAGACATATCTTTTAGGATGGGATTGTTTGAGGAAAAAGCCGGCGGCGCAGCCAGAATGAAACATGGACCAGCCCGATGAGCGCCGGCACTTCAATGAGCGGTCCCACGACCGCCGCGAATGCCACTCCGGAATCCAGCCCAAAAACCGCAATCGCCACTGCGATCGCCAGCTCGAAATTATTTCCAGCGGAGGTGAATGCCACACTCGCGGATCGGGGATAGTCCGCGCCCAGCTTCGCCGCCATGAGAAAGCTGACGAAAAACATCACTCCGAAATAAATCACCAACGGAATGGCAATCCGAAACACATCCATCGGCAAACGGACAATCGCATCGCCTTTGTAGGTAAACATCACAACGATCGTGAACAACAAAGCGATCAAGGTAAGCGGAGAAATTTTCGGAATGAAGACCTGCTCATACCAATCCACCCCTTTCGCTTTCACGAGCACGATCCTAGTCACTATTCCCGCAGCAAAAGGAATCCCGAGATAGATCAATACGCTGTGAAAGATATCGATCATCGACACATCCACCACCACTCCTTGCAGTCCGACATATTGCGGAAGCACGGTGATAAAAAGCCACGCATACGCGCTGTAAAACACGATCTGAGCGATGCTATTCAGCGCCACCAAACCGGCTGCGTATTCACCGCTTCCTTTCGCCAAATCATTCCACACCAAAACCATCGCAATACATCTTGCCAATCCGACAAGAATCAGCCCCACCATGTATTCCGGTTGATCTCTTAAAAAGACGATCGCTAAGATCCACATTAAAACCGGTCCGATGACCCAGTTCTGAAACAACGAAAGACTTAATATTTTCACATTGGAAAACACTTTTGGCAATTCACTGTAGCGAACCTTCGCCAACGGTGGATACATCATCAAAATCAACCCGATCGCAATGGGAACATGGGTCGTCCCAACGGTCATCGGAGCAAAAAATGCTGCCGGTTCATCAATCAGGAAATTCCCGATGAACACGCCAATGCCCATCGCTGCAAAAATCCAGACCGTCAGATACCGGTCCATGAAAGACATGTTTTTCGAAACCTCATTCATAACGGTCAAAATGATTTAACAGCAACCCTTCGGCCCACAGCACGACTCACTGGAGGGTGACTTCTCCTTCCATTTTCCCGGCAACGGTGGCAGACCACACAACTCCGGAGCAAGGCATTCGGTGTGTTTGTGAGCAAGAAGGAGGACAACCGCTTCCGTCGTCAGCTCGTGGCCTTCGATCGTGTATTGTGAAATGACTTTATCTTCATATTCCACCTCGACCGGGATCGACTCATCGGGAAGATAGGCCTTCGCCTTTTCGAGAATGGAAGCCATTTTACCGGTCTCGATGCGATGGTCGTAATCCTCTCCCACCCAGACTTGGAGCTGACAGGCGATCGTTTCACGCAATGTCCCGCCGCAATCCAGAAATGTTTTTTGCACTCTTCCGACTTCGGTCACGTGAAACGAAACCGGCACCGAAGTTCCGCCTGGAAGTTGGATGCGAAACAAGCGGTCGGCGTTTTGACGCAATAGGACTTTGAGTTCGGAAAGGTTCATGAGCAATTTGAGGTGAGAGATTTCAATCGATTTCTAGGGCGCAATTTCTGCGGTCCCGGGCAACAACTGCCTTCGCGGGTCTTCAATCGGGCAACCGCGTTTTCGGCATCGCGCTCCCATTCCGGCTCATTGGTTTCTTCGAAAAACTTTTCAAGCGTTCCGAGCAATTTGAGATATTTCCCCTCAATCCGGAAATACGTCCATTTTTCGCATTTCTCACTTTCGAGCAAACCGGCCTTCCGGATCACCTGCACATGACTCGAGACGGACGATTGCGGCATCCCCAAAATATCGGCGAGCTCACACACGCAAAGCGCCTCATGCATCACCAACCGCGCGATCCGCCATCGAGTCGGATCAGCCAACGCACGGGCAAAAATAACGGCATTCGTCATAACGGGAATAGTCGTAACGTATTTTCCCGCTATGTAAAGAGCTCATTTCGACCTTCGAATCACCACGCCTTTTTGATCAGTCGGGTTGGCCCGAGAATTTCCGTCGGATCGCTTCCGGCAGCGGTGGCACGGCACCCGCGTGCGAGCAAACGTGCGCCGCCACTTCGTTCGCCATTTCGGAAATTTCCGTCAGCGACCATCCTTTAAGCAAACCCACCGTCACCGTCGCGACAAACGAATCGCCAGCGCCTACGGTATCAACCATTTTCGCCGATCGCCCGGGATGCTCGACCCACTCATCTCCGTTATAAACAATGCTCCCTTCCGAGCCCCGGGTGTAAACGATCAACCGCACGGCAAAACGGGAAATGAAGGAGTCGAAAATTTCCCGCAGATTCCCTTCGATCCCCACCATTTTGGCAATTCGCGGCAGCTCTTCATCATTGAGCTTCACGACGCTCGCACTGGCCAGCGAACGGGTCATCATGCTCAACGACACGTCCTGCTGCCGTAAATTCACATCAAAAATACGCAAGCAGTCCGGCCGAGTGGAATCTAACAGTTTCTGAATCGCCGTGGCAGAGTCACCCGAACGCTGGGCAAGAGTACCGTAACAAAGAGCGTCGGCTTTCGCGGCGCACTCTAACAAAAAACCGTCCGCGGTGAGATGATCCCACGCAACATTTTCCTGAATCGAAAAGAATGCCTTACCTTCCTCATCCAGTCGCGCCGAGGCGACACCGGTAGGATAATCAGGATCAATCGTAATCGTTTTAACATCCACATCATGCTCCGCGATGGCCGCGACCAATTCCCTCCCGCGTTCATCATTTCCGACCCGGCTCATCACCATCGCCCGGGCGCCAAAAGAATTTGCATGACAAGCGAAGTTTGCCGGAGCGCCCCCCATTCGTGGGCCATCAGGCAATAAATCCCACAGAACTTCCCCGAGGCCGACAACGATTGGTGTGGATTTCATTCGGGCAGCTTACCGCGAATCCGCAGGGCATGCACCGGATTTCTCCCGCAAACCAAAAAAGCGGGCGCTTGCCAAATCGCAAACGCCCGCTGTGAACGCAACACCGACCGGCTTTTTTCTATCGCCGTCTACGAATCGCGAGGCCAAGCAAGCCGAAGCCTCCTAACAGAACAGCGGAAGGTTCAGGAATCACCTGGAAGCTCAGCGTCTGTGTCGCAGAAACGAAACCATCGGTGATGTGAGTACCACTCACCGTGATTTGAATTTCCCAGTTTCCAGCTTCCGTAAAGCCCCAGTTGTAGTGAGCATGACTGCCCGGGGCCAAGACCACTTGATCCACTCCTGGATCGGCGGTGGACATCCGCACCAACGCTTCACCAAACGAGCCCGATTGCCACAACGCGAAGTCTCCGGTTCCGCTGGGAGACACCACCGAGTCGAGGGTGAAGGTGATATTTCCCCACTCCGAACCCGATAAATCCTCTGTCGCCAGGCCCAGGAAAGGAAGCGCGAGATTCTGAACTTCTGGAAGCACCCAAATCGTATCACCCACCTCAGCACCAAGCGGTGAGAAGGCGATTGGCAAGGTGATCATGGATTCTTCCGAGGCTAGGACGATAATATCGGAAATGGCGAATTCCTCATCTTCCCGGTAGGTGCCGTCGATGGTGGCACCCTCGCCATGGAAATGGAAATCGAACGTTCCGTCTTCATAAGCCGCACCGAAATCGCCATGCCCTTGGGTGTAAGTCGCCGCATGGGCGACCGACGACAAGAGCGCGGCGCTGATCACAGCGAGGGCGATGGGCGGGAAGCGATGATAAATGCAGTTGTTTTTTGGTTTCATGGAGGTGTGATGTGAAATCGGAAAAAGGCTTTCGGTTGCGTCGCCGGCATCACGCGCAACTGGCGTTTCGTGATGCGTCCGGGAATGGTCCCGGGCCCGATGCCAGTCTCGAAAATTTCCAGGGGATCTCCCGCCGTGCGGGTAGGAGCGCGACTCCAATTCACCAAGTCGGTGCTTGCGGAGGGCTCAATTTGCCAGTTTGACATATCGAGTGGATCTTTGAAGGTATCGCGGATAAAGCCGATCGCTCCGAAGCCTTCCGCTGTCTGAAAAGCGCCCGGCATTTTTTCACCATCCGCTCGGGTCGGATCCAGCCCATGCCAGAAAAAGGCGAACTCAGCGGCATTGGCAACGCCATCATGGTCGGAATCCGCAAGTGGATCTACCAGCGTACCGGTTGGCAGACCTGCGGTTTTTTCAAAACTGTTTTGCCAGGCCGCGTAGTCGAACTCAGCCGTCAAACCGGCTCCGAAAACGAGGGTCACCGGTTTGGATTTCAACAGATTTCCGCCACGCGTTCCGCTGACCGTGCCCGTCATCCGATAGATACCGGTTTCTTCAAAGGCAACGGTCAAATTTCGTGAAGACGCCGGCTGCAAGGCGATAGTGCCGCCCGATTCATCGAGAACCACACTATCGTTTTCCAGGACGACCATGCGGCCCGGCCCTCGGACTTCATCGATTTCCCACGAAAGGCCGGACCATTCGTTTGTCGAAAGGCCGGCCGACGCAAGCTCCGGAGAAATCCCGACGCTGTCTGGAAAGTCCACCGCATCGGTCGCGAGCACGATCGGCGTTTCCCAAAGCGCGGAGGGGAAGACCTCAAGAGATCCAGTCGCCGCTTTTTCAACTTCGATCATCGATTGATCCGGAGCATAGGCCACCCGATTGGCAGGATCCGCGACGATGACCTCAGGGCCTTCCGAGAGAGAGCTGATGCGAATTTCTGCGGCCTCTCCCACCCGAGAGGAAACCGGCACCGCGAAAAGAAACGTCTTCCTCGCACGGGTGATCACATTCCCATACGAGCGCATCAGTTTTCCAGAGGCTTCGAAAGTGACTCGATAAAGACCCGGTTTGGTAAACCCCCAGTTATAATGGGTATGGGACGAAACCGGGATCGTCGCAATTTCATCCGCGTCGCTGATGCCATCGGTGGTATCGAAAGAAAATACCGTCGTCCCGAAACTTTCGGTCTTCCAAGTCGCGAATTTTCCACCGTTGTCTGGACCGGTTCCTTCGACCGATATCAATTTGAGAGAAACACTTCCCTGAGTACTAGGAGTGTAGTTTCCCCCGACTCGCGCCTGAAACAGACCGGCAGCCATCGTGGTTCTCACTCCGAGAAAGGGCGTCCCTGAAACCTCGTTTTGCGGCATCACCCAGATCGGTGTTCCCGCCGGACCGAAGCGGGCAAAAACTCCAGCGGGCGACGGAATGGTCATCGCCGTTTTGGGAGACGCGATAAAAGTCGTCGTATCCGGGTCCATCCGTACGACTCCGGCGGAAGTACTGAAGTCATCATCTTGATCGTAAGAAACGGAAAACTGCCAACCGGCATCGGGATCTTCCGGCGTGACGGTGTAATCAATGTGGATCTCGTAATGCCCAAACATCAGATCCGTCGCCGTGGTCGCCTCGGTCCGACTGACCGGGCAAACGCACAGGATCGCCGAAAGGAGGGAACGGAAACGCATGGGCAAATTGTATTAGCAATTGTATTGCATTTGCAACCATAAAACATAAAAAGGCTGCATCCATGTTTTACCGGATTGCTTTTTTCACTGCCCCATTGCTCTTACCGCTTCATGCTCAGGATGAACCCATCATCGTCGCAGAAGAGCTGGATGAAATGATCGTCAGTGCAGAGAAGACAAAACCGACCCCATTGGGAGAGGCCTCCATGCAATCGGTGGGCATTATTTCCGAAGAATCCCTCAGACGAAACGCGACCAACACGCTGGGAGAAACGTTGGGTTGGGAACCGGGAGTTTCCTCCGCTTATTACGGACCCGGCGCGAGCCGACCGGTCATTCGTGGATTTGAAGGGGTTCGCGTCAGAACCTTGACCGACAACTTGGGAACTTTTGATCTTTCGGATGTCAGCCCCGATCACGGAGTCGCCGTGGAGCCTTTCCTGTTAGAAAACGCGGAAGTCCACCGCGGCCCGGCTTCCCTGCTTTACGGAAATTCTGCCATCGGCGGCGCGGTCAATTCCCGAAGCAAAGTCATCGCGCGGGAATTGCCAGATCGACCGGTTTCCGGCGATTGGGAAAGCCGCTATGAAACCAATGGTGACGGTTTATCAAGCGCCGGACTTCTGTCGCTGAAAACCGGTCCGGTCATCTTTCGGCTGACTGGCTCAGCCCGCGACTCAGGTGACATCTCGATCCCCTCCCGCGCCCGCAGCGAGGATTACGAAAGCACGGAATCCCCTCAAGTTTACGATCCCAGCTTGGGCCAATCCGTGCCGGTTCCAAATCCAGACGGAACCTTGCCGAACTCTTACCACGACAGCTCAACGTGGTCGGCAGGTGTTTCCTTTCTCCCGGAAGATCTTCCGCTGCTGCTCGGTTTTTCATACTCCCGCTTCGATAGTCGTTATGGAGTCCCCTACTTTTTCCCGGGCGACGCGACCGATCTTTTCGGCGACCACCGTCTCGATATGGAGCTGGACCGATATGATCTCGAAGCCCGTATCGACCTCGATTCCGGCTTCATTTCAAAAATCGAATCTCGACTCGCTCACGGTTCCTACAGCCACGGTGAGTTTTTCAAAGGCCGAGGAAAAGACGAGGGCCGGGATTTTCTCGACACCGGTTTGGAAAAAAAGACGACCGAAGGCCGCATCGACTTTCATCACCGAGGATTCGACGGCCTGACCGGAATCATCGGCATTTCCGGAAACCGGGAAGACTTTGAAAGTTTACGCGCGATTTTCCCACCGCCCGATCTTCAGCAAGTCGAAGGAAAGTTCGAAACCAAAGGCGCCGGCATCTATTTCCTCGAAACCTTCGAACGCGGCGAGTGGACCGCCCGCTTGGGGCATCGGCTGGAAACTTCACAGGTCGAAGACCTCAGTCTGGAAAACGAAGGTTATACCACTCGGGAACGGGAAGTTTCTAACAGCCTCTCCGCATCCATCGCATGGCAACGGGAAAACCTCGGCCCGCTCGACCGCCTCAGCATCACCGGCATCTTTTCCCGGATGGAACGAATCCCGACCGCCACCGAGCGCTACGCATTCTGGAACAACGCAGGCATCGGTCGATTTCTCATCGGTGGCGACCTGGATGGCACCCCTCTCGGATTGGAAAAATCCGTCGGCTACGAACTTGGAATTGAAGCGGAAAAAGGGCCCATCACCGCGAGATTCAACACTTACCACTACGATTTTGATAACTTCATTTTCCTCCAAGAATCTCCAGAACTCACCGGCGGTTTCGGCAGAGCCGTCCAATACATCGAACGAGCTGCAACGTTCACCGGTTTCGAAGCGGAACTTGATTGGAAGCTCAGCGAACCCCTGACGCTCTCCCTCATGAGCGACTACGTTCGGGCCGAAAACACCACAGACAACGAACCGATCCCACGGATGCCTCCTCTCCGTTTCGGCGCGCGATTGGAATGGCAGCAGGAACATTGGACCGCAGGCCTAGAAATTCGCCATGCCACTGAGCAAGATCGTGTAAAACCCGCTCCGCGCGCCGAACTCCGCTCGGATGCTTATACGATGCTGAATGCGGATCTCGCCCGAACATTTTCCATCAACTCTCAGGAACTCATGGTCTTCCTCCGCGCCACAAACCTCCTGGACGAAGAAGCCCGCGTCTCTACCTCATTCCGCAAAGATGTCGCGCCGCTCCCCGGCCGAGGCTTAACTTTGGGAATGAGGTATACCTTTTGAGAGAGAAAAAGATAAACATTTTCACTTGATTGAGGAAATATCCTCGCTTCATTCCGCTTGTGACTTCTTTCAAGCGGCAACTCTTACTCCCTCTGCTCCTCAAGAGCGTAGGGATGATCGTTGCCGTGGTCATCGCTTTTGGCATTCACTCGCCACGCATGTTGGAGATGAGCCATTCCCACTCATCCTCCCGAGGAGTGAATCACAGTCATCCCGATTATCAGTCCTTTGCCAAAGCGGGCGAAAACGAAAGCCCGGGGGCGACGCATGATCCGCAGAAGCACACGCATTGGATTCCTACCTCCGTGGACGCCCCCGCCACCGTGCTCACGTTCTCTTCTCCCCCAGTGCTTCAATCGATCACTGGACGACTTGCGGTTGTTGTGGATCAACGCAATGGCTGGCAACGCCCGGGAGATCTTATGATGCGCCCTCCTCAGGTCGCCTAACTGGGCCTTTCCTGCTCGGCAGCCGCCTCTTTTTCTGCCGCGCTCCGTGTCTTCTTAAAGACGCGCCACTCAGCTACACCGTCGCCACGTGTTCACGATGGCCGCTGACGGCACCGATTTTTACTCATTCTCCCATAACCAAAAACTGAAATCCAAACTATGAAACCACTGATAAACATTACCCTTCTCGCCTTTGCACTGTCTGCTCCGCTTCACGCAGAGGATGACAAAACCACAGCAGGAGCGGAAATTGCCGAGACGGCGGTTGTCGAGTCCGGCACCTACAAAGGCACCGCTCACAAAGTCGACCCCGAAGAAAAAGAGATCTACGTCAAACTGACCGATGGCAAAATCATCGAGCTTTATCTCAAGAGCAAAACCAAGCTCACTCAGGGAGATAAAGACGTCGAGTTCGACGCTCTGAAAGAAGGTCAGAACCTTGAAATCGAAGTCGAGAAAAAGGGCGAAAAACTCAAGCCCATTTCCGTAAAGATTCTTGAGTAAATCTAAACGTGGTGCGGCATCCTGACATGCCGCACCGCCTTGCTCTCTTCTCAGAAAACGAAATGCCCCTTTTCTTCCAATGGCTTGTCACCGCTTTTGTGATGACAGGAATTTTTGTATCTTGGGAGCCAGGCGCGGAATTGAGCAGCCACAGCCATCCACACGGATCGGGTCACGAATTTCTACCCCCTCACGAAATCACAGCCTCTGATTTTCTTCCGATGGCTGCCCCTTTTTCAACGGACGACGCAAAAACGTCCGGTTTCCACTCTCATTTTGTTGCGGATTTTCATGTTGAAACCTGCACCGACAGGAACCTTCAGAAGATTCGATTTTTTCCGCCCCGCCGCGCTTTCTTATCTGGGGAAAACGAAAAAACTCCAGACCCGGTTTTCCATCAAGTTGACCTACCGCCGCTGATTTAAGGAGCTCTTGCGTAGAGCCCCACGGCTTAACCAAGGCCATCGCGGCCACCCTTCACACTGGCCGGAGCCCGTTGCTCCGCCGTGTTCCGCACGCGCGCGAATTCGCGTCTGCTTGCCTTCTGGCACTGACGTCCTGAAGGCGACCCTCAACTTTAATTGGAAACCACATGAACTGCGCCCTCTGCAACGGCACCCACTTCTCCCTTATCTCCCAAAAAGACTGCAAATCCGGCAAAGAATTGAATATCTATCTTTGCGACGATTGCGGCTTGATCCAACAACTCCCTCTTCCTTCACCAGAAGAACTCAGACATTATTACGCCACGGAATACCGACTGGATTACAAAAAGACTTATCATCCAAAACCTAAACACATCCATCGATCCGCCGGACTCGCGCTGAGCCGTGCGAAATTCCTCCGTGCCAACGGTATCACCAGCGGCAGCCTTCTCGATATCGGCGCTGGCAGCGGAGAATTCGTCACGATTTGCAGCCGCTCCGGATTGAAAGCCGAAGGAGCTGAGCCCAACGTCGGTTATTCCGAGTTCGCGAGATCTGAATATGGTGCAAACATCCGCACGCAAGAACTTGCGAATCTGGAAGGCCGTTACGACACGATCACGATGTTTCATGTCATGGAACATCTCCCATCACCGCAGCAAGTCTTTGAAAAGCTCTATGACCTCCTCAATCCGGGTGGGCGTCTGCTCATCGAGGTGCCGTGGGGACTATCTCCTTCGATCTCACCTTCAAACCGATACTTCAAGGCACACCTCTACTACTTCGACGCCGAAACTTTGGCCGCATGCGCCAGTAGCCATTTTGACGTAATCGCTAAGGTCCAAGAAGGGAACTTAATGATTCTCTTCGAGAAAAAAAATCATCTCAGCGGGATACGCCTCCCTTCACCGGATTATGCAAAAAATGCCAAAATAAGAGCTCTTCGCTGTGGCTGGTGGTCGTATCTCACCATTGGAAAGGGCTTCCGGGTGCCTTTCAGAAAATTGAGAAAAATTTATACCGAGAACCGGATGAAGCGGCTCTCGGGATCTTCGATTCTTGATCGACTGATGAAAGAGGCAGCTTGACCTGTCGCCGGGGATCCTCGCCTACGGATCCCCGGCATCTTGCCCATCGTCACGGAAGTTGCACCACGATATAAAATGCTTTTTTCTCTGGATAAATCGTTCCGTCAAAAACAGCGGAAGTCGCCGCTCCCGTCGCGGTCACCGTGAATCGATCCGTCCAATTGACCAAATCGGGAGACTCTCTCACCACATAGCTCGTTCCGTTTTTGGAGTTCCACGCGAGATTCACCTTCACCCCATCGAATGAAAAATCGGTGATTTTTAATTCGGGAGGCGCGGCCTCGGTGATCACTAGCTCGGGCTTAAAACCGGTATTCGACGCAGCGAACACGGAACTCAAAGTCGGAGATCCGGTTTCGTCAGGAGATAGGATAAAGCCATAGTTTGGATCCGTTCCCGCAAGCCATGATTTCACCGCGCTTGTCACGTCGACTTCCACCCAAATATCGATGGGATAGACCCAAGTTCCCCAGCCATCACCCAGATCGTGATCGGCTGTGAGAGTCAGCGTATTGACGAAGGCCCCGGGGCTGAATGAATTCCAAAACAGGTTCGTACTCGTCCAAGCAGTTTGTTGAAGATAGACTTGGAGATCGCCACCGATAGTTTCGCCGCTAGGATAAACCTCGGGAGACAAAACATATAATCTCAATTTCGCACTCCCCACTTCCTCGGCGGTCATGCCGGTGGATGTTTCGGTGACATCGAACTGCACCAAAGATTTTTGGGAATGACCTCCTCCAAACGCAACCGAAGAACTAACCCCCAAGCTGTAAGGGGTACTCGTTGGCAAGCCGGTCCCCTGGTAGACATCGCGATCCTGAACCGGAGTCAATATCACTTGACCACTGACGAAGGAAGACATCGCGCCGACAATGAGTAGATAGATGATTTTTTTCATAAATTTGATTTCAAAAAACCTGAGTGATCGACAGGTAAAAGTTCGTCCCTGGGGCGGTATTCCGCTCGTTTCCAAAATTGCCGGTAGAACCCGAACTCGAACGCCGCGACGAACTCCAACTCCAATATTTTTCGTCCAGGAGGTTGTTGATGCCGCCATTGATCGTAAGCGTATCGGTCGGTTTCCAATACCCGCCGAGATCCACCACGAAATAGGCTTCCGGCCGGTAAAGGCTTCCCGTTTCTGGAATCGTGTCGTCCACATGCCGAACCCGGTCCACATAGGTTCCGGTCAGCCGCACACCGAATTTTTCATCCGGATGATCATAGCCGAGAAAGGCACTGCTTTTCCAGGGTTCGACGGAATTCAGCCACGTATGGTCTGTTTCATTACGACCGATGGCGATGCCGCTATGAAGACCCACCTTGAATCCATCGAGAGCCGGAATCCAATGTCGAACATTCGCTTCACCGCTCACTTCCAAGCCATAGATGGTCGCCTTCCCACGATTGACCGTCGTATGGATTTCCCGGCCGTCCTCATCCACTTCACCGGTAAACACATTATTTTCAATGAAGTCCTCATACCATGTGTAAAATCCTGCGATCTGGAAACGCCCCGGATCCCCATCTCCTTTAAAACCCAGCTCCAAGGAATGACTCGTCTCTTCCTTCAAATCAGGATTGGGCAAACTCACCGTTCCCGCCGTGCCGCCACTGACGTCCTGATGCACGAACAACATTGAAAGTTCCTCCGCCGTCGGATTTCGGATCCCCCTTGAATACGTTCCATACACCCGCGTCGAAGCGGTCGGCATATAAGCGATATCCAGGCGCGGGGAGATCGCGAGATTATCATATTCATCGGATAGCTCAATCGCTTGCCCGTTCTGCTGCAAGGCAGCCACCCGCTCCCGGTAATCTTGCGACATCTCCGGAGTGATGCGTTGGAAATCCGCCCTGAATCCCGGCGTGACACTCCACTTCCGACCGAGCTTCAACTCATCCTGCAAATACATGCCCAAGCGCAGAGTATCCGCCGGTGCAAAGGGAGTACGGTTGGTATCCTGCACGTTACCCGTATCCACTCGGTCGAACGCACTCTCGCTGTGTTCTTGGGAAAGATCGATCCCGCCCAACCATTGATGTTCGACGTCACCGGTTTTCAGCTCCTTTCTCGACTGAAGTAACACCCCATAAATCTCGGTATCAAAATCGATCGTCTGCTCGCGGCGGCGGCCTGGGATGGTCACCCCGCCGATCACTAGGTCCTTACTGCGGCTGCGGTTGTCATCCTGATTGGACGAGTTTTGCCAGTAGCCAAGCGCCTCCATCTGATCCACCCAGCCGCCTGCCGGTTCATACTCCCAACGCGCGCTGACACGATTGCGTTCCATTTCCTGATCGTTCAAGACGGACTCATTAAAACCGCCCAACATCGACTGCCGCACTGCGCTGATCGTATCAATCTCCGTCCGTCGTTCATATCGCTCCAAAGCCATCTGAAAACGATGACCCGCCACCGCGTAGTCCATCTTGCCCAGCCAGGAGTGACTCGTGAAATCCACGGGATTTGGCTTCAAAGATCCGCCATGATTTTCGGTCTCATGACCCTCCCTTCCAGAGTAGAGCATCATGAACCGGAAGTCACCCGCCTGAACGGCCCCGCCCAATTGCCCGGCATAGCTGTCATTCACAGAAAAATACTGCCCCCGCACCAACCCGCCCGATTTCTGATCGTTTAATAAATCTCCGGCTTCCAGCGTCTTCAGCGTCACCACTCCTCCCATCGCGTCACTTCCATAAAGGGAACTGCCGCCGCCCTTCAAAATTTCGATCAGACTAAACATCGAAGGATCGAAGTAGTCCCGCCCCGCGCCGCCGGAACCTCCTGCACTGCCCATGTCAAAAGAAGTCGAAACATACTGCGGAGGCTGCCGGATGCCATCCAGTTCCAGGGAAATCCGGTTTCCCTCGGCCCCTCGAATATTAAAACCACTGTAACCGCTCCCGCCATATCCATAAAGAGTATCACTGCTGCCGTAGTCAAAGGGCGCCGAAATCAACGGATCATATTTCCCAATTCCGCCGAGATCCTGAACCCCATCTCTCACGAGTTCATTCGGCCGAATAGTCGCCACAGAGCCGCTCGATTGAATCCACGGACGGCTGGTCCGACTTGCGATCACGGTCATGTCCGGCAGCGACTCTCCTTCGACTTCATCATTGGAAACCTCGGAACTCTCCGTTTCCTCGGGCTGAACCTTTGCCTCATCCGCCGCGACCACCAGATCCAGCGTCGAAATCGCGGTCATCCCAACCAAGCAGCAAGCCCTGAACCTATCCCTATGAATCATCGCGGACATCGGCGCGATTGTGGCCGATGCGCCCTCAAGCGCTCCCGCCAGCTTGCGATAAATTGACGCCAAATTGCTCGAACCCGCTGGAAAACCAGCCCTCTCCACCTTTTCCGCCCATCCAACAAGAATCACAAATCCCTCATTATGATCATTCTACAGAAATACTCATCTCGCCCTTTGATGAACGACCAAAAAGAAAGGAGCGACCGGTGGCAGCCATCGGCCAAATTCGAAGATTGTTCTATTGCGACGTATTCTCAATATCACGCCGTTTCTCAGCCTTACGAGAAACCTCAGAAACACGAACATCATGAAATTACTTCGACATATCGCAGTAGGCTTGATCGCCACTTCCACCGCCAACGCCGCAGCGCTGCTTGGCATTGCCGATCCTTCGTGGGATCGGTCCGCAAACACCTCGGGATTCGCAGGATGGGAATGGTGGGATGTTCCCAGCGCCACCACGGGAGCGGGCGAGTTCACCGATCTCGCGCCTGACCAAACCGGAGGCGGCGCGGCACTTACCCCACTCCTCAGCCAATCCAACGCCAGCATCGGCAGCTCAAACGGAACCAACACCGTCACGGGCCTCCCGGGCCGATTGACCTCCGGTGGACTCGGCGTCCAATACCAGTTCACCATCTCGGACACCGCGCTGGCACCGATCAGCAGCATTCTCATCCAAGTGAAGCATTCCAACTTCCTCGATGCCGAATTTGAGGAAGTCCTATCACCTTTCTCCGTCTCCCTGAACGGCGGCACCGCGATCACCGGCGAGAAAAACCCAAACGGCACCACCTCTCCTGAAAGTTATCGGTGGAGTTCCTCAGACGGAGGCACCTCAACCGGAGGCACGGGAGTGTTTTTCTGGACTTACTCGTATCTCCTCACGGATTTGGATATTGAAGCGGGCGAAGCCTATTCGATCGACCTCACCAGCCTTGCCGACACCAGCGGTTTCGGATTTTCCCTCGATACGGTGACCATCGATGTGAACTACACCACCGCCCCCATTCCTGAACCAACGTTCGCCGCCCTCGGTGCATTCGGTCTCGCCGCCGGGATGGTTCGCCGACGGAGAAATAGCAGCACTCACTAACCCTGACGCTTTTCTTTTACCATGAAACGAAACCTTTTCCTACCCCTCTTCGCAGCGATTCTAGGCTCACTACCGGTTTCCGCAGGAACGGTGATCATTAATCCAACCTCCGATTTCTTCACCTCCGCCTGGGCGTTCGGCGCACCGTATGTCCTTGATGCCAATGATCAACTCGGTGTCAGCACCATCAATCCTTTCGGAATGGGCGCGTCACCGAGCTATAAATGGGAAGAAACCACTTATCTGACATTTGACCTATCTTCTCTCGGACTGACCACTCCGGTGACTTCGGCGATCCTTACCTTTCAGACGGTGGCGCGCACTGGATTCCCGCCGGACGGATCCGGTTTGGTCATCTCCGCTCACTACCTGTTGTCAGATCCCGCATCCATCGATCCGACCCAATCCACCTCCTACGTGGATTTTAAAAACAACCAAATCGGCGATGTCGTCGACTCCGTGGCCACCGTCGAATTCGGAACCTACAGCCTCGATCTAACCGATCTGGTGAACGACTGGATCAGCCAAGGCGACACCAGCGACGATCTCAGCACCGCTCTGACCGGCCGGATTGGCAACGACGCCAATCCCGACAGCTGGGTCGCCATCGTCAACAGCGGCTACTCCGGAGGACCATCCTTATCGATCACAACGGTGCCCGAAATAAACGGAGCGCTGCTCTTTGGCATCGGAACCTTGACGCTGCTGAACAAGCGTCGTCGGTCATGATTGCATAAAAAAGCGGGTGAGCGGGACAAAACACCGGTCACCCGCAAGTGCGATCCCCTCGGCTCCAGTGCCCTGCCGATCGCAATCAAACAAATACCCCCGTCGTGAATCGAACACGAATCTAGAGTTTAGGAAACCCTCGTTCTATCCATTGAACTACGGAGGCGTTGGCCAAATCTTGGCGGAGCAGGGATTAACGCCTGACAGGATGCCGCGCAAGCATCGAAAGAACCTACCCGATTTGACTTACTGAAATTTCGCGACGCCCGGCCGTTGGGACGAATAGATGCCGGTCTTGCCGCTAAACCGGTAGGCGACGATGCACGCAGCGGCGAAATACACGGAGTTCTCCGCCCCAAAAAGCTCAACTCCTAACAGAGTCGACGCGAGCGGCGTGTTGGTCGCCCCAGCAAAAATCGCGATCAATCCGATCGCCGCCAACAAATCGGATGGCAATCCCAGCGGCCCGGCCAGCACATTTCCCAACGCAGCCCCGATGAAAAACAACGGAGTGACCTCACCGCCTTTGAAACCACTGCTCAGCGTGATCACCGTGAAAATCAGCTTCCACAACCACGCCGTCGCCGGAATTTCCTGAGACGTGAACATCGCCGGCAAGGTGATCGCGCCCGACCGGTTCGACCAATCGCCCAGTCCCAAATAGTCGCGCGTGCCGATCGCGTAAACCAACGCGATGATGATCAATCCGCCAACCACCGGGCGCAGCGGAGCCTTCGGGATAAACCGGACGAAAAGATCACTCACCCGGTGCGAACACGATGCAAATAACGCTCCCGCGACCCCAAACGCGATCGACGCGAGGATCACCTTCCCGAGAATCAAAGGATCCACATGATAACTCGTCGATGCCACCGCGATGTGATAAGGCGTGTGACTCGCCCCTAACGCATGGCAGACCCAGTCGGCCACCACCGCCGCGATGAAACAAGGAACGAGCGCGTCATACTGCATGCGTCCGATGACCAGAACCTCCAACGCGAAAACCGCCCCCGCAACCGGCGTTCCGAAAACCGAGCCGAATCCCGCTGCCACGCCCGCCATCAGCAGGACTCGCACATTGGCCGCATCGAGTTTCAAAATCCGCGCGACGGTCGCAGCGATCCCGCCACCCATCTGCACCGCCGTTCCCTCGCGCCCGGCGGATCCGCCAAAAAGATGCGTGGCCAACGTCGCAAATAAAATCAGCGGAGCCATCCGTCGTGGAACTCCCGCACCGGGCTGATGAATTTCATCGATCAGCAGATTGTTCCCACCGTTCGCCGGTTTGCCGTAAAATTCATAAATCAGACCGACGGCATATCCACCGACCGGTAGCAACCACAACAACCACGGGTTTTCCAATCGCAGACCGGTCATTCGATCCAGACTCCACAGGAAAAACGCCGATGCCGAACCGACCAGTCCCGCCATCACCAGCAAGATCGCCATTCCCTTCGCGGAACGAAACAAACGGGTCATCGCTTCACCTCCCGCCACCGCTGAACCGCCAACCGGATCCCCGCCGCCTTGTGCAACGTTTCCTCATATTCTCGACTCGGATCGGAATCCGCGACAATTCCGGCCCCGACCTGATAAACCAACCGGTCTCCCGTTCTCACCAAGGTGCGGATGGCGATATTGAACGAACTTTCTCCGTTAAACCCAAACCATCCGATCGTTCCGCAATAAATGCCACGCGGCGTATTTTCCAATTCTTCGATAATTTCCATTGCCCGTTTTTTGGGTGCACCGGTGATGCTTCCTCCGGGAAAGCAAGCCGCCACCGCGTCCACCGCGTCCATTTCATTTCTCAAACGCCCGGTCACCGTCGAAACCAAATGGTGAACCTGCGCCAGCGTTTCGAGTTGTAACATGTCCGTCACCGCGACGCTGCCAAACTCACAAACTTGGCCAAGATCATTGCGGAGCAAATCCGTGATCATCACCAACTCCGAAATTTCCTTCACCGAAGTCTGCAAATCGTAAGCCGAGCGCCGATCCTCATCTGGATCGTAAAATCGTGGGCGGGTTCCTTTAATCGGCCGGGTTTCCATCCCGTCGCCGGAAATTTTCAGAAAAAGCTCGGGTGAAGAACTCAGAACCTCTTTTCCATCCAACGAAAGCCACGCGGCCATCGGCGCGGGCGATGCCTCCCGCAACGTTTCATAAAGCCCAAAAAGCGAGCCCCCCGTGACCTCCGCCGTGAAACCTTGGGACAAATTCACCTGATAAATATCTCCGGCGGCGATCCACTCCTTGATCCGCTCCACCCCCTTTTCGAAGTCCTCGCGTCCCTGCCAGGCCGAAAACTCGCCAACTCCAACGTCCGACAAAACCGGCTCACGAAGACATTCGGAAAGCCGACCTGTCTCCCACCAAACCCCGTCATCGTGGCAATACACGAGCATTTCCCGATAATCACCAAAAACAAAATCTCCTTCGTAATCGATCCAGCCGCACAGGCCGCCGAGCGGAAATCCCCGGTCCCCGGTCAATTTCGGCCCTTCGGCCAACGCAACACGCAACGCCTCCCGGTCTTCCGGACGGTCGATCTTCCCCCGCAGCACCCGAGCCGGACGCGCCGCGATCACCGAAACCGGTCGCCCACTGCCAGATGGCAAATTCCCCGCCGTATCGAAAAAAACCAGCCCGTCCAAATGGGAAAGTCGCCGCGCCACTTCGACCGGTGCCAGCCCGTCAAAACGAACCGGTTCTGCCAAAGGTCGCATCGAAATATCCACCATCCCGCCGCAGAGAACGACTCTCACCGTGCCGACGCAAGCCAACAAAACGCATTTCCCCGTCCGCGATTGTAACGCCGCTGACTGCTTTTCCCGGACTTCCTGCGAAAAACAGCGACTCTAGCATTGCCAAATTTTCCTCCTCGACTAGCAATTCCGCCCCGGTGCGAACCTGTCGCGCCTAACCAGAAGCCACAATTCCGCATGAAGGACCTCTCCAAATACCGCAACATCGGCATTTTCGCCCACGTTGACGCCGGTAAAACGACCACCACCGAACGCATTCTCAAGCTCACCGGCAAAATCCACAAAATCGGTGAGGTCCACGACGGCGCATCCACCATGGACTTCATGGAACAGGAAGCAGAACGCGGCATCACGATCCAATCGGCCGCTACCACCTGCTTCTGGAAAGGCCACCAATTCAACGTCATCGACACCCCAGGACACGTCGACTTCACCATCGAAGTTTACCGCTCCCTCAAGGTTCTCGACGGCGGCGTCGGCGTCTTCTGTGGCTCCGGCGGCGTTGAGCCACAATCGGAAACGAACTGGCGCTACGCAAACGATTCGAAAGTCTCCCGCGTCATTTACGTCAACAAACTCGACCGGATCGGCGCGGATTTCTACCGCGTCGTCGCTCAGGTGAAAAAAATCCTCGGCGCTCACCCGCTGGTGATGGTTCTCCCTATCGGTACCGAAAGTGACTTCGTCGGCGTCGTCGACCTGCTCACCATGAAGGCCCACATCTGGGACGATTCCGGCCAACCGGAAAATTTCAAAATCGAGGAAATCCCAGCCGATCTCGTTGAAAAGGCAAAAGAATATCGCGCCCAACTGGTCGAGACCGCCGTCGAACAAGACGACGCTCTCATGGAAGCCTACCTCGATGGTGTCGAGCCTTCGCTCGAAGACATCAAGAAGTGCATCCGTAAAGGAACGATCGATCTCGCATTCTTCCCAACCTATTGCGGCTCTTCCTTCAAAAACAAAGGCCTGCAACTCGTCCTCGATGCCGTTGTCGACTACCTGCCAAGCCCGACCGACGTGAAGCCGCTTCCCGAAGTGGACGAAGAAGGAAACGAAACCGGCAAGTTCGCCATCATCGACCCAACCGCCCCATTCCGCGGTCTGGCGTTCAAGATCATGGACGACAAATTCGGCGCCCTGACATTCACCCGTATTTACTCCGGCACGATCAAGAAAGGCGACAACGTCCTTAACTCCTTCACCGGCAAGACCGAGCGCATCAGCCGCATGGTCGAAATGCACGCCGACGACCGCAAAGAAATCGACTCCGCGCAAGCAGGTGACATCGTCGCCATCGTCGGTCTGAAAAACGTCCAAACCGGTCACACCCTTTGCGACGAGAAAAACCCGGCCACTCTCGAGCCGATGGTTTTCCCCGATCCCGTCATTTCCATCGCCGTCGCTGCCAAGGACAAGGCCAATGCTGAAAAGCTCGCCAACGCCATCGGCAAGATGATCCAGGAAGATCCTTCGTTCCGCGTCGAAACCGACGAGGAAACCAACGAAATGATCCTCAAGGGCATGGGTGAGCTTCACCTCGACATCAAAATCGACATCCTCAAGCGGACCCACAAGGTCGAGGTCACCGTCGGCGCCCCACAGGTCGCCTATCGCGAAACCATCACCAAACCGGTCAACGACAGCTACACCCACAAGAAGCAGTCCGGTGGTTCCGGTCAGTTCGCGAAAATCGACTACACCATCGAGCCCGGCGAGCCAGGTTCCGGCTTCATCTTCGAATCGAAGGTCGTCGGCGGCAGCATCCCGAAAGAGTTCATCCCCGCCGTCGAAAAAGGCTTCAAAACCTCCGTCGATAAAGGACCTCTTGCCGGTTACCCTTGCTTGGACTTCAAGGTCACGCTCAACGAAGGTGGTTTCCACGCCGTTGACTCCAGCAACATCGCCTTCGAAATCGCCGCGAAAGCCGCGTATCGCCAGACGATGCCAAAAGCCGGCCCACAAATCCTTGAGCCAATGATGAAACTCGACGTCTTCGCTCCTGAGGAAAAAGTCGGCGACGTCATCGGCGACCTCAACCGCCGCCGCGGCATGATCCAAGGCCAAGAGCCAACTCCAGGTGGTATCCGTGTCAAAGCGGAAGCTCCTCTGAGCGCCATGTTCGGTTACATCGGTGACCTTCGCACCATGACCTCCGGCCGTGGCCAGTTCTCCATGGAGTTCAGCCACTACGCCCCTTGCCCGAAAAACGTCTCCGACGACGTTATCGCCAAGGCCAAGGCTCGCGAAGAAGCCCTCAAGAAATAATCAAAAAAATTGGACCACGGACTTTAGTCCGTTCTCCAATCCCAAAACCCCGTCGTCCCAAAAGGGCGCCGGGTTTTTTTGTGCCAGTCCAAAAACTGGATCTCGGACTTTAGTCCGATCTTCATCCCATCAGCGCGCCGGATTCCAACTCGAACCGGTCAAACGCCAGCCGTCGCCTTCTTTCCTCCAATCCAAAACCACGTCATATTTCCCATCAACCGGTCGATAACTTTTCAAATCCACCAAACCCGTCAACGTCAGCACGACCTTCGCCGTTTCGCCATCCACTTCGATCGTTTCGAAATCCTCAACTTCGAAACGCGTCTCCTTTGCCTGATTCGCCAGCCAAGAAAACCCCGACTCCAGTTCATTCCGCTCAAACGTTCCGCTCGCCGCCTCGATTTCCGAAGTCTCCATCTTCACCGAGTCTGCGAGCAACCGGTTTAGCGAATACGTCTTCATCTGCCGACCCGCCATTCCGCTGTCCGCTTCGATGGTCATCGTTTCCAGCAAACTCGACGTCCGCCTTTTTAAAACCTGGCTCGTCGAAAACCACCACATCACAAACGCGCCGCTCACGAGCACCACCAAAACCGGTATCAGATAACGTCTCATTTTTGATTGGGATCGTAAAAAATTCGGATCTCCGCCTTGTCCGTTCCGAGAAGCTGTTGCGCCCGTTTCAGTGCATCCCGCGTGGAAAGATTCGGATTGCTCGGCCACGCGAGGAAAAGATTCGTTTCCCCTTCCGCTCGATTCGCCCCCTCCTGCAACGTTTCCAACACACCCGATTTTTTCAGAACTTTGTAAACATCGCGCGATGCTCCAGAAATCAGCAAATGCAGGCCACGCGCCCGCATGAACCGGATCAGATCTTCCAATGCCATGACGCTCGTCGCATCCAGATGCCTCGCGTTTTTCAGCCGCAAAATGATCACACGAATCGCCTCGTCGGATGCGGTCCGCTGAATCTGGGTCCGGAAAAGATCCGCCGCGCCAAAAAACAAATCGCCCTCCACATGCACGATCGAAATCGCCGGAATCGGTCGCTGCCGTTTCTGCCCGATCTCACGCAACTCACCCTCGTCACTGAATTCGTATTCCACCAAAAACGGCCGGCTCGCCTTGCGCAGGAACAGCGTGATCGAAACGGCAACGCCAATGAAAATCGCCACATGCAGCGGAGCCAGCAACGTCGCCAAAAACGTCAGCACTAACACCTTCGCGTCATCACTCGTCGACCGCAGGCAAATCCGAATGTTTCTGACATGAAACAACGAGAGCGATAAAATAATCACCAACGCCGCCAGCGCCGCCTTCGGAACAAAACTGATCAACGGCAATCCCCAGCCGACCGATGCCGCAATAATAATCGCCGCCAGCAACGTGTAGATCCCCGCAAACATCGACGCAAACCGCGTCCGCGCACCCGCCTTCTGATTCAGCAGCGAACGCGTCAGCGAACCGGACGCCGGCATCCCGCCGGAAATCGCGCTCGCAAGATTCGCCATACCGACGGAAAGCATGTCCTGATTCACATCCGCCCGGTCACCCGTCATCGACGCCAACGTTTTTGACATCAACGTGTTCTCAAGCGACGCGACAAACGCAATCGCCAGCGCGACCCCCGTTAAAGAAGAAATATCTTCAAAAATCCCCGGCCGCAGCAGCCCCGGCCATTTCGGCATCAAATCGCTAAACCCGAACGTCTCAAACGTCGCCGCACCCCGGAAGGGCCCGACTTCAAATTGGATCAGCGAACCAAAAACCATCGACGACAACAAAAGCGTCAGCGCGAAAATCGGAAAATGAGGCTTCCAGCGTCGCAGCCCGAAATAGATCCCCGCCGTGGCCACACCGATGAGAAGCGGGACCCACTGCGTATGCCCAATCACTGAACCCAAACTGAAAAGCATGCTGACAAAGGTCGCAGTCGCCTTTTCGCCTAAATAAGGCTTCACCCCCAGCAGCGGAATCAACTGGTTCGCGATGATCAAGACCGCCGCTCCCGACATGTAGCCGACCAACACGCTGCGCGAAATGTACTGCAACAAATCTGCAACCCGGAACAACGACCCGACCGCCGCCAACAAACCCACCATCAGCACCAACAACGGCATCAGCTCACTCGCCCGCCCCGTCAGCTCCGGATTGGTCGCGAAAAAGCTGAACAACATAAACGCCGTCGCATTGGACGGCCCGAGAATCGTGTGACGAGAGCCAGCGAAAAACGGCGCGACGATGCCCGCGACCGCCGCGCACAAAATCCCGTAAACCACCGGCAGTCCCGCGATCGACGCGAAAGCGATCGCCTGCGCCACCGACAGCGCCGTCACGCTCAGCGCCGCCCGCCCGTCATGTCTGGCTTTTTCCAGATCGTAAGTTTTTACCGCTTCGATGAACGGCGAAAAACTGACGTGTTCCGAAGAAAGAAACTCCCGGATCTGACGGGTGATTTTCTGAAACAAATCGCGGAAATTCATCGGGAATCCCGGACTCTATTTGAACCGCGCCCTGCGGAAAAGAAACAATCCCACTAAAATACAAATCACATTCGGCGCCCACAACACCAAGGTCGCCCCTGTGTCGGTCTTAAATTCGGAAGAAATCACCGTGAACATGAAATATCCCGCCCCGAGAATCAGACTCATCACCAATCCGGTCGACGTATCTTTTCTCCGCGTCTTCAATCCCAGCGGCACGGCGACAAATGCGAACGCCAAGCACGCCATCGAAAACGAATAACGTTTGGTGATTTCCGAACGAAACTCGACCTGCTTCCGTTTGGACAAATCAGGATTCTCAGCAAGATAATCGAGAATTTCCTGATTGGTCATCGCACTCGAACGCGCTCGTTTTTTGCGACCAGCAATGTCGAAAACATAGGGCTCCGCTTCGCCCGCGAACGCCATCTCGACCGAGCCATCGTCTTTGTGCGTTTCGATAAAAGTGTCGTTCAGCTTGAGTCGCAACTGCTGCTTTTCGTTATCCACCACCAGCGAAACCATGTCCGCATGCAGGTAGGCCTGCGGTGCGGGATCGCCGTCGCCTTTTTCCGGCGGAGTTTGATAAAGGTGAAAGCCCTTCAGCGCATCACCCTCCCGGCCTTCGACAAACACCTTCTGGTTTGCAAATCGAGACTGAACCACCCCCGGATCCAACAACGCACGCGGATCGCGTTTCACCTGTTCATACAACAGATCGTTGACCGATTCTTTGGCCGAAGGGACGACGTTGACGTTCAGCCACAGACAAAGGATGGAAAGGGCAGCACCAATCACAAAAACCGGCGCCGCGAGCCGAACCAGGCTCATTCCAGCGACGCGGAAACTGGTGATTTCTTGATCCGAGGAAAGCCTTCCGAAAATCAGCAGCACCGCTGAGAGGAATCCCCACGGGATGGTGAACATCAATGAATAAGGCAGCACATTCAGAATAAACCGAAGCACCAATCCGATCGGCGCGACCTGATCCACCAACAGCGTCCGCACCTGCTTGAAAAGGCTTCCAAGAACCAGCACCAAGCCCAGCACCAGGACCGCGTAAACGGTGCCGAGGAGGACTTGTTTGCCGATATAGCGGTCGGAAATTCGCATGCGTTTCCGCACTCTGGCGGCGCAAAGAACCGGTGTCCAGAAAAGGACACCGGTCTAGAAAATTCTTAGGCTGGAATCGAAGGCATCCGGCCGAGCTGACGAAGCAAAGCACGCGTTTCCGCCTGCCATTCATTCAACACCTCACGGGAAAGCTGGACCCGGTTGGTGACGGCTTGCTCAAGCTCATGATAGTTGGCGGAAAGTTTTTCGACCAGTTCATGAACCGCATCCAGGGTCCGATGGCCAACGCCTGGGCCAGCGTTGCGAAGCTCATCGAGGTGAAGCTGCGCACGACGGCGGGCTTCATGCATTTCCGCGAGGAGAATTTTACCATCCGGCACGCGGCGCAGATTTTCGGCCAAACCGATTTTCGAAAGTGTCCAGATTGTCCACTTGCTCGGATCCCACTGCCATGGCTTCACGCCGTTGCGGTAATCGTGTTGGAACTCATGGTGATAATTGTGATATCCCTCACCGAAAGTGAGAAACGCCATGATCGCGCTGTCGCGAGCACTGTGCTTCGTCGAATACGGCTGGCGACCTACCGTGTGGCAAAGCGAATTGATGAAAAACGTGCAATGCTGAGCCACCACCACCCGTGCGACTCCTGCGATCAGGAAACCACCCAAAGCACCCTGCCATGGCACAAGACCTTGAGACAGGTTCCAGAAATAACCTAAAATTGGAGGAATGATCAGACCGACGATCAAACCGATCCAATGAACGTATTTATACTGCCACATGACCATCTTGTCCTTGCGGAGGTCATTCACGTTATCCATCGGCGGCTCAGGATTCAGTTTGAAAAGCAACCAGCCGATGTGCGCCCAGAAAAAGCCTTTTGAAATATCGTAGGGGTCTTCGTCATGATCAACGTGCTTGTGGTGACGGCGGTGATCCGATGCCCAGTCCAGGCAGGAATTTTCAAATGCGCACGCACCGAAAACCAAAGTGAAAAGTTTGACCGGCCACTTCGCTTTGAAGGAGATGTGGGAAAAAAGGCGATGGTAACCAACCGTAATGCTCATCATCGTGGCGGTGACGTAAAACGCAAACATCGCAAACTGGAACCAATCGAGGCCGAAGTTAATGATGTAGAGAGGCACTCCCACCACTGCGATGAGTGCGGTGCCAATGAGGAAACTGCTCGTGGTCCAGTTTACCCGGTCAAAGGGAATTCGATGCATGATAATAAATAAATGACGTGGATGAACGCACCGAACGACGGAATTGAACCTTGATGGGTTAAAAGTTCCAATGCCCGCGGCGCAGACAACCGATTCATAAACCGGGAAAAGCCCACAAGCAAGCTCACCTTTTTTCCAAAAACTCAACAGGATCTTTCTTGACAATCGGCCGGGAATCCCCCATCTACCGCCCTCCTGACAACCTGCAGAATCAAACTAACCAACCAAACTATCGCATGCGTGGAGTGACTGTGAAAAAAGGCGAGCCCGTTGACCGTGCTCTCAAACGCCTCAAAACCAAACTCGATACCGAAGGTATCCTCGAAGAAATGCGCCGCCGCCGCGCCTTCGAAACCCCGACTGAGCGCAAACAACGCAAGCTCCGTTCCGCTTCCAAGCGCAACAAAATCCGCTGGCGCTATTCGAACGCACCTGCTGCCGAAAAAGTCGAGTCCGCTGATTAATTCTTTCTGATTCTGCAAATTCAGGTCTGAAAACGGGTGCCGCAAGGTTCCCGTTTTTTTGTGCCCAGATCGTGCCAAGGAAAGGCGATCTCCGAATCGCCCTCTCCGTCTCAAGCACCAAAGGTGCGACACAATTTAGCCCAGGGCATCGCCCTGGGACTCATTCGATTTCATATTTCCAAGCCCCAACGGGGCGAAATACCGGTAACCGCCAAACCGGTCTGGCCGCCGCTGAATCAAATCCTCTTGTTTGATTTACATCTTCCCGTTCTCACGGAAACTCCCGCCGATGGTGGAACGCGTATTTCTTGGCTGGGATCGACCTTTTTTAACCGCTGCGGTCGAATGGCTGCTCGCTCGAAAGGATGAACTACCCGAAATCCTACTCGTCGTCCCCACCTCACAAAGCGGACGCCGCCTGCGCGAAGCCTTAGCTGAAACCGGCGGCGCGATCCTTGCCCCGCAAATCGCCACACCCGGTTCTCTTCTAAAAACCGACTCCCAAGAAATCGCCGAAGAATGGATCGAACGCGTCGCGTGGATGGAAATCCTCGAATCAGTCGAAGACTGGACAGATTTCGAAGGATTATTTCCTGAAAAACCGGGCGAAGGCCGTGATTGGGCAACCGGTTTGGCCGGGGAAATGATCAAACTCCGCCGATCCCTCCAAGAAAACGGCCTGACACTGACCACCGCCGCACGCCTACTCGACGAAACGGTCGAGACGGATCGCTGGGAAGCGCTCGGTCGACTCGAACAACGCGTTGAAAACCAACTCGCCGACTGGAAACTCAAAAGCCGCAGCCAAGCGCTCGCCGAAGGCATCGAATGGCCAACGGGTTTGAAAAAAATCGTCCTCGCCGGAATCACGGAAATGCCACCGCTCGCGCGACGAGCCCTCCCCGATTTCCCCGGATCGGTGATTGCGCTCATCGGCGCGCCGGAATCGGAAGCGGCGAATTTTTCCCCCATCGGCCAGCCAGTCGAGACCTGGAACCAACGCACGATTCCCTGGAAAACCGGATCCGTTCGAGTCGCTGCCGATCCGCGCCAGCAAGCTCTCGAGGCCCTCAAATCCATCGGCTCCGCTAGCACCCCGTCCGCTCAAGTTGCCCTCGGCTCCGCTGACCCGGAAGTCGGCGAGGAATTAACACGCACGCTGACCCGTGCTGGCTGGACCGCCTTTTTCCCCGGAGCGACGACCGCGACCGCCGGTCTGTCCCGCTGGTTCAAAGGGTGGACCGCATGGCTCTCAGACCCGACTCTGGAGACAATGGCGGATCTTTTGACCTTGCCGGAAACCGGTTCCCTCATCGGCGGCAAACGCGCGCGCAAGGCCCACACGCTCGCGCGCCTGCGGGACCGCTGGATGGTCATCAAAACCGAAGATCTCAAACGCAGAATCGCCGCAGAACCTTTCCGAACCGAACCGGAGAAAGAAGCAGCCGAGGAACTTCTGGCTGCCGCCGAAACCTTGGAAACCTGGCGCACCGGCTTCATCGGAAAAAATTTCCTGATCACCCTTAACCGGCTTCTCAGCGCCCTCGGCGAAACCGGTCCCGTAACTTCCGAGTCCGCGGCGGCAATGATCGATTGGCTGCGGCAAGCGGTTCCGATGATTCGAGAAATTGATCGCGGCGCGCGTTTCTGGATCGACCTGATGCTCTCCGATCTGCCGCCAATTCCCCCATCCCCGCCCGACGGAAGAGTGATTGACGTGCAAGGCTGGCTGGAACTTTTTTACGAACCGGGAGACCATTTGATCCTCTGCGGAATGAACGAAGGAAAAGTCCCCGCACGCGGCGGCGGCGAACCCTGGCTCAGCGAATCCGCCCGAAAAATCCTCGGCCTGATCACTGACGAAAATCGCGCGGCACGTGACGCCTATCTTTACTTCGCCATGCTTGAAGCGCGCCGGGAGACCGGTCGGATCGATATCATCTGCGGAAAATCCGGCGCGGGCGGAGAGATGCTTTTACCTTCGAGACTTTTGTTAGCAGGAGAACGCCACGAACTCCCCGGCCGCGTGAAACAATTATTTCGGGAAATCGAACCTCCGGAAGCAGGCCTCCGCTGGCAGGCCGATTGGCAATGGCAGCCCCGAAAAATCGACCCTCCCAAACGGCTGAACGTCACCTCGCTCACGGACTACCTCGCATGCCCTTTCCGTTATTATCTCAAGCATGTCCTGAAAATGCAAAGTTCGGAAACCGGGCGGACCGAATGGAACGCCCGCGACTTCGGAACCGTCGCCCACGAGGTCTTGGAACGCTGGGGCCGCGATGAAGAAGCTCGTGATTTCAGCAAAACCGAGACGATCACCGCTTGGATGTCCCACGCGCTGGACGGCGTCGTCAAAGAAGGGTTTGGCAAAAATGTCCCCCTGGCCGTCCGCATCCAGACCGAAGCGTTGCGCAACCGGTTGTCCTGGTTTGCTCGCGTGCAAGCGTGTGAGCGCGCGTCC
This sequence comes from Akkermansiaceae bacterium UBA1315, assembly GCA_002307065.1. GTDB lineage: Bacteria > Verrucomicrobiota > Verrucomicrobiia > Verrucomicrobiales > Akkermansiaceae > Luteolibacter. The sequence goes on along the minus strand of DBTN01000011.1, from coordinate 19,165 downwards.
GGGTGGGAGATCATCGAAGTGGAAAAAAAAGTCGAAATCCCAGTGGGAGATTCGTTCATCGTCGCGAAAATCGATCGAGTCGACCGTCACCGCGAAACCGGCCAGCTCCGGATCCTCGATTATAAAACCGGTAAGATCGATGGTGTTGAAAAAGCCCACCGCAAAAAAATCACAGCCTCCACCAAAATCCCCGCACACATCGACTCCGAAAGCGCCGCGATTTTCGACAGCCTTGAAAAAGGCAAACCGGTGCAATGGTTATGGCATAACTTGCAACTCCCGCTTTACGCCTCCGCATGGGCGGAGGGCCAGGGCAGCATCCCAACACCCGGTTACTTCTCACTGCGCTCGACTGAGGTGGAAGTCGCGATCCACGAGTGGACGAACTTCGAGCAAGACGACATGGAATCCGCCAAGGCTTGTGCTGATTGGATCGCGGGAAAAATCAACGATCACGTTTTCTGGCCACCGGCCGAAAAGGTGATCTACGACGATTATCGTATTTTATCGGCAGGCCGAGAACTGAAGGAATCCGTGGGTGAATTCACCATCTTTTAACCCGGCTGAAAATGATGAACATCCTCGAAAAAAATCTCCTCATTCTCGCATCCGCCGGTTCCGGGAAAACCTTCCAATTGGGAAACCGCATCATCGGATTGATCGCTCAAGGAAACCAACCCGAACGCATCGTCGCCCTCACCTTCACCCGCAAAGCCGCTGGAGAATTCGCGGATTCGGTTTTGAACAAACTCGCGGAGGCGGCAAGTGATGACCAAGCGTCGACCAAACTCCGCGGTGACATCGGATTGGAAAAAGCCGACTTCGCCGAAACCCTCGAACAGGTCGTCCGCGCCTTGCCCCAACTCACGCTCGGGACGATGGATAGCTTCTTCGCCAAAGTAGTACGAGGTTTCCAGTACGAACTCGGTCTGACCGGCGGGAAATTTGATTTACTCCAAGGCCCACGAGCCGAAGCGGCGGCGGACGAATTGCTCGACGACATCCTCGGCCAAACACTCGCGGACGAAGACGGGGACGAATTTTTGCACGCGTTCCGGCGTGCCACCATGGGTCGTGAAGAACAAAAAGTTCAAGACGGCCTGCGCGAATTTGTGAAAGAATGGCAGGGTCGATTCCGCAACGGTCGGGATTTAGAATGGGGCCCCGTTTTTCTCGCCGGAGCCCTGCTCGAAGATTGGGAGCGGTTGAAACACGATCTCGCCGCACGAGCCGCCCGCGGATTGGATGGCATCGAATACACGGACAAGCGCCAACGACCGGCTTTGGAAAAAGTGATCGAAACGCTGTCACAGCACACCATCGGCAGCGGCAGCTTGGGCGGTGCTACCGGTTTGCTCGCGAGCATTTTCGAAGCCGCTCAGCGACCCAGCTCAGGTCTGGAAGTGAAATTATGGAAACCCTTCTTCATCGGCGGCCCCGTCGCCGAGGCACTGCGGGAAATGGTCGATCTCGCCGCGCGTTGCGAACTGGCAGCCGCATTGATGCGGACCCGCGCGGTCCGGGAGGTGATCTCTGCCTACGACGATCTTTGTGAGAACCGATTGCGAAAACGCGGTCTGCTGGGTTTTGATGACGTGAAAGTCCTGATGGGAGAATGGGCAAAATCAGAAGACGCACGGGTCCGCCGAGAACAGGTCGATTTCCGTTTGGACGCACGATACGATCACTGGCTGCTCGATGAATTTCAAGATACCAGCGGCTCGGACTGGACCGGTCTCGAACCTTTGATCGATGAAGCCGCGAACGAATCCGAAAGTACGATCTTCATCGTAGGAGATCGCAAACAGGCGATTTACGCCTGGCGCGGCGGCGATGTTGGATTGTTCGAAAAAATCCTGAATCGATACGATCCTTATGATCTCAAGACAGAGCCGATGGATGAATCCTGGCGCTCATGTCCGGAAGTTTTGGAACTGGTGAACCGGGTGTTTGGCGATGAAGAAACGTTAACAAGCCTATTCGGAGAGGCATCCCGATCGTGGCGGTGGCAGGATCATTTTTCAGCCAAGGCGCTCACCGGTTTGGAAAAGCGTGGCGAAGCGCGAGTCGAAGTCGTCGAAGGAAAATGGGATGACCGCCTGTTGCGGCTTGGTGAACTATTGGGCGAACTCGAAGTGGGGAAACGCGCGATGACTTGCGGCGTTCTGGTCCGCAGCAACGACAAGGTCCGCGAAGTCGCCGATTATTTGCGAACCGAAGGTTTTGATGTGATCGAGGAAGGGCAACGCGAACCTGCAAAAGACAATCCGGTCGGAATCGCTTTGGGACAATTGCTCAAATGGCTGACGGATCCGGGCGATGCCTTCGCGCGGGAAGTGGTGGAGATGTCACCTTTGGCAAATGTTTTACAAGACCGGTTTGGCGTCGCCTGGCAATCGGCATGGGAAGGCCTGACCGGCCGCGCGGCGGAAATTGGCTTTGCCGGGATGATTGAAGAAATCGTGGAAGCGCTTTGGGAAGGATGGTCGGATTTCGGAAAACGTCGGGCGGGCGATTTGATCGCGGCGCTGGCGGAATTAGACCTGCAAGGCGCGGCGACCGCGAGCGACGCTGCGGATTGGATCGAACGTCTCAAGGTTTCGCAAAATCCGGGCGTGGCGGCGGTGCAGGTGATGACGATCCATAAATCCAAAGGCCTGGGTTTTGACCTCGTGATCGTGCCGGATGTTCCGAATGATTCAATCCCATCGACCCAGCGTTTCACCGTGGCGGAAGGGCCGGATTGGCTCACTCAAACTCCACCCAAATGGGCGCGCGACCTTTTACCGGAAATGCGCGATGCGGAAGACCGATGGGCGGCAGGCCAGCGGTACGAAGCGTTCTGCACCTTGTACGTCGCACTGACCCGCGCGAAGCGTGGGCTTTACGTTCTGTTAGAACCACCCGCCAAATCGGCGGCGCTCGACAAACCTTCGCTGTCGAATTGGCTGGCGTCGTCCGTCGGCGCGACAGCGGAGCCTGGAATCGTTTTTCAAACCGGTCGACCCGACTGGGTGAACCCCTTCGATCGATTCGATCGGATCAAAGTCCCGGATCTGGCACCGGCACTACCGCCAGGTATACCGAAACGCGAGCGCACGACCCCGAGCGGTACGAAACCAAATCGCGCATCCGTTTCCAGTGAAGGATTTCGTTTCGGAAACGAAATGCACCACCTGTTAGAAACGATCGGCTGGGTGGATGAAGGACCGGTTTTTCCTGAGAACGATTTAGGAAAACAAGTTCGGCGGCTTTTCGACAAACCGAAGTTGGCAGAGCTTTTCAAACGAAATGGCAAACCGGTTCAGCTTTTGCGGGAGCAACCGGTTGAGGCGTTGATCGATGAAAAATGGCTGAGCGGTGTGATCGACCGGTTGCATGTTTATCGCGATGAGCTCGGGCTGGTGGAACGCGTGGAGGTGATCGATTTTAAAACCGACGCGGTGGAAAATACGACGCGGCTCAAAGAACGTTATGCAACGCAAATGGCGGCGTATCGGGAGGTGATCGAGCAAATTTATCCCGAAGCGAAAGTCGAGTGCGTGTTGGTATCGACGGCGCTTCGGGAAATCGTCGTGATGTAATTCACATCATCGGACGAACCGGCACGCCGCGCTCGGCGAAATGTTTTTTGGCTTCGGCGACGGTGTGTTTTCCGAAGTGGAAAATGCTGGCGGCGAGAACGGCATCGGCTTTTCCGTCTTCTAACACTTCGACCATGTGATCGAGATTTCCGGCGCCGCCGCTGGCGATAACCGGTATGCCGACCGCGGTGGAGACGGCGCGTGTGAGCTCGATGTCGTAACCCGCCTGCGTACCATCCGCATCCATACTCGTGAGGAGAATTTCGCCCGCACCGCGGCGCCACACTTCTTTTGCCCATTCCACCGCATCAAGACCGACCGGTGTGCGGCCGCCGTGAGTGTAAACCCCCCATTTTCCCGGACCTTCGCGTTTCGCATCGATCGCAACGACGATGCACTGACTGCCGAAAATCTTCGCGCCTTCATCGACCAGGCCCGGATGGTTCACGGCGGACGTGTTCACCCCGACTTTGTCGGCACCGGCGAGCAGCATCTCGCGCATGTTTTCCACCGTCCGGATGCCACCACCGACCGTGAGCGGAATGAAACATTTTTCCGCCGTGCGACGGACGACGTCGACCATCGTGCCACGGTTGTCGGACGAAGCGGTGATGTCGAGAAACACAAGCTCGTCCGCCTGTTGGGCGTTGTAGGCGATCGCCGCTTCGACGGGATCACCGGCGTCGATCAAATCGACAAAATTGACGCCTTTGACGACGCGGCCATTGTTTACATCGAGGCAAGGGATGATTCGTTTCGCGAGCACGGGAGAAACAAAAGCGGGTGAACGGGTTTACGCCAAGCAAAACGCCCGGCCGCAATGAAGCGAACGGGCGTTTTGGGAAAGGGATGACAAAAAGGACGATCAGTCGAGTTTTGGCTTCCCAACGCGGCGCACGGCGCCAAAGCGTTTTTGGAATTTATCGATGCGGCCTTCGGTATCGACGAATTGTGCGAGACCGGTGAAGAATGGATGCGAATCGGAAGTAATACCGATCGAGATCACGCTGTGCTCCACACCATCAATGACTTCCTTCTTGTCGGAAGTCTTGGTGGAGCGGGAAATGAAGCGTTTACCGGTGGTCATGTCGACGAAGACGACCGGATTGTATTTCGGATGAAGGTCCTTTTTCATGAGATTGACAGGCGTAAGCCACGTTTCCAACGCGGCGGGCTCGGGAGAATGGGTGAAACCGCCAGCGTGTCAAGCCGCCATCGAGAAAATATCTAGACAGCTTCGGGGAGATTGTTAAATTCCGTTTAATCACAAGTTTTCGCCGCTACAATCTCCGTTGGATTTTTTGAGTCGCTTTTGTAACCAAGTAGTGCTATGTTCATGTCGTTATGGCAACCACCACGAAACGTACCCGGTTCTCACGCCGTCTTCCAGATCATGTCACCGACGAATTAGTGAACGTCCTTTCTGAAAAAAAGGTCTTTGGCTTTAACGACCTTTTCGAACGCGTGTTCGAAAATCTCAAAGTCCGCAACGCCGTCAGCGGCGGCGAAGAAATGCTCCGCCTGCGCGCTTACGAAAAGCTTCAAAATCTCGTCACTCGCGGTTTGGTCGAAAAAATCGGCAAAGAGTATAAAGGAACTGCCCGGGTTCACGAGGCTTCCAGCTCCTACGCAGCCGCTCAAGAAGCCGCTGCTCAGGAAGAAGCTTGATCCGGTTGGCTTGATTCTCCAAAACCCGCGCCCTCAAAAGGCGCGGGTTTTTTTTCTACCCATTCCGTTAGGGAAGGCTTAGAACTTCACTGAAATTTCCCGTCATGCCCGAAGATTACCTACCCGTCTTTTTCCAGATCCTCATCGCGGTGGGCTTCGCTGCGGTTGTGCTGACGCTGAGCGTGGTCTTCGGCCGCTCGGGAAAACGCAACGCGACGAAGGACAGCGCTTACGAATGCGGCATGGTGCCGATCGGCGAAGGAGCACCGCGGTTTTCCGTGAAGTTCTACCTTGTCGCGATGCTTTTTGTCATCTTCGACATCGAAGTGGTCTTCATGTATCCTTGGGCGGTGAACTTCCGGGATGCCGTCGCTCAAGGCCCGATCTCCTTGGCGAGCATGGCGAGCTTCGCCGGGATTCTCGTATTCGCTTACGTCTACGCCCTGAAAAAGGGTGCGCTCAATTGGAAATCCTGAGGTCGTTTCCCCCCAAATGATTCACCATGTTGTTTTTTTCCAACTGAAACCGGAAGCGGATGCTGCGGTTCTGGAAACTTTGGTCCGCTCAAGCCGCAGCCTTCTGCTGAAGATTCCGGAGGTCTTGAACGTGCGCTCGGGTCGAAACGTCGATCCGGAATCCCAGTGGCCATTCTTTTTCGCCATCGAAGTGGACTCCCTCCAGAAACTCCAAGTCGCCCTGGATGACCCGTTTCATTTGAAGTTCGTCGAGAAATTCGTCCGCCCCAACACCTCGGCGCATCTTGCTCTGGACTTCGAACTCGACCCTTCCCGATCGCTCAAATACTCGTAACCGGTCGATTTTTAGCCGCTTGAGGAACAAAATATAACGCTGTCGCGGGGAATCCCTTAAAATTGGCACGATCCGGGCTTGAAACGTCCGCCCGCTGTGACCAATTTCGCGGTCCCGGCACCGACCGGATATAACACGACCGATGGTCTCCCCGATTCAGATTCCCAATGACGCTCCCTTCACCCCGGAGCAACGCGCTTGGCTTGGAGAATTCCTAGCGAAATTTCTCGCTTCAGATTCCTCTGCGCCGGTGGCCTCAGGCCCATCCGTGCCTGTGACCATTCTTTACGGATCCCAGACCGGCACGTCCGAGGGGCTCGCGAAGAAGCTTTTAAAAACCTTAAAAAAAGGAAACTTCGAACCGGAGATTCAGGACATGGGATCCTATGACCCGGCGCGTTTCCCCAACGAAAAGAACCTGCTGGTCATTACCTCGACCTATGGCGACGGCGAACCACCCGACAGCGCGGTCGCTTTGCACGGCTTGCTGATGAGTGACGCGGCACCGCGTCTGGACGGCGTTTCCTTTTCGGTATTGGCATTGGGCGACAGCGGTTACCCGGATTTCTGCAAATGCGGGATCGAATTCGACACCCGGCTTGAAGCCCTCGGCGGCCAACGAATTTTCCAACGAATCGATGTCGATGTCGATCCAGACGCTCCCTTTGCGGAGTGGTCAAAAGGCGTCATCGCCGCACTTTCCCCGAATGGCAGTGCCGCACCCGCTGCAGGCGCGGCCCCTTCAGAACCGGCGGAAACCGGTTATTCGAAAAAGAATCCATTCCCTTCACAGGTTCTCAAAAACTACAACCTGAACCAAGGCGGAGATAAGGAGACCCATCAGATCGAGCTCTCGCTCACCGGTTCCGAGCTCAGCTATGAAGTGGGTGACGCCCTCGGCGTTTATCCAGTGAACTCCGCCAGCGTGGTGGACGAAATCATCGCCGCCCTGCCGTTCAAAGCGGGTGAAGTGCCGCTGCCAGATGGCGGCGAAACCTCCCTGCGTGACGCGCTGATCCATCATTACGACATCGGCACGCTCAACAAATCCATCATCCAGAAGTGGCAACAGCGCAGCGGCTCACCGTTCCTCCGTTCGCTGGTCGAAGCCGATGATAAAAAGGCATGGGAAACGTTTTGCTGGGGTCGCGATTTGATCGACCTCGTCCTGGATTATCCAGCCGACTTTTCCGACAGCGAGGATTTCGTCTCGATTCTCAAGCGCCTCCAGCCTCGTTTGTATTCGATCGCCTCCAGCCCGCGCGCCCACGAAGGTGAAGTCCACCTTTGCGTCAGCGTCGTCCGTTACAAATCCTTTGGCCGTCAACGGGGCGGTGTTTGCTCGACATTCCTCGCCGATCGCATGACCGATGGAGTCAAACCGGGCGTCTACGTTCATTCCAACAAGGCCTTCCGCCTTCCGGAAAATGGCGAAACGCCCGTGATCATGGTAGGACCTGGAACCGGAATCGCGCCTTTCCGCGCCTTCCTCGAAGAACGCAAAGTGACCGGCTCCAAGGGCCGCAACTGGCTCTTCTTCGGCAATCCTTACCGCGCGACCGATTTCCTCTACGAAGACGAACTCACCGGTTTTGTAAACGACGGCACCCTGCAAAAGCTGTCGCTCGCCTGGTCCCGTGATCAGAAGGAAAAAATCTACGTTCAACATCTGATGCTGCAAAACGGCGCTGAGCTGTGGGCGTGGCTCAATGACGGTGCCGCGTTCTACGTTTGCGGTGACGCGTCGCGGATGGCCAAAGACGTCGATCAAGCACTCCATCAGATCGCCCAAGAACACGGCAAACTTTCCGGCGACGATGCTGCGGCATTTATCGCTCAACTGAAAAAGGAAAAGCGCTACCTGCGCGACGTTTATTAACTCGCTTTTTCAGCGGCCCAGCCACTTTTATAGCGAAATATGAAACGCCTTTTTCTCGGGATTTTGGTGCCTTTTCTGGTCGTTGCCTGCGACCGGAAAGAACCCACTCAGGTGGAAACGCCAGCGGTCACGGTGACGGAACCACCACCGCCAACGGCCGTGCCGGTGACCCCTGCCGAAGCCTACGGCGTGGCAGAGGAGGAACCGACGAACGCCCCGGAAATCGAGGAAGTTCCTGTAACAGAACCACCAGCACCGACCCCAGGAGAACGCTTGGATCACGGGCTTCAGAAGACCGAAGAAGGCCTACGCAAAGCCGCCGAAGCGACGGGTGCGGGCCTGCGCCGTCTCGGTGAAACGATCGAGCGCAAGGCAGAGGAACAAAGCCGCTAGAGCATTTTAACTTAGTCGATAGCCGCAATTGGGAGGGCAAGTTGCCGGCGAACGGCATGTATCATGGCGTCCATAGCATTCGTCTCACCCGGTTTTTCGGGCCGACGACCTGGGAGATCCGATTTCCAAATTCCACCAACGGTGCGCAATACCGGTTTGGCGACACGATCCGGTGAAGACCGCCACTTTCCTCTCGCAGCCCGTTGGGCCGCAAATCAACCAACGTCAATTACCCAGGCCGCTGGCCTGGGCTAAAGAATCACGGACCGTTGGCCCGAACGAAACTGTTACGTCGATCCGTTGAAACAATTTTGCACTCCAACCGGGGAAATATCGGTTCTTCATCTTCCTGCGCCAAAGGTGCATTGCTCGTTTCTCTTCTCGCGCCAAAGGTGCTTCACCCCTTAGCCCCGGCCAGCGGCCTGGGAAATTCATTACGGAAATTCTCAGCACACCAACGGTGGGCGATACCGGTTTGGACAGGTCGGCCAACCGAGACGACTGCCTCAATCCGGCCCCGTTTTTGAATGAGGATCAACCGATATCGCTGCCCGTTGGGCCGTAAATCAACCAACGTCAATTACCCAGGCCGCTGGCCTGGGCTAACGAATCACGGACCGTTGGCCAGGAAAACGGCTACGCGTCCTACGGGAATACTATAAGATTCAGCGCCGGCGGTTTTGATCTTCGATGAAGATCTCCGCCAATCGGAAGCAACGTTTCGAAAGATCGCGCGCATCTTGATCGCTGATCAGCGCGACTCCCTCTTCACTCACTTCGGCGAGGAAAATCTTCCACGCCTTTTTCGCTACCAGGTCCGGTTTCACCGCTGGCCGTTGTTGATTTTGGGGAAATGGCTGCTGTTGTGGCGGGCGAGGTTGCTGCTGCGGACGAGGGGAACCCGCTTCCGGAGTGGATTCACCCGGTGCGGCAGATTCCTCTTGCTGGGCATTTCCTGCGTGCTGGCCCTTCCCTTTGCGTCGGCGGCGTTTGCGCTTGGTGCCTTCGCCAGGAGTTTGCGGTCCGCCTGAAGTGGTGGCGGCATCCGGCCAGTCTTCGGAAGGTGCGGACGAATCCGTATCGTCGCCAGCTTGGGGCTCGGAGGAAGCTGGTTCGGGGGCAACGGGTTCAGAAACGATCGCCTCAGGTTGCGCAACCGGTTCTTGGGCGATTGGAACGGGCTTTTCTTCGACATCAACCTTCGCCGCCTTGGCGGTTTTTTTCGGTCTCGGGGTCGAAATCCGGCGCGCCTTCGGGGCGGAAGCTGAAGCGGACTTGGTTGACTTTTCGTCAGGAATGGAATCTTCGGCGCTCATTTGATATAAAAAGGAAGCCCGCCGTGTGGGCGGGCGTCCAGAGGAAAGCAGAACAGGTGATCTTTGACGAAATTAATTTCCGAAGTTTCGGATGTCGTCCTCGGTGGTATCGGTATCGGAACTGCTTTCTGACGTTTGTCCGTCTTTTCCGGCCGACCAAAGATCGAAGTCAGGATTTCTCGCATTCGCATCGGTACCTACCCGGTAACGGTATTCATTTCCCCAAGGATCGAGGATTTTCACATCGGAACCGGTTCCGTCGATCCAGCCTTGCTTGCTGGTGTTCGGATCGAGATCGGCGAGATAAACTTTTTGGTCGTCATCGTTTCCCACGGTTTGGCCGTCGTTATCGGTGTCCCAATAAAGCGCCCAATACAGGAGATTGGATTCGTTGTCACCACCGGTACCGCCCGCAGGAAGGCCCAGTTCGCCACCGGTTGGATAGATTCCGTTGTCCAGTTTGTATTCTTCAATCGCGTTGGACAGCAGTTCAATCTGGAGCTTTGCCTTGGTGCGTGCCTGTTTGTCATTCACATAGCCCATGCCCGCGAAGGTCAGTGCGGCGAGAATGACGATGATCGTGATGACCGTGAGCATCTCCACTAAGGTGAAGCCACGACGGAATGAATGAGTTTTCATGTTCCTTGATTTTTTGAGGGGTTTTTCCGAGGTCGGAGCGATCAAGCAGCCTGACCCATCGAAGAGATCACCTTAATCAGTGGTAGGAACAATGCAAATACAACCGAACCGACCACGAGGGCCAGGAAGACGATCATGATCGGCTCCAGGATCGAAGTGAGCGCGGTGACGGCGTTGTCGACTTCGTCGTCATACACGTCGGCGACCTTCAGCAGCATTTCAGGAAGCTGACCGGTTTCTTCCCCGACATCGACCATCGAGATGACCATGTCTGGGAAAACGCCAGAGGCCTGAAGTGGGGTGACGATCGACTCCCCTTCTTTAACCGCTTCGTGAACTTTCTCGATCGCATGGGAAATCACGACGTTTCCAGCGGTGTCGCGGGTGATGTTGAGCGCTTGGAGGATCGGCACACCCGAAGTGACGAGCGTTCCGAGTGTCCGGGAGAATCGGGAAACCGCGCTTTTGCGTTGGATGTCACCGATGATCGGCATTTTCAATTTCATCGTGTCCACCGTTTGGCGACCGCCTTTGGTTTTCGCCCAGAGGTTGAAAAGGAAGGCAAGCAAGCCGATGAAGAGGAAAACGAACACCGCGTTCGGAAGCACGAATGGCCGCGCGATAAAGAATTCTGAGACGCCGAAGACGATCTGGGAAATCAGCGGAAGTTGAGCATCTCCCATTTCCACAAACATTTCTTTGAACTTCGGCACAATGAAGATCATGAGGAACACCAAAATCGCAACGGCGATGAACATCACGATCACCGGGTAGACCATCGCGGAAACGATCTTGTTTTTGAGCTTCTGCGCTTTTTCCTGATACTCCGCCAACCGGTTGAGAACGATTTCGAGAACACCGCCCAGCTCACCGGCTTTGACCATGTTCACGTAGAGCTTGTTGAAGATTTTCGGGTGCTGAGCGAGCGATTCCGAAAAGGTCGAGCCGCTTTGCACCGAATCCGCGAGCGAAGCGACGGTGGCACGAAGAACCGGATGCGGTTCTTGTTTTCCCAAAACCGTCAGACTGCGGAGAAGGGGAAGACCCGAGTCGATCAGCGTCGCGAGCTGCCGAGTGAAAATCATCAGGTTCTTTGGCTTCACCCGGCCACCGGTTTGAGTCTTGGCGGCCTTGGCTTTGCCTTTGGCCTTTGGCGCTGCCTTGATTTTCGCCCCGCCTTTGCCCTTACCCTCTTCGACAATCTGAGTCGGATAAAGCCCTTGAGCCCGGAGCTTTTGGATTGCCTCGGTTTCGGACGCGGCGGCGAGTGTGCCGGTGGTTTGCTCGCCTTTCGAATCAAGCGCGGAGTATTGAAAATTGGCCATGGGACGGAGGAGGGTTATAGAAGGTTTTTGAAGTGGGTTTGAGAAAATTAAGCGAAATCAATCGCCGGATGGCGACCGAAAAGGTGGGCGAACGCCAGATATCTAGGTGTATTTCAGAACTTCTTCGATGGTTGTAGTGCCCATGTAAATATTCCGTAAACCATCTTCGCGCAGCGTGTTCATTCCGAGTTCGACGGCCTTCTGCTTGATCACCACGGTCGGCGCGCGATCGGTGATCAATTCCCGAATGGGATCGGTGATGTTGAGTAGTTCGTAAAGTCCGCGGCGACCCTTGTAACCGGACTGTCCGCAAGTATCGCAACCGGCGCCGGTGAAGAACTGTTTATCGCCAAGTTCGTGTGGGGAAACGCCCAGCTGACTGAGGATCGCCTCGTTTGGCTCGTAGGGGGTTTTACAATCTTTGCAGATGGTCCGGACCAGGCGCTGGGCGAGGACTCCTTCCAGCGAAGCGGAAACGAGGAAGGGCTCACAACCCATATCGACGAGACGGGTCACCGCACCTGGAGCATCGTTCGTGTGAAGGGTGGAAAGAACCAAGTGTCCAGTGAGCGCCGCCTGAATCGCGATCTGAGCGGTGTCCTTGTCTCGCATTTCTCCGATCATGATCCGGTCCGGGTCCTGACGGAGGAATGCACGGAGGACGCGAGGGAAATCGAGGCCGATCGCTTCATTGATCGGAATCTGGATGATGCCATCGATGTCATATTCGACGGGGTCTTCGGCGGTCAAAAGTTTCGCATCAATCGTATTGATCCGCCGAAGCGCTGCATAAAGCGTGGTGGTTTTGCCGGCACCGGTCGGACCGGTCACGATGAAGATGCCGTTCGGCTTTTCGATCGTATCGGTGATGTAGTTATAAATGTGGTCCGTGAGGCCGAGGTTTTCCAACGAAAGGTTCACCGACGACCGATCCAGAACCCGGAGCACGACGGATTCGCCGTGGTGGGTTGGCAGCGAGGAAACCCGCATGTCGACTTGTTTGTCGCCGACCTGTTTGACGATTCGTCCGTCTTGGGGAATCCGGCGTTCGGCAATGTTCATGTTCGCCATGACCTTGACGCGGGAGAGAATCGGCAGCGCGAGGTGAATCGGCGGCGGAGCCATTTCGTAAAGCGCCCCGTCAACCCGGTAACGGATTTTGAAATCCTTTTCAAACGGCTCGAAATGGATGTCAGACGCCTTCTCTTTGATCGCCTGATAAAGAACGAGATCGACGTAACGAATGATCGGTGCGGAGTTCGCTTCCGATTCGAGATCCGCGGCATTCAGACTGTCCCCGCCCAGTTCGAGCTGGCTGAGAATATCCTCCATCGCTTTTCCTTCACCGCCGTAGGAATCATTGATCTTTTGTTCGACCAAATAATCCGGTGCGACGACGACGTTGATTTCGCGACCCAGCGCGAACCGGAGGTCCTCGACCGTTTGAGGATTGAGCGGATCAACCAGCGCTACATATAAACCGGTTTCGTCAAAATTGACGGGAAACGCACCGTGAAGACGGGCGGTTCCGGCAGGCACCAGCGCGAGCAGAGCTTCAGGCGGCGTCCAGTTGCGGAGATCGACCATTTCCGTTCCGAGTTCGGAAGCGACGATGGGCCAGACGTCATCGCGATGGTTGATCACCTGATAGTCGGCGAGGATTTCAGCGACTTCTTTGCCGCTGTGGTCGACTTCGGCGAGAATGTCTTGAGCAAGAGAACGGTCGATGAGACCGCGGGATTGGAAAAGTTCGATGATCTGTTTGTGGTCCATGGGACGGAGAAACGGTAAGCGCTAAGGAAGAGCGAGTGGGGTTTTTGAGCGCGGTGGGTTTAGTCGAAATCGGACATCGTTGCGTGAACGACTTCGCTGCCGGAGGTGAGGCCTGCCAGGACTTTACGGATTCCGTCTTCGCGAAGCGTGCGCATCCCGAGTTCCCGGGCACGGCGGCGAAGTTGGGAGGTCGTCAAACCGGTATTGATCATCTGGCGGACTTCGTCATCGATCAGGAAGGTTTCGAAAATCCCCATCCGTCCCTTGTAACCATTGCCGCGGCATTTGTCGCAGCCAGCCGGTCCGAAGATCGTGGCGTCCGGCAAACGGGATGCGTCCAAGGAAAGGGCACGCATTTCTTTTTCCGTAAGCTCGGCTGGAGTTTTACAAACCGGGCAAAGTTTCCGGACCAGACGTTGCGCAAGCACCGCACGAACCGCAGAGGCGATGAGGAATGGCTTCACCCCGATGTCAGCGAGACGGGCGACGGCGGAAGGTGCGTCGTTCGTGTGCAACGTGGAGAATACCAAGTGACCGGTCAGTGACGCGTTGATGGCGATGTTCGCCGTTTCCGCATCCCGGATTTCCCCGATCATGATGATGTTCGGCGCTTGGCGAAGCATGGCGCGCAGGGCGGAAGCGAACGTCATCCCGACATCCGCCTTCACCATGACTTGGTTGATCCCCGGCAGCTCATACTCGACCGGATCTTCGACGGTGATGATCTTTTTGTCCGGTTTGTTGATGACGTTCAGGCAAGCGTAAAGCGTGGTGGTTTTCCCCGAACCGGTCGGACCGGTGACGAGTAGAATGCCGTCCGGTAAACCGAGGAGCTGTTCGAAAACCGCTTGGTCGTCCGAGAAGAAACCGAGTTCCGGAAGTCCGAGCATCAGCGCGGTTTTGTCCAGAATCCGCATGACGATCGATTCGCCGTGGTTCGATGGGACCGAGGAAACCCGGAGATCGACCTCTTTATCGCCCATCTTCAACTGGATCCGGCCGTCCTGGGGAAGGCGTTTTTCCGCGATCGACATGCTACCACTCATCACCTTCAGACGGGCAATCATCGGTGGCAGAAGCTTTTTCGGGTGGCTGTCGACCTGCACCAGTTTGCCGTCGAGCCGGTAGCGGATGCGGACGGAAGTTTCGAGCGGCTCGATGTGAATATCCGAGGCGCGCAGCCGGAAAGCTTCGGTCAGCGTTTGGTAAACCAGCTTGATCACCGGTGCGTCATCACCCGCAGCGCCAGCTTCGAGATCGCCGGTCATCACGCTGATCCCGGACTCCATCGCGCTCGGCTCGCTGCCGACTCCGTAAAATTGCCGCAAATGCTGCTGGATGTCCTTGACCGTCGCGCAGGTCAACGTGAGCTCACGACCAATGACGTGTGGAAGACTGTCGAGCGTCTCGAAATCCAACGGATCAGCGATCGCCACGGTCAGATAAAGACCGTCATCCATCACCGGTATCACCCGATACCGGCGCGCGATGTCTTCAGGAATCGCCTCGGTGATGCCGGGTTCAAAATTGACCTCCATCAAGTTGATAAAAGGAATTCCCGCATTCGCCGCCAAGGTCTGGGCGACCTGCTCTTCGGTAAGGCTGGAGTGGTTAAGCAGATGCTCCACCACGGTTTCGCTACCGGAAAGCGCTCTTTGAGCGTGCGAGACCTGATCTGCGCTCACCATTCCTGCTTCGGTGAGCAACTCTGCGAGATAATCTTCGTTGGAAAACACTGGGTTAGATGTCCGTATGGAGGTTTTTAAAGCGCTTTCAGGGAAAAACCCTGTCTGCGTGTATGGCACATTGGTCAACTCTCCCCGGGGTTGTCAACCTGCCTCGTCCCGAGAAAGACGGTTTTATCCGTTAAATTTTCCGCATCGCCCATCCTCAGGCGTTTTGTAAACACCATGCGTATTCAAAGCCCATCCAACGTCAGACAGGTCTGAGAAGATGACGCGGAATTCAGAACAATGTTTTATAACCTGACCGCAAAACGCTTTTCGCGAGTCAGCGGAAAACCCCGCGGAACGACGACCTGATTGCGGCGGTGAATGCCCACCAACATTCCAACCGCTGCGAGACTGACAACCAAACTGGTTCCGCCGTAGCTCACAAACGGAAGCGGTAGACCGTCGTTGGGTAACACGGCCGTGGTGACCCCGATGTGCATCATTGCCGGAACCACCAGCATACAGGTCAGTCCCAAGGCGAGGCAGCGATTAAAAACCTGATTGGCATCCAGCGCGATTGCGATGCCACAAACCGCGATCAGCACGTAACAGATCACGATCCCAAGCGTCGCCACCAATCCGAGTTCTTCCCCAATCGCCGGCAAAATAAAGTCACTGTGAGCCAACGTCAGCGTACCAAATTTCTCCACGCCATTTCCGAGGCCGACACCGGTAGGTCCGCCATTTCCGAGAGCGTAAAGCGCACGGATCTGCTGCATATTGATACCGAGTTTTTCCGCAGGATTGTCCAAATCCATCCACGCTTGAATCCGCGCCCACCGGTTTGGGTTATTGTAAAGAAACGTCCCCGCTCCGGCGATGCCGAGGACCGCGGTGGGAATGAGATAGACCAAACGGCTGCCCATGCAAAACAGCAGTGCACCCGTCGTGATCGAAAGCGAAATCGCCGTCCCCGCATCGGTTTCCCCCATGATCAATCCGATCGGTATCGCCGCGAAGAACCCAGGAATCACAAACCCGCGCCAGAACGTCCGCACCTCCGTTTGCCAACGTGCGAACCAACCGGCCATCGCCAATACCACCGCGACTTTCCCAAACTCCGAAGGCTGGACCGTGCCAATGCCCGGAAGTTTCACCCAGCGCTTCGAACCGAAATTTTCCACTCCGATCCCAGGCACCAAGCATAAAAAAAGCAGAATCGAAGCCATCAACAAAAGCCACGGCCACACCTTGCGTAACAACTCAGGAGAAATATTCGCAGCGCAAATCGACAGCACCAGACCGATGACCAGCATCGTCGCTTGTTTCCGCAAAAACAAATACGGTTCCTCCACCCCGTGCACCCATACGCTCGTGCTGGCCAGCATGGTCAGTCCGAGCACCACCAGTGCGGCAACGGCGAGGCAGAGCAGGATGGATGCGTAGCGGAGCATTCGGTTCGATCAGCGGGGAATCACGAGGTTCATTCCCAGTTTCAGTCTCTTCGGATCATTGATGCCGTTGGCTCGCATCAACTGATTTTGATCCACCTTAAATTTGTTCGCGATTTTCCAAACCGTGTCACCGGACTGAACGGTGTAAGTTTGACCGGAGGCGACTGGCGCGGATTTTTGGGAACCGGTGCTGATCGTTTTCTCATGCGAAACGGTAGGCCGCACCAGCAACGCACGCGGCGCATTGCTTACGTCAACCGGTATCGCTTCCACCAATCCCAGATCGCGCGTCATCGGTGCGTTATCGCGGATAGCGGTAACTTCGGGCGGCTCGACGGCGACGATTTTCCGCGGTGGAAGTTTCAGAATCTGTCCCGGGCCAATCGGGACGCGATTGTTCAACTCGCGCAACGCTTCTTCATCGATCCCAAACTTGGTGGCGACGCGGCTGTAGTTATCTCCCGCTTCCGCGAAATACGTCGCTTCACCGGTGGAAAGACGCGGCAGGTTTTCTTGGGATCGCACGACCGGTGCGACATGGACCGGTGTCACCGCAACTGGCGTTTCCGAGGTCTCGCTCGAACGATTGTCCAAAAACCGTTGATGAAAAAAGATCAACCCGATCGCGACAATGTGGATTAGAAAAATAATCGTCAAAGCTCCCGAAATTTTCGAGCTATTGTCCTCATGCTCGCCATCCATGGTCGCCGCCGCAGCGACGCGTTGACGCCGGCTACGAGTGACGGCATTGAGGCGTTTGAAAACTCCTTTCGAGACAGGAGTGCGTCTAACAGGAAGAGTGTTCGGTTTCATGAGAAGTTAAAAAAGCTGATGAACCAGGTCCCGAAACGCGTTGCCGCGTTGTTCGTAACCGGAAAATTGATCAAAGGAAGAAGTGCCAGGAGAAAGGAGGATGGTTGAGCCGCGTGGAGCAAGGTTGCGCGCAGTCGCGACGGCGTCGGCCAATGTGGAAACGGACTCGCAGGGAATCACACTTCCAAACAAACCGGCGAGCGGGCGCGCGATCTGACCGAACGTCACTGCGGCGATAGCTTTATCACGTAACAGCGGAAGAACGGGCGAATAATCCAAGCCTTTTTCCTTGCCGCCCGCGATCAACACGACAGGCCGCGTTTGCGAACGCAACGCGCTTTCCAAGGCGTGCAAATTCGTCGCCTTGGAATCGTTCAGATACTCCACGCCGTCGAGAGTTCGGATGAGTTCGCACCGGTGCGGGGGTGGCGCGTACCCTTGCAGGGCTTCGCGCATCGCCGAAATCGTAATCCCGAGCGCCTGACCCGTCGCCAATGCCGCCATCGCATTTTCCGCATTGTGAAGTCCACGCAAACTGGTGTCGCGATCCAGATCGATGACGATTTCCCCGTGATGACGAATCACCAACCCATCGGAAAACCAATCGGCGGCATCATTGATCGTTGAGAACGTGACAACTTTTGCCGCAATCGCTGGCAGATCTTCTCCAAAACGAACGACCGCGGTATCCTCGGCGGTTTGATTTTCGAAAATCCGCAATTTCGCCGCACGGTAGGCTTCCACGGTTGGGTAACGATCCATGTGATCCGGCGCAAAATTCAGCCAGACCGAAACGGTCGGGTGCAGATGTCGGATCGTCTCCAGTTGGAACGAGCTCAGTTCAAGCGAGACGATCGCCGGTTGGACGGATTGCAGGACGACTTCCGCAAAAGGAACTCCATAGTTTCCACAGGCAGTGCCATCGAGGCCGACATGTGAAAAAATCCGCGCGATCAATTCAGTCGTCGTGGTTTTTCCGTTGGTGCCGGTGATCCCGACGATACGTCCTTGGTAAAAACGAGCGGCCAATTCGACTTCGCCGATCACCTCCCCCGTCTGTTTGGAAAATGCCGCAACATAAGAACCAAAGGTGTCGATTCCCGGACTGACCACCAGCAAATCGGAAACCACTTCCCGGCCCTGCGCTTCATCTGCATTCGGATGAACCTCGACGCCGGCCGGCATTCCGGCGAACGCATCCAAGCTCGCGGCGTCCCACGCGGAGACGGTCGCGCCCGCACGCAAAGCAAGCGCGGCGGCGGCCCGACCACTGCGACCGGCACCGAGAATGGCGACATGTTTTCCTGCGAGCGTCATGAATTAAGCGATTTTGAGAAGAGCGAGACCGAACATCGCGAGCATGATCGAGATGATCCAAAAACGAATGATCACCTGACTTTCGTGCCATCCGAGAAGCTCGAAATGATGGTGAATCGGCGACATTTTGAAGATGCGTTTTTTGCGAAGCTTGAAGCTGCCGACTTGGAGCATGACCGATACGGTTTCCATCACGAAGACGCCGCCGATGATGACAAGAAGCAGTTCTTGTTTGGTGCAGATCGCCGCGGTGCCGAGAGCACCTCCGATCGCGAGCGAACCGGTATCCCCCATGAAGACCTTCGCCGGGTGACAGTTAAACCAAAGGAAACCAAATCCTGCCCCGACCAGCGCCATCAAGAAAACCGCGAGCTCACCGATATACCGGTTGTGTGGGATCACCAGATACTCCGCCGCCATGAAAAAGTGACCTGCGAGATAAGCCAGCAATGCATACGAAAGCGCGACGGTGATCGTACAACCGGTTGCGAGACCATCCAGACCGTCGGTGAGATTCACCG
>DBTN01000031.1:41731-67025 GCA_002307065.1 Akkermansiaceae bacterium UBA1315 | reverse complement strand
ACAACGGATTCGCCGGTGTTAATAATATGAAATCGCCCGTCTCGCAGCTCTTTGGGCCGCAAGTCATCGAACGCACATCACCCAGGCCGATGGCCTGGGTTAATGAATCGCGGACCGTTGGTCCGAAGACACTGTTGTAGCCGGACTGAAGTCTGGGTTCTCAGTGTCAAAAAAAGCCGACCGGTTTACCCGATCGGCTTTTTCTGTTGGATTCTGTTAGATCAACCAGTTTGGAAACTGGTCACTTGATATCCATCGCTGCGTATTCGCCATCTTTCCGGCGATAGACGATGGTCAAGCAATCGCGGCGAGCGCTTTTGTACAAAACGAACGGGCGATCCGAGAGCTCGAGCTGCATGATGGCGTCTTCCTTATACATCGTTTTGATCTGATAATTTTCGGGATGGACGATGTAGGGAATAGGATCTTCGGTCGAGTCTTCCGGGTGATCGAGGACGTCTTCGGTGAAGTAGCGTTCTTCAAGATGGCGGATGGATTCGTTACGATGCGGACGATTCTTTTTGAGCAAGCGGGTCTTTTGCTTACGCATGCGACGCGCGATTTTGTCAGTCGTTTCGTCGAGGGCGACATACATGTCTTTGCCTTCGCTGTGTGCCTCAATGTGGATATGGTTGGCACAGAAAAGAATGATTTCCGCAATGTGGCGGTTTTTCTGAACATCGAGAACGACTTTAGCTTCGATGATGCGCGGGTAATCGAGATGGAGGCTTTCGATTTTTTTGCGAGCGTGTTCGCGGAGGGCATCAGTCACTTGCTCATGCCGCACCGTCACGGTGATCGGCAGATTAACGTTAGCAGTTTGCATCGTTTATTTGTGGTTTAGTTACAGGTGATGGACAGCGGTTTTATCCGCTCTATCCAACGAGTAACATGCACCCATTCCGGCGAGAATGCCATGATCATCTTCGGGAAAGGCGAAAATTTTAAACGTTCCCGGCGGTTGTTTACGGAGCCGCGAGCCGTGTGGTTTCTTTCTCGCTTATTTAGGGCGAGTCAGTTCCTCGAACGAAGGAGCTTTCGAATCCGGCGAGGCGGGGGAGGAAGCTGGTGCCTTTCCGATCGCACTGTTATAGAGCGCTTGGAAGTTGTCCGCAGGTTGAGAGGGAGTGCCTGAAATTTTTAGAGTGATCCAACGAAAGCCGTTGCTTGGCTCGCTGAAAAGTTCGCCCAAGCGAGGGGCGGGAGAGGCTGCGACATTCGCTTCAGAGATGCCCACTTTGAGCGTGCCTTGAAGGACTCCGTCTTTGGTGGTCTGGAGATCTCCTTGGATTGCCATACGGCCTTTGCTCTCCAGATTGAGATCACTCACGCGATTCGTTCCTTTGCTCCGGTGAAAAATGCCGGTGGCAGTCGTTTCGAAAACCGGTTTTTTGAACCATTCGTCGCCGAACGCCTGGGCAAAGAGGTTGAGGAAACGGAATTTGGAGATCTCAATGGGTGCATTACTTGAGCCACTGAAAGCCACTGCGAGAGAGAGGGAGTCGGGTTCGTTGGGAGAGAAGGTCAAATAATTCGAATCGGCAACTGCACGGGAATCGACACGACCTGAGAAAAAATTTTCAAGACTGGCGCCGGTCAATGCGTCGAGCAGGAATGCTTCGATGTGGAGCGTCAGTGTTGAGAATTGGTCAGGATCCGAAGGATGGAGCGTGCCTTTTACTTCGAAAACCCCTCGTTCGTCGGATGGGTCGGAAACGCGCATGCTGATAATTTCAGCCTCAGTGCCCCGAATTTCGATCAAAGCGCGGCCTAGGTGGAAATTTGGCCATCCTTCCATCATCAACTTGCCACCGTTCAAGCGAAGTTCCGGGCGGTTGCTGATGTTTTTGGGATAAAGGGAAGCTTCGGTGTCTAGGAGTTGCAGCGCGGGTTTGCTGGCCTCGCCGAGCTTGACGTCAAGGCTCAGGATTTCAAACCGGTTGAAGCTGACAGGCAGGCTTCCGGTGGGGGCGGGGTTTTTTCGCTTTTCTGCGCCGACGACCGGTGCCCCGAGGAGGAGTTTGCCTTTTTTTGCCGAGATTTCCTCTCCTCTCCAGGATTTGCCAAAAAAGCTGAGCGGGGTGATCTCTGCGCGTATTTCTGAAAGCTGAAGGTTTTTCAGGACATTTCCTTCCGGCCAGGTGAAAGACGCGCCTCCAGCACTGGCACCGGTCGGGCTGACTCGGAATTGGTTCAGGGTCGTTTCCGCTCCTGAACTGATTCCCATCTTGCGGACCAGGTTTTCTCGATAGGGCGCGCTGTTGGTGTAGAGAGCGAGTCCGATCAAGAAGAGTCCGATAAAAAGGACAACGACGACCGCCGTAGTGATCTGGATGACACGAAGGCGTTGGTTGCTTTTCTTTTCTTCTTTTTTTGGCTGGGAGGTGCGGCGTTTGCGTTTGCGGACGCGGACTGCCTGGCTTCCGTCCGCGCGGGTAACCAACTCACCATTGACCTCGTCGGAATGGTGACCCTTGCTCTGCAAGCGGTCCATCATTTCGTCGATCGAATATTTTTCAGGTTCGATGGGGTCAGCGGGCATCTGAGGAGCGGGTCAGCGGCGGGGAAAGTTACCGGTCTTTGTAAAGACGTCCGGTGGGGTCCATCAGTTGGACTTTGACGAGGAAGATAATGGCGGTTTTGGTGGTTTGTAAGGCGTTGGATTGGAACAACCTGCCCACGATCGGGAGATCTCCCAAGATGGGAGTTTTGTCTTCCACATTCTGCACGCTGTTTTGAAGGAGTCCACCGATCACCACGGTGGAGCCATCAGCGATGGTGAGGCTCGTCGAGGCTCGCTGGGCACTAAAGACCGGCATCAGGATCGCGTTAGGGGTGACTTCAAAGGTCTGGCTTCCGATCAAATTCGGATCAATCGCAATAATCGGTGACCCGTAGTTGATGAATCCGTCGAAATCGACGATCGAAGGATTGATCGTCAGATCCACAAATTGTTTTTTCGCATCGGCAGTCGGGAGGACGTCCAGGCTGACGCCGACTTCTTTCATTTCGAAAGACGTCGGAGTTGCTGGAGTAACAGGGACGTAATCCGGACCCTCGGTGTATTCTTCGACCGGAACGCCGTCGACCAAAACGACTGTGGTCACACTGCCGATCGTATCTGGAAGTTCCGGGGGTTCGTATTCAGTTGGATAAATAAATTCGCGAAGAATTTTGATCGAAGACGCCTGTCCGCTGCGGGTGACGGTCGAGGGATTGACCATCAGATCCACGCCTTTTTTCTGGTCGAGTGTTCTGAAAAGCGCGCTGACCTGTGCGCTTCCAAGCTCGCCATTGACTTGGAAAGCTCCTGGTGCACGAAGATTGCCTTGGGAGGGGCGCTGGTAGCCGAGGACGCTGTCGATCGAATTGCCGCTGATTGCACCTTGGCCGCTTCGATTGCCTGCAGTGATGGGATTTCCGTCGGTGGTCGCGATGTCGCTCAGGTCTCCGCCGCTGCCTTGGGTTCCGCCGCTAAGCACCAATTTTTCGCCATTGACGTTGAATTCATCCAGTAACCAATCGACGCCGAGTTCTTTCAGAACGGTTTGTTCGGCTTTGATCATGGTGACGCGGACGGCGATCATGACCGGTTCCTGTTGGCCGATGGTCTCGACGATTTGTGAAATCACATCGTGAGCCGCAGGGGTGTTCGTAACTTGGAGGCTGTTGGTCGCAGCATTAAACACCGCACGAGCTCCCTCAGGAAACGGAATGCCTTTTTGCACGAATGCTTCTTGGGCTCCCAAGCGCTGGGGGAGCAAACCATTGGACGATGGGTTCGGGCTAGCGAAAGGATCGTCGTTGGTGCTATCGGCCGGGCCGCTGCCGAGGCTGCTTAGGAAGTCGGGTGGAACCTTGTAAGTGCGAGTCACCATCGATTCGGTCGCGGAACCCACCGGGCGGATTGTCACCGCATAGTCATCCGTGATGATGATCGTGCGGGTGATTTCCGTGATGTATTTCAGCACCTGCGAAAGAGGTACATTGGAGAGCTGTAGGTCAAAACGCTGATCTTGAATGGTTTGGGCGGCTTCGGAAGTCGGATCGCCAAGATTCAGGGTGATATTGACGCCGCGGCGGTCGGGATCCAGTTCGGTATTGTCATTTTCCCTGGCGCGGACGCGGAGAAAATCGAGTGCCTCTTGCAGAGTCGTTTGCTGAAGATTGACCGAAGGGATGATGATTCGGTCCAATTTGTTCGCGACGGGAACGAAGGTGGAACTGGTCAGTGTTGCGCCGGGATCGGAAAGGGTCGGCTCTAGCGGTTCTGGATTTACCTTCAGCTCCCACTGAGCATCGGTTTGGCTCAACAGTTCCGCTCTCGTGTGATCGTAGGCCGATTTTTGGTAATCACTTTTGGCCGAGGCGACGCGTTCCATGCCGCGACGGGCGGCGGTGTTTGTGGGATCAATCCTCAGGACGTCCTCATAACGGTTCTTTGCGAGATCGAAATTGCCGAGTTGATAGGCACCGTCTGCGGTATAGAGAAGTCTGCGGACCGCATCCACATTTTGGCCGTGGCTGGCGGTGAGGGCCGGGTTCGTGCGGATTGGATCGTCGAGTTCCGCACGGAAGGCGATCGCTCCTGGGTGGGCCGGAGCGATGTCGGGAGCAAGGACTCGGTCGATGGCGGACTTCGCCCCCGCGATGTCGCCTTTTCGGGAAAGATCTTTGGCGTATTCGACTGAGGCTTGGGCGTAGCGATCTGCGGCGGCGGCGTGCAGTTCGGCGGTCGCGCCTGAAGCCGGAATCATCTCTGTCGCGCCGGAATAAGCCTGCACGGCGTCGCCGTAGCGTCCGGCATGATAAGCTTGGTCGCCATTGTGCAAAAGCTCTTGGGCCTCAACGAGAGAAACGTTCGAATTTGCAGGTTTGGAAACCGGTAAGTTGGAAAGCTTGGGCGAAGCGGGTTTTTCCGCTGCGTGAAGCGGGGTGATCAGACACGCGGTCGCCAGAAGGGCGGCGCGGCCACGCGGAAATACGATGCGTTTTGGGTTTTCCATGCGGAGGTTTTGAAAACGTATAAAGAGCCTAGACTCCGAAAGTAAGCCCAAAATCGAGAATTATTACCTTTTTGTATTCCAGTGAAATTCCATCTGGATCTCGCGTTTTCGTGAGGTCGGTTGGCGAGCCAAGCTGCGGGCGCGAAGATGAAGGAGGCAATAGGACCGAAGCTGCTCGAACAAAGGGCGAATTGTGTTCACATGAGAAGTGTTCATGGAAACAGTTTTTTTGTCAATCGATCTTGAATCGGCCTTCAAATTTGCTGCGGTGATGGCGAATCGAGGAGCTGTCTCGCTTTTTGGCAATCCACGGCAATTTGTTCACGCAGCGATTCAATAGAATCAAATTTCTTTTCCGGGCGGAGGAACTGAACAAATTCCACGTCGATTTCCGCTCCGTAAAGATTTTCCGCAAAGTCGAAAAAATGCGTCTCCAGCAACCGGTTGGTGCCGTCAACCGTCGGGCGGACGCCGAGATTGGATACACCATGGATTTTTCGTCCGTCGTTCAGTCGGACACGTACGGCCCAAACTCCATCTGGTGGGACTTGGATGTCACCTGTTGCGACATTGGCGGTGGCAAATCCGAGCTGGCGACCGAGTTTGCGGCCTTCGATGACAATTCCACTTACGGAATGCGGGCGGCCCAGCATTTTTTCGGCCCCGGCGAGATTTCCGTCACGGATAGCTTGGCGGATGCGGGTGCTGCTCACCCGGTCGCCATCGATCATGACAGGGGCGACGGCTTCGAGCTGAAATCCGTGAGTGAGGGTCGCTTTTTTTAGAAATTCCACATCGCCATGGCGTCCATGGCCGAACCGCCAATCTTCGCCCACCGCCAACGTGCGAACCGGTGCGATGGTGAGTTGATGGAGGAATTCCGTCGCGGTTTGTTGGGCGAAGGCCGTGTCGAAATGCAGCGGGATAAAGAGATCCACCCCATGATCCCGGACAATTTCGGCCTTGTGATTCAAGGTCGCCAAAAGCGAAGCGGGAGCCTTTTCCGGAGCGATTACCCGAATCGGGTGCGGATCGAAGGTCAAAACGCCCGACAGTCCGCCCTCGCGTTTCGCGGCTTTCACCGCACGGGAAATCACCGCTTGATGACCGATGTGAACGCCGTCGAACACCCCGAGCGCGAGGTGCAGTGGCTGGCCAAGTTCGGCCAGTTCATCAAGACGGGTTCGAATCAGCACGAGCGATGAATAGTTGGAAACCGTTTCCGCATCAAGCGCCGCGCATGAGCGAGATTTCCGCGAGGGAGACCATCGCTTTTAGCAAATCTTCGCGTGGGGCGTTTTTGAGATCATCGACCGTTACCGCGCGTTCCAGGGTGAATTTCCCTGAGCGCGTGCGGCGCAAGGCGCTCAAATGGCCACCGGTGCCGAGGATTTCGCCAATGTCATGGGCGTAGCTGCGGACGTAAAATCCTTTGGAGCAATTCACGGTGAAATCGACTTCTGGCAATTCCAGGCGGTTGATTTCGTAAGAGGTGATATGGACCGGTCTCGGTTCGCGGACGATTTCGACGCCTTTTCTGGCGAGTTTATAAAGGGGCACTCCGTCTTTTTTGATGGCGGAAACCATCGGCGGGATCTGCTCGAACGGGCCGATAAACCGGTCAAACGCGGCGGAAATCTGGTCTTTTGAAAAATTTGGCACTTCCTTCGTTTCGAGCGTTTCGCCTTGGCGATCTTGCGTTGAAGTGGTGACGCCGAGCGTGATCGTGCCTTCGTATTCCTTGTCTTCGCTCATCAGCAAATCCTGGATTTTCGTCGCACGGCCGATGACCAGCATCAGCAAACCGGTCGCCATGGGATCCAGGGTGCCGCAGTGGCCGATTTTTTTCGTGTTCAGGGCGCGACGGGCGATCGCAACGACATCGTGCGAAGTCATGTCCGGCGCTTTATCAATCAACAACACGCCGCTCGGGCCGTTTTCATCCTTGGGATTGTTTCTCATTTATAAGACGTAAAAAGGGATCAGTTAAAGGGATCGATTAAGGGGAAGAGGAGACGGATCTGCAAGCTGTGAGATCTGAGTCCGCCTCTTAATCTGCGTTTAGAAAAAAGCCACCATCACCCGTGAGCAACGATCGCTCGTTGGATAGCCGCGAGAACTTTTTCGCGGGCTTCTTCAATCGGGCCGGTCATGCGAATCCCGGCGGCCAGTGCATGACCGCCTCCGCCGAATTCTGCGGCGATTTGGCAAACATTGAAGCGGATGTCTTTCGAGCGCATCGAGACGCGAATCTTGCCGTCGAAAAGTTCTTCGAAAAAGGCGGCCACGCGGACTCCTTCGATCGAGCGGATGGTGTCGATGAGGCCTTCGCTGTCTTCCGGTCGCAGCTTCAAATCGGTGCGGACATCTTCGGTTAGCGACCAGTGGGCGATGAGTCCATCGGCGGACCGTTCGAGGGTGTTGAGCAGGGCGCGCAACAATTCCAGCCGGCGAAACGGATGGTTGTCGTACGTGCTTGAATTGATTTCCCCCACGTCAAGGCCGCGGCGGATCAGATCGGCCGCCATTTCGTAAGTCCGGGCCGTTGTTGATGGATATTGGAATGAACCGGTATCCGTTGAAACGGCGACGTAGATGGCATCGCGGGTTTCGTCGGGAATCGGCAAATGCAGAGCGAGAAGAAGTTCGTAAATGATTTGGCCAGTCGCGGGGCTGATGTCGTCGATCAGATTCAAATCGCCGTAACGCGGATTGGAAATATGATGATCAATGTTCAGCCAGATTTTTGCGTTGGACGCGGCGTGCAGAGATTTTTCGCCCAGGCGAGGTTTCGTGGCGGTATCGAGGGCGATCGCAATTTCCGCATCAATGGGCTCGGCGGGAGGAGTTTCGATTTTGTAAGACCCGCGGAGAAACGCGAGATTCTCAGGCAGTCCATCTTCGTTGATGAGGCGGACTTTTTTGCCGGCGGCTTTCAATGCGAAGCCGAGGGCGAGTTGTGAGCCGATTGCGTCGCCGTCCGGCCGGACGTGGCTGAGGATGACAAACGATTCGTGCTGACGAATGATTTCGCCGATTTGTTCGAAAGTAGCGTTTTGAATGGATTCGCTCATGGGTTGGAACCGCGGCGCGGGGGGGCGGATTGTTTCCGCGAGAGCCTCTGGGGCAAGAACAAACGCGTTTTCAAAAATCCGCGCGAAACCGGTCGTGCTGACTTCTGGGACTAAATCTTGTGGAGGCCTTCGGTGGCACTTGCCGAAGGGGCTTGGGGGGCCCTCGCCCCCCTTTGATTAATAGGCGGACATTTCGTGGAGATTTTTCACCTCTTCGATGGCGCGATCTTTCAGATGACTTTCTAAGAACGTTTCCGCCCAATTCGCAGCGGCGACGCTGTCCAGTAAAGCCCATTGGTGAAGGACACTCATGGCGGCTTCAAACTGGATTTCTCCCGCCGGGATGTCGTCGGCGACCCATTCGGCGGCTTTGAGGGGATCGACGGTTGAAAATGCCATGGCGACGCGGCTCATCAGACGGTCCCGAATCTCGCCTTCCGGTTTGCTCAAAGCGTAGGCACGAGCGGCGGCGACATCAGTGACGGCCCAATGATGCAGCATATTTTCGAGCAGAGGACAGGAGTCCGAAGTGGATACTTCCGCAAGGGCGACCGCTTGGGCGGGATCGGACTGGGCCAATTGAGCGCAACAGATTTCGGCCACGGCTTCCCGCTTCGTCCCGGGAGGGGAACTGAGCATCCATGCCAACGCGGTTTCCTGATTCTGTCGGGCCCATGCGCGGATCAGATTCAGATCATCGGTGTCTTCTGGGCGCGGGTAGGCCTTCAACATTTCGCCCGGAGGCTCGGCGTCGGGTGTGATGGATATATCCTGAATCGACGAGGAATCTGGATCCGATGGACGTGAAAAATGAGCCGGAGCTTTGAACTGGGAGAAGCGTGGTGAATATCGTTGGTTCGGTGCTGGTTCATCCGGCGCGGTGATCTCAGGAGTGGCTTTGGAAGTGACTAGCCAGACGCAAACAGGAGCCAGAACCGAGAGAAAGCCCAATATGGGTTTGGTGCATTTCATGATCGTTTCGATAGGGGTTTTTGATCGGAGCCGCGGTTGGACGGCGAACAGGTTTGCTGATGTTACGCCCAAACCCAAGTGGTTGTCGGAAACGAGACACCGCTACCATCATAGGAGAGGTGATCTGGTTTCAAAATAGCCCACTCGGGCTGGGCGCAAATCGCGTTTTCGGATTCAGGGGCCTTGGAACGACCATTGCTGATGATGCCCGCCAGCCCAGGTCCATAATTGGATCAGAGCACCATTTGCTGACGAGATTCCACTGATATCTAGACAGGATTCTGGAGCGTGAACGGGTGAGATTCGATAGTATCCGGTCCCAGCTCCGGTCATCGGTGTGAGGACGTATTTTTGCATGTTGCCACCCCAGTAATCCCACAGGTGAACTTTCGTGCCGTTCGTGGAGGAACCGTTGTTGATATCGATCGACTTACCACTTTGGACACCGATGATTGAATATTGATTATTACCAAGGTTTGTTACGTTCCATCGCTGGTTACTGCCACCGCCGTAGGTCCACTGAATGATCTGAGTGCCGTTTGCGGTGCCGTAGTTGTAAGCGTCAAGGACCTTTCCATTGTAACGGGACGAGATGCGGTAAGTTCCCGATGGCAGCAACGTTGGAGCGATGATGACGTTGTCAAAATGGACGGAGCTTGCCGCGGCGGCGTTGGCGCGGAACTCGATGGTGTTGGCGCCCGCGTTCAGATTGACGTTTCGGACATGGATCGCCCAAGTGCTGAGCGATGTCGTCTGGTTGAATGCCGGGGTGGCAACTTTCGTTCCGTTCACGTAGAGGTCGATGGTGTTTACGTTCGCTTCGGTGGAATATTTGGTTTCCAAGCGATAGGTCCCGGCGTTTGGAACGGTGACGGTGTCTCTGATACTGGCTGCGACGTTCGTTCCGAATTTTAGGTAACCTTGAGCGGTGTAGTTTGCCACGCCGCTGTTCACACCTTGAGTCACGTTTCCGCCGATGTTTTTGTAATCGAAGTTTTCAGCTTCGTATTGATGCGGTCCGGTATAAACGGGGGCCGAAGCCGGTGGCACCATGGCTGAAGTCGTGTATGACGTGAGTCTGCCAGTGGCCGTTCCGGAGCAGTTAACGGTGATATCCAATGGGCCGTTGTGGGCGACATTCAGGGTGAAAATCCCACCCAACCAGGTTTTGGTGACGACACTTGCCTCGTGATCGCCTCTGTCGACGAACGAGTAGGTCGGCTCGGAAGAGGCTCCATAAATCCGTATCACGTTCGTGCGCAGTCCTGCGGCGGTACCGTTGAAGTTGTTTAGATAAAAGGTCACCTTGTTGGCGGTTTCCTTGATCAGCGCGCCGGAATACTGCTGCAGATCCAAGACCATGCCATTGCAGGTGTTGTATTTAAATGGGATGGTTCCGGTGGCAGTTTGGTTCGCCTTATACGGATTGTAAGTCACCCAGGTATTTTCGTGGCGGCCTGCATAAATGTCGCCCGTATATTCCTCAGGGAACAGGTTGTTGAACTCGCTCACTTTGGTGGCGATATCCGGCCAGCGGGTGGAGTAGGTGGATTTGTTGATCTTCACCGGGAACGAATTCGCATCGGTTCCGCTCAATTGATAAACGGTCGGGATCGCCGGATAGCGACCGGTCTTTTTGAACCAATAACGGTTATCCAACATGTTTCCATCGACATCCATGCGATACAGGCCTTCGAACAAAGTCGTTGGAGAACTGTATTTATCCAAATCGGATCCGGAGCTGACATCATTGATGATGACGACCTTCGAGCGGTCGATCACTTCCTTTCGGGTTGGAATGCGGAGAGTCCCGTCGAGGATTTTCCGGAAGATATCCATGCTGATGTTTTCGAGCTGGATGTGAAACTGCCAGCGGCGAGTGGTGTAGCCGTCGCTGGTGGTTCCATTGGGTAATCCTTCGATCGATTCGGCCCAAATCAACTCAGGGCCGTCCATCACCGTTTGGCCGGTGAGCAACGCGTGCTCCATGATGGGAGCGATGCCAGATGCGACTGGGAATTTATCATCAGGATCACCATCCGAGAGCCCGTCGAGTCCGGTCCATCCCGTGTCATCAAAACGGATTCCGTAGTGTCCGGAATAACCGGAAAGATAAGTTCCCAAGCAGGTGCTTTCGATATCGGAGAAGCCGTATTTCGAAGTGAATTTTTCGCAGAGAATGAAATGCTGTGGGGCCTGTTGACACGCGGCTGCGAAGTCAGGGTTCTTTTTGAGCGTGGCGATCGGATTGATGCCGGCTCCGTAGTAGGCACCGCACCAACTGGTGATGAGGTATCCGCCGTATTTTTGGCTCAGTCCCAGCAAGTTGGTGAAATGTGCAATGCGCTCTGTCCAAGTGACGGACCACTGATCGCCAAATCCCCAGAATTGCTCGGCATAGTTGAAGCCGATGAAGTTCGGATAGTCCCGGTAAAACTCTTCATAAACGCTGAGGTCAAAATCCGAGAAATGGGCGAATCCACCACTGGATTGCTGGATCATCACCCACATTCGATTTTCGGCACAGGTTCTCACCCAAGATTTCGCAGTTTCATAACCATACTCGGCCTGTAGCCATTTGCCGGTGGTATTGTCATGATTGATAGATATCGAGATGTTCATCACGATGTAGGGGCGGATGTCCGGAGGGATTAGATCGATGATTTTTTGAGGATCTGGGTAGCTCCATGTGTCGATATGGATCAGCCACATCGGCTGCTGCGGGGAAATGGGGCGCCGAAGCGGGGCGGAGTGAGCTGCTAATGTTGAGAATAGCAAGACACACCAGATAAGGGCGGCGGAAAATCGCCGTGGTATTGATATCATTGAATGAATGGTTTAGGTGGCAACCGGTGACCGATAGGGAAATCCACGATGAGCGTCTAGGAAAAAGTGAGAGGGGGAGGGGAAATGCAAGATATGGAAAATGGATCGCGGAAACCCATGGTCAAAGCGGATCGAAAAACTCTCCCCGGCATCCACATGTTTGTCTCAGGCCGCCTCTGCTTGCGCTGAGCGCTTGCCGGTTTTTTGAGGGAAGTGGAGTGAGGGGGGGGAATCGATTTTTTCGGAAACGAGTTGGATTGGATTTAGAATCCATGCTCAGCCGGGCAATGGAAGACCGCCGGTCATCACTGCGGATCGGGCACCGGGATGGCCCGTGGAGGGGCGCTTTTGGCGGGCTCCGGAATGGGCTCTGGAGCGGGCTGGACTTGCGGAAGGATCTCTTCCGGCGGAGAAAGATCGGCGTCGGTCATGATCTGCTGGCCTGCGTTTTCGCTGAAGCTGTTGCTTGCGTAAGCCGCTTCAGCAAGGCCTTTTTCCAATACCAAACCGGGACCTTCGTTATGGGTCGCCTGGTTTTCCGAAAAATCGATCGCGCCCGAGCCGGTGCGGATCACAAAACCGCCGAGCAGATTCGCGCGGCTCAGATTTTCGGAAATTTTTCCGGAACCGGTGCTTGAAACGACCAGACCGAACTCGCGATTGGCGATGAGCTGATTTTTCAGCACCGTCACCAATCCGTCGCCTGTATCGGCGTGGATGCCGTTGCGGCTGTTTTCCTCGCAGCGGTTATTTGTCAGCGTCATGGCGGCGCCGTCCCACGCTTCGATGCCGTGGCCGAAATTTCGCAGGCACTGAGAATCCCGGACATCGAGAAAGCTGCCGGTTCCGGAAGCCGCGATTCCGTCCCAGCCATTGTCGGTGAAACGGCAGCGGGTGACGGTCGCACGTCCACCTTCGATCACCGCCAGTCCATGACCGCTGGCGTGGACAAATCCACAGTCGACAAAGTCCACCTTGCCGCCGCGGATGAGGGCGGTTGAAAAACGTTCCGCACCGGCGTCGAACGATTCGTGGCGAAAGGTTAAACCGGTCACCCGTGCGCCTTTCGCATGCGGGCCGAAAGTGATCGCGCTACCGGTTTCTGCCGAGCATTCGATGATCGTCGGTTTTTCGTGATCGCCGGCTTGCAGATCGATTGCGGAGTCGACCATCAATGGGCCTTTCCAGAGTCCGGAAGCGAGGACGATCCGGTCCCGATCTCGGGCTTGCGCAAAGGCTTCCGCGGGGGTGGCGAAATCTCCCGGGACGTGGATCGTCCGCGAATAGCTCGAAATTTTTTCAAGATACGCAGCGATTTCCGCATCGTCTGGAGCGAGAGCGGCGGCCTCGCGAGCCCAGGCGAGGATTTCTTCGTCAAATTTCCCGCTGTCTTTGGCCACGGCTTTTGCGAGCAATTCTCGGGCTTTCGCGAGATGTTCCTCGGCTTGTTTCTGAGCGGCGATCGCGGTGGCGAGGAGGGTTTTTGCCTGTTCGTCGGTCGGATCGTTCGCGAGGACTTGGTTGGCGCTTTCGATTGCCAATTGCCACTGGCGTTGATCAAGGTGGGCGCGCCCGGTTTCGAGCGTCTGGCGATGCGATTCGGCGAGGCGGCCGGAAGCGATCATCGGCAAAAGGGAGGCAGCTTCTTTTTCGTTGGGAAATTTCGCGAGCACCTGGAGTGCGGCGCTTTCCGCTTCATCCCATCGGCCGGCTTCGTATGATGCTCGCGCTTGGCCCGTCCAGTAGCCCACAAACTGGGTCTGCTCTTCGACCATTCCGGCGGCGATTTTTTTCCGACCGTTCGCGACTTCCGGGGAATCGGGAGCAAGTTGTTCCAGTTGGTCGTAAATGCGCGTGGCTTCCGGCCAGCGGCGATTTTCGATCAAGGCCGCGCCTTGTTTCTCTAGCGGGGTGAGGTCGACGGCGGGGCGGCTCGACCGTGGGGAAGGATGCGGATTCAGATAATAAATCGCTCCACCCACAGCGGCGGCGAAGATCAGGAAGGAAACGAATGCCAAACCGCGATGGGATGATCGGGCGGTTTCCGTGGTCTGGATGGTTTCGGTGGACTCGGGAGCTTTTTCGGAAACCGGTTCGTTTTCCTCAGCGGGCTCGAAAACCGGTTCGAATACGGATTCGGCCGACGGCGGTTCGGTCGGGGTGATTTGGGCAGGGAGCGGACCGCTTCGGTCAATCCGGTTTTGGATTTCCAAATGCTCGCGGATGGCGGCGAGCGCTTGGTCGAATTGGACCAGATTCGTTTGATAGCGCAGAGCCAGTGTTTCGTTTGGCGCCATGCGGACTTGCTCGGCGATTCGTTCGCGAGCGTTTTTAAATTCCTCCAAATTGAGGCGTGGGTCCTCGTCCGGGCCGAGCCCGAGGATTTGGAATGCGTCTGAGAGAGTCATGGAAAGGGGGGATCTAAAACAGAACGAGATCGAAAAGAAAGGAATCCGGGATTTTAGCCGACAAATCGTTGCGCGATCGGCATCCGGCGGCCGATTCCGAAGGCCTTTGAGGTCACTCGTAAACCGGGTGCCGCTTGGTGGCGTTTCCACTCGTTTAAGTCAACGCGGCGTTGAATCCAGCGCACGGTTGTTTCGTCGAAGCCGCGGGAGATGATTTCGTCGGTCGAAAGATGCTGTTCGATGTAAAGTTCCAGGATTCCGTCGAGAATTTCATAAGGCGGCAGCGTGTCTTGATCTTTCTGATCGGGGCGGAGCTCGGCGCTCGGCGGTTTTTCGATCGTGTTCCAGGGAATGATTTCGCGATCGCGATTGATCCAGCGGCAGACTTCGTAAACACGGGTTTTCGGCAGGTCGGAAATAATCGCTAAACCGCCGCACATGTCGCCGTAAATGGTGCAATAACCCACGGCGAGTTCACTCTTGTTTCCCGTGGTGAGCAACAAGTGATGGTCTTTGTTGGAAAGCGCCATCAACAGCAGCCCGCGGATCCGCGCCTGGATATTTTCTTCGGTGACGTCTTCGGGTTTATCGCCAAAGACCGGTTTCATCGCGGTTTTCAACGCTTCAAAAGGCTCACGAATCGGTACGGCGTCGCAACGGATTCCGATCAATTTCGCCAAGGCGATCGAGTCATCGACGCTGCCGGCCGAGGAATACGGGCTCGGCATCGTCAGCCCGTGGACGTTTTCTCCGCCCAATGCTTCCGCTGCGATCACGGCCGTCAACGCGGAATCAATGCCGCCGCTCAGGCCGAGGCACACGCTGGTGAATCCGCATTTGGTCGCGTAGTCGCGAAGGCCGAGCACCAGGGCGTTGTAAAGTTCTTCGGGCGAATTTTGCTGATAAACCGCATCCGTTTCAACCGGTTCAAAAGGGTCGACGATCTGGCATTTTTCGGAAAATCCCGGGAGCTGCGCGGAAATGCGTCCGGCGGCGTCGGTGACGAGCGAAAACCCATCGAAGATCAATTGGTCGTTGCCGCCGATCGTGTTGCAATAAACGACGGGGGCGTCGATTTCCCGTGCGATCTCGGTGATCATTTTCCGCCGGATCGCCGGTTTTCCGAGATGGAAGGGCGAAGCGCTGAGATTGAGGAGAAGGTCGATCTTTTTCGCGGCGAGCTCTTCGACCGGATCGCGGTCATAAAGGGGGCGCTGAAGGTAATCTTCGGTCCAGATATCTTCGCAGATCGTGATGCCGATGCGTTTGCCCTTCCAGACGACCGGTTCGCAGGATTCGCCCGGTTCGAAATAGCGGAGTTCGTCAAAAACGTCATACGTCGGCAGCAGGGTTTTCCAAATCCGGTGCTGGATTTCGCCGTTTTCCAACCAGGCGGCCGCGTTGCGGAAAGGCCGACCCGGTTTTTCCGAATGGTGATCGATGTAACCGACGAGCAGCGGGACCTCGCGGATTTCACCGGCGAGGTGGTCGAGCGCTTGGAGGCATTTCGGCACAAATGTGGATTTAAAGACCAAGTCGCGCGGAGGGTAACCGGTCAGCGAAAGTTCGGGAGTGATGACCAGGTCCGCCCCAGCCTCAAGGCACTCACGATAAGCGGCCAGGATGCGTTTGACGTTGCCGGGGAAGTCTCCGACGACCGAGTTGATTTGAGCGAGACCGATCTTCATGAACAAAATCAGGGAACACTGGCGCTTTGGGAAGGGAAAATCAAAAATCGCCAGTGCCTCAAATTTGCCGGTCTGCTGTTTTGCAAATCGGCACGAACGACGACTTGCGGGAAGTCAATTCGCTGACTAGCTTGCGCTGAAACCAACCTTCATGAAACCTTTCGTTTACGCCACCCTGACCCTTGCTCTGGCGCTGACTCCGGTCGTCGCTCAAGAAAAAGCCGCTCCGAAGAAAGCGGCGGAAGAAGCCAAACCGGGTGCTGCCGCTCGTCCAGAGCTGCTGCCGAACCAAAAGGCTTTCCTGAATTTGCCGGAAGAAAAGCGCACGGAGTTCGTAAAAATCCTCACGGAAGCCTCGCGCCTTTTCCAACAGAAGCGGATTTTCGAAACGCTGGCGGAATTGGATAAAGCGGAGGCGATTTTTAGAGACAGTCCTGAACTTCTCAATCTGCGCGGCTCCTGTTTTGTGGAAATGCGGAGTTTCGACAAAGCGCTGCAAGCCTTCGAAGAGGCGCGGAAACTTTCCCCGAAAAATCCGAGCATCGATTTTAATATCGCGGAGGTGCTTTTCGTCACCAAGCAGTGGCAGGAGTCGCATGATCTGTTCTTGGAAATCCTGAAGCAATTGCCTCCGGAAAACATCTCGCTCGGTCGGTTGATCGAATTTAAAATCCTTCTTTGCAAAAAGAAACTGGGGATGAAGAACGAAGCGATCGCCCTGGCTGAAAAATACGACTATCTCGATGACTCGCCGTATTATTACTACGCCCAAGCGGCGATTGCTTATGATGAGGGCAATCTGCTGAAAGCCGAAGAATGGTTGGCGATGAGTGGCCGGATTTTCCGTGACCCGAACATCCTCGCACCTTGGCAAGATACCTTGGTCGAATACGGCTACATCAAGAGCTTCTACGGCGAAGACGCTACGGTCGCCGAGCCTTGATCGGGAAAGATGGCGGCCGACATTCCGCCCGGGGGGACCGCTGCGTTTCGCCGGGTGTTATTTCCCTTGAGCCGCTTGTTTGAGTTCCTCGACAAACGCAAGAACTGCAGGGCTGCACGGTTGCTCGTTGGACACGCCAGCGGCGACCCACAGACGCCCCGGAGCGTTTTCAATCGGTCTCGCGATTAACGCTTCACGCTGGCCGCGGTCGATGGAAATGCTGTCGGAGAGAAGCGCGACACCCATGCCTGCTTCGAGTGCCGCGAGCAGGCTGCTGATTCCATCAAATTCGCCGGCGACCTTCGCTTGCATTTTGTTTTCGCGGAAAAACGAAGTCACTCGGTCCCAGTATTCTGGATATTGCTCGCGATCGTAGAGAAGCAGTTTTTCTCCGGCGAGATCCTGCACCGAGATTTTGTTTTTTTCCGCGAGCGGGTGGGTGTTTTTCATGACCAGTCGCCAATGGTATTCGCGGAGATTTTGCCAACGGATTTCAGGACCGAGGGATGGGGGACCGAGGATGAGATCCAATTTTCCCGCGCTCAAACCGGCACGCATTTCAGCCGATGAGCAATCGCTCAAACTCACTCGGACGCGCGGGTGAAACTGCGTAAAACGTTCGATCGCGATGGCGAGAAATTCACCGGCAAGCGAGGGCGCGTAACCAATGCGCAGCGGTTCACCGGTTCCGGCGGCTCTGACTTTTTCTGCCATCGAGTCGGTGAAACGCAGCAGCTTTCGGGTCTCTGCCATCAGGACCTCCCCGGCGGGCGTGAGCGTGACCGAATGGGCTCCGCGTTCGAGCAAAGCGGTGCCAAGATCTTCTTCAAGTGCCTTGATCTGTCGGCTCAAAGCGGGTTGCGTCAGGCGCAGGATGCGAGCGGCAGCGGTGATGCTCTGTTCTTCTCCGACGGTTAGAAAATGCCTCAATTGCCGCAACTCCATACAAGGTTTTAGCATCTCAAACGATTCGTGCCATCCTCATTATTTCATGACCGGTCTGGCGATTCATGTCTGAAACGCATGCTCAGCCTGTTGACATGGCATTGGGCGAGATCTGGATCTTTGATAAGGTCACGGCATGACCACACACCCCACGTTAAATGTTCGCCGCGCCGGTGAACGCGGCCATGCAGATCATGGATGGTTGGATACCTGGCATACGTTTTCCTTCGCGGATTATTATGATCCGGCTCACATGGGTTTTCGTTCGTTGCGGGTGATCAATGACGATCACGTCGCTCCGGGTGGTGGTTTTCCAAGTCATCCTCACCGGGATATGGAAATTTTTTCCTATGTTCTTGAAGGTCAGCTCGCCCATGAAGATTCCTTGGGGAATAAAAGAGTTCTCCAGCCCGGGGATATCCAACTGATGCGCGCCGGCTCTGGAATTCGCCATTCGGAATTCAATCCGTCCGCCAGCGACGACTGCCACCTTCTCCAGATCTGGATCACTCCACAGGCACGCGGACTGAAACCGGCTTACACGGAATGGGAGCCTGCCTCGGGTCAGACGGATGGTCCAAAGACCTTGGTGATTTCGCCCGACGGGCGCCAAGGCTCCGCGACGATTGCGCAGGATGCTTTCATTTATCTTCTCAAACTCGCAAAGGGTGCCGAGGCCAAACATGAGCTCGTGGCTGGTCGTGGCATGTGGCTTCATGTCGCGAAAGGAACTCTGACGGTCGAAGGCATTGAGCTTCACGAAGGAGATGCGATTTCTCTCGAAGAAGCCACCAACGTTTCCTTCCGCTCGGACGCGGGACCGGTGGAAGCTCTCTTGTTTGATCTCGGCTAATCTCCCACTTGGATTGTTTTAATTTCTATCTCTCATACGAACCAAAACCATACATTGATGAAAACCACCTATCTTGCCATCGCCCTCTCCGTGCCGCTAGTTTTCACCGCATGTGAAAATCCTGCTGATAAGACCACCGATGCAACGGTCAGTGAAGCCGTCGTCAGCAACGAAGCTCCAGCAGCGGACGGCGTGAAATATGTCTTCACTCCGGAGTCACAGATTAACTTTGTCGGTTCGAAAGTCACCGGTAGCCACAACGGTGGGTTTAAATCCTTCACCGGTTATTTCATGGTGAAAGACGGCGCACCAGTCGGCTCCGATCATAAAGTCACGATCGATATCAACTCGATCTGGAGTGATAATGAAAAACTCACAGGTCATTTGAAGAGTGAGGATTTCTTCGCCGTCGAAAAATTCCCTGAAGCGGTCTTTGCCGTGACGAGCGTCGCGAAAAGCACAGAAGGCTACACCGTATCGGGCAATTTTACTCTGCACGGCGTGACGAAAAATATCAGTTTCCCCGCCACTGTGACGGAAAGCGGTGATGCGCTGAAAATCGATGCGAAGTTTGACATCAATCGCAAAGACTTCGGCATCGTGTATGCAGGAAAGACCGACGATCTGATTCGCGACGAAGTGGTGATCGAGCTGAAACTCGAGGCCAAGCCAGAGGCCTGATGTTTTGAAACCGGCGGCGTAGGAAAGATTCCGCGCCGCCTTTTTTTGTTTAACTCCTTTTCCTTTTTAATCCCATGAACCAACCTCGGATTCTTGTTTTCAGCGGCAGCTTGCGTGCTGAATCGTATAATCAAAAACTTGCGACTCTTGCCGCCGAAGCGGCTCGTGAAGCAGGTGCGGAAGTGACCCTGATTTCACTGCGTGACTATCGCTTACCCATGTTCGATGAAGATCTGGAAGCTGCGGAAGGGAAGTCACCTGAGGCGAAAAAACTCAAAGAGCTATTCGTCGGCAGTGATGCCTTCATCATCGCTTCCCCGGAATACAATAGCGGCATCACCGGTGCGCTTAAAAATGCGATCGACTGGGTTTCGCGCGCCGATTCGGAAGGTGAAGCTCCCTTGCTGGCGTTTAATGGAAAGGCTGCGGCCATCCTTTCTGCGTCTCCGAGCGGATACGGTGGAGTGCGTGGTTTGGCACAGCTTCGCCCTTTGCTGGAAAACATCCACGTCAGCGTTCTTCCCGAGCAAGTCACCGTTCCTGCTGCCTACGAAGCGTTCGATGAGAGCGGGAAGTTGGTGGATCCCGATCTCACGACCGCAGTGAACAAACTGGCCAAAGACTTGGTCGAACAACTGAAAGCGTAAGCTGCTTGGCGTTCCAATTTCTCCCGCGATTTCCTGTCGCGGGAGAAACAAAACTGGTGCATAAATGCGCATGCAATCACCGGTTTCGGACACGCACAGCAAAACGATTGGATATATCCTTTGGATTTTTGGATTCACCGGCGCGCACCGGTTTTATTATGGAAAACCGGTCACCGGTGCGATCTGGTTTTTCACCTTCGGTCTGCTAGGGATCGGCTGGTTGATCGACTTGTTCCTGATTCCAAGCATGGACCGCGAGGCTGATCACCGGTTTGCGGCGGGACGGTTTGATTATTCGTTGTCGTGGATTTTACTGACCTTCCTCGGCATCTTCGGAATCCACCGCCTGTATCTTGGGAAAATCGTTACCGGTTTGATCTGGATGTTCACCGGCGGGCTTCTCGGGCTTGGCTGGATTTATGATTTCTGCACGCTGAATGATCAAGTGGATGAGAGAAATCGGGCCTGAAGATGATTGGGTTTTTTTTCTGAACGCGGATGAAGAGGGATTGTGCGAATTTGAAGATATGAATTTCGGTTTTAAAAACCGGTTTCTTTAAATTTAAAAACAATCTGCATAATCCGCGTAATCTTCTTCTTCTGCACTTTAAAAACGCTGACCTAACCTCTAGCGCAAGATCTCATCCGGCAGCTCATTGCGATCCCCTGGCTCCGCTGGCCAATGGATTGCCAGCGTGTCGCCTAGGCGACGCAGTCCTTCGAGTAACGCTTCGAGCGGTCCAAGTTGGTGCATCTGTTTAACCATCGCGTTTACGGATTCTTCCCAGAAACCGGGCGGGACAACGGCGTCGAAGCCGGTATCGCCAAGGATCACGATTTTTTTCCGGCTAGGAATGATCACGATCAGCGCGCCATTGCGCTGGCGGGTTTGGCGCATGCCGATTTTTTCGAACATTCTCCAAGCGTAACGTTCGGGGAAAAAGATGAGTTTTTCGCAAATACAGACGCGGATCTCTGCGGATGTGCGTTGTTCCTGTTGGCGGATTTCTGCGACCAACGTGGCTTCTTCTTCGTCTGTTAGAAAAGAGGTCATCGTGAAATTTCTACCAATCGCCACTGGCGCCGCCGCCTCCGCTGCTGCCGCCACCTCCGGAAAATCCACCACCAAAAGAACCTCCACCGCCACCGCCGATTGAGCCGCCGCCACCGCCAAACGGCGGGCCTCCGCCGATCCATCCGCCGCGTGAACGGGACGGACCGCGTCCGGTGTAAACGGTATCTGAGGACCCAAAAATTCTCGGGAAAATCATGCCAAGAATGAGGAAGCCGACGACCACAAAAAAGATGAATCCCGGACCGGTTCCGCGGGACGATTCTTTGAGATGCGTCTGACCGGTTCCCGTGTATTCGCCCTTCGTGGCGGCGATCATGGCATCGACTCCGGCGTTGATGGCATACTCGCGATTTCCGGTACGCAGGGGCGGCGCGACGATGTCTTGGAGAATCTGCTTGGACCGCGCGTCCGGCAGTGCGCCTTCCATGCCGTAACCGGTATGGATGCGCATTTTCCGGTCGTTGGCAAAGATGACAAAAAGGACGCCGTTGTCCTTGTCTGCGAGACCGGGTTTCCAGAATTCGAAAAGCCGCTGGGTGAAATCAAAAAGCTCCGCGCCTTCCGGGAGCTGAGGGAAAATGCCGACGACGATCTGCGACGATGTTTCCTTTTCGAAATTCTTCAGCTTTTCATCGAGCGCGTCGAAAGCGTTCGAGCTGAGCCATTTCGCATCGTCGCGGACGTAGTGCGGGCTCGGGCTGGCGGGGAGCGGTTCTTCGGCACGGACCGGCGTCGCCAAACCGGTCAGGCAAAAAAGCCACGCCAGGAAAAACGCAGGCCAAAACCGGTTTGGGCAGGCGGCGATCAATTCGCAGGCGCGGGCGTGCCGCCGAAGTTGAAGTTCACATCAGGCGCTTTTTCCGCACCGGCTTCCGATTGGAAATACGGCTTGGGATGAAATCCGAGCATGCCTGCGAGAAGAACGGCGGGGAAGGTGCGGACGCTGGTGTTGTAATCTTTCGCGACGTCATTGAAGCGACCGCGTTCGACCGCGATCCGGTTTTCCGTGCCTTCGAGTTGCGCTTGGAGATCGCGGAACCCGGCGCTGGCTTTCAGATCGGGATAGTTTTCGGAAACGACCATCAAGCGGGAAAGCGCGGTGGTCAGTTGGCCTTGGGCTTCCTGGATCTTTTGCAGCGTCGCCGCGTCATCCGGTGCTTTGCTGGCGTCGATCGTTACGCGACCGACGGAGGCGCGGGCATTGATGACATTTTCCAGTGTGGCTTTTTCGAAATTCGCAGAACCTTCGACGGTTTTGACGAGGTTCGGAATGAGGTCGGCGCGGCGCTGATATTGGTTCAGCACATTCGACCAGGAGGCATCAACGCCTTGTTGTTTTCCGACGAGGCCGTTGTAGGTGCCGATTCCGGAAAAAATGACCAGTGCGATCAGGCCGACGATGACGAGAAGAACGATCCAGACTTTGCTCATGGGCGAAGATATAGGAGGAAATCTCTGCTTCGTCGAATACGAATCCGACCGGTTTTTCTACCAACCGATCCGCCTAAACCACCAGATCCAGAATGGCTTCCGGAGCGGCGACGAG
Organism: Akkermansiaceae bacterium UBA1315; assembly: GCA_002307065.1. Lineage (GTDB taxonomy): Bacteria > Verrucomicrobiota > Verrucomicrobiia > Verrucomicrobiales > Akkermansiaceae > Luteolibacter. The sequence goes on along the minus strand of DBTN01000031.1, from coordinate 44,361 downwards.
GTGATTCGGATTGGCGGAAATCAAAGCGGCGACGTCGTGATATCCCCAATTCACGGCCACCGTCCGCATGCCGGCATTGCGACCGGTTTCGAGGTCAATCGTTGAATCGCCGATGAGCAGGCAGTTTTCTGGTTCGAGGCCGAAGGTTGCGGCAATTTCCAAAGCACCGGTTGGATTCGGTTTATGCGGGATGCCGTCGCGCTGGCCGATGACGGCGGAAAATCGGATCTCTGGAAAAAGCCGGGCGACAATGGCGTCGGTGAAAGGATGCGGTTTGTTTGAAAGGACCGCGAGCGGGATTTTCAGCGCTTGGAGATTTTCCAACAGTTCAACGATTCCGGGGTAGGGGAAGGTGCCGGCCGGCCAACTGACGTCGTAATCGATTTTAAAAGCGTTTTCCAAGGAATCGATCCGCTCGATTTCCGATCCTTCTGGAGCGGCGCGGGTGACGAGGACGCGCGAACCATTTCCGATAAATCCGCGCACGGCTTCTGGAGAGTGCGTCGGCAGGTTCAAACCGGTCAGCGCGAGATTGAGCGAATGGGTGATGCCTGGGAGCGAATCGACCAAAGTCCCATCCAGATCGAAAATCAAAGCGCGGTTCATGCGCGCAAGCTGGACCGGTAAGTGCCGATGGGAAAGCGCGGAAGTTAGAATCCGGCCAGGCTGGCCAATTCGTGATCGCTGAAATCATCAAGGTGCTCGGCCGCGAGCAGCACTTCCGCTTCGGCGATGTCTTGGATCGTCGCAAGGCTTTCGGCGTTCGGGGAATCGTTCACGACGGGCGTCGGGATTTCAGCATCGGGAGTCTTCCATAAAACCGAAGCGGTCAACGCGAGCGCGGCGGTCGCTCCGAGCAAGCCGACGGCAGCGGGACGGGAAAAAATGCTTTTCCACCAAGGTGTTTCCTCGGCGGAAAGGCGAACAGCACGGAGCGTGTCATCGGCGAAACGGGGAGAAACCGGTTGCGCGGGCGACCGGTCGATCAAATCCCAAACGGCATCGGATTCCCAAGAATCATCGGGCGGTGAAGAATTTTTTGTCATGGTCGGCATCAGTCTACGGCAAAGGAAACCCGTCGCCGACGGGAAAGTTGCGCGATCTTCACGAAAAATTAAGGTTCGGGTTAGACGCCACGTTTGTCCCCCCACAGCCGGATGTGCAACCGGTCGCAGAAACGGAATCCTTGGTCGCGGCAAATGTCGGCGAGCCAAGGTCCGTTGCGATCGAGCTCGGCGGGCAACCGGCCCTCGGGCATGAGCAGCACGCGTTCGCGGGAAATGCCGTGAGTTTCGCAAAGTGCGGTGATTTCAGCAAGATCGGAAGGGGCTGCGACGACAAATTTGAACCACGCTTTCGGAGAATGGGCGAAAAACCGGAGCGCGGCGGGCTGGATTCGCAGCGCCTCCGTCATGCCGGAATTCGTGAGTTTTGGCGACACGTTGAACTGATTGACGGCGGTGGCGAATTTTTCTCCGGGGATTCGTGTGCCGTTGGTTTCGACTTCGAATTGGTAATCGGGCGCCCGGTCGCGGATTTCGGAGATCATTTCGAGGAAGGCCTTTTCCTGCAAAAGCGGCTCCCCCCCGGTGATGACGAGGCGTTTGCACGGATAGGCGAGGACGAGTTCTGCGGCGTCGACCGGCTCGATTTCGTAGGTCACCTCGGACTTCCGGTGCTTTTGGTAACCGGGGATCGTGTCCTTTTCGTGAGTCCAGAGGGTGCCGACAAAATTCCAAGTATGATCCGTGTCGCACCAATGGCAGTGGAGATTGCAACGCGAAGCACGGATGAAAACGGCCGGGGCGCCGACGCTCACTCCTTCACCCTGAATGGTGTGGAAGATCTCCGGGCCGTCTGCGAGTTTCGCCAATTTCATGCGTGACCAAGAACAAGCACGGATGAACGCGTATGGACATGGATTTTTCCATGAATACGTTCCGGCCATGAGCATTATCACTGGCCGCGGCGATTCCGGAGAGACGGACCTGCTATTTTCCAAACGGATCGCAAAAACTTCCCAACGCATCGAGGCGTTAGGCAGCGTCGATGAACTCAACACCGCGCTAGGCCTGGCGAGGGCGGCGGGAACCGATCAGGACATCATCGGGGTGATCGATGGGATCCAGGGAAGACTGATCGGCCTGATGGGGCAGCTCGCGTGTTTGCCCGAAGACGCTGGCCAATATGTCGCGAAATACAAGGGTCTGACCACGATAGACGTCGATTGGGTTTCGGAAACCGCCCATTTTTACGAAGGCCAGGGTGTGAAATTCACCGGCTGGGCCAGGCCGGGAGCCGAGGGATCGATTGCGCGCGCCAGTCTTGATATGGCGCGCGCAGTGGCGCGGCGAGCTGAACGCCAGGTCTGGGTTTTACACGAATCTGGCGAACCGGTTCCCGAAGCGGTGAGGCTGTTTTTTAACCGACTGTCCGATTTGCTGTGGATTCTTGCGCGAGTCGGAAACCCCTGAAAAAAGGAATTTATCGAAAATTGCAAATGGGGGCTTGCCAAGATGCAGGCGAGTTCCTAGCGTCCGCGCTCCCAAGGGCAGGTGTCAGAGTGGTCGAATGAGCACGCTTGGAAAGCGTGTGTAGCAGCAATGTTACCGAGGGTTCGAATCCCTCCC
>DBTN01000031.1:0-41481 GCA_002307065.1 Akkermansiaceae bacterium UBA1315 | reverse complement strand
GGTTCGAATCCCTCCCTGTCCGCCAATTGTACTGAATTTGATGCGAACTTCTTTGAATCAAAAGATTCTAATATGCTGATCTCAAGTGGCTCTGGATTTCAAGCTGCTTAGCCTGCGGCAGGTGGTCCAGGGAGTTCGATCACATTCTCCTCTCCAAACCATTCTTTGGCTTTCGAGACAACTTCCGGAAGTGGTTCGTGGAAGAATACCGCTAGATTTTCCATGGCCCTTGTGCAGCAAACATAGAAAATCTTACGGGTTCTTCTCAGCACGTTTTCGCTGCCGCCGCCAATGAATAGAGTTTTAAAATTATAGTGGTTCCAACTGCCGTTATCGAGGACGACCAGGACGTTTTCGAATTCTCGACCTTTAGTCTTATGCTGGGTTGAGAAGGGCGTGTGGCCTTCAATATAGCGGAACAGAGCGCGGAACTGCGAGTAAGGAAGAATTTTAACACGGTTGTAGAGGTATTCGGCTTCGCTTCGAAATCTTTCAATTTTGTCGTCGATCTGGCAGAGGCCCAAATCATGGGCCTGAGTAATGATTTCCTCGATTGATTGAGTTGCTGAATTTTGAAGATTCACGATCGCCTCTTTGAGGCGTCGTTTATCCTCGATCTTGGTGACGGGAAACTCCACTTGCGAGAGAAACGCATTGAATTTTCCGGTCGAGTAGAGGTCGAGAAGTCTTTCGATCTTGAAAAGATGAGCGATCAGCGGATCTCTTTTCGAACCCTTCTTGGCTATTTCGTCCGGATCCTGCTTTTTGTCGTCAACCAGCTGGTCCTTGTCCACGTAGAGACGGCGGAACGATTCCCAACTGTAAGCTTTGGCGATTTCAAAAAGCACAGGATTCTGCGTCACGAAATGTCCCAGCACATTGTTACCGCCCACTTGAATTCCCGATAATGTCAGAGCATCGCCAAAAGTGGCGCCTTCGGGAACAGTGATGGTGTCGTCTCTGAGCTTCTTCGAGACTTTCCCTTTTAATTCAATGATCCGATCTTTGTCGTAGACGTCCATCAGATCACGGAAGCCTGCCTTATCGGCGATCAGGTTGTGGGTGAGGTTGAGCTCCTTCGTTCTTTTCGGATCAGAGATATCCCAATGTTCGGTATCCGCGAGATAACGTCGAGCGATCTCAAGATCTGCGTTCGCCGAATGGAGAAAAAGGATTCGACCAGGTTTCACCACACCGTCGCCCATGTTAGGAGCTTTAGCATCACCGGATGGAGTTTGAGTGAGACCGTCTGTTCTCAATCGATTGGCGAGAGTGATTACCGAGAGGGGATTGCGGCGGTTCTGCGGCTTCTGGATCTCGTGGACTTTCGGGTTCTGGCCGGTGGTGTAAGCATCAAGGTCGCCGACGGTGTCATCGTAAATCGACTGCATTGAGTCGCCAAAGAATCCTATGACGCATCCGCGGCCAGTTTGTGGGAGATGATCTAGAAGAATTCGCACGACTTCCTTGGAAGTGTCCTGATACTCATCGACGAAAATGCAGGCGAAAGAGCTCCTAACAATCTTTCCGAGCTTTGGATATTTTTCGAACATCTTCTCCGCCACGACTAGGAGTTCATCGTGCGAGATGATGCCGTCTCTCAGCCGTACGTATTCCTTATACTGGATTCCGTCGCGCAGAGCGGCGAAGTAGTCTGCTGCAATGGGTTGCGGTCCCTCGATTTTAAATTGCGTTTTTTCGGCATCGTTGAGCAACTCGATCAGAACGATTTTAAGTTCGTTCTGAAAATGTTTGATCACGTCCCAAAGGAAGTCGTGGATTGTTGAGATCCTTAAATTTGGGTGTGAGGCCCGAGCGGAGATTTCGTGAACGGCTGCGTTGGTGTAGGTAATACAGGCGATGGCCGATGTTGGGCTCTCGTCCAGAGCTTGCCGTATAGTCTGGACGAGCGAGTAGGTTTTGCCACTGCCGGCACCTCCGCTCAGCAGGAAGTTTTCTCCGGCATCGATCTTGGTTAAAATTCGCTGAACCTCCGGTTCAAGAGTCAATCTGCTTTGAGCCATAAGAGCGCTTCCTTGATGTAGGCTGGAATTTTCCAGTTAGAGAGTTTCTCGTCGCTGTGGTAGAGGACGTCCAAAGCAAAATGCGTCTTCTTATTAATGCACGATCCCGCAAGAACGTATGCATTATTGGTATTATCGTCGAAGTATGCGGCATTCTTGATACCTCGGAAATCGGCCTTCTTCCCAGTTACGAAGTCGCGATTGAGGTGAATGAAGCATTCTTCAAAACTTCTGGACTGGCGGCCATTTTCCAAAGTTTGGAAGGTTACGCAGAGTGTTCCTGGATTGCCGATTGCCCACTTGCCATCAGCTTGCTTGACGAATTGCTTTTGGGTGGTCGGCAGAGGTTTTAGGTTCTCAAGGGTTGCTGCGTCTCCGAAGAAAAATTTGATGGCTGCGTTTGAGTAGGCTGTGCCAGCCGAGACCTCGCAAGCTTTCCCGTCGGCGCCAATGGCGTCGAGATCGGTAATGATGAGAGTGCGGATACCAAGGAAATCGATAAATTTTTCAAAGATGTGGGAATACGCGCCCACTTCAATCGTTGAAATATTCTGGGAGCGAAGTGCAAGCAGGGGATCGTCGGTTTCAGCAAGCCGGTGCCTCTCAGCTTCCTCAAGGTCGATTTTCTTGAAGATGGTCGGCATCAGGATTCGCTCCGTGTCTCCTTCGATGAGGATAATTTTGTCAGCGAAGAAGGATTCGGCTTTGCTCAAAGTCAGATACTGGGTCAGAAACTGATACTGGGTAGTTTCAGCGCCGTAGGCAGCTTTCAGATCTTTGAGGTTTTTTGCTGCTACCCTGTTATTTTCGCGCCTGAGGTATTTGATATCGTCGAAATCACTATCCGCGACGATGTGAGAGGAATGCGTGGTGATGATGTATTGCAGAGCGCGATTGTCACCGTCGCCCCTAACGATTCCCTTCGACAGAAGGTTTTTGATGTTCTTGATGAATACATACTGCATTTGGGGGTGCGTATGGGCTTCCGGTTCTTCGATGAACAGGATGTTGATGTCGGCGGGACGGCTAGCTTTGTCCCTTTGGAACTCTTTCACCAAGATCGTGATCTCAAAGATCATGCTGATCAGGTTCATGTAACCGAGGCCGTTGTGACTCTCTGGCAGCTTGTGATCGTCGTCGTATTTGTAGACGACGGTAGTGTTGCCCTCGAGAAGCGACCGGTGCTGCAGGGAAGAGATGATCTCCAATTCGGATTCGTTGATTTTAATCCCTCCGAATTTCTTCACCTTCTCAACCGTATCGCCGAATAGATCCTTGTAGACTACACTCAGGCTTTGATCTGCCTCACTGAGCTGGTCTTTGAACGTCTCGACAGCGCCCAAATGTTCCTCTCTGGCCTCGGTGCGTTCGTAAATTCGAGACGTTTGTGCGGAGAGCCGTTTGTCCAGATTCTGATTGCTAAGCCCGCGAGACGCGCTGATGTATTTGAAGTTGACTAAGGAGGCGATATTCACGCCCTCTGTCGCTAGGTCGATGACTTGAGCCGGATCTTCGGCCTTATTTCCCTTGTCGTAAGCTAAGGACAATTTCCTGAATGCGAAATAATTTCCGTGATCTTGCTGGAGGAGATCCAGTAGCCCTCTTTTCTTGTAAGACGGCTTAGCACCATGCTTTGCTGCTTCTTTTGCCGCGAACTCACGGTAGTCAGTTCTGAGTTTCCCGAACTTCTGGTAGTCGAGCGAGTAATCGAGTCGGAGGACAACGGTGTTATTCTCCGGATCGAGATCCATCATCACCTTGCTGACCTGGGAGATGTCGTCGCCGTCCTTGTAATCGATAAAGAGGGTCAGGGATATTCCTTCGGCGATGTAGGCCTCTTCCTCGATCTCATTGGCATCTTCGACTTTTGTTTTAAGGCGATTTTTGAAGCTGATGCTGAAGTCTTCAAAAGAGAACTTCGCGCTCTTGTTGAGGAAACCGTCTAGAACGTTGAGGATTGAAGTTTTTCCCGTATTGTTCTTTCCGATGACCAGGGAGAGATCGTCACTGAGATCGAGAGAAAAGTCCTCGAGGAGACGGTAATTTTGAATCTTGAGTTTGCTTAGCTTCACTGCCTTCTCACAAAGTTTGAACCAGTTCTAGAGAATCTTCTGGATATTGTCTAGGTGGTGTTTGCAAATTACCCAGAAACCCGCGTCAACTGTGGGGCTCAGAAGCCGTCTGAAAAATATCTCGGACGCTTTGGAACGGCTCGATCTCTCTCTTTCACAGAACGGAAATTCAACGATTTCAGTTCGGATCTGGCCGCCCGAACCGCCGGATTCTCGCTGATGAGTTATTTTTCAGACGGCCTCTCAGGTAGGATTGATCACAGCCGTGCGGTGGTAGTGTAAATCTTCGTCTGTAACTTGTCCACACCCTAGGTCCGCCGTTCAGGCCGGAGAGGAATTCCGTGACCCTCGGATCAGGAGCTCGAAAGTCGGACAATTTGACGCACCTTTCCCGAGGTTAGGCCGACCTTCGTCGCAAGTTCGGCAGAAGACGCCATGAGACCGCTTTCGAGGGCCTGCCTCCAGTTCTGGCTCAAATGAATCAAATCCACTCCCGGGCCACGAGCCAGCAGCAGTTTCATGGGCGGAACCTCGTCGCGCCATTTGAGCCGAACGGGGTGGGCTAGCTCAGTTCCGTCCTTCCAAGTATCGCGAACGACGCCCACGAGGCATGAAATCGGCGCAAAAGTTCGTAGTTTCATACCCTGCGCTCCGCCATTCCGACCCACAGAGGGACTCCCACAGATTGAGGAGGACCCACATTACGCCGAAGTCTACAGCGCTCAATTTTACCGCTTTCTCGACGAACCGGTTACCGCTCGCCGAGCGATCGAAAGGATGCTCCAGGAAGCTGCGGATAAAAAAACGCCGCGTGGAAAAAGAACGGGCCATCCGCGACCGGCTGGTTTGGGCAGTGGGTGGCAAAAACAAAAAACTCAGTTAGACTCACCGCCAATGAACCGCCTCCAGACCGCCCCGTTTGCTTCCACCGGTAGATCCGTTTCCCGCCTCGGCCTCGGCTGCATGGGGATGAGCGGCGTTTACGGTACCAGTTCCGATGAAGAGTCGATCCGCACGATCCACCACGCCCTTGACCTCGGCTGCACGTTGCTGGACACGGCGGATGTCTATGGTGCCGGACACAATGAAGAATTGGTTGGCCGGGCGCTGTTAGGAAATCGCGAACGGGTCTTTCTCGCCACCAAGTTCGGCCTAAGCGGGATCTCCAATTCTCCTGGACAACTCAGCGTGAACGGGAGCGCTGACTACGTTCAGTCCGCCTGCGAGCGAAGCCTCAAGCGGCTCGGCGTGGAAACGATCGATCTCTATTACCTGCACCGTCTCGACCCGGCCACCCCCATCGAAGAAACCGTGGGAGCCATGGCCCGGCTGGTGGAGCAGGGCAAGGTGCGCTTTCTCGGACTCTCGGAAATTTCCGGAGCAACGTTGAAAAAAGCTCACGCCGTCCATCCCATCTCGGCCGTCCAGTCGGAATACTCGCTATGGTGGACGGAGCCGGAACAAGATATCCTGCCCACCTGCCGCGAATTGGGGACTGCCTTTGTGCCCTATTCTCCGCTCGGGCGTGGCATGTTGACCGGCAAAATCACATCCTCGGAGCAATTCGATGCCAAGGACTGGCGGCGCATCGCCCCGCGCTTCCAAAGTGAATCGTTAGACCAAAATGCTGCGCTGGTGAACGCTGTCAGCCGCATCGCTGAAGCCAAGGGTGCCACGCCGGGACAAATCGCCCTCGCCTGGCTGCTCGCCGAAGGTCAGGACATTTTTCCGATCCCAGGGACGAAGCGTATTTCCTACCTGGAGGAAAACTGGCACTCGTTGGAAATCACCTTGTCCGACTCCGACCGCGCTGACCTTCGCCGCTTGATTCTCGATCATCCCATCCAAGGCGAACGCTACCCTGAGCACGCCGGGAAGCTGGTGGATAAAAGCACGCAGTCCTAGCGCGTCAGGCAGTGACGATCTTGAGGCAACCGTCGCTTCAAAGTGGCGGAATCACCCGGTTCTCACGCAGCTTGGCGAAGAAGCCGGTGAACATTTCCTCGGTATCGATGCAGTTGTGAAATCCGGCGCGGCGGGCCTTGATGGTGCTGAAAACGTTGTCGTAGTTCAGCCCGAAAACGGCGTCCCCAAAGGGCCACGAAACCACCTGATCATAGGGAATGGGGGCCAAGCCGTATTTGCTCACCATCGCATTCCATAACGGTTCTTTGTCGGCCATGTATTCGGAGAGCGAGATCGGAGCCGGATCGGCCACCTTCATTTGGAACATTTCCGCGATGCGCGGCCAGAGATGCTGCCAGCGGAAGGTGTCGCCATTGGTGATGTTGAAGATCTCGTTGCGCGCGGCGGCGCTTGATCCCGCCCAGATCGTTGCCTCGGCCAGAATATCGGCGGAGGTAAGTTGCATCTCCGCCCGATAAGCGGCCTCCGTGCCGGGGAATCGCAGCGGCAGCCCGAGTTCTTTGGAAAGGGCGGCGTAAACGGCGATCACCATCGTGATGTTCATCGGATTTCCCGTCGCAAATCCGCCAATCCCATCCGGACGCAGCGCCGTGAAATGCCATGCTCTGCCTTGTTGCCGCTGGCGAATGAGATCTTCCTGATCGTAATAGAAATTCGGCGGCATCATCCGCGGATCATCTTCGCGAGCGGGTGTCTTGTAGGGACCAAGATCGGAACCGTAGGACTTGCCTCCTTGGTAAAAAGCGATGTGCTGCAAGGCCGGAAAATCTTCCACCCCATCGAGCAGGTTCTCCAGCAGGGTGCGATTGATCGAACTTCTTTCGGCGGCAGTCGGACGTTCCAGATAGGCGGCGAAGACAACATGAGTGAGGCTTTCCCGCAGCCCTTCAAGCTTTCTCCGAAGTTCCTCCGGTTGCAGGAGATCAGCGGAGAGATGCTGAACTCCCGGCAAATCGCCCGGACGCCGGGAAATGCCGATGACCTCGGTATTAGGTTGTCTGGCGTAATGTTCTGCAGCATGGCGCCCGCTGATTCCCTGAACTCCGACGATAAGAACGGTTTGATGTGTTTGAGACATACCTCCGCTTTCGCATGGTTTTTCAATTTTGACTAGAACCCACTATTTTGTATCATACACACCAAAAAGTAAGCATGAAAGACGGCGAATCCTGTATTTTGAACCAATCCAACCCCGCCCGGGACACCCTCGATCTGATCGCGGATAAGTGGACGATCCTGGTGATCTTCGCCCTGCGAAATGGCGAGCGGCGCTTCGCGCAACTCCATCGAGACATCGAAGGCATCACTCAGAAAATGCTGATCCAGACGCTTCGCACGATGGAGCGGAATGGCTTGGTGGAGCGGAAAGTCTATGCGGTCGTTCCTCCAAGAGTTGAATACCGACTCTCAAAAATCGGCCTAAGTCTGAAGCCGTTGCTGAACCTCATTTCCGATTGGTCGGAGGAGAACTTAAAGAAAGTGGCAGCCGCAAGAAAGGCGTATGATCGGGCCAAGAAAAAGGAAACCGCACCCGAAGCCAAACATTCTTCCGACAAGTGACCCCATTCGCCCCGCCATGGAATCGGAAGCTTTGTGCCGGAGGAGGTGACTGACGGAGCACGTGGGCGCAGCTGTTCGTTTTTTGAGTTGCGGTTTTGAGAGTTAAGTGATTGATTATGTTTGTCCGCTTGGCGGACGAGGATGTGAGAGTCCTTCAAACAGAGCGGTTGATGTCGACCGCAACGATGTCACACCCGATCCAAAGGTCGGGGGGGTGGCGGTGTATGTCCAAGCTGCCTTCTTTGGGAGGCTGCTAAAGACCGTCGCAGTCGTCTCTGTTCGACTCTCTCAACTTCCCGTCCACCCGGAAGGACTGTTTGTTCCGTTCCGATGATTGCGAATTCTTTGTTACGAAACCGGTTTGCATCGCTTGGTGTCGAAGTGGGCGGGTGGTGTGTACTAGGTTTGTCGTATTTTCAGCGGTTGAGTGATGCGTGATTGATCCCCCGAAAGACTCCCCCAATGAAATTTCCCAGCGACTCCCGATTTTTTCTGCTGCAGCAAGTGAATTTGACACGTCGGCTAAAGCCAGCGCTCCGTTAAGAAAAGGATCCTTTCCCCCTGGTGCGGAGTCGGGGCGCGCGACCCGACTTTTGCATATCTGGTTTTAGATATCTTTTGGTTTCGCTGGATAGGGTGACACGCTATCCAAAAGTGAACGACGCCCCTTTCGGAGGGTTGGCGAGGGTGAACTGTAATGTAGCAAAAGCGGTTCGTGGCGCTGATCCTCCGATCTTTTCGGATGCGAGTTTGGGCAGTGGTTTTTTGAGGAGGAGAACAAGGGTGGATTGCTGCCGCCGGGGATTTTGGAAAATCGTGCCTGTCCTTTTCGATCGGGCGGGCGGGGATGCCAAATGAGTTGGAGGACAAATCGCGGCTTTTGGTTTTCGTAATGCATAAAACTTGCAATCGTAGTTTTTGGGCGTGTATTTTGCGGTCGCACTTCGCCGTATTTTCTCATTTTGGCCGCTCGCGGTCGGTTGGTTGCGGGTTGGTGTGGACCTTATCATTATGCAACTTTTTACCCATTACGAAGAGTGGCGTCGGGCCATTACGGAGGTTTGCGGGATGGATCTGACTCGGGACTATTGTGAAACACGCATCGCGGCTCTAGGGGACGAATCTGATCCGGCGACACAGGCTTTTCTTACGAGCTACGGTGCGGGATACCGGGACACGGTTCAGGAGTGGTTTCGCCGGGCGGAGCGGGAGGCTTTGTCATGAGCTCCCGGTATTCCGTTTTGATTGTGGGTGCGGGGCCGGCGGGGATCGGTGTGGCGGCGGCGCTGAAGCGGTGCGGGGTGGAGAATTTTTTGATCGTCGATGCGCGGGAACCGGGGGCTTCTTTTGCTGCGTGGCCGGGGGAGATGCGGATGATCACTCCGAGTTTTTATTCCAATCCTTTCGGGCATTTGGATTTGAATTCGGTGGATCCGGAGACGTCGCCTGCGGATTTTCTCAGGACCCAGCATCCGACGGGAAAAGAATACGCTCTCTATCTGCAAGCGGTGGTGGCGCATCATCAATTGCCGGTGCGCGGTGGGGTGAAAGTCACGGAGATCCAGCGCGATGAGGATGGATTTTTAGTGATGACGGAAAGCGGTCTGCTGAGGGCTAAAATGGTCGTTTGGGCGACGGGTCAGTTTTTTTATCCGAACGAGCGTGGGTTTCCGGGAGCGGAACATTGCCGGCATTCGTCGGCGGTCAAGGACTGGAGGTCGCTCGCGGGGAGCGAATTCACGATCATCGGCGGCTATGAGAGTGGGATCGACGCGGCGGTGACCTTATGTGAATTTGGGAAAAACGTGCGGCTGCTTTCCCGGGGTGAGCCGTGGTCGGTCGATTCTCCGGATCCGAGCCGCAGTCTTAGCCCGCGAACGCTGGACCGGGTTCGCTCACTCTTGGGTCGACCTGGTGCGGGGAGACTTGAGTTGGTTGGAAATGAGGACATTCGCCGGGTGGAAAAAGGGGCGGACGGGTGGACGCTCCACGCCCAGAACGGTGGGACGACGGTCAGCAGGACCCAGCCGATCTTAGCGAGTGGTTACGCAGGCGGTTTTGCGTTGGTGGGAGAGCTTTTTGACCACCGGGAGGGGCGTCCGGTATTTCATGAAAGTTGCGATGAGAGTACGATCACGCCGGGACTTTTCTACAGCGGGCCCGAATTGGCGCATCGAGGTAGCCTGTTTTGTTTTATCTATAAATTCCGCAGTCGTTTCGGACTGATCGCCCGGGAAATCGCCGAACGGTTGGGGGTGATGGGCGTGGAGAAGTCTTTGGAAATTTATGCCACCGCTGGATTGATGAATGAGGATCTTGACTGCTGCACTTCCTGCGAGTGCGCGTTGGAGCCGGTTGGGGAAAGTGGTTCCGACCGAGGGGAAATGCTTGAGGCGGCCAGACATTCGTTGGCGGAAATATGAGCGGGCGAGTTTTAGACAAGCTGGTGCTGGTGGGGGCGGAATCTTCCGGAAAGTCGTCGCTTTTCCGTGGGTTGACCGGTTGGGCAACGGGAGACGAGGCAAATTTCCGTGGTTCGACAGTGGTTTGTCGTCGCTGTCGATTGCCGGATGGGGATTGTGAAATTGTCGATACTCCGGGGATTCGCGAGGGCGGTGCGGAAGCGGCGCGGCTTGCCTTGGCGGAAGTGGGCGGAGCGGATGCGGTTTTGTTGGTAGCACGAGGAACGGATCTTTCTGATGAGCTTGCGAAGTTGTTGCGTGAGCTGCCGTTGCTTGGAAAACGGACGGCGGTGGCGGTCACTTTTGCGGACAAGGCGCCGGAAGAAATCGAGGAGCTGGTGAAGCGTTACCGGGTGGTGCTCGATGTCCCGGTGGTTGCATTGAACGCCCGCGACATGAAGCCGGAAAATCGTGCGGAACTGATCGCCGCGATTCGGGACGCCAAGTTTGGCAAGGGTGACGTGAATTTACCCGCTGCACCGGTCGTTTGCCCGCCCGCTTCGATTTTTGAGCGACCAGTGGTCGGGCCGATGGTTTCACTTTTCGCGGTGTTGGCGATGTACGGCGTGCCGGTCTGGATGGCGTATGATTTTTCCGGCGGGCTTCAACCCCACGTGGATGCCCTCGTGATTTCACCGGTGAAGGAAATGCTGACCGGTCTGCCGACCTGGGCGGCGGCCATGGTGGTGGGGAACTACGGTTTGCTGACTCTGGGCTGGTATTCCTTTTTATGGGCCTTCCCAGTGGTGGTTCTGATCGGACTGTCGAGCGGGCTGGCGGAGGAGAGCGGGTTGCACGACCGTATTTCCCGAGCACTTGATCCGTGGTTGAGAAAAATCGGGCTGGATGGCCGTGATTTGTTACCGGTGCTCAGCGGGTTCGGCTGCAATGTGGTGGCGGTGATGCAGAGCCGAGCGTGTTCTTCGTGTACGCGAAAAGCGTGTGTCTCGATGATTTCTTTCGGCTCGGCATGCAGTTACCAGATCGGAGCGACGCTTGCGGTGTTTGGTGCCGCGGGCAGGCCTGGGCTTTTTTTCCCTTATCTTGTGATGCTGTTCATTGCGGGGGCAATGCACACCCGGTGGTGGCATGGGCGGCGTCAACCGGTTCCGCCGCCCAAACCGGGCGATCGGGCATTTTTTCAAAGGCCGCGGTGGCGGGCGGTGGCTTGGCGCGTTCGGTCCGTGACGAAGCAGTTTCTTCTGCAGGCGATGCCGGTGTTCCTCGGTATCTGCCTGTTGGCGGCGGTTCTGGAAACCGTGGGCGTGTTGGCCTGGCTAGCAAGGGCGGCGACGCCGATCATGGCCCTGTTTTACCTGCCCGGAGAGGCTGCGGCAGGATGGATTCTCAGCATCCTGAGAAAAGACGGAATTCTCGTGTTGATCCAAGGCGACTCGGCGATGTTGGCAGGGTTATCGGCTCTCCCCTTGTTGTTGCTCGTCTGGGTGGCGAGCACCTTCAGTGCGTGTCTGGTCACCCTTTGGACGGTGGGGCGAGAGCTCGGGTGGCGCAGCTCTGCCGCATTGGCGGGGAAGCAAGCGGCGACGTGCCTTTCGGTCGCTTTGATCCTTTCTGTCGTTTCCCATCTGTTCTCCTGAGCAGCGGGGACGACGGTCGAGGATGTCAAAATCATACACAAGTGTGACGGAATCATACAAGCCGGGTTTTCGTAACCCTGCCATTGATCAAGATCCTAGTAGATTCGGTGTCGGGTTCCCTGGCACCCTCGGTGTGATCGATCACCCAAAACCCAAAACCCAAACAGTCTATGAAATTAAGAAAAAAATCCACACGGCGATTCCTTGCCGTGGCTGCTTTCGCTGTTGCCGTTAGTACGGGAACCTCCCAAGCCATTGTATACACCGCGAATGATGCTCCGGCAGGGGCGGGGAATACGTTTCAAGCGGCGGGTGTCGCGATTGATATCGATTCCTCTTACAGCTCTTTGTTATACGATTCCCTTCCCGTCTCCGGACAGGTTTACCGAGTGGTATCGGTGTCCTTGTACATCGCGCCGATTCCGGGAGAGACTGGAAATCGTTATTTGTCTGTTTTTGATTACACGTTTACCGGATTTGGTGTCGATACCTCCGGCTCACACTTAGGACATTCCGATAACGCGATCGATGTGGGTGCGGCTACCAGTGGTGAATTGGTGACCTGGACCTTTAACAACTCGATGATCTTGGTCACGGCGGACTCCGCAGGATGGAACACCGGGACCGGAATGCTGTATTTCACCGGCGATACTGATCAAAATAGGAATAACAACGGGGCGCAAGGTATCAATTATTTCCGGATCGATGGCGATCAGAGCCCAGTGCTGTATGGCTCTTCGGTATACAACAACGGAGTCCTCTCCGCCCGGGTGCCGGAGCTGATCGTGACATTGGTCGCGATCCCCGAGCCTTCGGTTGCGCTTCTGTCAGGCTTGGGCGTGTTTGCGCTTCTGCATCGCCGCCGGGCATAAGTCGGAATGACTTGGATCTAGCCCTGTTCCGCGACGCTGGAAAATCACGAGAGCGCTCTTGGGAGAGAAGGAATCCCTTTTTCTCGATCAAGCTGTGTGAAGGGATTTTCCTGTCGTCGCGACTTTTGGGTGGGTGGCGTGAACGCAACGTCATGACCCAAAACGTTGCGTCGGCTTGAGCCCATCGAGCGAGAGCATCGACATTTCATCCCAAAGGGAAGTTTCAGTGCGGTCGGACCGCTCGGAGATCCGAAAGATTTCGTGATCTCCGTGATTTTTCTGATTGCGAATTTGGAGGGCTAAGTGGTTGATTTCTTTCGCCCTGCCGACCGATTGAGGATGTCGAAGTCCTCTGTGGTTCGCGGTCGACGCCTAGAAATGAGGTGTCACTCCCGATCCAAATGGACGGGGAGGTGATCGTCATGTCCAGGTCGCCTTTCCTCGGGAAGGTGACTAAAGGCCATCGCAGCCGTTTAGCGACGGTTTTCGAACTCCCCGTCCGCCTGGAAAGGCGGTCGTTCTCTCAGTCCTTTTTGAGGGCTGGAGCGATTGGGGGGCCGAAGTAGGATTCTTTTTCGTCTCCCAGATGCACGGTGATGGATTCGAGAACCACGCCAGGATCGATCATCCAAACTTTCAGTGTATGAACACCCGGTTTGGAAATCTGATGCGTGGAGCGATGCGTTCTCGAGTTATCCGAAACCCACTGGTCCCAATCCCGGATGGCAGGTGATGAGCCGTCTGAAGGATGGGTTTGCTGGTCTGCAAAGGCATCCAGAATCTGAGGTCGTTCATTGTTGAACGAGACGCCGATGCGGACGCCCCGATCTGGCTGGACGTTCAAAGATGGGCTGGTGAGGAGATCGATCCGCACTTCTCCTTTCTCGGGAATCAGAATGGGATATTCCAAGTGTGGGGCGTTTTCAGGAGGGGCGACGCTGGCTGCGGTCACCGGGAAAATCGTGACGCCGGAGTCCACGCGTCCGACGCCCGGGATGCGTGTCCAGCGCGTTTCACCCGCCGGGACATTGACTGTGGCGTTTTCGGCAGCGATCGCCGTGGAACCGGTGAGAGCGCCGAATGCCTTAACATTCTGCCATTGGTCATCCCGGATGGCACGGACTTGGATGGGCACCGACTCGCCGCCGTCACGGGAAATGGTCACGGTGGCGGAGTGCTTGCCTGCCGGAATTTTCTGCCAATCGATTTCCACGATTAAGCGAAGATCCTCGTCCACACGTCCCTTGTTCGAAGACAGCTTCACCCACGGTTGATCGGTGGTGGCTGTGAAATCAAAAGGCTCGGTGCCTCGACGGAAAATTTCGACAAAATGGGCGTCGCGGCGGACCGAATCGAAGGTGGGTAATTCGGCGATCTTTTCCGATCCCGGCCAGGCTTCTTCCGAACCTTCGATCGCCACTCCCATCGCCGCATCCGCTGCCGGGGTGACCCGTTTGAGCTCAGGCATGATCTCCTTGGCGGGATCTTGCCAAGATTTGTAACCGATTTTTGTCTGGGCCATCATGTGGTCCCATTTTCCGCCGTTCAGACCATGGTAGGAGTCGGTGAGTTCGCGGTCCAAGGCGAATAACTCGCGAACTCGCTGGGCATCCTCATTGGCGCTGGTGCGTCCTTGTTTGGCATGGAGGCGATTCAGACCGGTGGTGATATGAAGTTCCGCGATGTTCGCTGAGGCCTTGGTTGGGTAGAGGACGAGTTGGTAAAACGCATCCTGATATTCCGGAGCGAGTTTTTCTTTCAGTCGTTCGGCGCGGGCGGTGATGTCTTGCCAGCCTGCCAGCACGCGTTCCGCCTCGCGGAAATTCACCAAGCTGAACGTGGTAGGAGAGATGAGCTCGGGTTTCCGCGAAGCGTTGTATTTTGTGTAGCAGGTTACGATTTCCGCGATTTCCTCCGCGTGCTCGGCACCGAATTCCCGCTCCGCCCAGCGGCGGGTGAACTCGCCGACGTCGTCCTTGGAAATGGCCTTTGGATTCCATGCCATTCTTAAGAAGAACTCGATGGGAAGTTCCATGGGCTTCAAGTCGCCGACATTGACGATCCAGATTCGGTCCGCGCCATACTCGTAGGCGAGATTCATTTGCTGCCATACTTTCGGCAGAGAAATGGTGTTGAGCCATTTGTAGGAACGTGGACCGCCGACATAGTCGAAATGGTAGTAAATGCCAGCGCCGCCGGACCGTTTCCGCTCTGCGGGGGTTGGCAGACGGCGGATGTTGCCCCAATTGTCGTCACACCAGAGAAGGGTCACGTCATCGGGCACCGTCATGCCCTGGTCGTAATAGTCGGACACCTCCTTGTAGAGTGCCCAGACCTGTGGGACTTGGGTCACGTCCGTGTTGACATATTGGGCAAGGAGTTTGCGTTGATCGGCGACAATCGTTTCTAACAATTGGATGTTCGCCTTGATGTCTCCCCCGGCAACCATCGGCTCATCGCCATCCCCGCGCATGCCGAGAGTGGTGAGGTTTTCATAGTCCTTGTTGCGCTCGACACCCTGACGCCAGAACTCGTGGAGACCTTCGCGGTTCGTGTTGTAGTTCCATTCACCGTTTCCGATGGTTTTTTTTCGTTTGGTCCATTCTTCTTGAGCTCGCATCATCGGCTCGTGGTGGGAGGTGCCCATGACGATGCCGAATTCATCCGCCAGTTTTGGATTGAGGGGATCGTCTTCGTTAAAAGCTTTCCCCCACATTGCCGGCCAGAGGTAGTTGCCGCGAAGTCGCAGGATCAGCTGGAAGACATGGGTATACATTTTTGAGTTCAGTCCTCCGAACTTTTTACGGGCCCACGGTCCCAATGCGGGCTCTTCATCATTGAGGAAAATACCCCGATATTTGACGGCAGGAGGTCCCTGAAGATGGCGGCCTTCCTTGATGACGATCGAATCCCGGTGTTTCACGGGGACGTCCGCCCACCAATGCCACGGGGAGACTCCGATCTGCTCCGACATTTCATAAATGCCGTAAATGGTGCCCCGTTTGTCGCTACCGGCGATCACCAACGCACGACTCACGCCGGGGAGTGGATTCGCCACCGTGGCAATCAGGAAGGATTCCCACTTTCCGGCGATCGGCTGGATGTCGATTTTCCCGGATCGAGCCAAATCATCAATCAGCGAACTATGGCCGACGGTTCCGACAATGACGACCGGAGAACCGGAGGTGGGTTTCTCGGTGAGAAGCTCCGGTTTTTTACCCGTAACGCTGGCGACGTCCGTTTGAAAATCCGCGGCTGCTCTTTTGACACCGATGTAGTCTTTTGAATCAAGCAGCAGAGGCGCGGCGGTGCCTTCTGAAACGAGTGGGAAGTTTCCTGGGGATGGATCGTCCGTTACCAATGGGGTCGCCAAGCCGAGGCTTGGGTTTGCGAATAAGGGGCCTGCCAGCAGGGTGGTGAGGGTCACCACGATTCGGAGGGCGTTGCGTTGGATAAACATGTTTCGGTGCAGGTCTAGATGAGAAGGTTTAGCTTCGGGCGATGGGGCTCAGGTTAGAGATATTCCTCGGATACGGCTCGTGCAAGAGATGGCTCTCGTTTCACCGGTGACGGCGTGGGATTTTGAAATCGACGGGCGCGGATCGTGCCAGAGAGCGTGTTTCATAAAGGGTGATCTAAAAATGAACGTGAAGGGTGGTGGATTTGATGCACTCACGTTCGGGAGGTCGAAGCGTCAGGCCAAAGTGGAGTTGGAGAAACTCTAGTTGAGCGGTTCTTCTACTTGGGAATCCATCGAGTGCTTTCAAAAAAGCTTTTCGTTTTTCTGTCACTCGGCCGCATTTCTCGTCGGTCAACTCACGGGTTTTGGCGGGATCGATCCGGTAGGATAGCTTCTTCGGAGCTATGGATTGTCCTTCGAACAACAAAAAACCCCATTCCAGAGGACCGAGGTCCGCCTGAAATGGGAGAAGAGATTTCGTCGGATCGGGGGACTATTCGGCCGGTTTTGTCACCGATGTCACATCGAGGATTTGCCGGACCCGTATCCGCTCGGCGTCTTGAATAAATAAGATGATGCAGCGCTGGTCTTCATAGACGTTCCAATAGGTCGAAAAGATCACCTTTTGTTCAGCTTGCCCGATGCGAGCAGCTAGGACGGCTGCCCCTTCACCGAATGGAACGGTGACGCGATGGGTGGTGGTTTTGCCCGGATCTACCACGGTAGGAGAAGTCCCTTTACCGAGCTGAAAGGCAATTTTTTCTCCGGTGGCATTTACAAGGAGCCAGTTGTCTCTGCCTCCTTGGTTGAGGTTGTCCGGGAGGGCGATGAAGTTTCTTTTTTCGCCGGTCTGCCATCCGAAAAGCAGGATGCCGCCATTGGCCTCAGGCAGTTTTACAACGGCGTCCGGCTTGGCTTCTTTATCTTCGGCTGAAGGCGCCGCGTAATAAACCGGTAACGATCCACCCGCCGCGACCTGATAAGGTGCGGAGGGTTGGATGCCTGAGAAATCGACCGCTTGGAAGCCGTCTTTCGTGCGAACAAAAGTTTTCGGAAAGGCTGAATTGTCCAGCGACATCGCGCGCACGCGAATGTAGTTTTCCTGTGCAAGAAGTACGGGTGAGAGCGAAACGAGGATGGTAGCTAAGATTCGAAACATCATGAGGGTGAAGGTCTTGCTGAAATAGGGGGTGATGGATCAAACCTCATCTTTATTGAGCCAGCGGAAGGTGCGGATGACAAACCGGCGACCAAATGGACTGTTTGGACTCGCGAGTTCAGTCAATGCCGTGGTTCCCGTCGCCGTTGAAGGCATCGCATCTGGGAGGCGTTGGACAGTGGCTTCACACCAAGCGCGGGCCGCGACATTTCCGGTCGCATCCAAGGCTTCGCCATAGGCGCGGATCGTAAAGGTATCCGACCGTGCGCTCATGTAAGGGGACAGAGCCTGAAGAATGTCGCCTTGCAGCAATTGTCCAGGGAAGCCCGCGGCTTGGGTTTGATCGCTTGGGAGGCTGGAATGGTTTGCATCTGCCGAAACGGAGCTGGCAACCGTTGAGTTCACCGTGCTGTCGAGTGCGGCTTGGAGCGCTCCGGAGTCGCCTTCCTCACTGTCTTCCAGCTTGCGATTCACAAACTCGGCGAGGCCGTGGAAAGGTCCGCGGCTTTTGATTTCGTCCACGATGGCTGCAGCCAGGTCTCGGACTTCAGTTTGCGTAAGCTCGCGGAATCCGTCCCAGAAAGCAGAACCGGTTTCGCCCGCTTCCGCCGCATCACCGTAGTTCGCTTTCACGCGAGGGAAGCGCACGGTGGTGATATCTTCATCATAGCCGGTGATCGCGCCGTTATCGTCGATTTTCTCCACTGGGAGTCCACGGGTGCTGCTGAGGAAGGCTTCCCATGCATCCACGGAAGTGGAGTGGATGTTAAAGGCTCCATCGACCAGCAAGTGTCCGGCATTATGGAAAAACGAACCTGAGGTAGCGTCGCCCACCGCTTTCAGGGTGGCCTCATCGAAGGTTGAACCTTCAGGCTCGTAAGGAATGAAGCGCGGGTTTGGAAGTAGCAGTTCACCACTGAGGAGCTTGTCGTAGTCTTGAGCGACTTCGTTTCCGGAGAAGTTGTCCTCCGTTTGAGGGATGGTGGTGAAGATATAGGAATCCCAAAGCACTTCGTTTACCAAATAGGAAGCGTCGTAGAGATTGAAGTTTCCAGAAATCTTCCAATTGGACATGGCCGGCCGCGCATCGCTGTATTCGTCACTTACAGACGTTTTCCATTCCTCTCGAGGAATACGAGGGTTTGCATACGAATTGCCAACGATGTAGCTGGGTTCGTAGCTGAATCTCCCTGCGTTCGCATGTTGAAGTTGTCCAAGAGAAAGTAGATCTTCGCGGGGGACATCGTAAAGAATCACTCGATCAAAGCCATCAGCCGCAAAGTGGCTAGGACCCATGTAGGAATACCCTTGGTTATCAGGAGCATCCGTGCTGCTCATTTCGATGTCCTTAGAGGTGGCAACACCGCTGGCGCTGACGGAATAAGCGGCTGGAGCGGCAAGGCCGAGGCCCGCATCCCACTTGGGATTGACCCAAGGTGCCCGAATGTTGGAATCGATCAGGGGGCGAATGGCGCTCCCACTTTCCTGAGTGGTGCGAAGTTCTAAGATCAACGACTTGGTGGTGTTTAAGAGCTGAGCTTTGGGCAAGGAATAGGTGAAGCGTTTTCCTGGATAGGCTGCTCCATCGGTCCAAGTTGTCGAATCCCAGGCAATAGGAGAGTAAATGAATTGGGCTACCTCACGTGATCCTGGTTCTTCGTTTCCGCCCGGTAACAGGGTAGGACGGTTCATGACGAAATCGATCTGGACATCAATCGGATCCACTGGCTCGGTGGTTTTATCAGTCGTTTTCTGAAAAACACCTTTACCGACCACAGCCCTTATTTCTGGGGTGTAGGCTCCACCATCCGCATCTACACCACTAGTGACATCTGTGTTCAGCGCCAAAACATGGCTTCTGCCAGGCTCTAGAATCATCGGGATCCTTGTGTTCGACTCACGTTTTGTTGAAAAAATGACAATCGGTTGATCTGCGTATTTTGGGACGGTAAAAACCGCTTGCGGGAAGTTCATGATCCGTGGACCGGTTGTCCCGCCGAAAAAGTCTTTCGCTTCCATCTGAAGCCCAATGTTATAGGGATTGTAGTTACCTGTCCAAAGCTGGGTACGAGCGATCAGATAATACTTTCTTGAAAGGGTAGGACCTTCTGCTCGGGGGTCTAACCAGGCATTCATTTGAAGGAACGACAAAACAGGCGAAACGGGGCTATGTTTGTATTCTGCGGTCTGCTGAGTGCTTTCAAGGCTTACCGAGTAATCTCCATAGGGATGGCCGTTCTGGGAGCCGCCGGGTTTCATCGCGTGAGGGCCCAATTTTCCGATGTAGAGGTCAGCGGTGGGATTTTCAGCGGTGAAACCAGCTTTCTCATACAGAGTATTCACGAGGTACTCAGTTCCTCCCGAAGTCTGGATGTATTTCTTCAGGTTATAATAGTCGTTGAAGATGTCCCAATGAATATAGCCGTTCGTTTGGAGCTCCGAGGCGGCCGACAGTCGATCGGAATCGAGCAGAAGGTATTTGCTTTTATCCGTCGACGGGAAGACGTTTGAAAAGACCGAGCTGTTTTCGAAGGCGATGGTCAGGTCTTTGCGGAGGCCGCCGCGCCGGGTGTCCGAAAGGACTCCGAAGCTGTTGGTTGTGTAATCAAAATGCTTCTGGGAAATGATGGCCTTCGTTGTGCCAACCAAGGGAAGATCTTGAATCGAGTTCATCCGCGCCAAGAGCGCCGAATCGGCGTCTTTGAGTGCGACGAGTTCATTCAGGTCTCCTAGATCCGCGCCGGACGGCAGCAGTCCTCGTCCTGCGTTGGCGGAGTTGAGAGCAAGCGTATTGCTGGGTGCCAGCCGCGCTTTCATGCCTTCGTCATCCACGAAATACGCGTAGTATCCGGTCGTGTCGGCGGAAGAATCCAAAATGGCGACGCGTCCTGCCTGGATTTCCTGTCCTGCGGTATATTTGGTCAGATCCAAGCTGTTCTCGGAATAGAGCGTGACCGGATTGTTTAAGGTAAGATCTGCGGACGTTGTGCCAGTGCGTCCAGAAATGAGCCACTCAACGCTTTGTCCATCGGGCATGACTTCGTCCGGGTCGCCATTTGCAACTCCGACCCACCAAGCTTGGGGGGTGTCGTCGGTGATGGCGATTCCCAGTGAGGTATCCGCCGCAAACGAAATACCGCGCGCGCTGATTCGTTGGTCGGGTCCGAGGTGTTTTTGAAGTTCTCCCAAGGCGGTGAGCAGTCCGAGTCGGGCGTTCGCTTGGGCGATTTGCGCCGCCGAAGCCGTCGAGATTCCGCGCAGCGAAATGGTTGAGAGTGACAACAGTCCAACGGCGATGATGGACAAGAGAACCATCAGCATCAGCGTGACGATGAGAGCAAATCCCCGCTCGGATGGTTTGGATTTTTTCGGGCGATGTTTCATGAGGTTTTTTTAAAGGTTTAGCAAAGGTGGCCAAGGCGATTTTGTCGCGTCAGGCCGGGAATGAAATGGGGCAGGGGATGGTTACCTGCGGAAAGAATTCAAGGACTGGGTTTATCTCATTATATTAGACGCGTCTTTCGAAATCCGCAACGTCGCCTAAAGTGGATGAAATTCCACGAGTGTCGTCCACTTCCGAATGGGGAAGGGGTTTCACTTGCGGCGAGAATGCGTCACTGTCTGTCCAAGAGAGATTTAAAAAAGCGAAATTCGGGGTTTTTGCAATGGCGCGACCAGTCGTCAAAGCGCCTGCCGCCGCGTTTTGAATACGAGGGTGGGCGTGTGTCGGCCCATGAGGTAGCGCGGCCGCAAGCATGAAGGCAAGGGCCGAAGAGAAGAACAAGCACCGGGGGGATTTTCTTATGGTCTTCATCGTGGGTTTGGGGGTTTTTTCCTGAGAAAGGTCAGGAGGGCATCAGTCGATGATCATCATGCACCTAGATTTCGTAAGATGCCACAGTCTAAGGGAAATGCTTGTATCATTCCGTCAGATTCGTGTATCATTCCGTCATTTGCTGTGTTGGGTGGTTTGAATTCATCGTCTCTAAGGTGGAATCAGGGCTTTGGTTGTCAAGGGTTTGTGAATGGTTTCAAAAAGCTTAAGACGCGAAGTTGGTTGGGGGAATGGCCCCGCGGGGAGTATCCAGCAGCGGTCGCGCGCTTCTCGGCTAAAGATCGGCCTTTTTGTCGGTGCTGCCCGATTTGATCTGTTTCATCCGGAACACGCTTGGGGAGTCTCCGACCTCTCTTTTGAAATGGCGGGAAAGATCGCTGTGGTCGTAAAAGCCCACCTCCAAGGCGATCTCGGTAACGGTTTTGGATGTTCTTTTGAGCAGTTCGCTGGCGATGAGGATACGGATCCTGCAAAGGTAGGCTCGGGGGCTGGCTCGGAACGTTTCACTGAACTTTCGTTCCAACTGTCTTTCCGACATTCCGACAAGCGATGCCAGCAATTGGATGTCCAATTTTTTTCGGAAATTTCGCTTCAGGTATTCTGCGGCGGGTTGCACTTCGAGATAGCCGCCAAGCGATTCGCGGACCCCCTCGTAACTGCGGACCGTGCCGCAGATGCCGCACACTTTTCCGTCCTTGTCAAATAGCGGCATCTTGTCTGTTACTGACCAATCCGGGTGTCCCACGGCATTCGGGAACATTTCGACAATGCCGCCGATGGGTTTTCCGGTTTCCAAAACCTTGAGGTCGTCGCTGCGGAACTTTGATGCAAACTTGTCAGGAAAAAGGTCGTAATCATCAATTCCCACGATTTCCGCTTCGGTCGATTTTCCGCAGCGGGCGACGAACGCCGCGTTCGCCATCATCAGTTTGAGATCGCGGTTTTTTGCGAAAAATAAAGTCCCTGGAAGATTCTCGAAAAGTTTGCGAAATTGCCCCGAGGGAATCTCTTCCATCCATCGTTTTTGAGCTTCGAGCGTTTTTTCCATCTGTCGGAATCATACACGAAATTGTCGGAACTACCATAGCATATTCGGATTTGCGCGGATAATTTTTCGGACTAGATATGAGAAACCTTATCCTAATCGCCACAGCGGCACTGCTGGGGCTGGCTGGCTCTTTGCACGCTGATGATGGCCCCCGACGCATCTCCATCCTGTTTTTTGGAGCTCCAAAAGAGAATGGTCCCGGCCACGATCCCATCACCCGCTACCGCTCGCTTAAGAAACAACTTGGAACTGCAGGAATCGATCTCACCTATTTGGAAGACCCTGCGAAGGTTTTCACAACGGCGACCCTTTCCCAATATGACGGGCTTTTGATGTATGCGAACTGGGAGCAAAACGGAAAAATTCCGGCTGACCAGGAAACGGCACTTTTTGACTACGTGAATGGTGGCGGCGCGTTTCTGCCGATTCACTGTGCTTCCGCTTGTTACGGAGCATCCCCCAATTTCGTGAAGCTGGTCGGAGCAAAATTCAAGTCCCATGGTGGCTGTGAATTCGAACCCAAGACCGTTCTTCCCACCCACCCTGTAATGCAGGGTTACCAAGGATTTAACGCATGGGATGAAACCTATGTGCACACCGATCACGGTGACGATCGCACGATTTTGCAGGTCCATGAAGAGGAGCCTTGGACTTGGGTGAGAAACCAAGGAAAAGGTCGCGTTTTTTACACCGCTTCTGGTCACGACCACCGGGTTTGGGACAAGCCTGAATTTGCCGATCTGATCCGCCGCGGAATCATGTGGGCAGTTGGTGACAAGGTTCGTGCGAAGCTTATCGGTTTGAAGCTTCCCCAGCCGAAAATGATCGACGTCGAGCTTCCGGGCTACCGCGAGAGAAAGCTGATCACCCAACTTCCTGAGCCATTGCCTCCTTCTGAATCCATGAAGCTGGCTCAAGTTCCTACGGGCTTCCAGCTTTCGCTATTCGCCTCGGATCCGGACATCGTAAACCCTATTTTCATCACCTGGGATGAGCGTGGCCGTGCATGGGTCATCGAAACCATCGATTATCCCAACAATCTCCAAGCGCACAACTTGGGTCACGATCGCATCACCATCTGCGAAGATACGAACAATGACGGCAAAGCCGACAAATTCACCCGGTTCGTCGAAAAACTTTCGATTCCAAGCACCCTCGCATTTGTCGAAGGGGGCGTTGTTTGCACCAATGGCACCGAAGTTCTCTTCCTGAAAGATACCAACGGCGACGACAAAGCGGATATTCGCATCCCACTCTTCAACGGTCTCCACACGGGCGACACCCACGCCGGCGTCTCCAACTTCCGCATGGGTCCGGACAACTGGATCTATGCCACCACCGGTTATTCCGGATTCAAGAGCACCGTCGGTAACAAGAACATCGAGTTCACCCAAGGTCTGTTCCGTTTCAAAGTCAATCTTCCGAAGGAAATCGTAGCAGGTGCCGACGGCACGCTGCAAGAGTATGTCACTCTCGAAGTCCTCCAGAACACCACCAACAACACTTGGGGGTTAGGTTTCACCAACGACTTCGACATCATGGGTTCCACGGCCAACGCCAACCCGAGCTGGTATTACACCTTTGCAAAAGAAATCTACCAAAGTGCAGGTCTCGAACAGCCGCGCACGCCAAAGGCGGATAACAATCCAATTTTCAATCCTTCGTCCATGGACATCCGGCAAGTGGACAATTTCGATCGGTTCACCTCCGCTGCAGGTCACGCGCTTTACACCGGCAGCCGTTTCCCTGCGGAATACCGCGATAAGGTTGCTTTTGTTTGCGGCCCAACCGGAAAACTCGTTGCGAATTTCGAACTCGAGAAAAAAGGCAGCGGCTTCGTCGCCACCCAATCGCCGAACAATCTTTACAACTCCGCGGACGCTTGGTCGGCCCCAGTCTGTGCCGAAGTCGGTCCCGATGGCGCCGTCTGGATTTGCGATTGGTACAACATGGTCATCCAGCACAACCCGACTCCGAACAAAGCAAACTCCGGATTGGATGCGCAAAATGGACGCGGCAATGCTTACATGACTCCGCACCGCGACCAAGAACACGGCCGCATCTACCGGGTGTATCCGAAAGGAACCGTCAACACTCCAAAACCGAAATCCCTCACCGCAGCGATCTCCAGCCCGGACTTTTTCTGGCGCATGACGGCTCAGCGACTCATTGTTGATTCGGCTGACGCCTCCCAAGCTCCTGCTCTTAAGGCTCTGGTTGCAAAAGGAGATTCTCCGGCCGCCATCAATGCCTTTGGAACGCTCAAAGGTCTTGGCCTGCTCGATTCTGCGACGATTGCATCGGCTCTGAAGTCCAGCTATCCTGCCTTGCGGAGAATGGCTCTTAACGATGCACCAGAGGACGGCGCTTGGGTCGATCTGTTCATTAAGGATGGAAAGATCACGGAAACGGATCTCCGGACTCGCTTGGAGCTTTACCTTGCTCTCGCACGTCTTGCTCCATCGGAGAAAATCGCTACCGCTCTCGCGGCCGATGTCGCCCTTGAAGGCGCTGACCAAGCACTTCTTGATGCTTGGCAAGTCGCCGCGCGTAAGAATCAAGCGGCAGTGCTCGCGAAGCTGCCCGATGACGAGGAAAAAACCGATGAGGCTCCGAACCTTTTGCCGAATCCGGATTTCTCGAAAGTCGTCGACGGAAAGCCAGAAGCTTGGGGCGATCTTCGCCTTTACACCGGCGGTGATGCGACAACCGTCACTCTCACTTCTGATCCTACCGGTGGACGCAATGGTTCTCCGGCTCTGAAAATCACCTCGACCGTTCAGGTCGATGGCGGTGCGTCGATCACCGTTCCTGTCGAGCCAAACACTTCATACTACTTGTCGGGTTGGATCAAAACCAAAGACGTCGATGCGGGTAACCGCCCAGGCTGCATGATGAACGTTCACGGCCGCGGCCGCACCAACTCGGTGAAAGGCAACTCCGATTGGACGCTCGTCCAAATGGATTTCACCACCGAAGCCGAGCGTGAAGTTCGCATCCACTGCCTCTTCGGCGGTTATGGTGGAGCATCCGGCACGGCATGGTGGGACGATGTCTCGTTGGTCAAAAAATCTGCAGGTAACTCGAGTGTGGCAACCATCGCGCTCTTGAAATCCTACAAAGCCGGCGGTGCGGCCGGAGAAGTTGCCCGCAAGTTTGCGATCGATTCCGAAATCCATGCTCGCGGCAAAGCCGTTTATGACCTCACTTGCATCGCGTGCCACGGCCCTGACGGCAATGGAGTCGAAGGTGCCTTCCCTCCTCTCAACGGCTCGGATTGGCTCACCGGTGATCCTTCCATTCCCGCCAAGATCGTCATCCACGGTCTTCAAGGGCCGATCAAAGTGAACGGAAAAGACTTCGCTGGGGTTATGCCTCCGGTCGTCGGACTGACCGATCAGCAAGTGGCTGACGTGCTTACCTACGCTCGCCAGTCCTGGAAAAACGACGCAGCTCCTGTCACTGCTGAACAAGCGAAACAAGCCCGCACCGAATCAGCGGGTCAGCAGGGCATGTTCAAAGTCGAAGACCTCAAGCACTAATTGATTAGAGAATTTTTTATATGAAACGCAACATTGCCCTTATCGGTCTCGGCTTCGGTGCTGAGTTCCTCCCCATCTACCAGCGCCATCCGATGTGCGGTGAGATTTCGATCTGCCAGCGGAACGAAAAATCGCTTCACGAAACCGGAGACAAATTTGGCATCCCGGCGGAGCGCCGTTTCACCAGCTACGAAGCCTTGCTTGCGGACAAGTCCATCGACGCTGTCCACATCAACACCCCGATCCCAAACCACGCCGAGCAGACAATCGCCGCGCTGAAAGCCGGAAAACACGTTGCTTGCACGGTGCCCATGGCTACCAGCGTCGAAGACTGCAAGGCCATCGTCGATCTCTGCAAGGAAACCGGATTGAAATACATGATGATGGAAACCGTTCTCTACGCACGGGAATTCCTATTCATGAAAGAGCTCTACGACAAAGGAGAGCTTGGAAAGCTTCAGTTCATCAAGGCTTCCCACCAGCAGGACATGGAAGGCTGGCCGGGTTACTGGCCAGGTCTTCCGCCGATGCACTACGCGACCCATTGCGTTGGTCCAGCCCTCGGCCTTGCTCGCAACGAAGCGGAATACGTTTCTTGCTTCGCTTCCGGCACGATCCGCGAGGAAATGCACTCGGCTTACAACTCGCCTTTCGCGGTTGAGTCCACTCACGTGAAGTTCAAAGACAGCGATCTTTCCGCTCACGTTTACCGTTCGCTCTTCGACGTCGCTCGCCAATATCGCGAGACCATTGAAGTTTATGGTTCGGAAAAATCGGTCGAATGGCCGCTCATCGAACATCAACCACTGGTCCTTCACACCGCGAAGAAGCCTGAGCCGGAAATTCCTTCCGAAGTGAAAGCTCCGGATTACGCGGACCGCCTCCCTGAGGAAATCCGCGCCTTCACCACGGGTGGCGTTTATGGCGGCGATGATGGCGAAGAGCACTTGTCCTTCACCCAAGGCGCAGGCCACGGTGGTTCCCATCCTCACCTGGTTCACCAGTTCTTGAACATGCTTACCACTGGCACCGACTCCTATCCGAATGCCGTCGAGTCCGCGAACATCACCCTTACTGGCATTCTTGCGCACGAATCCGCCCTGAAGGGTGGCGAGCGCATCAATCTGCCTGAATGGTCTTGGAGAGCATAAGTTTCATCACCATTAAATACTAAACAAATGTATCTCCCTCTCGGGCAATTTTCGCCTGATATCAAGCTGGGCTTCGTCTCAGCATCCCGTAACTGCTTCCCACGTCCTTTGGCGGAAGAGCGTTCGGAGAGACTCGTCGCA
This sequence comes from Akkermansiaceae bacterium UBA1315, assembly GCA_002307065.1. GTDB lineage: Bacteria > Verrucomicrobiota > Verrucomicrobiia > Verrucomicrobiales > Akkermansiaceae > Luteolibacter. The sequence goes on along the minus strand of DBTN01000031.1, from coordinate 14,631 downwards.
GCGACCAAGGCTCTTGGCATCGAACTCACTCTTCCTGAGGGAGAGTGTGCGGTCGTTGAGACACGTGCTCATGCTGCGGATGCTGCTGCCCAACTCATTGCCGCTGGCTGCGATGCTGCGGTTTTGTTTCTCGGCAATTTCTCTCCGGAAATCGAGGACGCCGCGTTCATCAAGGCGTTCCCAGGTCCGGTCCTGCTGATCGCAGCGGCCGAGGAAAGCGCGATGAGCATGTTGCAAAAACGGGGTGACGCGCTTTGCGGGTTGCTCTCCGCGACCATGGCGATCCGCAAACGCGGTCTCCAGGACCGTGTTCACATTCCAGAGCTTCCCGTCGTTTCCACCGAAGAAGGCGCGAAAGAAATCGCTCACTTCCTGAAAATCATCAAGGTCGTCAAAGGTGTGAGCAACGCCACCATCGGCCTGTTCGGACCGCGTCCTCGCGACTTCGAAACCTGCAATTACAACATCGCTTCCCTCCAATCGATTGGGGTCGAGATTGAAGAATTGGGACACTTCGATTTGCAGAACGAGATCCGTTTGATCAAGGAATCCAAAGAGATCGCCACGGAAATGAAGGAGGAAATGCCTTCCATGCCCAAGGATGAGAACTTTGTGGGTCGTCTTTCCGACTATGAGCAAGCGATCCGGAATTTCCGTGACCGCCTCAAGCTTTCCGGTGCGGCTTCCCAGTGCTGGTCCGAGCAAGAATTTGCCCTCAAACACGTTCCTTGTTTCATCAACGGACGGATGGCGGACAAAGGTTTCCCGATTGCTTGCGAAAACGACGCCTATTCGCTCATCGCCGAGCTGATGGGGCAATACGCCAGCGACAACACGGTGACCGTGCTTGATATTAACCACTCCATTCCGAGCAGTCTCCACGAGTCGCTGAAGGACTATCCGCTTAAGGACATGGTCGGCATGTTCCATTGTGGAAACACTGCCAGCAAGCTGCTGAAAAATCCGGAGATGAAGTATCAGCTCATCATGAAGCGCCTGATGGAGCCGGACACCGAACCTGATATCACTCGCGGAACCATCGAGGGACAAATCGCCGCTTCGCCGATCACGGTCGTCCAGATTCACGGTCACGGCGACAAGCTGCGGGCCTACATCTGCGAAGGACACTTCCTCGATCTGGATCCAAAGACCTTCGGTTGCACGGGAACGGCTTACATTCCTGGCTTCCACCGGTTCTATCGCCATGTGTTGTTGGGGAATTACCATCACCACGCCGCCGTGGCGTTCGCCCACGTTGGAGCGGTCCTCTTCGACGCTTTCAAGCTTCTTGGAATCGAAGTGGTGGATACTCCAAATCCAGCGGGAGTTCCGTATCCTGGTGAAAATACCTTCCGTGCCGGTTTCGCATACTGAGACCATCGCACGGAGATTTTTCACCCGACCACGGGAATTCTGAAAAACCATTTGGCCCCTTATTTGATGGGATTCATCAAATAAGGGGCTTTTTACTGCTAACGCAGAGCTTTTCCCATCAGCCAAGGCAGAGTTTACCTTTTCTTCCGGCAGCCTCCGTGTTCATTTCATGGATTCCGTTTCGCGTCCTAGCAAATCCAGTCTAACCTTCATCGAATATGCCAGCGTTCACCACTACTTCCATTAACCCGCCTCGGATGATGAAACGCGTTCACTCGTTGATGCGAGTGACCTTTTTCCTCGCATTGCCTGGAATGATGCATTCCCACCTGATGGCGGAGGAAACGCCTGCCTCTCCGGGTGTTGCTCCTCAGACGGAAATCGTCCGGACGGAAAAATCCTTAAAAGAAGCGGTCGCCAAGCGCTTCAAAATGGGCGTGAGCGTCAATAACGGGGTGATGACTCATCCTGCGGAGGCCGCGGTGCTTCTGCGTCACTTCGATACGGTCACGCCGGAAAACTGCATGAAAATGAATGTCACGCAGCCGACCGAAGGGGTATTCCGGTTCGAGGAGGCGGATGCGTTCGTCTCCTACGCACAAAAAAACAATCTCGAAATCGTCGGGCACACGCTGCTCTGGGCTCGTCCTGAAAACACGCCGGAATGGTTTTTTAAGGATGGCGATGCACCTGCGTCCGCAGAACTCGTTCTGAAGCGGCTCGAAACGCACATCAGCACCGTCGCTGGCCGCTACAAAGGCAAGTTGGCCATGTGGGATGTCGTCAACGAAGCGCTCGCGGATTCTGATGAGGAATACCTTCGGGACACCGAATGGACCCGCCTGCTGGGTGAGGAATACATCATCAAATCCTTCGAATACGCTCGGAAGGCGGATCCCGATGCCTTGCTGATCTATAACGACTACCGGTGCGATCGTCCGGGGAAACTGAAAAAACTCATTCGCCTTGTCCAATCCATCCGTGCGAAGGGTGCTCCGATTGATGCCATCGGCCTCCAAGCTCACTACGAATATGGCATGATTCCTTTCGAAGGAATTGAAGCCACTCTCCAGGCCATGAGAGAGTTGAAGGTAAAAGTCGTCTTCTCGGAGTTGGACATGGATGTGGTCACCCGCCAGCGCTGGTATGAGGATGATGGGAAACACCAAGAGGAACTTTCGAAATTTGATCCCTATCCGAGCGAGTGCCCGCCGGAGGTGCTTGAAAGCCAGGCCGCTCAGTATGCCCGCTTGTTTGCCTTGATCTTGAAATATGAGGACGTGGTCGAACGGGTCACCTTCTGGAATCTGCACGACGGCCAGAGCTGGCTGAATGATTGGCCGTGGAAACGCCACAACCATCCTTTGCTTTTCGACCGAAATCTCCGACCAAAACCTGCTTTTGACGCGGTGATCGAAACCCTTGAAACCCCAGTCCAATAGTCCGCTAACGCCGCCGGTTTTTCTCGGCAGGATAAAGGATCATGCCTCGGCGAAACGACACGCCGGGGCAGAGAGATAAAAAAATCCGCGCCCGATTGAGGACGCGGATTGAAGAAAAGGCGGATGGATCGCTACCGAACTCCGGCACCGATTACAGATTTTTCAGGAACGAGCGCAGCATCCACAAGGTTTTCTCGTGGGTTTGGATGCGCTTGATGACGAGATCTTGAGTTTCCAAGTCGCCTGCGTCCTCAGCGGCTTTGCGGGCGGAAACACCGGTGGCCACGACGATTTCGTGCGACTCGATCAGATGCGCGACAAAATCTTTCGAAGGAATCGCTTCCGCAGCAAGTTCACTGATCGAGGACAGAGCCGCGAGTGTTTTCAGGCCGCCCGGCGCGTAAACGTCCAGTGCACGAAGGCGTTCGGCGATCTCGTCGACGGCCGTGAAAAGCTCTTCGTATTGGCTCTGGAAAGCGGTGTGGAGAGAGAAAAACGCAGGACCTTCGACGTTCCAGTGAGCGATGTGAGTTTGACCGAGAAGCGCATAGGAATCGGCGAGCAATGTCGTCAGTCCCTTGATCACCGGTTCACTTTTGGTGGCAGTTTTGCTGATGGTTTTCATAAATTTTTGGTAGTTGAGAATGCGGGGTCGCACTTCTTTGTTTTTAAATATGCGCTGAAATCCTGATCAATCAAGGGAAAATCGAATGAGAACGTTTATCAACAAGACGCGTTATTGAGACTGGGGCGTCCCGAGCTTGACGGGAGTGTTTCCGAGCGCACGCTGTGACAATCTCTTCGAAATATGGCGGAAACCCTATGTGATTGGTCGAAAAGCGAGGTCAAAGAGCGTGCGGAAGAACTGCATGCCTTGACCCGTGACGCCGCGTTTTTTTGCCGCAAATGCGCCCGTGTGGCGAACGACCCGCAGGTGCTTTGTAAGCCCTACAAATTCGAAAAAAGGCTCGGAAAAAATCACGACCGTCCTTAATCCGCCTCGCGAACCTCTCCGTTGACCAGAGTTTTCCACACGGAAAAATCAGGGTTCAGAATCACGAGATCCGCCCAGTAGGCGATTTCAATTTTTCCCAAATCGGCGAGACCGAGCGATTGGGCCTGGTTCCACGACGTGGTTTTCACCAATTGATGAAGGGGCAAACCGGTGATGGCTGCCACATTTTGAAAAGCTTCGTTCAATCGGAGCGTCGAACCGGCGAGTTCGCCACTTTCCTTGAGACGCGCCGAACCGTTGACGACGGTCACCTCAAGGCCGCCGAGTTGCACCTCGCCTTCTCCGATCCACGACGCGGCGATGGAATCGGTGATGAGCATCAGCCGATCGATCGCGACGGTTTTGAAAACCAGGCGGATCATTTCTGGCGCCAGATGAATTCCGTCACAGATCAGTTCCAGTTTCAGGTCGTCGTCCAGCAGGCCTGCTCCCACGACGCCGATTTCGCGGTGATGCAGCGGACTCATGGCGTTTCCGAAGTGGGTCAGGTGAGTGAGCCCGGCTTGTTTCGCGATCTGGATTTCGAAAAACGTCGCGGCGCTATGAGCGGCGGAGGAAACGATTCCCAAACGTTTTCCGGTGGCGATTAGATCCAGCGCGCCGGGGACTTCGGGAGCGAGGGAGTGGATCAGGATGTTTCCCAACCGGTTTAGATTTTCGAATTCCGCCGAGTTGGGCGGACGGACAAATCGTGGATTTTGCGCGCCGGTTTTCCCCGGGGCGATAAACGGGCCCTCAAGATGAATCCCGGGTGCCTTGCAAAAATCCGCCGCGGCGATGTATTCCGCGCAGACGCTCACGATTTCCGCCAACCGGTCTGGCGGCTGGGTCAGCGTGGTCGGTAGCCAGGTCGTGACGCCTTCCTGAAGTTTTTTTCGTGCGATGTGTCGGACCGAATCGAGCGAGGCATCATTGACGTCCCGCCCGTCCGCGCCGTGCGAATGGATGTCGATAAATCCGGGCAGCAGCATTTTTCCGGCCGCATCGATGATCCGATCCGCCTCCGGCAACCGGTCTCCTTGACGGAAAATGCCCGCGATCCGACCGCGCTCGATCAGAACCGCCGCGTCGTGGATTTCCACATCGGGGGAAATGAGATGAGCGTGATGAATGAGGGATTTCACGGCGGCGGAGCTTTTAAAATGCAGATGAAAAGGACTACGCAGATTTAGAAATCTGAACTTAAGACCCTCCTTTTCATTTCGACTTCAAAAGCCCGCGACCGCTCCAGACATAATTCCAGCCGGAAATCACCGTCAGCGCGACCGCAAGCCACAGCGAAATGGGCATCACCCAGCCGCCTTCGGACGCCGGTTTGGTGAGAATGCGGAAAAATTCGACCACGCCCCCTTCGTTTTCATGGGGCAGCAGAGTCAGCCAGACCAAACCGGTGATGCAAAATGTGAGCTGCAAACCGGTTTTCCATTTTCCCAATCGGTCGGCTGCGAGCACTTGGCCGGCTTCGATCGCGATCTGGCGCAAACCGGTGACTAAAAATTCTCGCCCGATGATCAGTGCCGTCACCCACACCGGGCACAGTCCCTTTTCGGTGAGGAAAATGAATGCCGCGCTCACCAGAATCTTGTCCGCCAGGGGATCCATCAGCTTTCCCAACGGGGTGACCAAGCCCATTTTTCGCGCCAACCAGCCGTCCAGCCAGTCACTTGCGGCGGCAATCACGAACAGCGTAAGCCCGATTCCGTAGTTGGTTGTCGATTGCTTGGAAACCGCCAGCACAAAGGCGGCGGTCATCACAAGGCGGGAAAACGTGATCACATTTGGCAGGTTCACACTGCGAATGTGGGAAATGCATCGACGAATGGCAACAAGGGGTTGCGTGAAAGCGCTGACTGTCCTAAACCCTCTCCGCCGTTTGCATATGGCACCCTCTTATGAGTAATAGCGACTTCGGACTGATTGGTCTGGCCGTAATGGGCCAGAATCTCGTTCTCAATGTGGAATCCCGCGGCTTCCAGGTCTCGGTGTATAACCGCACGACCTCTGTCACCGACGAGTTTGTCTCGGCCCACCCGGATAAAAAACTGGTTGGTACCAAGTCACTTGAAGAATTTGTTCAATCCCTCGCGATTCCTCGCAAGGTGATGATCATGGTGAAAGCCGGCGGCCCCGTTGACGCCGTCATCGAATCGCTGATTCCTCTCCTCGACAAAGGTGACATCATCATCGACGGCGGAAACTCCCTCTACACCGATACCGAACGCCGTGACAAATGGCTCGGTGATCTCGGTTTCCGCTTCATCGGCGCCGGCGTTTCCGGTGGCGAAGAAGGCGCTCGCAAAGGCCCATCGATCATGCCCGGCGGCCCTGCTTCCACATGGGACGTGATGAAACCGATCTTCGAAAGCATTTCCGCCAAAGTCGACGGCGAGCCTTGCGTCATCCACATCGGTCCCGGCGGTGCCGGTCACTATGTGAAAATGATCCACAACGGCATCGAGTACGGTGACATGCAGCTCATCTGCGAAGCCTACAACATTTTCAAAGCCGCCGGTTTCACTCCTGCCGAACTCGCCACCGTCTTCACCGATTGGAACGAAGGCGATCTCGAAAGCTACCTCATCCAGATCACTTCGAAAATCTTCGAACAAGTCGATCCAGAAACCGGTAAGCCACTGGTCGATCTCATCCTCGACACCGCTGGCCAAAAAGGCACCGGCAAGTGGACGATCATGAACGCCGTGGAAAACGCCGTTGTGATTTCCACCATCAACGCCGCCGTTGAAGCCCGCATTCTTTCCTCGATGAAAGACGCGCGCGTCGCCGCCAGCAGCATTCTCAACGGACCGAAAGCCGAGATCACCGGTGAAAAAGCCGAACTGGTCAAAAAAGTTCACGACGCGCTCTTCGCTTCGAAAATCATTTCCTACGCCCAAGGCCTCGACCTCATCGCAGCGATGGGCAAAGAGAAAAACTGGGGTCTCGACCTCGGCAAGATCGCGGCGATCTGGCGTGGCGGTTGCATCATCCGTGCTCGTTTCCTCAACGACATCACCGACGCTTACCGTTCCGATCCAGGCCTCAGCAACCTGATGCTTGCTCCGTTCTTCACGAAGCTCCTCAACGAGTTCCAACAAAACTGGCGCGAAGTCATCGCTCAAGCCACGCTCGCCGGCATTCCGGTCCCAGCGTTCAGCGCGTCCCTCGGTTACTACGACAGCTATCGTAGCGAAGTGCTTCCAGCAAACCTTCTGCAAGCGCAACGCGACTTCTTCGGTGCTCACACCTACGAGCGCACCGACAAGCCTCGTGGTGAAATGTTCCACACCGATTGGCCGGAAGTCATCGGCTGATTTCGCATTTAAAAAAAGGCCGCCCGGGAAACCGGGCGGCTTTTTTCGTCAAGGAGTGTTGGCGTTTCGCCAACACGAACCAGCATCCATGTTGGCGAGACGCCAACACTCCTTGATCACTTCGGCCGCTTCATCTCGAAGGCATCATTCGTAAAGCAATACCAATCCGGCGAAGCCATGCGGCCGACCGGTTTGTAATTCTCGCGCCGGATTCGCAACGTTTCGAAATCAATCAGCTCATCCCGCACGTGCGCACGGTGAACGATTCCCAAAACCAAACGGTTTTGGCCGATGCGCTGAATCGAGTGGACCTTGCATTCCAGCGCTGCGGGAGCGATGGCGATTCGAGGAACCGCCACGCTGGAGGACGAGATCGTTTCCAAACCGGTTTGTTCGGTTTCGCTGGCTTCCGGTGGCAAGGTCGCGGCGGTTTGATTCATCGCTTCGGCGGCCGCTTCATCGACGAGATTGACGACGAACTCACCCGTGCGCTGGGCATTTCGACCGCTGTCTTTTTCCGATCCGTCCTCGCGATTTCCCGGGCAAAAAACCACCAGCGGGGGATTGGCTCCCATGACGTTAAAAAACGAAAACGGCGCGGCATTGACCGAACCATTTTCGTTCAGAGTGGTCACCCAAGCGATCGGCCGCGGTGTGACGAGATTGGCGAGAATCGCGTAGGCGCGATCGGCGTGAGTATGAAGAAGATCGAGTTCCATCGACCTAATGTAATCGGCTAATAGCCGTTCGCCAGTGTGGAAACCAGTTGCTCGCCCGCGCGTTCGAGCGCGTCGGGAAGCGCGTTGTTACGGGCCGTTTGAAGGTTCGAATCGACGAAAAGCTGACTTTTTCCTTCGGATGAACCGGAAGCGAGGATCTTGGTCGGATCTTTTGCGTCTTTGAGTTTCCAATCCAAGCGGACCGTATTGTTGAGCTCTTCCGGCAGCAGCGTGTCGAGACGGCTGCCGCGGATCGAACTGTATTTGATGCTACGCAAATTTCCCTCCAGCACTGCGTCTGCGGAATCCAAATCCGTCAGTTGGTAGGTTCCGTCGAGCATGAAGGCGCTGGCGACCGCGGAGGTGGCGAGTGCTTCGGCCCGAGGATGCAGGGTGCCATTGGAAAACATTCCGACTGAAATTTTCTTCACCTTCGCCAGGGAGGCGGGCTTGGTGCCGCCCAGTTGATAGCCGGCGCAGGATACCATCAGCAGAACCGGTGCGATCAGTGCGAGGAATTTCATAGGAAACGAAATCAGAAAACGGATTATTCTCCCAAAGCCTTGAGCCTTGCTTTCGCCGCGTCATGGGTCTTGCCCGAGCTTGAGCGGCGGACGACATCGCGGTAGTAAACTTTTGCCGAATCGAGTTTGCCGGTTTTTTCGTAAAACTCGGCGATTTCGAAGGTGCGCTCGATTTCACGGCTGCCAAGGTTTGCGACCAGTCGGCGGGCCTCGGCATTGCGCGAGTGGCCGGGATACTGAATCATGTAGTCGTTGAACGCTTCGCGGGCGAGATCAAGGGTCGCTTGGTTTTTGTTACCCGCATCGGCTTCTTTCATCAAAATTTCGCCAACTCGGAAAAGCGCTTCCGGGGCTTCCGGGCTGTCCGGTTGGTCGGCGACCAGCTTGCGATAGGCGGCGATGGATTCCTTGGTTTTTTTCTTCGCGTAGTTGAGCTCGCCGATGGTGAATTGAGCTTTCGACGCGGTCCGGGTTTTCGGTGCATTGTCGCGCGTCTGTTCGAGCATCTCGACGGTTTTTTCCAGAGACAGTTTGGATTTGATGCCCAAGAAACCGGACTTCACTTCGCCGTCGGCAGCGGCTTGAGCCATTCTCGCCTGGCGATTCAGCGCGGTCGAGTAGAGGCTGCTACCGGTGTAGCGGGTGAGGAATTCCTGGTAGGCTTTGAAGGATTTCACCACTTCGCCCTTTTGCTCAAGCAGCTCGGCCTGGCGGAAACGTGCCTGCGGAGCGGATTTCGCAAAGGGATAACGAGTCGCGGTTTGGTCGTAAAGTTTGATCGCCTTGGCGGTTTTTCCCGCTTCGTCCGCTTCTTTCGCTTTTAAATAAACCGACTCGCCCTCGGCGGAGGCGGCTTGGGTATTTCCAGCGAGAATGGGGACATCGGACGAATTGCCACAGGAACCCACGAAAAAAGCGGTGGCGATGATTGCCACAGGACAGATGAACCTCAAGGTCATGCGCCGATGATCCATTTCTCGGTCTTCACGGGAAGCGCAAAATCCGCTGGATTACGCGCGACCCAGTTCCTCCGCGCGCTGGGTCGCTGCGGTAACGGCTTCGATCAGCGCCGAACGCAATCCATGAGCTTCCAATTCCGCCAAGCCGGCGATGGTGGTGCCGCCAGGAGAAGTGACCATATCTTTGAGAACGGCAGGGTGTTCACCGGTTTCCAATACCATCGCGGCGGCGCCGAAAACCGTCTGCGCTGCGAGTTTGATCGCATCTGCCCGTGGCAAACCGGCGCGCACACCGCCGTCGGCCAGCGCCTCGATGACGAGATAAATGTACGCCGGACCGCTGCCGGACAGACCGGTTACTGCATCCAACAGTTTTTCCGGGACTTTCACCGCCAGGCCGACTGCGCTGAGAAGGGTCTGCGCCGTTTCCGCATCGGCGTTGTTCGCGCGGTTTCCGAGGCAATAACCGGCCGCGCCTTTGCCGACGAGAGCCGGGGTGTTTGGCATCGCCCGGATGATCCGGAAATTTTCAGGAGCGGCTTTTTCCAAACTCGCGAGCGTGACGCCGGCGGCGATCGAAATCACCAATTTAGGTGCGCCTTTCGCAGCCGTTCCGGCCTCGGCCAAGGCCGCCGCGACGTCCTGGGGTTTGGTGCAAAGAAGAATGACCTCGCTGGGTCCGGCGACTTCGCCGACGTCGGCCACGGCATTGGAACCGGTGGCGCGGTGAAAAGCGTCGCGCGCTGCGGAAACCGGATCGCAACCGGTCACGTCCGCCGCCGATGTCGCACCCGCGCGGATCGCTCCTTCGACAAGTGCCGTACCCATTTTTCCACAACCGATGACTCCAAGCTTCATGGCCGGAGTCTTAGGGCCTTCGACCGGTCCGCGCCAGCGTCATTTTGCTTGGAGAAAGGGCGGGGGCGGGCGCATCCTCCGGCCATGAAATTCTGGATGACGGCCTGCTGGGCGGCGATGACTTGGTCCGCCATGGCGGAAATGCCGAAGCTCGAAGACGCGATCCCGCCCGCCATCCAAGCGCTCGGCGCACCGACGGACGTGGCATTTCCGAACGGAATCCAGATGGCCATCACCGCCTCGAGTGATAAGGCGCAGGCGGAAGTGCTTCAGGGGCTGAATCATCTTCACGGCGGCTGGGAATTCCAGGCGAGCCGTCATTTCGCTGCCGCGATGCGCGAGGATCCGGAGTGCTTGCTCGCTCACTGGGGGCTGGTCATGTGTTTGCTTTCTCCCGACCCGGCGGCAATTCCTGCGAGAAACGCGTTGGTCGACCGGTTGTTGGAATTGGTGGACAGAAATGTCGGCACGGAATTGGAGCGGGGATATGTCTATGCGCTGATCAAGTATATGGAAGAGGGTCCGGTCGGCGCGATGAATGCGTTCATCAAGGTTTCGGACAAATTTCCCAACGACATCCAATCCAAAGTCTTCGGTGCGCTTTTTGGCAGAACCGGTTACGACGAACTCGGCGGACCCACTCCCGGCCAGGAACGTTCGGAAAAAGTGCTCGCCGAATTGGTCAAAAAATATCCCGAAGATCCTCTTCCGCTCAACGCGCTGTTGCTGATCAAAGCGGAAGCGCCGGATCTGACCGGTTCTCTGGAGGCCGCGCGAAAGCTCTCCCAGATGTCGCCCAGTTATGCACCGTATTTCCATTTGCTCGGACACTACGAATGGCGCTGCGGCAACCACGGGAATGCGACCGCCGCCTTCGGTCGGGCGTCGTCGCTTTTCGAACGTTGGATGATGGAAAATAAAGTCACGGTCGCCGATTGCCCAGAGTGGGCGAATGCGGAGTGCTACCGGGTGGTGGCGCTGTGCTCGAAAGGCGATTTTGACACCGCCTACGCCGCCGCGAAATTGGTGGCGGATATTCCTTTTCCCGCCGATCGCGGCACTTCTGCCGGTGCCCGGTTTTTGCTGTGGGAGGCGAAAACCCTGCCTGCTCGCCTGCTGATGCGCCGCAGCCAGCCTGCCGATCTGGAGCAAGCGCTCGCTTCTTTGCCAAAACCGGTCGACATCGGACCGACCAGCTCGAAATCGCTCGCGTTCTGGTGGATCGATGGTCTGCGGATGTTTCTCGACGCCCGCCGATTGCTGGGTGAGGGGAAATACGAGGAAGCCCGCGAGACCGCCGCAGCTCTTAATTTCCACGGTGACCGGATGGCGAAAGTTCAAAACACCGCCAGTCTGACCGGGGAACGCTCCGCCTGGAGCCGGGCATTCCGCAGCATGGAGGTGATCGCCAGCGAATTGAGCGGAGAAATTTCGCTCGCCGGACCGGTCGCGGGCCGGGGTGCGGCTTTCAACTGGTTCCGCGCGGCGACGGATCGCCAAAAACACGCGACGATGCTTTATCCGCCCGCCGTGTTGATGCCGATGGCCGCCCAACTCGGCGAATACTACATGGGAATTCACAAAACCCAGGAGGCGATCGCCGCCTACAAGGAAGCGCTGGTCACTTTCCCGAATGATATTCAGACGCTCAAAGCTTTGGAAAAGGCATATCTGAAAGACAAAAACACCGCCGAGGCCGGTAAAATCGCGGCACAAATCAAAATTCTCGAAGAACAATAAGCCGCCCGGCTTCAAATCCTGCCCGATCCGCGAACTTCACTCTTGGAACTTCGCTCCGCTTTCCTGACGCTCCGCCCATGTCGCAGCCCGCCATCGACGTCCGCTACGTTGCCAATCTCGCCCGCCTCGAACTCAGCGATGAGGAAATCAACACGTTCCAACCGCAACTCGAAGCGATCTTGAAACACGTGGAAACCCTCTCGCAGCTCGACGTGTCCGGGATCGAACCGACGTCCTATCCGGCACCGGTTTTCGACCGCATGCGCGATGACGAACCCCACGAAAGCCTGCCGCCGGAAGCGGTTCTCCAAAATGCTCCCGATCGCGCCCAAGGCCAAATCCGCGTCCCAAAAGTCGTCGCCGACGCTTAAGTCTATCTCTTGATTCTGGATTCTATGATCTCCACCCTTCGCCACCAGCTCGTTTCCGGTGAAACCACGCCCGAAGCCATTCTCAAAAAGCTCGCCGGAGACATTTCCGCCCGCGATGGTCAAACCGGTGCCTACCTTTCCCACGATCTCGAAAGCGCCCTGAATGAAGCCGCCAACGCCGATCTTTCCCTGCCACTCGGTGGAATCCCGATCGCGATCAAAGATAACATCAACGTCCTCGGCCAACCCTGCACCGCCGGTTCGAAATTTCTCTCGGAAAATTACGAGTCGCCCTACGACGCGACCGTCATCCAAAAACTTCGCGCCGCCGGAGCGATTCCATTTGGTCGCACGAATCTCGACGAATTCGCGATGGGTTCGGCCACGGAAAACTCCGCGCTGAAACTCACGAGAAACCCCCACGATCCGGAACGCATTCCCGGCGGTTCTTCCGGCGGTTCCGCCGCTGCCGTCGCCGACCTCACAGCGATCGCCGCGCTTGGCTCGGACACCGGTGGTTCGATCCGCCAACCGGCGTCACACTGCGGCGTCGTCGGACTGAAACCTTCCTACGGCCGTGTTTCCCGATTCGGGCTGATCGCGTTCGCCTCATCGCTCGATCAGATCGGACCGCTGACCCACAGCGTCGAAGATGCCGCGCTGATTTTACAAGCGATCGCCGGTTACGATGAACGCGATTCGACTTCGCTCGACGTACCGGTTCCGGATTATCTGACCGGTTTGAACGACGGTGTGAAAGGTCTGAAGCTCGGATTGCCTAAAGAATATTTCGGCGATGGCATTGATCCCGGCGTCCGCCAAAAAGTCGAAAAGGCCGTCCAAGCGCTCGCCGATCAGGGCGCGGAGCTGGTCGAAATTTCCCTGCCGCACACGCAATACGCGGTAGCGACCTACTACGTGATCGCCCCGGCCGAAGCGTCCTCGAACCTTTCGCGTTTCGACGGCATCCGCTACGGCCATCGCACTGCCAGCCCCACGGACATTCTCGATCTTTATAAAAAATCGCGCGAAGAAGGATTCGGCCCGGAAGTGAAACGCCGGATCATTTTGGGAACCTACGTTCTTTCATCCGGATATTACGACGCCTACTACAGCCAGGCCCAAAAAGTCCGCACGCTCATCCGCCGCGATTTCGAAAACGCCTTCGAAAAAGTCGACGCCATCCTTTCACCGGTCGCTCCATCGCCCGCGCGGAAAATCGGCGCTCTGGGTGACGATCCGCTGCAAGATTACCTCGCCGACATTTTTACCATCGCCGCGAACCTCGCCGGTATCCCCGCGATTTCCGTCCCGGTTGGAACGGTCGATTCCGATGGCGGAAAAAACCTGCCGGTCGGTTTGCAAATCCTTGGCCCACATTTAGGCGAAGCGAAACTCCTGCAAATCGCCAAGGCCGCCGAAGCTTTATAAATCCGCTCCTAAAAACGGAGTTGCCACCATCGGGAAAAACGCGCAGTCTGAGACTGTTCGTATGATTACCCGCTTATTCTCTGCCGCCCTCCGAGGCATTGATGCTCAGGAAGTCGAGGTGGAAGTGAACGCGCGCGGCGCGGACAAGCCACTCGTCATTATTGTTGGGCTTCCTGACGCCTCGGTCCGTGAATCTTCGCAACGCGTCATTTCCGCCATCGGCGCTTCCGCGCTTTTTCTCGACGACGGAATCAAGACGGTGAATCTCGCTCCGGCGGATCTAAAAAAAGAAGGCCCGTCCTTTGATCTGCCGATCGCTTTGGCAATGGTCGCCGCGAGTGGCACGGAACCTTTTTCCGCAGAAGATTGCTGCGTCGTTGGTGAACTCGGGCTCGACGGCGCGGTCCGACCGATCAAAGGCGTTCTTTCCATCGCCCTCGAGGCGAAGCGCCAAGGCAGGCGCCGGCTGATCGTGCCGGAGGCGAACGCACCGGAAGCGGCAATCATCGAAGGCATTCAGGTGTTCCCGGTTCGGAATCTGAAACAGGCGTGGGATTTTCTGCACGGCGATCTGATCATCCCGCCGTTTCATCTCGATCGCCGGGCGTTTTTTAATTCGCAACGAACTTACGACGTCGATTTTAACGAAGTTCGCGGCCAGCATCACGTCAAACGCGCCCTCGAAGTCGCCGCCGCCGGAGGACACAATTTGATCAAGTTGTGAAATTATTACCAAGGGAAACATATTGCGAATTTCGGTGTAGACTTCCCTCGCCCTGAGCAGATCGAAATGAGAGGATTCGGACGGGCAAACACCGATCCCGAACCATGAATAAAAGCAAATTCACCGAGACTCAGATCGTCTCGATCCTCAAAGAGGCCGACGC
>DBTN01000022.1 GCA_002307065.1 Akkermansiaceae bacterium UBA1315 | reverse complement strand
GGAGGGGGAGCTTGGGGGAAATCGAAAGCCACACGGGCGATCTGGAAAAATCCATACTCCTTTCCGACCAAACGAGCAATCTCTTTTTTGCGCATGCAAGCCCAAGGCAATGCCGACCTGGCTTTGCAATTGGTCGTGGACTCTAACCACGGCACGCTTTTACGAAATTTTATTTACCGAGAATCCCATCCAAAATCCCGCGGACTTCTTTCACCGCCTTCTCGGATTTTTCGATGATCTCCACGCCTTTTTCGATTCCGTCCTGAATTTTTTCCGGCGGGATTTGATCTACTACAGATCTCGTAAATTTCAGAACGTCTTCACCGGTTTCCGGAATTTGATCGAACATCCGCATGCCTGCTGCGGCGATCAGGCGACGGGTGAGATCTTCTTTGGGATCGTCCAAGGTTCCGGTGAGATGGACGACGGTCCACAAAAGCCCGCTTTCGCCCGGCAGGAAAACGTCGGTTTCCGCTCCGGGGATCGAAGCCAGTGTCCCCGGCGCAAGACCGAGACGAAAAACCCCATCGATCCCCTGATCGCGAATCACCAGCCGCCCCTCGATCCGCATCAGGCCCTCTGAGGAAAACACCAGATTCGACAACACAAGCTCGTCCTTTTTCCACTGCCAATCGGTGCGGGCTTCATTCAAAGCCAGCACTCGAAACCGCCGCGTGTCCGCATAAGCCGCCAACGCGTCGAGCATCGGCAGCGCCGTCAAAACCCCTTGATCGATCATCAACGTTCCGCTCGCAACCGGTGAACCGGTTCGTCCATCGACGGTGAAATCCGATGAAACCTCCCCGGTGATTCGTTTCGCCCAACTTTCGTTCAGCAGCTTTTCCGCTTGGATTCCTTTCGCGGTTCCTTCGAGCGAGAACTCTTTCGTTTTCCCGCTCCACTCGCCCGTCGCCTCGATCCTCCCTTCATCAAAAACCGTCGCGCTCGCGTCAGTGAGAAAAACCGACTCGTCCTGATATTTCAGCCGAACCCGGTTCAGGTCGATCTGCTTGAGAAATTTCCCCGGCAGCGAAATTTCCCCACCGTCGACGTCCACCCGATAGGCGTTTTTCGCGCCGCCCCGCGAAACGTTCACCCGCATCCCCGTAAGCGATGCCTCGCCGTTTTTCAGAATCGCTTTCACCGAGACGTCCTGCACTTCCAGACTTCCCAGTTCGACTTCGTTGGGAAACCACCCGCTTTTTTTCACCCGCTTCACCTCGGGCTCCTGACTTTGAGGTGACGGTGGAAGATCTTGTTTTTCGGTTTCGATCCGCGTGTCCAAGCTCGCCTCCAAACGTCGGATGCGCGATCCCTTCAACTCCCAAACTCCCCGTCGCACGCCGGAAAAACTCACCTCGGTGTGCAATCCGTCCGCATTGAACGACTGGATCATCCCGTCACCGGTTGAGGCAAAGGAAGCGGTATCGACCGCCAATCCATCCCACGAAAACCGGGAAAATTCACCTCGGACGCCAGCGGCTTCACTCACCTCTGCCGATAAAAATTTTCGAAACCCATCGCTGTGCAGGTAGCTTCGCAGCAGTCCATACCCCACACCAATCGTCAGCAAAATCAGCGCCATCAATCCGCCGACGAGACGCCAACCTCGACCACCGGTTCCTCCACTACGCCTTCTGGATCTGCGACTCATTTCCAAAATCCTAACCGGTCAAACGATCCCCGCAAGCTCGCGAACCGGTCAACCGGTCAACCGGTCACCGTCAGCTCCGGGTCTTTTTTCTTCCGCAGACGAAAAATTTTCCGCCACAGCGCGATCGTGAACCAGCCACACAAAATCGCGACCACCACGAAAATTCCAAGCGCCACGGCGGGAAACATTCCGATCAGACCCAAACCGCCCAAAACCAATCCGTCCTCCGTCACGCTGGCCACCGAATTCGAAACCGGTTCCGGCGACAGATTCAGCAGCGCGCGGATTCCCGATTTCGTACCGTGGGTCGCCAACGAAGCGGTGCCCGCCAAAAGCGCGCCAACCGTCAACATCGCCGGATTCATCTGACCCAGCGCGGCAAGCGCCAACAGAATCGCTCCTGCGGGCCGGATGATCGTATGCACCGTATCCCAGAGCGAATCGATCCACGGGATTTTATCGGCGAAAAATTCGATGGCAAACATCGTCCCCGCGACGCCCAAGATCCACGGATCCTGCAAAACCGCGAGATGCTCATACACACCTGAAAGTTCGATCCATTGATACCGGATTGCCATCCCAGCGATTAGCACCGTGAGATAAAGATTCACCCCCGCCAAGGTTGCCAAACCCAGCGCCACGCCCAATTGATCGATCAATGACATATCTTAAATTATGGAGGACTCATCATTCAATTCGGCGTCGTTTCACCTCGTGAAAAAATTTGATCCATCCGGTCGAGATAGCGCGAGATATCATCGTCCCGCTGGATTACCCGCGATTTCGTCGCCTCTTTAAACTGCAAAAAGTCATCGAACGTTCCGCTCGTTTCGCGGGCCCGAGTGATTTCGAACCAATCCATGAAATCGCGAGCACGGGCCGCCTTTTCACGCATGAGATTCCGGGATTCTTCGAGCGACTGAAGTTGCCCCGCGACCTTTTCCGTTTTCCCCTGGGTCATGGAAGCGAGGACCGCCTGATACTCGGCAAGCAGCGGGCGATAAGAGGGAAAACAACGGTAACTTAGCCGCACCAGTTCATCCTGCGCCTGCCGGACCGCTTCCACTTTTTCCGGAGGCTTCATCTCATGGAGCTTCTCCCACTCCGCAACCGGTCGATTTTCCGGCGTTCCATCTTCCGCCCGGATTTGGATTTTGAGCAGATCGTTTAACGCCGCTTCCGTTTCCGAAACCGATAAAATATCCGTCAGCGGGGCGGTTCCTTTATTCGCCAACTGCAGCGCCCACCACTTTGCCATGCTCGTCTCCGAAAGATTGAGCTCTGGGAAATTTCTGCGAAGCAAAACCGGCATCTCCCCATCATAGACGGCGATCTCGTTCAAGAAGGTACGAAATCCCTCCTTGCCCTGCGGCTGCTCCAGCAACGCCATCACCAACGCGCCCGAGGAAACACGGAATGCCGCCCGCATCGCCGCATCCATCTTTTCATGAGCCCGGTCATCGACCGCGAACAAATCCTCCAATTTATACAAACCGCCATGTTTGAAGAGCGCTTCGTAAAGTTTGCGATCGCTTGTTTTCAGTCGCCACGCCGTCGCTTCGCGCAAACCTTCGACCAACCACGGAGGGACGATCAAAGGCGTCTCAGACTCGCCCGGCGGCCGCGTGCGCAAGGCCCTTTCGTAAATCAACGCCGCCGTAATCGCCCGCTGAAATCGATCCTGCTCAATGCCGCGACTCAAGTGAACATTCACCCGCAAATCATAAGAGCTTTCATTAAAAAAGAGCTGCATCTCCACCGAGCGCGGCGGCATCGGGTCACCGGATTTCCCATACAAAACGATCCCAATCGGCACTTTCCACTCGTCCTTTTCCTCGGTCAACCGGAGCAATTCGTCTTTGGTTTCGTCAGCCAACATCGCGACCGACCCGCGGATCAGGCCATCGCTGCCGCGGACGGAAAATTGCAAACTCCGGCTCATCGACCGATCGGCACCGACAACCCCAGCGTCTGGAGCCTCAACCGGCACCCCGACATCCGGCGTCGGCACCGGCGTTGCACGCGGAGCCTCCTCGGCCACCGCCCACGCGGTGAAAAACGGCCAAAGAAATGCGAACCATTTCATGAGTTCAAAAAGTAGGCGGCGGCAGTGCCGAATTCATTTCCGCCTTCGGATCAAGAATCAGCCGCCCGTCCTCGATCGTGATTTGCGACATTTCTTCGATACCCATGCGGATTTCCTCCGGGAAAAGTTTCGCCAGCTTTTGGAAAGACGGCATCACGAGCACCAAAAACCCTTGAGGAACTTCGAGTCTTCCAAAACGCCCGCCGCGATTAACCGACGGAACATCCGGGTGAAACGGACCGCCATGAAGATGCAGCATCGTATTCAAAGACCGCTCGTCCTGAGATTTTTCCACCTGAAGAAACATCGAAACCGTCATCGGCTTTCCGAAAACCTCCCGCTCCATGATCACCTCCGCCACGCCTTTTTCCAACCGGATCCAAACGCGCTTAAGATCGACCTTTTCCGCCAACACCCCGCCTTGTTTCAATTCCAATGAGCGGCCAAGCCATTCATTCAGTTCGGCTTCGGTAAGCGTCAGCGGATAACCCCGATCGATCGAATTTTTCAGAACCTCTTTCATGTTCCGCTCCGCCACCGGAGCCGTCATTCCGTAGCCGCCAATATCCGACAAATCCTGCGGCTGCCACATCCGGTACAGCGCCATTCCCAGCGCGACGGCCGAAACAAAAAGAATCAACGTGCCGATCCGCGACAAACAGCCACGGCGGCGTCTTGGGTTTTCTGAATCAGCCATATCGGAAGTTTTACGACGGAAATGACCGGTTGCAAAGAATCCGTTCGCCGAAAATCATTCCGCAGATTTCGGGGCGGACGATGGAGCCGGTGCCGGAGCGGACCCGCTGTTTCCGCCGTCGGCTTTGGCACCGGCTTGGTAGGACGACGAGCGATAGTCCGTCTGATAAAATCCCGAACCTTTAAAGATGATTCCGCCGCCGGTTCCAAGCAACCGCCGGACTTTTCCGTCGCATTCCGGTTCCGGACAATCGACCAATTTCGCATCGTTCATGCTTTGAAAAATCTCAAAACGCTTTCCGCAGGTTTGGCACTCGTAATCGTAGTTTGGCATAGCTTCTGCCGAGACATTTATCAGGTTCGCCCGCTCAAGCAACTCCCGCGTCGCGTGTTCACTTGACCTGCGAGCCATCTGGGTACACCCTTTCCGCCCATGACGGCTGTGACGCAATTTTCCTCCCTTTCCGCAATCGCCTCGGTAGCATGTCTCGCGCTTTCTTCCTGCGGCACCTCGACTCCCGGCTCGGATTACCTTTCTGGAATCGGCGGCCCGATTCAGCAGCAAACGTCCGGCGGACCTTATCACAAGCCCCCAGCCATCCCGGATGATATCTCGTATTGGGACGGCGATGGCGTGGTCGGCGCGCCACTGATAAAAATCGTTCGCAATCAACAGAAGGCGTTTTTCTATAAAGGTGGCGTCCTAGTTGGCGTCTCCCGCATTTCCAGCGGAGACGAAGATCACGGCACACCTCCCGGTCGCTACAAAATCACCGAAAAGATCAAAAACCACGGGTCATCGCTTTACGGAGTATTTAAAGACAGTTCGGGAAGAACGATCGATGACGACGTCGATATCCGTCTGAAAAAAGTCCCACCGGGTGCGGTGTTTGTGAAAGCGCCGATGCCGAACTTCATGCGCTTCAACGGAGCGGTCGGCATGCACACCGGGTATCTGCCCGGCTACGCGGCCTCCCACGGCTGCGTCCGCATGCCTCACCACATGTCGGAAAAATTCTTCGAAAACGTTTCCGTCGGCACACCGGTGATCGTGGAATGAGCCTCGCATCTCCTCATTTGCCCGACCCCGGTTTCACCGACGAAGTGACGCCGGAATCGGTGGCCGCTTGGATCGGCCTACCGGAAAATCAGCGGCCTCGACTCATCGATTGCCGTGAAGAGGAAGAGCTCGCGGTCTGCCAGATCACCGGCAACGAATGGTTTCCGCTTGGCACTTTTCCAGAGGAAATCCCGGCGCTAACCGGTTCACCGGAGCGCGGAATCGTCGTTTACTGCCATCACGGGATGCGGTCGCTGCGAGCCGCCCATTTCCTCCGCCAAACCGGTTTCACGAATGCTTTTTCGATGAAAGGCGGGATCGATGCATGGTCGCGGGTGATCGATCCGAACGTTCGAAGATATTAAGGACGAGACGTGTTGGCGAGACGCCAACACTCCTTGATGCCGGGGTTGCCTTTCGTTTCGCGCTGTGCCAATCTGTCGCGCCCGAAACGAACACCGCATCCCTTTCCCTTGAAATCCGGCTTTCTCGAAAAACTCGTCTCCCGACTCGACCGCGTCGAACCGGGGGAAGTTCAGCAGATCGTCACCCGGCTGATTCGAGAAAAGGGCTTCCTGAAAAACGTTTTCGAAACGCTTCGTGAAGGCGTCATCATTCTCGATCCCGAAGGTTCGATCGATTTTATCAACCGCGCCGCCTGCCAATTTTTCGGACTCAATGCCGACCGCGCGACCGGTGAAAAAATTTCCAGCCAGATCCGCGGGCTCGATTGGTCCGTTTTGGACAAACCCGGCCACACCATCAGCCGTGACCTTGAGGTGTTCTACCCCGAGAACCGGTATCTCAATTTCTACCTTTCCCCGATCGCTGATTCCACTGAAAACGGCCCACCCATGGGCTACGTGATGCTCGTCCGCGATCTCACCCGGACCCGCGCGGAGGCCGAGGAAACCTTGGAATCCGAACGCCTCAACGCCCTCACCCTGCTCGCCGCCGGAGTCGCCCACGAAATCGGCAACCCCTTAAATTCGCTCGACATCCATCTGCAACTTCTCGGACGAAAACTCCGCAAGTTCTCGCCCGGCGACCGCGCACCGCTGGAGGAAAACCTCGCCACCGCACGCGAGGAAATCCAACGGCTCGACGCGATCCTGAAACAATTTCTCCACGCCGTCCGCCCGACCACGCCGCACCGCGAACGCCAGGACCTGAATGCGCTCCTTCATGAAACACTGCGTCTGTTAGAAACGGAACTTTCTTCACGGGACATCGAAGTTGAGTTAGATCTCGCCGAATCCCTGCCGCCCGTCGAAGTGGACCGGGGACAATTTCAGCAGATTTTTTACAACCTGATCCGGAATTCCTACCAAGCGCTCCCCGCCAAAAACGGACGCATCACCATCCGCACCGGTTTTACCGATTACGAATATCGAATCTCGATCGAAGACAACGGCAGCGGCATTTCCCCCGAACACATGGGAGCGCTGTTCGAGCCCTACCGCACGACCAAATCCTCCGGCTCCGGACTCGGACTGCTGATCGTCCGCCGGATCATCCGCGAACACGGCGGCGAAATCGAAATCGAAAGCAAGGAGAACCACGGCACCCGCATCCTGCTCCACCTGCCACGGACGGAACGCTCCGTCCGCCTGCTCGGCCCGCCCAAACCGGTCATCGACCTCTAAAATCGAATGCTCCCCACCCTCTTGATCGTCGATGATGAACGTGCGACCCGCGAAGGGTTACGCAGCGCGCTGGAGGAGGATTTTGACGTTTACACCGCGTCCGGAGTCCAGGAGGCACTGGCGATTTTAAAAACGGAACCGGTTCAACTTTTACTCACCGACCTCCGGATGGGTGCCGATTCCGGAATGGAACTGCTCGAAGCCAGCCAAGCTCTCGCCGAGCCGCCAGTCGCGATCATGATGACCGCCTACGGCTCCGTCGATACCGCTGTGGAAGCCATGCGCCGCGGTGCTTGGCACTTTGTCACCAAGCCTCTGATTCTCGATGAGGTGGAAATGTTGCTGAAACGCGCGCTCCGCAGCCGGAACCTCGAATCGGAAAATCGCCAGCTCACTCAACAGATCCAGCAATCCAACAAACTCGACCGACTGATCGGAAAATCCGCGGCGATGACGCGCGTCACCGATCTCATTCAACAGGTCGCCCCGACCCGCGCAACGATCCTGATCGAAGGCGAATCCGGCACCGGAAAAGAAGTCGTCGCGCACACGATTCACCATCTTTCTGGCCGCCCGGCTTCCAAGCTAGTGATCGTAAACTGCGCTGCACTTTCCCCCCAACTCCTTGAAAGCGAATTATTCGGCCACGAAAAAGGCGCCTTCACCGGTGCCTCGCAGCGCCGCATCGGCCGATTCGAACAAGCCGACGGCGGCACGCTTTTCCTCGACGAAATCGGCGAGATCGACCCCGCGACTCAGGTGAAATTGCTGCGCGTCCTTTCCGAAAGAAGCTTGGAGCGAGTCGGATCAAACACCCCCATCAAAGTCGACGTCCGCGTCATCGCCGCGACGAACAAAAACCTGCGACAACGGGTCGACCAAGGGCATTTCCGCGAAGATCTTTTTTTCCGGCTGAATGTCGTAAAAATCGAAATGCCGCCGCTGCGAACTCGCAAAGAAGACATCGTGCTATTGGCCAACGCGTTTTTGCAGGAGTTCGCGAAAGAAAACGACCGGCCCAAAAAACCGCTCACGGATCGAGCCCTGCAACTTCTTCTCGACTATCCCTGGCCGGGAAATGTTCGAGAACTCCGCACGGTGATCGAACACGGAGTGGTGATGAGCAACGATTCCGTCATCGACACCCGACATTTGCCGGAATTCCTCGGTTTTTCGGCCAATTCGACCGCGGCATCGCCCGAAATCGGCAAAATCGCCCTTGCTGGCGAAACCGAATTCAACTTGCATTCGCTCGAAATAACTGCCATCCGAGGCGCCCTCGCAACTGCTGCGGGAAACCGGACGCGAGCCGCGGAGCTTCTGGGCGTAAGCCGCAGAACCCTCCAACGTAAATTGAAGGAACTGAATCTATAAATCCACATCCCCGGATACCCCCAACACTTCCATTTATGAGCAACAGCCAAACAGATACCGGAACCCTCATTCGCCGCAGTGTCTTCTTCTTGATCTTGATTTTGTTAACCTTGGGCAATTTGTTCGCCCTTTTCAGCGGCTTGAGTTCGCCTCAGGCAATGGACCAAGCTCAGATTTCCCGCGAAATCGCTCGTGGCAACGGCTTCACCACCAAATTTATCCGACCGGTCGCCTACTACCAAGCCTCTCAGTCCAAAGGATCGAACGTCTCCTTTGAGGCATTCCAAGACACTTACCACTCGCCCCTCAACCCGCTGATCAATGCTGCGGTTTTTAAAATCATCGGCGCCGATAATGCGGACGCGTGGCAAATGGGCGAAAAGGAAATGGTCTTCCCGCTCGACCGGGTGATCGCAACGGTCTCCACCTTGTTTTTCCTCATGGCGATCGGCATGAACTACCTGCTGATTTCACGGGTCTTTGACCCGAAAATCGCCGGCGTCAGCGCCATTCTGATGCTTTTCTGTCAGACGTTCTGGGACTATTCCCTAAGCGGACTGCCGCAGATGCTGATGATGTTCCTTTTCTCCTGCGCAATCTACTTCGTTTACCGCGCGGTCGAAGCCGCCACCGAAGGCCGCGTTGCGATGACTCCCGCGCTCATCGCTGGCGTGTTCTTCACTCTCCTGGCCCTGACCCACTGGATGACCGTCTGGATCGCGCTGGGTTACATCATTTTCGCCGCGATTGCTTTCCGCCCTCGGGGATTTGTCGGAGTCGCCGTGATCGTCCTGCTCATCATCGCCGCCGTCGGACCGATGATCCGAAATTACACGATCACCGGTTCACCCTTCGGAACCGCTTCGCTCACGCTTTACAACGGCCTCGCCAGCGGAACGGAAGATACGATCATGCGCGTTCACGATCTCGAAAGCCAACCGCTTCGAATCGATGGATTGTTCGGAAAAATCGTCCGCACCACCCTGCTGGAAACCACCGACATCGTGCCTTTGCTCGGCGGCATCATCATCGCTCCGCTGTTTTTCCTATCCCTTCTTCATCCGTTCAAAAGAAAGGCGATCGCCTTGTTCCGTTGGGCGATTTTGCTGATGTGGGCGACCACGGCTTTCGGCTTGGCATTCTATGGCGTCACGTCCATCGGCCTCGATCCCAACCAACTCCATCTGGTTTTCGCGCCAATCATGACGGCTTACGGATTGGCATTTATCTCAATCCTCTGGAGTCGCCTCGATTTCGTCAACGAAGTCCCGCTCCTGCGAAATGCCCACTACATCGTAGTCATCGGCATCTGCGCCCTGCCCCTCGTGATCTCCCTGCCTTCAAAAATCACGATGGGTATCGCCCGGCGTGACAGCGGCGGCGTCCCTCATTGGCCGCCATATTACGCCCCAGCCCTCAACCTCGGCATGAAAAAATGGCTCGATCCCAAGCAGATCGTGTTCGCCGACCAGCCGTGGGCCGTCGCGTGGTATGCCGACCGCATGAGCATCTGGCTGCCGCCGACCAAGGCAGGTTTTGAAAAACTCGAAGGCATCGCCGCCGATTCCCAAACCCCAGTTGGAGGCATCCTCATTTCACCGGTTTCCCATGGCAATGGCGGCATGGCTGAAATGGCGAACAAATACGGCGATTTCGCGTCGCTCGTGTTTAATGGCCGGGTATTTCTTGCTACCTATCCGCCCGGACTTTCGGTCGCTGAAAAAGATCCAAAACTCCAGGGCATCACCAAACGTTACCCCTACCGCGCCACGCTGGTGGGAATGGACATGGTCTACTACAGCGACCGTGCCCTGAGAAATTCCGCGAGCGAATAATATGGCGTCGCGACGAAAATCCACCGTTGAAGAGGAATCCCCCGATCCGACATTCGAAAGCGCGCTCTCCAGCCTCGAAGCAATCGTCGAGGCAATGGAGCATGACCACCTTCCACTCGAAGATCTGGTCGCGCATTACGAACAAGGCTCGAAACTGCTCGACCGTTGCGAATCCATTCTCAAGTCTGCCCGAACCCGCATCGAACTGATCACCCTGCGGAACCAAACCGAAAATCCACTGGAATCGACACCCGCACACGGCCACGCTTCCGGACCCCTTACCGACCAGCCTGATCCTCCGGCCGGCCTCGACGACGACCACGATGACATCCGACTCTTCTGAGCCTACCACCCTCGGCCCGCTCCTCTCCACCATCCACTCACCGGCTGATGTCAAAAATTTCGCCGACGACGAACTCCTGAAATTAGCAGAAGAAATCCGCTTTTCGCTGATCAATTCTCTTTCGAAAACCGGTGGCCACTTGGGCCCGAATCTCGGTGTCGTCGAGCTTTCCATCGCCATGCACCGGGTGTTTTCGACTCCCGAGGATAAATTCGTGTTCGACGTTTCCCATCAGGGCTACGTCCATAAAATGCTGACCGGTCGCGCACCCCAGATCGACACGATCCGCACTTACAAAGGCCTCAACGGCTTTCTCCTTCGCTCGGAATCCCCTCACGATTCGTATGGCGCCGGCCACGCCGGGACCGCGCTGTCGGCCGCTCTCGGAATGGCCGCCGGACGGGATCTCGCCGGGGGAAACAATCATGTCGTCGCCGTCGCCGGAGACGCTGCCTTTACCTGCGGCCCCACTCTGGAAGCGCTGAACAACATCGCTGAGACCACCAAACGTTTCATCATCGTTCTCAATGACAACGAATGGTCGATCGATAAAAACGTCGGCGCGATCGCCCGATATTTCAACGCCCTCCAAACCCACTCGACTTACGCCGCCGTGCGCACGAAAGCTGCGGAGTTTGTCGAAAAAGTCGCCGGCAAGGCCATCCGCAGCCTCGCTCACAAAGTTGAAGAAGGCGCGAAAAACCTCATTTTCCCGAACGTTCTTTTCGAAAAATTCGGCCTGCGTTATTTTGGCCCGATCGATGGTCACAACCTTCCGCTGCTGGTAAAAACCTTCGAGCATCTCAAGACGCTCCAAGAACCCGTCGTCCTTCACATCATCACGGAAAAAGGCCGCGGTTACCAACCCGCGCTCGACAATCCCGGAAAATTTCACGGACTCGGCGCTTACAAAATCGACGATGGCTCGACCGACCTTTCCGCCAGCCCGACGTGCTCGGACATTTTCGGCCGCGCGGTCACGGATTTCGCGAAAAAAGATCCAAAAATCGTCGCCATCACCGCCGCGATGCCCGGCGGAACGAAACTGGAGATCTTCAAAAAAGAACTGCCTGAGCGGTATTTCGACGTCGGAATCGCGGAAGAACACGCGGCCCTTTTCGCCTGCGGGCTCGCTACCGAAGGATACCGCCCCTTTCTCGCGATCTACTCGACCTTCATGCAGCGGGCCTACGACATGATCATTCATGACATGGCGCTCCAAGGCCTGCCGGTTCGCCTGTGCATGGATCGCGGCGGTTTGTCAGGCGATGACGGCCCGACTCACCACGGACTCTTCGACATCGGCTACCTTCGCCACATTCCCGGCATCATTCACATGCAACCGAAGGATGAGGATGAATTCGTCGACATGTTGCACACCATGGCCCAATACGATGCTGGCCCGTCCGCCATTCGTTACCCCCGTGGAGCCATCAAGGGCACACCGATCAAAGCCGAGCCCCAGCTTTTGGAAATCGGCAAAGCCGAAATCATCGCAGACGGCACGGACGTCGCGCTCATCGGCCTGGGAAGTTTGTTCGAAATGGCGGAACAAACGAAACAACTGCTGGAAGCCAAAGGCTTATCGGTCGCTTTGATCAATCCGCGATTCATCAAACCGCTGGACACGGCCGTCCTCGAAGAATTCGCGCGGAAGTGCAAAGTCCTCTGCACCTTCGAAGATCATGTCCTTCTCAACGGGTTCGGTGCTTCGGTGATCGAGCATCTGCACACCGCCGATCTCCATACACCTGTCGAACGCATCGGCTGGCCTGACCAATTTATCGAACACGGCAAACCCGAAACTTTGAAACAGCTCCACGGACTGACAGCCGAAGCAGCGGTCGAAAAAGTCCTGAAGCACTTCTAAACGGATTCCGGCCAATTAAAACCGACATCACCCGTTCCATACACAAAAAAATCTTCCGCAGGCCTTAGGAGGCCCGGGGAAGATTCCATCAAAGGGACTGGATCGGATTACTGAGTTCCGCCTGTTTGAACGGCTTCCGTCTCAATTTTCTGGCCGACTTTTTGCATGTCGCGGCCAAAACCCCGGGTCGTGGAGCAAGACGTGGTAGCGAGAACAAACGCCGCTGATGCGGTCAGAGCCGCCACGGCAAGGAAACGACGCTGATTGATACGTGTGGAGATCAGGATTGGATTCATAGCAATCTCATCTTTGCAGAGCGTGGGCCAGAGTTAGAAATCAAACATAACGATTTGATAACCAAATTGCTGTTCTTTTGGACCGGTCATCTCAACACCACGCATTCCGGGCAAATTGCAATGATCATTTCCAACGGCTTGCACCTTGCACGAATGGCATTGCATGATACAGTGGATCGATCGGCATACTCTTTTCATTTTCAGGAGCTTAGAATCATCCTGAAAACAAGGCACGTAGAATGATAGAGAGTATGACCGCCTACCGCACGGCTATCTCTTTCTTCACCCATGGACATTCTTATTGTTGACGACGAAAAATCCATTCGCCTGACCACTTCTCTCGCGTTGGAATCGGAAGGGCACTACGTGGAAACCGCCGAAGATGGAGACACTGCGCTGCGTCGCCTCAAAGAAGAAAATTTCGATCTAGTCTTTCTGGATCTTCGATTGGGCGATGAAGACGGCCTCGACGTCCTCCAGAAAATCCTCGCCTCCAAACCGCGTCAACTGGTGACAATTTTCACCGCGCACGCTTCCGTTTCCACGGCCGTCAAAGCGACCCAATTGGGCGCCTTCGATTATTTGGAAAAGCCCTTCACTCCTGACGAACTGCGGGCGATTCTAAACAAAGCGAAAAAAGCCCTTCAGACCCAAGTCGAGGTCACCCGCTTGCAGGAAACGGTGCAAGAATTGAAATCCGAAGTCCGTCACTCTTCGCCCCCTTTGCGTTTTGTTTCCGATGACGACCGCACCCGCGACGAGTTCGACACGCTGTTCCGAGCGGCCGCTACTTCTGCCTCCGTCTTGATCTTGGGCGAAAGCGGAACCGGAAAAAGTGTCATCGCCCGCGAAGTCCACGAACGCAGCCACCTTCGTGATAAGCCGTTCGTCACCGTGAGCTGCCCCAGCCTTTCCAAAGAACTTCTCGAAAGCGTCCTTTTCGGTCACATGAAAGGCTCTTTCACCGGCGCCATCAAAGACACTTGGGGAAAAGTCCACGCAGCCGAAGGAGGCACGCTCTTCCTCGACGAAATCGGCGAACTCCCCATGGAAATCCAGCCGAAGCTCCTCCGCCTCCTGCAGGAACGCGAATACGAACGCCTCGGCGAAAACAAAGTCCGCGAATCCAACGTACGCGTCATCGCCGCAACCAACCGCGATCTCGTGAAAAGCATCAGCACGGGTGATTTCCGCGAAGATCTTTACTACCGCCTCAATGTCATCAGCGTGACCGTCCCCGCCCTGCGCGACCGGCCTGCCGACCTCATCCGCTTCGCCAACGAATACCTCGCCTTCTTCTCTGGCCAAATGGGCCGGAAAATCGATGGCTTCAGCGACTCCGGTCGCACCGCTTTGATGCGCCACCCTTGGCCCGGAAATCTCCGCGAGCTCCGCAACGCCATCGAACGCGCCGCCATTCTCGCCCGCGGCTCGAAGATCGAAGCGGAAGATTTGCCACGTCCTACCCCTCTCACGGTAAACGGAACCTCCACCGATCCGGTTTCCGGCCTCGGCATTGGAGGTGAACACAGTTTGGATGAAATTGAGCAAGCCCACCTCACTCGTGTCTTGGATTGGGCTCCTTCGCTCCAAGACGCCGCTTCCATTCTTGGCATTGATAAGGCCACTCTCTACCGCAAGCGGAAACGTTTTGGAATGGACTGATCATCCCCCTATCATGCTCCGTATTCGACTGTTTTTTGGCCTTCTCACCCTCATCGTACTGCTCTGGGCAGTGGGTGCCGCAGCGCTATTGCTGATGCGTGACACCAACAAACGGTTCGAAAGCCGCCTCAATTCCGACTACCTTTCCATCCACCACGCCCAGCGATTGAGGACGCTTACTTCAACCCTCAACTCCCGCTATCTGCCATCGCTTGCCGGCCCTCTGCCGGAAATCCCGCCCGACCGAAGCTACTTCGAGGAAAACAAAAAAAACATCCTCTCAGAAGTCGCCGTTCTTCGCGCCCAAGCCGACAAAGACAACCGCTGGCGCGATGCAACCGGACGTCTCTCAGACGCCCTAGCCAGCTATCTGGAAGGGTTCGAACGCTTTTTTGCAGGAACCGATGAGACGCGAGAGGATCGGGAAAAACTGCTGCAGTTCGTCGCCACTCAAACTCTCAGAATCACCGATCATTCCGACAACATCGTCGCTCTTGCCGAGGAAAAACTCTTCGGAATCGAGCGGCAGCTCAAAAGCGAGTCCCAGAAAAACAATCTCTTCGTCATCACTCTGGTCCTGCTGGGCACATCGATCGCGGTCATCATTTATTTCCAACTCGTCCGCCACCTCGTCGATCCCGTCATCGGCCTCCAGCTTTCGATCGACGAAATCCGCAAGGGCAATTTCGAATTAACCCTTCCCCAACCCGGCCAGGGCAGCGAATTTGGCCAAGTCGTCGGCGCGTTTAACGACATGGCCGCCGAACTGAAATTCCGGCGCGGCGAAATCGACGAACGACTCCTTCGCGCCGACCTCGTAAACCGGGCGATTCTCGAGGCGATTCCTTCACCGGTTTTTGTTCTCAACGACGATACCAACATCGTCCAAATCAATCCTTCCGCGGAAAATCTGACCGAAAAACTCGGCGTCTCAGGTCGCATGCCGTTGAAAATCCAGCGCATCCTCAACGATTGCCGGCAGAAGGGAACGCATTTCCTCCCCGAAGATCCCCGCGAGGCTTTGCTGTTCCGGATTGAAGAAGAGGAATTCTACTATCTTCCCCGTATTTTTCGTTTTTCTTCAGAAGATAAAACCCGTTCGGGTTGGGCGGTGTTACTTCATAACGTCAGCCGCATTCGCTGGCTCGATGATATGAAGACCAATCTGATTTCAACCGTCAGCCACGAGATCAAAACCCCCCTCACCGGCATCCGCATGGTGTTGCACCTTCTGCTGGAAGAACGCTCCGGCAAACTCGACGAGATGCAGAAGGTGATGATTGGCTCCGCCAATGGCGACTGCGAACGCCTGTTAGTTACTCTCAACACCCTGTTAGATCTTTCCCGCGCGGAAAGTGGAACCACCCATCTCTCGCGAATTCCTCTCAATCTTCTCGATAGCATTCATCGCACCGCTCAACTTTACCAAGGCTCAGGCTACGCCAAAAACGTCCGCATCCGCATCCAATCTCCGGAAGACGAAATGCCGGAAGTATTCGCTGACCCGATCCGGTTGGACGAAGTTCTGAACAACCTGGTTTCCAACGCCATCAAACACGCGCCCTTGGGAAGCGAAGTGACGCTTGAGCTGACCAAACCGGACGCCCAGCACCTGCGCGTCACCGTGACCGACCAAGGCCCCGGCGTCCCCGAAGAAAGCCAGGAACGAATTTTCGAGCGCTTTTTCCGCGCTCCCGGACAAAACGTCGACGGCGTGGGCCTAGGATTATTCATCTCCCGCGAAATCATGAGAGCTCACGAAGGCAGGATCGGCCTTTCCGAGCGAACCCGAGATCTGACTGAATTTTATATCGATGTTCCAATCGCCTGACAGCGGAAATTTCCCATCACACCACACCCGCAAAGTGCTGGTGGTGGATGACGAACCGACGCTACGTCTCGGATTTTCCTACGCGCTTTCGAGCCGCGAGACCTCGGTCGACACCGCGGCGACCGGTCGGCTCGCTTTGGAAAAAATGAAGACGACCACCTACGACATCGTCATCCTTGATCTGCGCATGCCTGACATCGATGGCATCGGCGTGATCGAAGCGCTTCGCAAACAGGGGAATTTCACGCCGATCGTCCTTTGCAGCGCCGCCCTCACCCCGACTGCCGCCCTCCGAGCCATCCAGTGCAATGTGGTCGATTTCCTTTTGAAACCGGTCAGACCTGCCGACCTCCGGGATGTCATCGATTTCGTTCTTGGACCGCCGGATCAACCGCTTTCACACGCGATGGCCGCCGCTCGCGAAGGCAAAATTTCCCGCGCGCTCGAATTTTTGAAGGGTCAAAAAAATCCCGACCGGCGGGTCGCCGCGTGGTTGGAAATGTTCACCTTACTCCTTGAGAAAATCGAAGACTCTGTCGCCGGTTCCCGCGAAACTTTGCTCCGTTCCAGCCTCGCCACACTTGCTTTCCGCTCTCAAGCCACTCCATGAGCCGCTACCTTTTACTCGTCAATCGTGCATCTGGAGGCAACGACCGAGGTCTGGACGCCGCCGAAGTTTGCCAATCCGCTGAACGCATTTTCAGAGACGCCGGACACGAGATCACCTCCGCAGCCATCGAGCCGGAACGCATCGAGTCCGAAATCGAAAAGGCCATCCAAACCGGCATCGACGGTCTCATCATCGCCGGTGGCGACGGCACGGTTTCCACCGCCGCGCGATTGTTGGGCGGAACCGGTATCGCCCTCGGGGTTCTGCCGATGGGCACCTTCAATCTCGCTGCCCGAGACTTGGGCGTCCCGTTGGAAATGGAAAACGCCGCGAAATTCCTCGCCGCCGCAGATTCCTTCCCGATCGATGTGCTGGATGTCTCGGGTCATGCCTGCCTGTGCACGACCATCCTAGGCTTTTATCCCGAATTTGCCGGAATTTTCGAACGGCGCGATCACGGCGGCCACTGGTGGAAAAAATCGTGGAGACTGTTGACCGGGTTGCCACGGATCTTCGCCCGCGCTCGTCCGCTTCCGATTTCCTGGAGTGCGAATGGTCAAACCGGTCGGGCCAAAACCAAGTTCACTGCTTTTGTTCCCGGCCGTTACCGACCGACCGCAGGTGTCGTCCCCGCCCGCACCGACTTCCGCTCGGGCACGATGACCGCTTACATCGGCACCCAAAAAAGTTCTGCGGCCGCATTGCGTGGAATGCTCGATTACATTCTCGGCCGCCAGGAACAAAATCCGGATCTGCAAATTCTCAAAGCGGAATCGATCGTTCTGAGATCGGTCCGTCGCCATCACTGCACGGTCATGCTGGACGGGGAAATTCTGCGGCTGAAATTTCCGATCCAGTTCCGGATTCTTCCCGGCCACCTCCGCGTGTTGTCCACAGAAGCCAATCTAACCGATCAACCCCCTCAGAAGGGATGACGCGCGTTCTTCATCTTTCGGATCCCCACTTTGGCGCGGCGGATTCGTCGATCGCAGAAATTTTCCTCGCGAAAGCCGCCGAACTTTCACCGGATCTCACCATCCTCAGCGGTGACCTTTCCATGCGCGCACGACACGAGGAACTTACGGAGGCAAAACAATTCGTCGCTTCGCTGCCAACGCCCTATCTCGTGATTCCCGGCAACCACGACGTGCCCGGACTGAACCAGCCCCTCGACCGGTTTTTCACCCCCTTCCGCCGTTATCAATCTTACTTCGGAAAAACCCTGGAGCCCGAATTCAAATCTCCCGGATTTCATGTCGTCAGCCTGAACAGCACGCGGGCCTTCGGTTTTCATGCCGATTGGTCAGAAGGCATTCTCTCGTCAAGGCAGCTCTCGCGGATGAAAAACCGGTTTGTGAACGCCGAGCGAGATTTTCGCATTCTGGTGCTTCATCATCCGCTGCTCGCTCCACCCAATCACACTCGATCCGTCGTAAAACCCTTGCCGGCCCTGCTGTCCGCCATTTCCGAATGCCAAATAGACCTGGTGCTCTGCGGTCATTTCCATCGATCGCTTCTGGCCGTGGCCGGTTCGGTGAATGGATGGACCTGCGTCGTTTCTCAGGCAGCCACAGTTTGCTCAACCCGGCTCCAAGGTGAACCTCAAGGCTTCCACGAAATTTTAATCGAGGATGACCACATTGAAATCATCCGCTATGTTTTCGACGAAGGTCAATTCACCCCCACTTCCACCACCGGATTCCTCCGCGATCAAACCGGTTGGCATCCACCCGGTTTACCTCAAAGTCATGAAATCATATCCCCCGTTTGAAGTCATCGTCATCGGCGGCGGCAGCGCTGGTCATTCGGCCGCGTCCACCGCCGTCGAACTCGGACTCACCTGCGCACTCATCGAGTCGGCGGAAACCCTCGGAGGCCTCTGCATTCTCCGGGGCTGCATGCCTTCAAAAACCTTGATCGAAACCGCCAATCGCATGCGCGAAATCCGCGAGGCGGAAACCTTCGCCATCCAGACCGCTCCCGCGACCTTGGACGTAGACGCCCTGCGCGCACGCGTGGAAAAACTCACCACCGAATTTCGCGAATACCGAGTTTCGGAAATGAAAAACGCCGGTTACGAATTGATCCGTGGAAGCGCGAAATTTCTTTCACCCCATGTCATCACCGTTAACACCAACGAGGGCGAAACGATCGAACTGAAGGCCTCCACTTTTATCATCGCAACCGGTTCCACCATTCATATCCCAGACATTCCAGGCCTCGACCAAACACCTTTCTGGACGAGTGATGACGTCGTGCGCCTCCCCTATCTTCCCAAGCATCTCGCTGTGGTCGGAACCGGCGCGATCGGAATGGAATGCGCTCATTTGTTCGAAGGACTCGGCAGCAAGGTCACGATGATCGGTCGCAGCGAAACGGTGCTATCCGGCCATGATCCCGAAATTTCCGAAGCGATCGAACGCGAAAGCAAGGACCGTGGTATCGATATCATCGCCGGCTCGGAACCCCAGCACGTGAGTTATTCCGACGACCTTTTTGACATCCAGCTCAAGGGTGACCACGAACCGGTCAAAGCAGACGCCTTACTGATCGCCACCGGTCGCGTTCCGAACACTCGTGGACTGAATCTCGAACAAATTGGCATTCTGATGGACCGACAGCGCATCGTGAGCGACGAACGCACGGTCACTTCGCTTTCGCATATCTTCGCCGTCGGCGATTGTTCGAGCACCCTACCCATCGTCCACCTGGCCGTAATCCAAGGACAAATCGCCGCGACCAACGCCGCGCGCCTGGTCCGCCAGGATCATTCCAGCGTCGCTCCGGAATGGGACCGCGATACGGCGACGACCGGTTGGTTCACCCATCCACAGTGCGTCGAAATCGGCCTCAACGAAAAAACCGCCCACCAGAACGGAATCCGAACCGTGACCGGTCGACAGGACTATTCTGATCAGGGAAAAGGAATCATCAAAGATTCGCGCCACGGATTCGTGAAGGTCATCGTCGATCGTGAATCCATCCGCATCATCGGAGCCGCAGCCGCCGGACCGGAAGTGATTGAGACATCACAGGCGATCCAACTCGCGGTCGAAAAAGGCATGACCGTCAGCGAATATCTCGCCATCCCGCACTATCATCCCACGTTGGTTGAAGCTTGGTGGTCCGCGGTCGAAGCCGCCAACCACGCGCTGGAAAATTCCTAAAATCGCATCCGCACGGCGACTGAACCGAAGTCGGAAATTCCATCCTGCTCGCGATACTCCTCGGTCCGCCAAGTGTGAACATAGCTCACCTCGACGCTCCGGTAGCGGACGCCAAATCCAAAAAACGACTCTGCTACGAGCGGCGTCCGTTTGTTCCCGGTTTCAAAATCATGAAAAACCGGTCCGTCCAAAGTCGCATCATAAGCGACTCCATGCAACTTCGCGCCAAACAAGGTGTAAACCGACCAGTTTCCCACATACGCCCCATCGGTCCCGAAATACCGGTGAGAATAGGCGGTCGATGTGATCCGCGGATCGGAGAAATCCGGCGGAAGATTAAACCCGACACGAACCAACCCACCAAGGTGAGCTTCCGTCCGAAACGTTCCGAGATGCGCGCCCCATTCCGTCAGACCATCCATCCGGAGGTTGCCGATTCCCATGTTCAAAAAGTCCGCCCGGCGTTTTTGCACAAAACTCAAATCAGCCGTAATCTCATTAGGAATTTGGTCGTCCCAACCGTTAAATTTATCGGAACCCTTCAGTTCGTGAATAAAATCCTGAGTATTTTCCGCCAGCGAGTTTTGACCGGTCGTTCCAATGATAAATTCGATCGAGTTCAGAACGGCGTCATCTTTCACATGAAGCGACAATCCAAGACCTAACCACCCTGCATATCTTCTCTGTCCTTCGGGTTGCGAGGACGGATACGAATCCTCAGGAGTGAACATCAACTGCGTGAGGGAAAAACCGTAGTTATATCGGATCTTTTTCGGATCCTCAAAACCGGTGATCGAACGAAACGGTGCAAAACTATCCGGATCTCCCGAAAACCTGCGCAACACTCGCTGCACCGGCCCAAGGTCCTCAACATTCCGATCGTCCGAAATCCAAGAAAGCCGGAAACCATTGGTATAATCTTGGTCTTCTCCTCCAAAAATATCGTTGTCGAAATAGACGGTCAGATATCCTTCATCGTCATCGACAAACTCTTTCCCGAGAACCGGAGATTCCCCAACCTGGGCAAGTCCACCCGTGGAAAGGAGCGGCAAGATCGAAAAAGCGCAAAGCATGCGCACGGATTTATTTTTCATGGGATATCAGTCACGTATCGTGATCGCGCAACACTCTGGTTAATGCCGAAACCACCAGCAAGAACAAGAAAACGAAAAACAGGATCTGGCCGATAGCTCCAACACTCCCCGCCAAGCTCGAAAAGCCGAGCACGGCTGCGACGAGCGCGAGAATGAGAAAAGTGAGTGTCCAGTTGAGCATCGTTCTTCAAGTGTGTGAATCCTATTGCATAAAGTTAGCCAAACTCAACTGACGATCTAACTATCTGATAATCAGTCCAAAAAACAACATCCGCATCATAGAAGAATTCGCATTTCCCACGATCTCGCAACAAAAACATGCGTATTGCACGATCTGTCGGAAACTTTGTGACCATCCCTGACTTGCCGGAAGCCTACCCGGCTTTACGCTTGTTCCGTGATTCAGACGTCAGACCTTCGAGTTTCCGGAACCCGCCCCCTCATTTCACCGGCGATCCTTCAATATGATCTCCCGCTGCCCGATTCAAGCAGTGAGCTCATTTCAAAAGTCCGCTCGGAATCCGCCAACATCCTGCGTGGCGACGACGACCGATTGCTTGTCCTCGTCGGCCCTTGCTCGATCCACGACACCGATGCGGCGTTGGAATATGGTGAGAAACTCGAAAAATTGGCCCGCTCACTCTCGGATGACCTCCTGGTCGTCATGCGGGTCTATTTCGAAAAACCCCGCACCACCGTCGGCTGGAAAGGCCTCATCAATGATCCACATCTGGATGATTCGTTCGACATCAACCACGGCCTTCGTTCCGCCCGCGAGCTTTTGCTCAACCTCGCATCTTTTGGGATGACCGCCGGGACGGAATTTCTCGATACGATTTCTCCCCAATATTTCGCCGACCTGATCGCGTGGGGAGCGATCGGCGCGCGGACGACTGAATGCCAATTGCATCGCGAATTAGCCTCCGGTTTGTCCATGCCCATCGGCTTCAAAAATGGAACGAGTGGCTCGATCCAGATCGCGCTCGATGCGATCCAATCCGCTTCACGACCCCACCATTTTCTCGGAGTCACTCATCAAGGTCTGTGTGCCATCGTTTCCACCACCGGTAATAGCGACTGCCATCTCATCCTTCGCGGCGGACAAAGCGGCCCAAATTACGATCCCCAATCGATCGCCGACGCGGAAAAAATGCTCATCGAACAAAATCTTCCGCCGCGCGTGATGATCGATTGCTCTCATGGCAATTCCTCCAAAAATTTCCGCAATCAACCGGTCGTCGCCCAGTCTCTCGCCGACCAAATTTCCGCAGGATCTCCCACCATCGCCGCCGTGATGATCGAATCCCATCTGATCGAAGGAAATCAAAAGGCCCAATCGGATCGCTCAACGTTGATGCGCGGCCAATCCATTACCGACGCATGCATCGGCTGGGAAGACACCGTGAAAGTCCTGACTCACTTGGCAACCGCAGCAAAAACCCGACGCTGTTTATAGGCTGACTCGGATCCGTTTTAACCCGATTTCGAATCCGCGCTTGGCATCCCGCGAAACCGGTGGAAACTACCGCCGAGATGGGACTGAGCCTTGCCGACCTACGCGATGGATTGCCAAAAGGCGGATTATTTGGCGGCGGAGCCTGGCGCTGGTCGCCAGAACCGCTGAAATTGACGTCGGCAGAAGCCCGACAAATGATGTCTCTGGGCCATCCCCTCGCCCGGTTTCAACAAGCCTGCGACTCGCTCTACCGCCGCAGCGCCTCAGGCAAACTTCCCGGCTGGCTGGCCGAATTGCTCGATGAAGGAAAACCGGACTGGCTGGCGAAACTGCAAACGCAACCCGGAACCGCCGAGCAGTTTCCCCGGGTCATCCGACCGGATTTGATTCTCACCGACGACGGATTTTCCATGACTGAGCTCGATAGCGTCCCCGGCGGGATCGGCGTCGCAGCTTGGCTGGCGCAAATTTATTCAAAAGCGGGTTTTGACGTTTTAGGCGGGCCGGATGGCATGATCGAAGGTTTCCGCTCCCTGCTTCCCGAAGGCGGATCGGTTCTCGTGTCCGATGAGGCCAACGACTACCGGCCCGAAATGGAATGGCTGACCGCTCAACTCGGCAATGCCTGGAAAGTCGTCGCCGCCGAAGAATACGAACCGGATGGAAAAGAACTCTACCGGTTCTTCGAGCTGTTTGATTGGGAATCCGTGCCCTCTGCACGCCGCCTCGCCGACCTTTCCGCCGCCGGAAAACTTCAGATCACCCCTCCGTTCAAACCCCATCTGGAAGACAAACTCTGGCTGGCCCTGCTCTGGTCGCCCGCTCTGAAAAAAGTGTGGGAACAAACCCTTCGCGGCAGCCATTTAAAAAGACTGCGCGATCTCGTCCCATTCGGCTGGGTGCTCGATCCCACCCCGCTCCCGCCACACGCCGCATTGCCAAAACTCAACGCTCATTCTTGGGAAGAAGTCGCCGCCTTCAGCCAAAAGGAACGCCAACTCGTCCTGAAAATCTCCGGTTTCCACGAAACCGCTTGGGGATCACGCGGCGTCTTCATCGGCCACGACCTGCCCGCGAAAGAGTGGGCTGAATTGCTGACCGGTGCCCTCGACCAATCTTCCGAACAGCCGTGGATCCTTCAGGAGTTCCGCGAAGGCCGGCGCATTGAACACCCGGTTTTCCGAAACGACGGATCCATCGAAATGATGCAAGGCCGCGTTCGCCTCTGCCCGTATTTCTTCACCAACTCCGCCGGCGAAACCACTTTCGGCGGATGCTTGGCCACCCTCGTTCCTGCGGATAAAAAGAAAATCCACGGCATGAGCGACGGCGTCCTGATGCCTTGCGTGATCGGTTCGTAGAACAATTTTTTCATCAAAAATACCCGCCACCTCTGGGGGCGGCGAAACGGGATCCCGGACTTGAGTCCGGCCATCGCATAGGCTCACAGTCGCACCCAAATCTGTTTTCCGATCCCAGGTTCAAAATTTCGGGCCAACGGTCCGTGATTCC
>DBTN01000034.1 GCA_002307065.1 Akkermansiaceae bacterium UBA1315 | reverse complement strand
CTCGCCAGCAACAACAGGAACAAGCTCGTCAACAGCAGCAGGAACAAGCCCGTCAGCAACAACAGGAACAAGCTCGCCAGCAACAACAGGAACAAGCTCGCCAACAGCGCGAAACGGAAGAGCGAAGCCGCCAACGCGCACCAGAGCCTTCGCCTGCCGAAGACGAACGCCGCGGACGTTAATGAACAATCCAAAAAAAAACCGGTGTCGGATTTGCCCGACACCGGTTTTTCGTTTCGGCGAGTCGCCAGAAATATCAAAGTCCTTCTTTCAACGGAACGTCGAGATCACCCAACGCCCACTGAATGCCCGCGAGATAATGACGGATGACTTTTGGATGCCAATACATCTCGTTGTTGTGTCCCAACGAACAATAGAACATGCGGCCCTTGCCCCAGTTTCTTACCCAGGCCACACCGAAATCCTTGTCCGTCCGATTGATGCCTTTGAGTGTCATGTCCGTTTTTTCCGTGTCCAAACGCAACAGCATCTGAACCGATTTTGAATCGTAGGGAGCCTTCAACTGATAGATTTCTTCGGGAAATTCGACATTCTGACCTTCGAACATCGCCACCAAGGGATTCGCTTCCTGGCTCGGCTCGACCTTGATGCTCACCGGCGTTCCGGCACCCCATGGGTGACCGTCAAAGTAACCGTTGATCATCTCGCCGTATTCCTTCCAATCGTAAAACGTATCGGTCGCCGAATGGATACCGATAAAGCCGCCGCCATTGCGGACGAAATTCATGAAGTTCCCTTGAAGCCGCTCCGACGTTTCCTGGGCCGCCTTCTTCTCGTCGTCCGACATCGTTTTCAGTTGCTCCGGATGAGGCATAAACAAACTGCCGGTCGTGTTCAGGAAACATACCGCGTCGAATGTTTTCAACGCGTCCTCTTCGAAATTCGCCAAATCATCGCTGACGACCGCTTCAAAGGCACCGGTCTTTTTTCCCATTTCCGCCAACGCGAGTTTACCGGTGGGAATCGAGGCGTGCCGGAATCCATTGGTTTTCGCAAAAATCAGCACCTTGCGGTCCTTCTTCGGTTTGGCATAAGCTTCTGCGGGCAGAGCTTCGGAGATTTTTTCCATCGCGCCCGGCGGCGGGGTGTCGGGCGACGGGTTTTGCGCTACCACAAACAGGGCGAGCGCTCCTATCAAACAAGTCGGGATCAAGGGCTTCATTACGACTTACCCTATGCGTCCCGATTTTCTCTGGCAAGAGCATCTTGTGCGCTTGAACCTTGAGATCACTTCCCATTCGCGGCATCATTTCAGCCGTGACCACTCACACCGCTCCTCTCACTTTCGCCCAAGCGGAAAAGTTGCGATCGATTCTTGAACGCGACGGCTACGAACTGATGCCGAAGCCCTACGCCCTGTTTTCCGCCCGCAAGGGAAAACTCAACGTCACGGTTTATGAAAAAGGGCCGAAAGTTCTGATTCAGGGAAAAGACACCGAAGACTTCATCCGGTTCACCCTCGAACCCGAAATCACCGGAGAAGCCCGCCTCGGCTACGAAGAGATTCTCGATCCCGACCGGTTTTCCCCTCACTTCGGCATCGATGAGAGCGGCAAGGGAGATTTCTTCGGACCTCTGGTCATCGCCGGTGCCTATACCGATGCCACCATCGCCCGGCGCTTGATCGAAGCCGGCATCATGGATTCCAAACGGGTCACCAGCCCCGCCCGCATTCGTAAGCTCGCCGCGATCATTCGCGAAACGCCCGGCTGCACGACCGAAGTCGTCTCCATCGGTCCCGAGCGTTACAACGAAATGCACGCGTCGTTCGGAAATCTCAACCGCTTGCTCGCCTGGGGCCACGCCCGAGTGATCGAAAAACTCGTCGCATCCCGCCCCGATTGCCCCCGCGCGCTTAGCGACCAATTCGCCCGCCCGGAAGTGCTTCAACGCGCGCTCCGCGAAAAAGGACTCACCATCACTCTCGAACAACGAACCAAAGGAGAATCCGACACCGCCGTCGCCGCCGCCTCCATCCTCGCACGCGAACGGTTCATCGATTGGATCGACAAAACGTCCGCCGCAGGAGGGGTAAAACTCCCGCTCGGAGCGTCGGATTCTGTTGTCCAAGCAGCCAAAGAAGCGGTCGCCCTCCATGGAAAAGAAGCATTATCAAAAATCGCCAAGCTTCATTTTCGCACCACTTCTGCCGTTTTATCACCAAACCCTTCGCTATCCGATGATTCTGAGCCAGATGGCACGAAAATCGCATCGGGCTAATCGATTTTTGCGGGACAAAAGATCCATTTTATGGTCTGAACTCCCCGCGTATCCTAACTACTCCACCCCTTACAAGTCCCATGGCCACAATCACAAAGCGAGAACTCGTCATTAAAATCACCGATCAACTTGGCGCCAAGGGCATCGAAGTCACTCAGCAAAACGTCTTTGAGGTCGTTCAAACCCTCATCGACGAAATCACGGAATCCCTCGCCCACGGCGACACCGTAGTCATGCGGAATTTCGGTGCCTTCCAGGTACGTGAGATGAAGGCGAAAATCGGTCGCAACCCAAAAGATCCAAGCAAGGACGTCCCGATCCCTGCCCGCGCTGCGGTCAAATTCAAACCGGGTAAAGAAATGAAGGAAAAAGTCGCCACCACCCTTCAGGTCATTCGCGAGCGCAAATAAAACCCCTTCAGCGAATCGATAGCAGTTTCAAAAACCGTGACGCTTCCCTTTTCAGTCATTCGGTTTTTTCTCCTCGGAACTGCTCTTTCGCTCTTCTCCTCCTGCGTTTCCCGCCCCGGCGGCTACGAAGGTTACCAGACACGGTCCTACACCGTTCGCGGGCAAACTTACCATCCGCTCAGCGTCGATCAGGCCCTCGGATACACCGAAACCGGTCGGTGCTCTTGGTATAATGAATCGAAATTTTTCGGCCTCATTCGCGGGAACACCTCGCTGGGCGAAAAAGTCTATCCCTGGCACCTCACCGGTGCCCACAAAACCCTCCCCCTGCCCGCTTTGATCAAAGTGACGAATCTCGAAAACGGAAAATCCGTCAAAATTCGTCTCAATGATCGCGGCCCCTTCATCGCGGGTCGCCATCTCGACGTCACCCCACGCGCCGCCAAAAAGCTCGGCTTCTACGATCAAGGAATCGCCCGCACCCGCCTCGAAGTCCTTTCCGTCGGCGACGGCTCCTATCGCCGAAAGTCCAAAACCGGTTGGTTCTTTTAAAATCTTCGAGCCACGCGGCTCAATGCATTCGTTCGAGGTTCGATGTTGGGCGTTCAATGTCCGATGTTGCATTTTCTTGCTTTCTCCGGACTTGAAAGTCGTCCACAGACCGGTCAAGACTCCGCCCCCGCCAACCGGGGGTCTCCCGATTCAGGCTTTCCCGCTTTTTTTCTCATGTCCAATTCCTCTGAAATCCGCGTTTTCGCCCCCGCCACCGTCGCCAATGTCGCGTGCGGCTACGACGTCCTCGGCTTTGCCATCGACGCTCCTGGCGATGAGGTTGTCGTCCGCCATTCCGAAAAACCGGGTCTTCACATCACCAAAATCACCGGGGATAATGGAAAACTTCCCAAAAATCCGGCACAAAACACCGCCGGCGTCGCCGCCCTCGATCTGTTGAAACACCTCGGCATGATGGACCGCGGCATC
Source organism: Akkermansiaceae bacterium UBA1315 (assembly GCA_002307065.1). Lineage (GTDB taxonomy): Bacteria > Verrucomicrobiota > Verrucomicrobiia > Verrucomicrobiales > Akkermansiaceae > Luteolibacter. The sequence goes on along the minus strand of DBTN01000034.1, from coordinate 13,690 downwards.
GAAATGGAAATTCATAAAAAGATGCCATTCGGTTCCGGTCTCGGATCGTCCGCGGCCTCCGCAGTCGCCGGCGCCTACGCCGTCAACAAACTGATCGGCGAGCCTCTCAGTCGCAAACAGCTCCTGCCCTTCACGATGGCGGGTGAAGCTTTTGCTGACGGTGCATGGCACGCCGATAACGTCGCCCCCTGCCTGCTCGGCGGCATCGTTTTCATCCGATCAAATGTCGAGCTCGACGTCGCGCAACTTCCGGCTCCCAAAAACCTCTGGGCGGCCGTCGTTCATCCCGACATCGAAATCTTGACCAAAGTTGCCCGCGAAATCCTCCCGAAAGAGATCCCGCTCGAAAACGCCACCCAACAAATCGGCAATCTCGGCGGACTCCTCTGCGGACTGATCCAAGAGGATTACGGCCTCATTTCCCGTTCGATCCACGACGTGATCGCCGAGCCACGCCGTCAAAAGCTGATCCCGGATTTCTACAAAGCCAAACGCGCCGCCCTTTCCGCAGGGGCTTTAGGCTTCTCCATTTCCGGTGCCGGCCCGAGCGTCTTCGCCCTCTGCGAAGGGGAAGAAATCGCCGTCAAAGTCGCCGCAGCGATCTCCAAAGTCTTCTCGGCCGTCCCGCTCACCAATCAAACGTACGTCTCACGCATCAACACCAAAGGCGTGCATGTGATCCAAGGCTGACCGGTTTCCGCTGGCTCTCGACCTCATTCCGGTTAAAATCTGCCTACCGACGCAGCGAAAATTCAATGTCGTGGTCGCGCGGGATGCTAAAGGAAGCGCCTCTAAATCTCCAATCATTCTAACGTGCTTTACCATTCCACCAACAACCCGGCTCATCGCGTCGAGCTGAAAGAAGCGATCCTTCGTTCACTCCCACCGGACAATGGCCTTTACATGCCGGACACGCTGCCGGTGCTCGGCGATGACTTTTGGAAAAACCACCGCGAGCTGAGCTTTCAAGAAATCGGCTTCGAAGTCGCCAACGCCTTTTTTGGCGAGGACGTTCCAGAAGACGCGCTTCGCGAAATTGTCAACGGCACCGTCGCCTTCGACGCGCCGCTGGTGACCCTCGCGCCCGGTGATCACATTCTTGAGCTTTTCCACGGTCCGACATTGGCCTTTAAAGATTTTGGTGCCCGTTTCATGGCCCGGTTGATGGCTTGGTTGACGCGCGACGAAGATCGTGAGCTTACGGTTCTGGTGGCGACTTCCGGTGACACCGGCGGCGCCGTCGCTTCCGCGTTCCTTAACGTGCCAGGCACTCGCGTCATCATCCTTTACCCGAAAGGAAAAGTCTCCGGTCTTCAGGAAAAACAGCTCACCGCACTCGGCGGAAATATCAAGGCCTTGGAAATCGACGGCTCGTTCGACGATTGCCAAGCGCTGGTGAAATCCGCGTTTCTGGACCAAGAACTCTCCGAAACGCTCAATCTCACTTCCGCGAACTCGATCAATCTCGCCCGGTTGGTCCCGCAAAGTTTCTACTACATCCATAGTGCTCGCCAACTTCCGGAGAACGTCGCTCCGGTCTTTGTCGTACCTTCCGGAAATTTCGGCAACCTCACCGCCGGTTTGCTCGCCGCTCGGCTCGGACTGCCCGTGGATCATTTCATCGCAGCGACGAATCGCAACGACGTCGTCCCAGCTTATCTCCTTTCCGGTGAATACGCCCCCCGCCCAAGCGTCACCACGATTTCCAACGCGATGGACGTCGGCTCGCCCTCGAACTTCGTCCGCATGCAGTCGCTGTTCAAAAATTCGTGGGCCGACATGCGGGGAAAAATCTCCGGCATGGCCTTCAGCGACGAGGAAACGCGCGCCGCGATCCGCGAAGTGAAATCCGTTCACGGCTACGTCATCGACCCCCACGGCGCGGTCGCTTGGCTCGCTGCGCGCAAATGGCGCGCGTCCCACCCCGGTTCGGCGACCATTTCGCTTGAGACCGCCCACCCTTCGAAATTCCTCGACGTCATCGACGCGGAACTCGGCCAGGATGCGATCGAGATCCCGGAACGCCTGGCGGTTCTTGCGGATCGCGAAAAAGTTGCCATCAGCTTCCCGAACGACCCCGCGAAATTCCACGACTGGCTTCGCAGCCTCTGAAGGGACGCTCACGCCGATTCGGCGATCACCAGAACGTCAGCAAACGGCAGATCGGACAAAAGTCCGAACGCATCGTGTTTGCTCAATCGTGCCCGGGTCGCGGCCGGACTCGGAAGCCCGCAAAGAAACCGCGCCAACTGACGCGGCGTGGAGAGCGCGGCGTGGCGCTCATCGACCAGATTTCGCACGGCGATCCGCTCTTCCAAACTCGCAGACCGTGATTTCGAACGCCGAACCGGTTTCGCCAAAACCCCTCGGCATCGATCGCAATGACCACAGGGTTCGGAAAGCGTTTCGCCGAAATGTTTGGTCAGATACGCCGTTAAACACCCGCGGTGCGACGTTAAATTCAGCACCTGTTTGAGGCGAGCCAGATCCGCGAGTTCGCGTTGCTGAAACAGATCCGTCAGGCGATCGGTCAGAACTTTCAGATCTCCAGGATCTTTCTTGATCTTGTAGCCTTGTCTCACCCCGGAGACTTCCAGAATGATATCTCCTGCGGCTTCCATGCCGCTGATCGCAGAAACCACTTTTTCACGCGAAACGCTGAACTGTTCCGCGAGCTTCGACGGATAAAAATACAACCACCAGCGTTTCATTTCCCCCTGGTCCAACAGGCGCTCGATGAATTTCCGTTCGGATGTCGATCGGCCAGCGAGAATCTGATCCTTCGTTCTCAGCAATCGAGCCCGATAGGTCGCATAAAAAACACCGGTCGCTTCGAGGATTCCGTCGATTTCCAGATACGTCATCAGCGTGGAAATGACCATGGGCCGGATATCACAAGTGATCGATAAATCATACGGCGAAACATCAAACACCTCTCCGACTCGCAGGACCCGGTCGATAAGATTGACCAATGCTTTTGGCGACGGCGTGTCAGCGTAGATAAAATTTTCCAACACCGTGAGATCGTCCGAGCAAGCGAGCAGCTCACAGATCGCCGGTTTTCCATCGCGCCCCGCGCGACCGATTTCCTGCGTATGATTTTCCAGACTTTTCGGGAGGTTGTAATGATAAACGCCGCGAATGTTCGCTTTATCGATTCCCATCCCGAACGCGATCGTCGCCACAATCACCCGGGTATCACCCGCCATGAAGCCTGCTTGTGCGTCCGCCCGGAATTCCGCAGGCAGGCCCGCGTGATATGCTCGCGAGGAAATCCCATTTTTCGCAAGATAGGTGGAAATTTCCTCGGCCGTCTCCTGTCGCGTCACATAAACCACCGCCGCCCCGTCCACCTCGCGCAGCCGGTCTAACAGAATCCGCTTTCGGTCACCGGCGTCGCACGGGGTCACACGGAGGTCGAGATTCGGGCGATGAAAGCTCAGTTGAATGTGATCCGCCGCCGCGATCCGGAAATGTTTTCGGATTTCACGTGAAACCTTCGGCGTCGCCGTGGCCGTCAGAGCCAAAACCCGTGGAATTTTTAAGGAACGACATATCTTCGCAAGTTTGAGATAATCCGGCCGAAAGTTATGCCCCCATTCGGAAATGCAATGAGCTTCATCAATGGCCACCAATTCGATCGGCAGCATTTTCAGACGTTTTCGAAACGCCTCGTTCGCCAGCCTTTCCGGAGCGATATACAGCAATTTCAGCGTCCCTCGGGAAAGTTGATCGTACACTTTCCTCACCTCTTCCGCATCCAAGGTCGAGTCGAGCCTCGCCGCGGCAATCCCTTTCACGGTGAGCGCGTCCACCTGATCTTTCATCAGCGCGATCAGCGGCGAAATCACGAGTGTCAGCCCATCCAACATCAGCGCCGGAAGTTGATAACAGAGAGATTTTCCTCCGCCGGTCGGAAACACCGCGAGGGCCGAGCGTCCTTCTAACAGGGCCCGAATGACCGGTTCCTGTCCATCGCGGAGCGTTTCGAATCCAAAATAATCGCGGAGCGTTTCCAGCACGACCTAGCTTTCCCGCGATGCGATCCTCAAGCAAGAGCAAGTCGAAAACCGGTGGCAAAGTCGGTTGACTTTCAGTCCGCCCGCTCGAAGTTTTTCATGGAGTCATGGGACAAGAAACGGAAAATTTCGCGATTACGCGCATGGAACGGGCTGAAAACAGCACCTTCGGCTGGCAGGTCCGCTTACAACGGCGCGGCGTAAAATATGGAAAATATTTCGCCGATCGAGGCCATGGCGGCCCCGAAGGATCCTTTGAAGCCGCAAAGAACTGGCGGGACGCGATTTTGAAGCAATTCACCGAAAACGCCGCTGCTCGGGTTTGCTCACCGTCGGCACGAAATTCTTCAGGAGTGGTCGGTGTTTCCAAAGTCACCATCCCCGGACCGGGTGGCGCGATTTACTATTTTTGGCAGGCGACCTGGTCTCCCGGCGGTGGCGAACGACGCAGCATCCGCTTTTCAGTCAAACGTTATGGCGAGCGACAGGCGTTCCGATTGGCAGTGCGCGCCCGGCGTGAAGCGACCGGCAGTTGATTCCCATTCTTGAGGCTTGGCCTAGCGATCCCAACCCGCCACAACAGGTCCATGTCCAGCGCCAGCAAACTTTCTCCCGAACAAAAAGACGCCCTCAGCCGTTGGGCTGCCGAAGGAGCCACGATGTCCGATTTGCAACGCCGGTTGAAAGACGAGTTCAGCCTGAGCATCACCTACATGGACACTCGTTTTTTGGTTCTGGATCTGGGTTTGGAACTCAAGGAAGAGCCAAAGGCCGAGCCAGTCGCCGAGCCGGAAAAACCGGTCGCCCCGGGAAAGGTTCACGCAACCATGGACCATCTGGCGCTGCCCGGTTCTTTGGTCAGTGGAAAAGTGACCTTCAGCGATGGCGAGACGGCGATTTGGATGCTCGATCAAACCGGTCGCCCAGGTCTCGATCCAGACACTCCAGGGTACTCGCCGAGCCAGGAAGACATCGTTGAATTCCAGATCCAACTTCGCGAGCTGATCCGCCAAAGCGGATTATAAACCGACGAACAAACAAAAAACCCCGTCGCGGACGAAATCCGGACGGGGCTGAAATTTTCAAAATCCGGGATCAGGCGATCTCGTCTTTTTTCTCAACCGACTCGGAAGGAGTGAAATCACCTTCAACCGCATCGGCCACATGGTGCTCGACGGCTTCGACGATCACCGGTGGCGCACCCACGGCTTCGACGTTCTCGACCGCTGCGACGACTTCTTGAGCGTAAGGCTCTGCGAGATTCGTAACGGTTTCAACCGGTGCGGCGACCGGGGCGACTGCGGCCGGAGCTACGGCAACTTGAACCGGACGTGGCTTGCGCTCCGGACGATCTTCTTTGTCCTCGCGCTCGTCTTGGCCTTTGGATTTGGCACCGGAAACGGTCAGCTTACGTCCCATGAACGGTTGATCGTGCAGAACTTCCACGGAACGCTTTGCTTCGTCAATGTGAAGCATTTCCACAAAGCCGTAGCCTTTCGAGCGATGGGTGCTGCGGTTGTAAACGATTTCCACATTGCGCACTCCACCGATGCCTTTGAAGAGATCCTGAAGATCACTTTCGCTGACGTCGTAAGAAAGGTTACCAACGTAAACGCGGGCCGATTCCACACTGTCGCGGTCACCGCCACGGGTGTTCCGCTCGCGATTGCCTTCACGGCGTGCTTTGCCTTGCCCTTGAGGAGCGGCATCTTTTTCCTGAGTGCGGGCGTTGCGAGTGTTCGATTTGACACGGGCTTCGGCCGCCGGTTTTGCGGGGTCTGCTTTCCGCTCAGGACGGGCCGGACGAACCGGTTCCTTGTAGAGGCCGACCGCTTTGAGGATTTTCTGCCAAAGCGTCAGCTTCGGAGCGGAATACTTGCGAGCCGGACGGCTGCCGCCGCCTTGAGGGCGAAATTCCTCGGAGCGGCCTTGGCCTTGAGGGTTGCGGCCTTGCTGGCGTCCGCCCCCTTGGCCGGAACCACGCTCACCACCACGGCGGTCTTGATTGTTGTTACGGCGATTTTGGCCTCCGCGTGAGCGGCGGCGTCGATTGTCTCCCGAGTCCCGGGGATCTTGTGTTACGTTGGACATGTTTTTGGCATGGGTCATTGGTTACGAGCGGCCTGGCGCGGCGGATGGTCGATCCGTCAATGCTGGAATAGGACCGAGTGCTGACCGACTGGATTCCGACAAACGGCTTTTTGTTGCCGGGGTGAAGCTCCGCGCCAATGCGGAAGGGGCTTTACCAACGTCGAGAACCGGTCGGCTTGCGCCGCCGCCCGTTTGGCAGGAGGTTCCGATTTCGTGGCCGCTGGCCGCTGGCCGATTTCGACCCATGAGAAAAAGGGTGAAATTCAGAAGCACTCAGCCGGAGGCGGGCATCGGAGGTAGGAAAATCCTGCTCGGCCCGAACCCTATGGCGTTTTACTGCTTTGGCAAGACCGGAACCGAAGGCACTTGTTTAAATCAACCGCTCCCGCCATTTTTCCAGTTCGCCCAAGATGTTAGCGATGGAAGGGGCTCCTGGATTGGTCCGTGATTTCAGGGCTCGCTCGATGCAGAAGACGTCTTTCGCGTCAGGCCCGTAAGCCGGATCGATCGCTTCGAAATCCAGTTGATCCAGCGGGGTTCCGCTCGCGAGGGCTTCGGCGACGGCCTTGCCGACAAGTTCGTGCGCGTGACGGAAAGGAACGCCTTTTTTTACCAAGTAGTCCGCAAGATCGGTCGCAAGCAGCATCGGATCCGCCGCAGCAGACCGGCAATTTTGCTCTTTTAATTCCATCGCACCGATCATTTCCGTGTTCACCGCAAGAATCAGCCGGAGCGTGTCGACGGAATCAAAAAGTGGCGGTTTGTCTTCCTGCAGATCCCGATTGTACGTCAGAGGCAGACCTTTGACGGCGACGAGGAGGTTCATCAAATTGCCAACCAAGCGACCGGTTTTCCCGCGGGTCAATTCGCAGACATCCGGATTTTTTTTCTGCGGCATCAACGAGGAACCGGTGGTATGCGCGTCGGAAAGCGCCGCAAATCCAAATTCCGCAGAACACCAAAGAATCAGATCCTCGCTCAACCGCGAAAGATGAACCCCGGCCAGCGAAATCACAAAAAGCAGCTCGGCGATGTAATCCCGGTCCGCGATCGCATCCATCGAATTATAAGTGACATCGTCAAATCCGAGCTCTTCCGCGATCGCCTTCCGGTCCAGATTGATCGTCGAACCTGCAAGCGCGCCCGATCCGAGCGGCGAAATATTGAGACGTTTCCGGCAATCGATGAGCCGACTTTTATCCCGCTCCAGCATTTCGACGTATGCGAGGAAATGATGACCCACCGTGACCGGTTGGCCGCGCTGCAAATGGGTGTAGCCGGGAATGACCGTTGCCGAATACCGGTCGGCCCGATCGAGCAACGCCTTTTGCAAATCGGTGATCGACCGCAGCAATCCATCAATCTCCGTCCGGCAATAAAGCCGGGTATCCGTCGCGACCTGATCATTTCGCGAACGCGCGGTGTGAAGCTTCGCCCCCGCAGCACCGATCCGGCGGGTCAGCTCGGACTCGATATTCATATGGATGTCTTCCAACGAAGTGCGGAACTCGAAGGCTCCGGCCTCAATGTCCGCCTTGATGCCGCGCAGTCCGCTTTCGATGGAGGAAAACTCCTCGTCGGTCAGCAGTCCGGCTTCCCGCTGGGCACGGGCATGGGCGATCGATCCGGCGATGTCGTGCGGGAAAAGCCGCCAGTCGTAGGAGATTGATTCACCGAATTGTTGGACGAGCGACGAGGTGTCTTGGGAGAAGCGGCCTTTCCACATGAGAATTTGGAGGTAAAAGTTTCGCCGCGCGAGTGATTTGCGGCAACGCGATTTGAACCGGTTAGCGGCTGGAGGAAACAAGAAAAGTTTCCCATCTTTCAAAGACCGGTTGCAATCGTCGCAAAACGCCCGATGTCTGTAAGCGGCAAACCGCTGTTTGCCACTCTCAAACCTTACCCACTGCCACTCATGTCCATCACACCTCTCATCAGCTCCGGCACCGCCGGCCCCCTCGGAATCCTCCATCTGCCACGCCTCTGGCTGAAAGTCTCACTCGCCGAAGCCGGAAAACTCAACCCGGACTATCCTGCAATCGGCGGCGGTTACGATTCCATGGTCCTCTCCGCTCTCGGCATCGATAAAGCGGTCTTCACGGATTTCATCAAAACGAAAAAACCTTCCTATCCGCAACTGGAAGCTTGGATTCTTGAGCAAAACGGCGGCCCGATCGCTCCGGAAATCATCACAAAACTCAACGATTCCATCGTCGGCTACAACCATGACGACGAAACCCGTAAGGAAATTCTCAGCGCCAGCGGTCTGCCGGACGACGGAAAAATCCTCGACGCCATCAACCTCAATAACCTCGACGACTGGGCGACTGTTCACAAAAACGTGATCCTCGGCTAATTCCGCCAACCCCGCAGGCGCGAGTCCGTGAGGCCTCGCGCCTTTTTCTAGTTGCAAGACCGTCTCAATTGGCGATTCTATCCCCGATGCCACGCACGCTATCAACCTCTCACGAAATTGGCGGAGCCGTGACGTTGAATCAGGTCAAAATCGGTGCAGATGTCCAAATTCGCGTTCTCTCTGGTCCAAGCTGCGACCGACTGCGCGAGTTGGGATTTTGTGAGAACATCCAACTGCGGAAAATTTCCGACGGTCGGAATTTGATCTGCTCGGTCTGCGGCACCCGCTTGGCGATCAGCCGGGAGCTCGCCGAACAAGTGCTCGTTTCACCGGTCGCCTGACCCGGTTTCACCCATCGCTCATGTCTTCCGTCCCAGAAGCTCCCGCCATGATTGCCCTCGTTGGCAATCCAAACTCAGGAAAAACCACGCTTTTCAATGCGTTAACCGGTTCCAACCAGCGCGTTGGCAACTATTCAGGCGTCACGGTTTCCGTAAAAAGCGGTGAGACATTCACCCCTCACGGGAAAAAAGTCCGCGTGCTCGACCTGCCCGGCTGCTACTCCCTCAGGGCGGATTCCCCGGACGAACAGGTCGCGATCGACGCCCTGACCGGCATGCTTCCGGGTGAACCAAAACCGGATCTCGTCGTCTGCGTCGTGGATTCTTCCAATCTCGAGCGCCACCTGCAACTGGCCCTCCAAGTCCTCGAACAAGGCCTGCCCTGCGTGCTCGCGCTCAACATGGTCGATGTCGCGGAAAAATCCGGCCTACGGCTCGACCCGATTAAACTTTCCGAAGAACTCGGCATCCCCGTCATTCCCATGCAGGCAAATGCGGGCAAAGGCATCATCGAGCTGAAACAAACGCTACGCTTCCCCCTGCCTTTCCACCCATCCGCACCCTGGGCCCACGGCCCCGAAGATCCCGGCGTCGCCCGCCGCTCGTTCATCGAACAACTTTGCGCACTCGCCGCCCGCCGCCCCGACGCCCATCAGCAAACGATCTCCGATCGCATCGACCGCGTTCTGCTCCATCCCTTCTTCGGCTGGGTTTTCTTCCTCGTTGTTCTTTTCGCCGTCTTCTGGTCGATCTTTTCCTTTGCTTCGATCCCCATGGGCTGGATCGAAAATGCTCAAGGAATGTTAGGCGAATGGCTCATTTCAAAAATTCCCGAAGGAGATCTGCAATCGCTGCTCGTCGATGGCATCCTCGGTGGCGTCGGAGGAGTTCTCGTCTTCCTGCCACAGATCGTCCTGCTATTCCTTTTCATCGGCATCCTGGAAAGCTCCGGCTACATGGCACGGGCCGCCTATCTGATGGACGGAGTGATGGCAAAGGCCGGCCTGAGCGGGAAAGCCTTCCTCCCCCTTTTCAGCTCCTACGCCTGCGCCATTCCCGGCGTCATGGCGACCCGGACGATCCATTCTCCCAAGGAACGACTCGTCACGATTTTCGTTGCTCCGTGGATGAGCTGCTCGGCGCGACTGCCGGTTTATTTCCTCATCATTCCGCTGCTTTTGCACGAAAGCGAAGGCACCTGGAAACAAGCGGCGATCCTGTTTGCGATCTATGCTCTGGGGACACTCACCGCTTTTGTGACCGCCCGGATTTTACGAGGCCGCCTTGGCGAAGACGCAAAACCAAGCCACTTCCTCCTCGAACTCCCCCCCTACCGAAATCTCCAGTGGGGATACATTTTCCGCCACGTTTTTGACAGAGCCTGGGCCTTCGTTTCACAGGCGGGCACGATCATTCTCGGACTCTCGATTCTACTCTGGGCACTCAGCACTTACCCCAAAACCTCCGAAGGCGACGCCGCTGACAAACTCGCCCACAGCGCCATGGGCCGCATCGGTGCGGTGATCGAACCGGTCGTGCAACCGCTCGGATTCGACGGAAAAATGGGCACTGCGATTTTGACATCATTCGCAGCCCGCGAGGTCTTCAACTCATCCATCGCCATTCTTTTCCGAGTCGAAGAAACCGACGACGAAGTGCAAACCCGGACCGCCCTGCGCGATCGATTGGCCGAAGCAAAATGGCCAGACGGCCGACCGCTCTTCACGCCGCTTTCAATGATTTCGTTGCTCGTATTTTACATCTACGCCCTTCAATGCCTGCCCACCACGGCAGTCGTCGCCCGCGAAGCAAACTCTTGGAAATGGGCGGGAGGCCAATTTGTCTTTATGACCGGTTTCGCCTACCTTGCCTCACTCGCAGTCTTCCAAATCGGCAAACTCCTGGGCTATTAAAAAACCGACTCTATGGACATCCAATGGCAAACCTGGGCAGCGGTCGGGATCGTGGTAATCACCGCCATCATTTTCGTCATCCGGATTTCCAAATCCAAAAAAACCGGTGGCTGCGGCCATGACTGTGGCTGCGGAAAGAAAAAATAGCCGCACCAACATAAGGGCCGTCACAGGTTTCCCCCCTCGCCTCCAGCACCCTTCTTCCTTCGAAATCGGACCAGGTGCGAAGTCTATTCACACAGCACTTCCATCTCACCGAGCATCGGAACCCGTGATTCCAGAGTCCTCCAGAAGCATCACCATTTTATTTTCCCCAGCTTGGGCAATCCCTTCGATAATTTCTCGACGCACTGCCGGATCATAATCCGAAAGACGCCGTTTCCAATCGTGTGAAGTCAGACGAAATTCGTTCTGAAATGCTGCCGAAAAATTGAAATAATTCGCCTTTGGTCGAGCGATCACTTCTCCAGATTTCACATCCACCATTTCGGCACGAGCAGAACACGTAGCAAACTCGCGCAAAATCCCCATGGAAGTTTGCTGCCAATGTTCGTAACCACCTAAAATCATTCCGCCAGGTTCATAGATCGAATTTTTCAGAGGGTAAATAATCCACACCGCATCTAAATTTTCCTTTTTCGCTGAGGCAATTGCTCGTTCCTTAAAGAGCTTGTCATTCTTAGAACGAAAAGGGGAAGAATAACCACTCGCTGAAAAATCGATTGCCGGTAGCATCTTCACCGTTTGGAAACGAGACTTCAGATTTCGCATCGTCGCCGTTTCAACTTTTTTTCTAACTTCCGGCACCTCTTCGTCACCAACGGCGTCTCCAAGCAAGCTGACATTCACCGTGCGGCGAACGACTCGATCGCCCAACCCGTTGGAAATCCCGACGGATCGAATTGCGTCGAGCTGCGCAACATACGCCTCCCCGCAACTTGCCACACAAACCACCACCAATCCTCCTAAAAGACGAATCACCCATCTCATGGAGCCCTTACCCAGCCGTCCGACCTGAGGATTAGACGCTGAAAAAGCCTTTAAAAAAGGAATGATGGAAGTCGAACAAATTTGGGGGGATTTCATTTGAATACAGGAGTCCGAATACCGGGATCTTCACTCCGAATCAATCGAAATATCCGAAACGAATAGACCACCCATGAAGCAGACTTGGGAATGAGGCGGAGAGAGCCAAATGACCCGAAAACCCTTCAATCACCATTCGCCAGAGAGCGTACGTAGCCGAGAACAACCGAAGGTTATGGACAGGAGCGAAGGCGACGTGCCCCCCGGAGGGGTGAGCGAAGCGAATCAAGCTGATTTTTGCTTCGTCCTTTAAATAGGTTGGCACAGCAACGCTATGGGTTGACGCGCGGGTTCATGTTTATCTATCCGCTACGGATCGAATGCGATCCAACAACCGCAGTATTTCCCATACATCTCTGAATCGCTCATTGCCTCCGTCGAAAGTTACTCGTTCAGATTCTCCTGTTGTCAGCGAAAGCTCAATTTGACTTGCTGCTTGCTTATCACCGATGACGCGAGCATCCGCAATGAGCTGGTATGAGATTAAGGGACGTTTTCCGCAACGAAGGCCTAAGGACGTAAATACGACATCATCGCTGTCCTGATTTCGGTAAAGGCCTAGTGGCACCTCTTCAGTGATAAAATTCGAAGCAGAGCAAGCATCCGCCCCAAAAAATTTGGGCATTTGACGACTGCAACGCTGAACCAATGATGATATAGAAACACTCATTTAAGTTTAATAATAATGACATCATTCGCTCCCTCAGTGACTAAACCGTATCTTTTCTGTAGAATGTTATAAAGTCGCTCATTGGCAAGGGTTGCCTCAATCCTCAGTGTAGAAGCGCCGTGTGCCAGGGCAGTGGTCGATAAATTTTCTATGATTTTGAAGGGATTTACTATATCTCCGCGAATCATATCAATCCGAACGTTTGCCACCCCATCGATCACGTTGAACGTTCCATTCAGTTCGTGCAGTGTTCCATTAACACCGAGGTCAGCTTTAGTCAATGCGCGTGGTGCTACATTATTTACGACAGGCACCTCTCCCTTCACCCCTCCCCCGATCGCTGCGGCTTCGTCGAGGCCGAGCAGGGCCAGCACCATTTGGGGAGGCAGGCCGCTTGAGGCTACTTGCGCAAAGTATTCACGGCCTTCCTCGGAACCGAACAGCCATGCCGTGCCGCCCATGGCCAGTGCGTCTCCGACGGTAATGGCGCTGCCACTTCCCAACATGCCAGTGCCGCCGTAGGTCAGGAGTGTCGTGCCGTTGATCGTCGAAAGGGCGGATGTTCCATAAACACCGGCGAGCAAGCTGCCCTCGGTATATCCTGCGATGATCGCCGGACCGGCCACCACGCCTCCGACCACCACTGCGCCAACTGCGGCGGTATTGCGGACCGCTATCGTTGCCGTATAAAGATTCTGAAGTTTACGAGTGTCTTCTCCCAATTCCCAACCGAGTGCGGCCCCGGTAAACAGGCTGTTGGAGGCTTGCTCCGCATTCGGCTTCAGGATCCCGGCGAACACCCAATCCGGATAAGATAACAACGTTTGGATAAAATCGTCGTCGCCGCCTTGGAACATCTGTCCGACGGCCGAACTTTCCCAAAAACCACTGCCTCCAGCATCCACGAGCGCGCTGTAGGCACCCAATCGTAGCGCTTCGTTGTAGTCTTTGTAAGAGGCAGCGAGGTTTATTTGGTTCGCTTGCTCATCCGCAGTCGCCCATTTACCGGTCAGCAAACCGGTCTGCTGGCTAGCCACATAGTCCAGCAGCAGTCGTTGCACCTCTGCTTCGCTTGAAGCATTCCGAATCCTTTGAGCCAACGCTTCTTCACCTTCGTTATCGAACCGTTCGGCATGGGTGGCTTGAAACAGATCCGAAGTCGAATTTGCCAAAATAAAGGCTGCGGCGTCTTGCATCGCGGCCTGATAATCTTC
>DBTN01000033.1:116144-120453 GCA_002307065.1 Akkermansiaceae bacterium UBA1315 | reverse complement strand
CCTTCGATCGAGAACACGTCTTCCACAGGCATGAGGAAGGTTTTGTCGATTGGGCGCTCTGGCTCAGGGATGTAGGAATCCACAGCGTCCATGAGCTTGAGGATGTTTTCCTTCTGAGCAGCGTCGCCGTCGAGGGCAGCCTTAGCGGAACCTTTGACGATTGGAATGTCATCGCCTGGGAATTCGTAAGAGGAAAGGAGGTCACGAACTTCCATTTCGACGAGCTCAAGAAGCTCTTCGTCGTCAACGAGGTCGACTTTGTTCATGAAAACCACGAGAGCAGGAACGCCCACTTGGCGAGCAAGGAGGATGTGCTCGCGAGTTTGTGGCATTGGGCCGTCCGCAGCGGAAACAACGAGGATACCTCCGTCCATTTGAGCAGCACCGGTGATCATGTTTTTCACATAGTCGGCGTGTCCTGGGCAGTCAACGTGAGCATAGTGACGCTTTTCGGTCTCATACTCAACGTGCGCGGTGTTGATCGTGATACCACGCTCGCGCTCTTCCGGGGCAGCGTCGATATCCGCGTAGCTTTTCTTTTGCGCAAAACCTTTGTCCGCGAGCGTGTTCGTGATCGCTGCGGTGAGGGTGGTTTTACCGTGGTCAACGTGACCGATGGTTCCGATGTTAACGTGCGGCTTGTTGCGCTGGAATGCTTCTTTTGCCATGGTGGTTGTTTCTGCGTGGGACTGTTGAGAATTTTACTGATGTCGCCCTGGAGCTCGCGGGGGGAATTGAACCCCCGACCTCATCCTTACCAAGGATGCGCTCTACCCCTGAGCTACGCGAGCAATGTGACTTTATCGTTTTCTACTTCCTTCCTCTCGACAAAAGAACCGCGACCTGTCTCGAAGACCGGGCGCGGCACCCCTAGCGAGTTGTGGGGAAGAGCGGGCGGACCATAACAAAGGCGACCCCTCTGTCAAAAAAAATATGATTCAAATGCATCTTTCACCGAATTCTTTGAGAAACAAAGGACTAAGCGGGCTTTTCGGGAGCCTCAACCGGAGTTTCGGGCAATAAAATGGAAACTTTTTCGATCGCGAGGCACTTCCCGGTGTCAGAATCAGCCTCAATGATCACTCCGCAGAGGCGAACGGGACCTTTTGCCACCGGAAAACGTGTCGGCATTCCGCTCTTAAAACGCCAGACGACCGATTCGATATTCCGCCCGAGAATCGATTCTTCCGGTCCACACATGCCGGCATCTGTCAGGTAACCGGTTCCTCCGGGGAAAATCGTGTCGTCGTTCGTTTGCACATGAGTATGAGTTCCAACGACAAGCGAAACTTTACCATCCAGCATCCGGCCCATCGCGATTTTCTCGCTGGTCGTTTCGGCATGGATATCCACCACGATCACCTTCACGCCTTCCGCCTGCAACCGCTCGACTTCGACCTCCATGGCCAGGAACGGATTTTCTAGCGGAGGTTGAATAAATGATCTGCCCTGGACTTGGATCACCGCCACTTTTCCTTTTGCGGTTTCCAAAACGACACTGCCATTTCCTGGCGTCTCAACGGGATAATTGATCGGCCGCAGCAATCTCGGCTCCGTCGGGAAATAATCCACAATCTCCTGCTGGTCCCAAACATGGTCACCGGTCGTGATCACCGCAGCCCCCGCGCGCAACAAATCAATCGAGATCCGCGGAGTGATTCCCCGCCCTCCTGCCGAATTCTCACCATTGACGATGATAAAATCCAACGCTCTTTCCTGCTTTAGCATCGGCAACTGCTCGATCACCGCTTTCCGGCCGGGTTCGCCAACGATATCACCCAAAAATAAAATTCGAATCGGAGCCATGTGCGGAAAATCACTAAAAAAGAAACCCCCAAATCTTAAGCACTAAATTTCCAAATCCAAAACCCGTCCCTCCAGTCGGCATTTTAACCACAGATTTACGGATGGCGCAGATTCCACCGATTGATTTAAATTTCCCAGAATCCCAATCTGCGGAATCTGTGTCATCCTTCTTAATCTGCGCTTAAAAAACGCCGGCCGTTTCCCAAGAAACAAACTAAAGTTTGAACTCCCACCGCTTCTAAACGCATGCGCCGATCCCTGCCTCTCCTCTCCGTCATCCTGATCGCCGCGATCGCCGCCGCTTTTTTCTACTTCAAACCGGTTCCGCCCGTCGCGCCTCAACCGGTTCCCCACCTCCCGAAAAAACCCGGACTCTCCGCCCTCGCCGAGGCTCCCGACTGGAATTCGCTCGCGGCATTCCAAAACACCATCACTCGGTCGGATTTCGAAAATCTGCTCACGACCGTCTTCACCACCGGTGACGCCTGGCGCACGCTGATCGAAATCGACGAAACCGAAGCCCGCATCCAGACCGGCCTGCCGGAACCGACCGACATCTTCCATTTGAAATTCGCCCCAACCGGTTTCGCCTCGACCGCTCCGCGCCACTGGCGGACCACCTCGGAGCTCGGCCCCGCGCCCAGCGATCGCCCGCTCGAAGGCCTTCACATCGCCATTGACCCCGGGCATATCGGTGGAGATTGGGCAAAAATGGAAGAACGCTGGTTCGTCGTCGGCGATGGAAAACCGGTCACCGAGGGCGACATGACGCTTTTTGTGGCAAAGCTTCTCCGGCCAAAACTCGAAGCACTCGGCGCAAAAATTACGCTCGTTCGCGAAACCGCCGAACCGGTCACTTCGATCCGCCCCGAATCTTTACTCGATGCTGCGGAAAACTTCAGCCCGACCGATGATTCGCCCGCCGCCCGCCTGCGCTTCGCCGAGCGGCTATTTTACCGCACTGCGGAAATCCGCGCTCGCGCCGAACGTGTCAACGAAACGATCCTGCCCGATTTGGTTTTGTGCCTGCATTTCAACGCCGAGGCTTGGGGCGATCCGAACCAACCCACGCTCATCAACCGCACCCACCTCCACCTGCTGCTCAACGGCGCTTACAATAACGAAGAAGTCGGCCTCGCCGATCAGCGATTCGCGATGCTTTATAAACTCCTCCAGCGCACTCACGAAGAGGAAGCCGCCGTCGGCGCTGACGTGGCTGATGCTTTTGCGGAAATCAGCCATCTCCCGCCCTATCAGTATTTGCCTGATTCTCCAAACGTCCGCCCGGTCGCCGGCCATCCGTATCTCTGGGCCCGCAACCTTCTCGCCAACCGGTTGTACGAATGTCCGGTCATTTTTATGGAACCGTACGTCATGAATTCCGCGATCGATTACGCCCGCATCCAGGCGGGCGACTACGAAGGCCTCCAAGAAATCGCCGGCCAAATGCGCCCGTCCATTTTCCAAGAATACGCCGAAGCCCTCACCGAAGGACTGCGGCGTCATTATTCTCAAAACCGGTAGCTCATCGAATCGCCTTCTTTTCAAAACGAAATAACCGGTAAACTCGCGCCATGAAATTCATGACTACTCTTGCTCGGGATGAAGACGGAGTCTGGATTGCCGAATGTCCTTCGATTCCAGGCTGCATCAGCCAAGGCGAAACTCGCGAGGAAGCCGTCACGAATATTCGCGAAGCCATCGCCGCCTGCCTCGAGGTCCGCGCAGAACGTGGCATGCCACTGACGATCGAAACTCAGCAGGTGGAAGTCGCCGTGTAATGGCCACTTTACCGAATCTAAGTGGCCGAGAAGTCCTCCAAATATTTGCTGCCGATGGTTGGCAAAAAGTTCGGCAGCGCGGCAGTCACATGATTTTGGTGAAGGACAATCACATGGCTACGCTCTCCGTTCCCGATCACAAGGAAGTCGCGAAAGGAACACTTCGCGGACTTATTCGGGCCAGTGGCATGACTGCCGAGCCATTTCTCGCCCTCGCTGGGAAATAAATTCTTCCTCTCCTCTTCAACGTTCGATGTTGGACGTTCGACGTTCAATGTTCATTCTCCGGTCATGAAACCGACCGTCACCCTCGCCAGCACCAAGACGCCCGACGGCGCGATGCTCACGCTCCATTCTCACGACGGTCACCATTTCCTTAAAGTCGCCGGGCTGCAATTGATGAGCACGACCGCATCTTCGTCCGAGGAACAAATGGCAGAGCTGGCTTGCTCACACTTACCGGCGAAATCCCGCGTGCTGATTGGCGGTTTGGGCTTTGGTTTCACGCTTCGGCGCGTGCTGGAACTGACCGGTCAAGACGCGATCGTTGATGTCGCCGAGCTCATGCCGGAAATTGTCGACTGGAATCGTGAATTCCTTTTCGAAGTGAATGGCAGGCTCCTCGATGATCCGCGGGTCCATATCCATATCCGCGACGTTTACGAAATCATCGATCACTGCGGGGAAGACCGGTATGACGCGATCCTGCTCGACGTCGACAA
>DBTN01000033.1:57201-115896 GCA_002307065.1 Akkermansiaceae bacterium UBA1315 | reverse complement strand
CGATCCTGCTCGACGTCGACAACGGACCCGATCCGTTTGTGCAGCGCGGAAATGAACGCCTCTACGCCAACCCGGGTCTGCACCGGATCAAAAACGCGCTCAAACCGGAAGGCCGAGTGATCTTCTGGTCCGCTCATCAGGACAAATCTTTCGCCAAAGCGTTGTCGGGCCTGTTCAAACACGTCGAGTGCATCAGCGCCAAAGCCTATCCAAAGGCGAAACGTTTCACTCACACGCTGTTCGTCGCCGATCGCTCTTAAAAATAGCAAGATATGCGCAGTGTCGCATAGCGCGCGGTTAGCGGGAAAAACCGTTTCTAGGATGATGGGGCCGTCCGTTTGGACAAACCACTGATCCTACGAAAATGAAAACCACTACTCGTCTCACTCTCGCCGCCTTGTTCGCTCCGGTCCTTTCCGTCGCCCACGCGGGGACGACGGTTCTGCCGGAAAGCGTCATCTCCCACGAAGATGCGCCCGCGACCACCGGCTTTGAAAGCGCACGACGTCCCATTTCGAATCCAACGCTTTTTGACCTGGCGGTCCCGCAAACGAATATCCACCCGATTTTCATGCACCAGCGCCTGCCCAGCTACGTCAACACCACGGCGGGACAAGTTCCCATGGGGGGAGATTTCCAAGTCTACGCGCTGCAATTTGAAATCGCAGTGAACGAACGCCTGTCCATCGTCGCCACCAAAGACGGCTACGTGGACATCAATCCGGACAGCTCGATTTGGGGTGACGAATCGGGCTTCGCCAACCTCGGGGCCGGTTTGAAATACGCTTTCATTTACGATCCGGAATCCTCGACCGCCGTCAGCGGAACCATGACTTTCGAATTTCCAACCGGTAACCACGACGTCTTCCAAGGTGAGGGTGACGGCTCGGTGAACCTAATTCTTTCCGCCCTGAAACTCTGGGATGACTTCCAACTCGCTGGCGGTGCGGGCGTCAGCCTGCCGATCGATGATCAACTGGCGACCACCTCGTTCGTCAGCGCCCACGCGAGCTACGAAATTTCGCGCTGGTTCATTCCTCTTGCCGAAATCAACTGGTATCACGTCTTGGAAACCGGTGATGGAAATCCGAATTACTACTCGCAAGCAGGCGGATTAGTCCCTGTCATCGCGCAATTCGAAGGCGGAGATTTGCTCAACTTCGGAGCATCGAACGCCTCGGAAAATCGCGACTCCGTCACCGCTGCGTTTGGTTTCCGCTCAAGAATCGTCGACTCTCTCGATCTTGGTTTCGCTTACGAAATTCCACTCACGGACGAAAACGACGGAATCATGAAAGACCGGTTCACCGTGGATCTGGTCTGGAAGTTCTAAAGGCCTTTGAGTCGCAGGCCTCTCCCCCCGCCCTTTTTTTGAATTGAACTTTCCATGAAATCCATCAAGTAAGAACGCTTTCCTAAACCCGTTCCACTCTCCTTGATGAGATTTTCCCACCTGCTTCTCTTTTCGATTTTTGCCTCCACCCTCTCTCATGCCGATGAACCGGATGGCGCGTCGCTTTTCACTGTGAACTGCTCGGCGTGCCATTCGCTGGACCAATCCGTCGTGGGTCCA
This sequence comes from Akkermansiaceae bacterium UBA1315, assembly GCA_002307065.1. Classification (GTDB taxonomy): domain Bacteria; phylum Verrucomicrobiota; class Verrucomicrobiia; order Verrucomicrobiales; family Akkermansiaceae; genus Luteolibacter. Next base: position 114,323 of record DBTN01000033.1, on the reverse strand, counting down.
TCACTGGTCGAGATCCGCTCCCTTTACCTCAACAAACCGGACGACTTCGTCAAATGGGCGGTTGCTCCGCAGAAAAAACGGCCCAATACGGTCGACATGCCATCCATGGTTCACGTCGGCGAACCCGGATTGCGTGCGATTTACAAGCACGTGATGGCAGTGGCCGAAGGAGCCCAGGCAAAAAAAGCCGAAGACGGTGACGCATTCGCCGCATCTCCCACGCAAGCTCTCCGCCCATTGGTGCAGCGGATTTTCCTCCCCGATGCCGGACCTGCCGCGATCGCTGTGGCGCTGGATCAGAACACCTCGCTCTGCTGGGACGCGAGCAATTGCCGCTTCCGCTACGCGTGGACCGGTGGATTTATCGATGGATTTCCCTACTGGAGAGGAAATGGCAACGGTCTGGCGGACATCAAGGGAACGCGCCGCTACACCGAGCCGGAGTCGATCTTTCCCCATCTCACCCCGAGTTTCAAAGGCTACCGCCTGACCGCAGGGTTGCCCGTTTTCCACTACACTTCGGGTCCGCAGACGATCCACGAAACGTTCCAGCCTCTTGCCAATGGAACCGGTTTCACGCGGAGTTTCACCCTTTCCCCCGCGCCGACAGAAAACCTGGTCCTGACGTTCCCAGCAGATCAGCCGGTTAAAACCACCAGCGACGTCGGCAGTTGGAACAACAACACGCTGACGCTCACTCCCGCCCAGGCGCAAAATTTCACGCTCACCCATCTTTTCCAATGACCCGGTCACACGCTTTTTTTCTCGGCCTTGCGCTTCTCGCCTCTCCGGTTTCCGCGGCCACTTGGACGGACTATTTCAAGTTCGAAGACATCCCAACTCCCGCCGGTATCGACCCCCAAGTCGGAGCGATGGATTTCACGCCAGATGGCAAACTCGCCGTCGCCTTCCATCGCGGTGAGGTGATGAAATACGATCCTCAGAAAAAATCGTGGACGCTTTTCGCCACCGGTTTGCAGGAACCGCTCGGCTTGCTGGTAGAAAAATCCGGCGACATGCTGGTCATGCAGCGCTCCGAACTCACGCGCCTCAAAGACACCGATAAAGACGGAAAAGCGGACGAATTTGTCACGGTTTTCGACGGTTTCGGCATGAGCGGAAATTATCACGAGTTCTCCTACGGTCCGGCTCGCGACGCGGATGGCAATCTTTTCATCGCTCTTGGCGTGGCCTCGAACGGCGCACCCATCCGCCCGGAAATCCGTGGCGACTTTTCACCCATCGGTCGCCTCAACCGCCAACAAATGACCCCACCGGTCGAGTGGAAAGACGCCAGTGGCTCCGCAGGCCGCATGTATTCCCGCGTCTCCTACCGTGGTTGGGTGATCAAACTCGATCCGGACGGAAAAAACCCGCAACCGTGGGCATCCGGATTTCGCTCACCCAATGGCATCGGCTTCGATGCTTCCGGCCGACTCCTCGTCACCGATAATCAAGGTGATTGGCGCCCGACCAGCCCGCTTTACGAAATCAAAGAAGGCGAATTCTACGGACACCCCGCCTCGCTGGTCTGGCGGAAAGACTGGGACGGACGCGACCCGGATCTGATGCCGGTGGACGAGCTCGACCAGATGCAAACTCCACCTGTCGGCTATTTCCCGCAGGGCGAATTGGCGAACTCACCGACCCAGCCCGTCATCATCCCGAAAGGCGCATTTCCCAAAAATTTCAACTCCCAGACGCTCATCGGCGAAATGAACCAACCGACGCTCATCCGCGTCTTGGAAGACAAAGTCGACGGGCAACTTCAGACCGCACTCGTTCCCTTTCTCGACGGATCGCCCATCGGAATCGGCAACCACCGGCTGGCATTCGGTCCGAACGGCTCACTTTACGTTGGAAAAACCGCGCTGTCCTGGGCAGGCAGCTCCGGAATCAAACGGGTGAAATGGACCGGGAAACCCTTCTTCACGCTCAAAGCGATCAAAGCCTTGCCCGAAGGATTCGCCCTGACGTTCACCGAACCCGTCGATCCCGAGACCGCCGCCGGCATCACCGCCAAACGCCACACCTACAGCTATTTCTCAAACTACGGCTCGCCGAAAGTGGACGAAACCTCCCTCCCCACGAACAAAACGTCCGTCTCTGCCGATGGCCTCACCGTCACGGTCGAAATCGGTCCGCTGAAGGAAAAATACCTGCACGGCCTGAATCTCAAAACGCTCCGCTCCGCTCGTGGCTCCACACTCCTCGGCGAAAAAGCCTGGTATCTGGTGAACAAGGCACCTTGAAACCGAAAGGGCCCGGCCCGTTCGCCAGCACGAAGAAAATCTCGTGACTCATCCCAAACCGGAAATCCACGCGGCTGGATTTCCGGATTTTTGTTTCAAGGCAAATACGCGTCACGCGTGCGAAGAATCGATTCGTAAACCGGTTTAGGATCGCACAACCGGGCGATCAACCGGTCCCACACTTCCTGGCCTTTCAAAATCTCCACCTCGATCCGAAGGAAATAGACCGGCACGTTTAACTCCGCCGGACGCGGAAAACGCACGGCATCCTTCTCTGTGGTCACGATCAATTCCATATCTCGCTCCACGCAGCGCTGCATGAATTGATCGATATCTTTCCGGGAAAACCGGTAATGATCCGGAAAGTGCCGCCGAACTTCCACCCGCGCGCCAAGCTTCTCTAACGACCGCTCAAACGCCTCCGGCACCGCGATCGCGCTGATCGAAGCGACCCATTTATCCTTGAGGAAATCCAGCGGCTTTCGCTCACGGGTGAAGACATTTTCCAGATAGATGGGGCCGTGCGTGCACTCCATGATTTCCGCCGTGCGGTTGAAGCGGCGAATGCGGGCAATGAGCGCTTCATTCGAACTTCCGTCGCATTTGGTGAGAAATATATAACTCGCTCGGCGCAGGTTTTTTGGAGGTTCACGCAGGGTCCCACGCGGCAGGAGCGACTCCGTCCCGAAAGGCGAACCCGCGTCGACCAACACGATGTCGATGCTGTGAGCAAGCGTCAGATATTGCATCCCATCGTCGAGCAACAACGTATCCGCATCCAGTTGGGAAATCGCAAATCTTCCGCCCTTCACCCGGTCCTTATCAACCACCACCGAGACGCCATCCAGATTTCGCGCCAGCATGAAAGGCTCATCTCCCGCGAATTTCGAGTCGAGCAACAGCGCCTTCCCCGTCGATACCACCTTTGGCATTTTTTCCCCATCCACACGTTTGCCATTTTTCCCCCGCCACTTTTGCGGTTTCTCCAGCTTCTTGCTTTTATAACCCCGGGAAAGAATCGCCACATTTCGACCGCGATCCCGCAACGACCGGGCCAGCAGTTCGACCACCGGAGTTTTACCGGTTCCGCCGACCGTGATATTCCCGATCGAAACCACCATCGTTCCGAGAAAATACTGACGTTTCCAGCCACTGCGGAAAAGTCGTAACCGGTTCTGGACGATCGCCCGGAAAACCACCGACAGCGCTTTCATCAAAAAACGCATCATCGTGGCGCGAAACCCCTTGGCGCGCCCGAAGATCACATCCGATCCCCAGCGTTCGAGTTCCGCAAGCGTTTCCTTCATTCGTCGGATGGACGATGCGGCGCGCGCTCGAATCGATCAAGCGCCAATCGGAAAACGACCGGTCATTCCGGACACGCCGTCCGCCAATGTGAAAACCCCGCTTTACAAGGCCAAATCCGACCTCCATAGTCCCGCGCCCATGATTCTCGCTGCGATCGACTGGCTCTCCATTAGCATCAATTTGCTGTTAGTGGTCTTCGTGATTATTTGTCTTCTGATGACTCTGCTGATCTTGATGCAGCGGCCAAAACAGGAGGGGCTCGGTGCAGCTTTCGGTGCCGGGGTGACCGATCAGGTTTTCGGCGCACGCACCACCAACGTCCTTCAACGCGGCACGGTTTACCTCGGATCGGCGTTTTTCATCCTCAGCCTCGCGCTGGCGATTTTGATCGGCCAAAAGAACAAAAAACAAAGCCTGCTCAGCGATTCCGCCCCGCCAGCCGCAGTCACTGCACCCGCCGCCCCGGTCGAACCAGCCGCTCCAAAATCCCTTCTCGACGAGCTCCCTGCCGAGCCTGCAGCACCTGCTGAAACACCGACCGCTCCACCGGTTGAAGCTCCTTTGGAAACCCCCGCTCCTGAACTGGAAACTCCGGCTCCTGAAGCTCCATCTTCCGAGGCGCAACCCACCGCCCCTACCCCAAGCGAAGTTCCCGCTGACGCCGCCGCTCCCGCACCTGCTGAAACTCCGGCAGAAAAAACGGAGGGGCAGTAACGCTTTCCCGGCGTGAACGACGCCGCACTTGAAACCACCGACGCTCCCATCTGGGCGCGTCGTGAAGCTTTTCCACCCGCACCTCCCGGCTGGGGCTGGGTCGATTCGAAAAATCAGCAACATCCCTGTGATTCGCTGGAAACGCTCGCAGCCGCGATCCGCGAAGACACCCAGAGCAAAGTCTGCCTGGTCTGGACACCCAGCCGCCCGCAAATGGTGGTGCCAGAGGAATCCGGCGAACTCATCGAGGCGATTCGCGCCGCAAGAACCCGTTGGTCTCACGATGACCTAGACGACGCGCAGCACAAAATGCGGTGGCTCGGACTGATGGTGACCGCCATGGTCCTTTACACCTTTTACCGGGCGACCGGGTTGCCAGCGCTGGCGGGCGAGACGTTTCCGGAAAAAATTCTGCCTGCCTTGCGAGCGACGATCGGTTCGTTGCAAATCGGAATCGCCCTGCTGGTTTTTACGATCTTCGCCTTCATCCCGTGGTATCAGGCCCGCAAACGCGCAGCCGAATTGAATAATTGGTCGGAAACGACCATGGCCGCTTCCGTGCCGCTGATCCGATTTGAGATCTGGCTGGAACGGCAAAACGCTCCCGTCACCCGGTTTTTTCTCGGGCTGATGATTCTCGTCGGAATTGCCCAACTTTTGCCGAGCGACGGGATTTCCGCCGCCGGATTGGTCAAATCCGCCTACCGCTCCGGCGAAAGCTGGCGCTTGCTGACCGCGCCATTTCTTCACGGAAATATCGTGCATTTCCTGATGAATGCCGCCGCGCTTCTGTATCTCGGAAAGCGCTTGGAAGTCTTCGCTCGTTGGCCGCACCTGCCGCTGGTGTTTCTCTTTTCCGCGTGGATCGGCGGCGAGGCATCCGCGCGATGGGTTCACGCACCCTCGGTCGGCGCATCCGGCGGCCTCATGGGCTGGCTCGGATTTCTACTGGTTTTCGAAACCTTGCACGCCCGCCTCGTCCCTCGCTCGGCCCGCCGGCGTTTGGCGGCAGGCGTCTTGCTGACGGCACTGATCGGACTACTCGGCTATCGGTTTATCGATAATGCCGCACATGCCGGCGGGCTGATCGCTGGGATGGCTTACGCGTTGATCGTTTTTCCAAAATCCGCTTCCGCCTACCGCCCGAAATCAACCACTGGCGATCGCATTCTCGGTAGCATTGCCCTCGCCATTTGCACCGCCGCCGCGCTTTTCGCGGTTTGGAAAATCACCGCTCCATGATTTTTCCCAAGGACCTTTCATTTCGGCGTTAAAAATCCAGCATCGCTCCATGCTTCCCGAGCTGATCACCGCTGTTCCCGGCCCGCGTTCCCTCGAACTCGCCCAACGCTTGCGCCAAGTCGAATGCCGTAACACGACCTTTGTTTCTGCCGATTGGCCGATCTTCTGGGAACGCGCCGACGGGGTGAACGTCTGGGACAGCGACGGAAACCGGTTCATCGATCTCACCAGCGCGTTTGGCGTCACCGGTCACGGCCACGGATTCGCAGCGGAGGCCTTGCGCGATCAATCCCAGCACCTGCTCCACGCGATGGGCGATGTCCACCCAGCCCGATTAAAAGTCGAGCTTTGCGAAAAACTCAGCGCTCTCACGTTTGAACGCTGGACCGGCCAGCATGGAAAAATCCTTCTCGGAAATTCCGGCTTCGAAGCGGTCGAGGCCGCACTCAAAACCGCCGCACTCGCCACCGGTCGAAACTCGATCGTTTCGTTCGAAGGCGGGTACCACGGCCTCGGTTACGGCGCACTCTTGGGCGCGGGAATCCCTTGGTTTCGCAAACCGTTCGTCGGACAAATCGCACCGGTTACCACCCGCCTGCCTTTCCCAAAAATCGACGATTGCCCCTCGATCGAAGCCTTTCGCGAAGCGCTGAAAAAAATCGACGGCTCAAAAATCGCCGCCGTCCTCGCCGAACCGATCCAAGGCCGCGGCGGCATCGTCGTTCCGCACGAAACATTTCTCACAGAACTGCGAAACTGGTGCGATCAACACGGCGCGCTGCTCATCCTCGACGAAATTTACACCGGTTTCCATCGCACCGGAAAACTCTTCGCCTGCGAACATTCCGGCGTCGTACCGGATCTCATCTGCCTCGGCAAGGCGCTCAGCGGCGGCTTTCCCATTTCCGCCTGTGTCGGTTCGAAACCGGTCATGGATGCGTGGCCGGAAACCCACGGCGAAGCACTTCACACGAGCACTTTCCTCGGAAATCCACTCGGCTGCGCGATGGCGATTGCCTCGCTTGACGAACACGCGAAACCCGAAACCGCCGAACTCGTCGCAAAAACCAGCGCTTCACTCGACACCGCGCTTTCGACACTGACCGGTTTGTCGCAGGTCCACCAAATCCGCGGAACCGGTTTGATGAAAGGCATCGAACTCCGCCATTCCGACGGCCGACCCGCTGGCGACGTCGCGATCCAAATCGTCGGCAAGCTTTTAAAATCCGGCATCCTTCTTCTTCCCGATGCGCCCGAGGGTCACGTCCTCGCATTCACCCCGCCGTTCGGAATCACCCCGGAAGAAATCGATCACTGCGTTGGGAAAATCGCCACCCAGCTCACAAATCATCCGTGCTGAACGTGTCCCCTTGGCGGATGTCACCGGTTTCGTAACCTTTGCGGAACCAGCGAACACGCTGAGCGGAAGTGCCATGAGTGAAGGAATCCGGCACGACTCTACCCTGCGCCTGCTTTTGCAAAGTGTCATCCCCGATCGCTTGAGCGGCGGTGAGCGCTTCTTCCACATCCCCCTGATCGAGGAAACCAAACGCTTCCTGACCTTTTTTCGCCCACATCCCGGCGAAAAAATCGGCCTGCAGCTCCAGCCTCACGGAAAGCTCGTTGTATTTTTCCTGCGAAACGCGTCCTCGCGCGCTGTGAAGTTGATCCGAAATCCCCAGCAAATTTTGCACATGATGGCCGACTTCGTGAGCAATGACATACGCCTGCGCGAAATCTCCCGGCGCGCCAAACCGGTTGGAAAGTTCGTTAAAAAATCCGAGATCGATATAGATCGTCCGGTCTGCTGGACAATAAAACGGCCCGACTTGCGCATCGGCAAATCCGCAGCCGGAATTCACGCTGTTTGAAAAAAGGACGAGCTTGGGATGCTCGTAAGTTTTCCCCATCGCACGAAATTGCTCATCCCAGATTTCCTCCGTATCGGCCAAAACAACGCTGACAAATTCCTTCGCTTTCTGAGCCTCCGGCGATTCCGTCACCTCGCTGCTTTCCGCAACCGGTGGCTGTCCGGCCATGTCCAAAAGCTGCGACGGATCGACACCCATCAGCAACATCACCACCACGATCGCCAGCGTCCCCAGTCCGCCCCCCAAAACCACCCCGCCGCCACGGCGTCCCCCGCCTTGTCCACGACGATCTTCCACATTCGTACTCTGCCGACGTCCTTCCCAGCGCATCCTCGTTTCCTAAAACTTCACCCCCTTTTCCGCAAGCGCCGTTTTCCCGCGCGATCACCCGTCATTCAGCGGAAACACCCGGGTTCCCAAGCGGTTACACTCTCAACTGGTGGAAGCCCAGGTCAAAGCGATCTCCAATCTCAAGATCGACAAACTCACGGTGTGGGACAGCGGCAAAGGCTCCGATGGGAAAAGCCAGCACCGCGGGTTTCCTCTCCGGCCTAGCCGGCGGCGGAATAACGGCACGCGGGAAAAAGAAGATCCCCCGATCTCGGAAAAAAATCCGAACGAAACCGGTTTTGCACGTCGTATAGGCAGCGCCGTCGGTATTCGGGTGCTTACCCGCGATCTCGTCGCCTGGCTTGAAACCTTGCAAAAGCCGCGCAAAGATCGCCACACTGCGGCAGCAGCCATCCATCACGAACCCAACACCCTTCTAACAAAATGAGCGAAACGATCGACCCGACCCTACTCAAAGCTGGCCAACAACAATTCATGGTCTGCGGCGCCTGCCACGGACAAGGAGGCGAAGGCACCGCCGCCGCACCGCCGCTCGCTGGCTCGGAATGGGTGACCGGCCCGGTCGAAAACCTCATCCGCATTCAGTTCCGCGGGCTTCAGGGGCCGATCAAAGTCAAAGGTCAGGAATACAATTTCCCCGCAGGCATGATGCCGATGGGTTATCAGACGGACGAACAAATCGCGGCCGTCCTGACGTATGTTCGGAACTCCTTTGGCAATACGGCCAGCGCCGTCACCACTGAAGAAGTCGCCGCCCTGAGAAGCGAAGTCGGCAAACCTCAACTTACGGTTGCAGATCTGGTTCCACCACCGGTTCCGGAAGCCGCTACCACCGGCACCAGCGAGGCCGCACCGGTATCGACAAAATACGACAATCTCAAAACGGACCTCGGTTTGCCCGTTTGGGTCGTCGTCGTGGTTTTGCTTTTCATCGGCACTTCGATCGTCGCCGCCGTCCGCAAATAAATCGATCTTACAGAACGAGGCCGAACCGGTTGAGCAAACCGGTTCGGCCTTATTTTTGAATTTCACTCAAGGCCTTTGAGCACCTGACGACGGACCTCGACCACATCGATCGGGCCGTTGTGTCTCCACAGGATTTTTCCATCTTGGGAGATCAGAACCGTGTGAGGCAAGGCACCGGTCCATTCCGGATCGATCGCCTCCGCGAGGGCGTCAGGATTGCCACCCGTCCAATGGAAATTGTTGGATGAAAGGCCAGCTTCCTTCAAGGATTCGGCCGTCGGCCCCGGGATCGCCGCGTGACGGGATTTGAGAAATTTCGAAACCGCTTCCCGCTTGTCCGCAGGATCGAGACTGACGGAAATAAACTCGGCCGGCCGGTTTTGAAAACGACGACCGGTATCCACCAGGTCTGGAAATTCGGCAACGCATGGGCCGCAGGTGGTGGACCAGAAATTGATCAACCTCACATTCTTCGATCCATTCTCCCGGAGCTTCTTCGCAAGGGCTTCATCCAAATCCGCAACGGTCACTTCTTTCTTTTCCCAGTTTTCCTGATCCTTCGCGACGTTGGCTTTCTTGAACAACCATTTGGTCGAGCAGCCGAACGAGCGAGTGACCGGCGTTTTCACTTCCTCTCCTGCAAGCATCGCATCGAGCGTGTCACGCAAGAGGCTTTGATCGACTTCACCCTTGTTGCGCTGACCGTCATCCATCCGACCGGTGTAACGAAGCTTCCGGTCCGCATCGAAAACGAACACGTGTGGAGTCGATTGCGCCCCGCAGGCCGTCGCCAGCGATTGGGCCTCCCCATCATAAAGATAAGGAAACGTCCAACCATACTCCGCAGCGAACGGAGCCATTTCTTCGAACGAATCCCCGTAAGGTGAATAGCCCAACTCATCCGGAGTCAACGCCTCCGGATTGTTCGAATTGACGGCCACGATTGCCACGCCCTTGTCTTTGTAATCCTGATGAATCTTTTCCATCCGCGTCGCCGCGCCGACCGAATCCGGGCAGTGATTTGAAGTGAAAATCAGGCACAAGATCTTCGAATCCGCATAACTCGAAAGCGTGTGAGTCTTCCCATCCGTCCCCTTCAACGAGAACTCCGGAGCAGACGAACCGATCGCCATCACCTTCGGAATTTCCTGTCCAAACACCGGTGAAACCGCGCTCGCCGCCACCATGGCCATTGCAAAACTGAGTTTAATCATGACTTCAATACAAGCCCTCGAATCGAAATCCTGCAAGAATCATCGAGCATTTCCAGCTTATCGGTCTTCCCATCGCCTTCGTTTTTGAAGTCTCACAGACCGCACCATTCCGCCTAAGTGTTTGGCAACCGGTTCGATCCCCCTATGGGAATCGGCGGCAGAAATTTTATGGATTTTATTTTACGCGCCCACCCAATTCTCGATCTCGCGGGCCTCCTTCACTCCCAGATTTCGCAGAATTTCACGCGTGGAAACGGGTTGATTGAGCGTGTAAAAATGAATTCCAGTCACCCCTTGATCCAAAAGATCCGCGCACTGCTCCGTCGCGTAGTGAATTCCGACTCGCCGCTCGGCTTCGGCATTTCCCCCGGCACGGCGAAACGATTTCAGCAACACCGCAGGAAATCGAGCACCACCGGCCAGTTCGGCAATTCGCGTCAAGCTCTTCTCGCTCGTCACCGGCATGATCCCCGCCAGAATGGGAATCCGAATCCCTGCCAACTCACACCGGTCACGAAAATCATAGAAATCGTGATTATCCAAAAACAACTGAGTGCAGATATAATCCGCGCCAGCATCTACCTTTGCCTTCAGATAATCCATCTCAAGCATTCGATTCGGCGTAGCGGGATGACCTTCCGGAAATCCCGCCACACCGATTCCAAAACCTCGCCGGTCCGGGTGCCCGTGACGCTCGGCAAAACGACGAATCCATTTCACCAAATCCGCGGCATGTCGAAAATCTCCCGACCGACCGGTTCCACCGCTTTTCGGCGGATCACCGCGCAACGCAAGGAGATTACCGATCCCTTGGGACACATATCTTTTCAGGATCTGATCGATCGATTTCTCGCACTGCCCGACACAGGTCAGATGAGGAATGGTTGGAATCCCGGTGCCGTTCTGAATCCCTACGGCACAATCGTGAGTCCGATCACTCGTCGATCCGCCTGCGCCGTAGGTGACGCTGACAAATGCTGGAGAAAATGACCGCAATTCCGCAACGCAGCCCGCCAACCCGGCCGCGCCATCTTCGGTTTTTGGCGGGAAAAATTCGAAAGAAAATTTCGGACCTTTCCCGCTGAGAATCTCCTGAATATGCATTTCTTTAGGGAGCAATTCGATCACACAGCCGCCGGTTCCAGCGCTTTGGCGCGAAGTGCTTTGGCAGCTTCGACCATGTGGATCAATGAAGGCTTCACTTCTTCCCATCCGCGAGTTTTTAATCCGCAGTCTGGATTCACCCACAAGTTTTCCCGAGGAATCAGCGTTTCTGCTTTTCTCATCAGATTTTCCATTTCTTGAACTGTCGGCACTCGTGGCGAATGAATATCATAAACACCCGGACCGATTTCGTTGGGATAGTTAAAATCCACAAAAGCATCCAGCAACTCCATATTCGAGCGTGAAGTTTCGATGGTGATCACATCCGCATCCAGATCGGCGATCGAAGCAATGATATCATTAAACTCCGAATAACACATGTGAGTGTGAATCTGGGTATCATCTTTCACCCCACTTGAGCACAAGCGGAACGCATCGACCGCCCACGCAAGATAGGCCGACCAGTCGGAACGACGCAGAGGAAGGCCTTCCCGGATGGCTGGCTCATCAATCTGAATCGCGGCAATCCCGACTTTCTCCAGGTCGATCACTTCATCTCGAATCGCCAACGCGATTTGCCGGGTCGTCAGATCTCTCGGCTGATCATTTCTCACAAACGACCACTGCAAAATCGTCACCGGACCGGTGAGCATTCCTTTCATCGGGCGTTGAGTGAGCGTCTGCGCAAACTCCGACCAATACGTCGTCATCGCTTTTGGCCGACTGACATCACCGAAAATCACCGGCGGTTTGACACAACGGCTGCCATAACTTTGGACCCAACCGTTGGCCGTGAAAACAAATCCATCCAACTGCTCACCAAAATATTCGACCATGTCATTGCGTTCAAATTCGCCATGAACCGGCATATCGATTCCGATTTGATCCTGAAACTCCACACATTTCCGCGTTTCCTCTTTGATGAAAAGATCGTATTCCGCATCGCTGAGAATTCCCTTTTTCCACTTTGCCCGCGCGGATCGCACTTCGGCAGTCTGAGGGAACGAACCGATCGTCGTCGTCGGGAATAAAGGCAGTTTGAGTTTCGCCCGCTGCAATTCCTGACGCTTCGCAAAAGGAGAAGGACGCTTGCTGTCCGACGCGGTGACCGCATCCAATCGCGCCTTCACCGAAGCATTGTGAATCCGACCACTTTCGCGACGGCGCGTTTGACTGGCCCGATTTTTTTCAAGCGCATCCCCGGCAGAAGTTCCTGAAATCAACGACCTCAGCACCGAGATCTCCTCCAGCTTTTGATCGGCGAACGCCAACCAATCTTTGATTTCCGAATCGAAACCTTTTTCGCTCTCCAACGTCACCGGCGAATGAAGCAGCGAACAGGAAGCGGAAATCCACAACCGGTCTTCTCCGACGACTCGTTTGGCTTTCTCTAAAATCCCGAGGGAGGCATCAAAGTCGTTTTTCCAGATATTCCGGCCATCGACCACGCCCAAGGAAAGAATCTTATCCGCAGGAAAATCCGCCAGCACTCGATCGATTTCGGCCTCGCCGCGCACGGCATCAAAATGCAGCGCCGCCACCGGAAGATGGAGAAACACCGGCAGATTTTCACGCAGCTCGCCGAAGTACGTCGCAACCAGTAGTTTCGCGGAACCGGCAGCACGGGCCAGCCGATCATAACTTTTCTCAAACGCTTTCCGCTGCGTTTCGGAAAGATCCAGCGCCAGAACCGGTTCATCCAGTTGCACCCACTCCGCGCCTTCCGCAGCAAGTCGCGATAGGATTTTTTCGTAAACCGGCAACAACCTGTCAAGCAGTTCAAACCGGTCGAAATCCGGATTTTTCGAATCCTGCACTTTGCCAAGTGTCAGATAACTCACGGGCCCGATCAGAACCGGTTTTGCATTCAGCCCAAGGGACTTCGCTTCCTGAAATTCATCAAAGATCTTGGTGTCAGAAAGTTCAAAGGTCGATGCCGCGTGAAATTCCGGAACGATATAATGATAATTGGTGTCGAACCATTTGGTCATTTCACTGGCGAAAGTCGAAACTTTGCAAGTTTGGCAATCCGCCTGATCCTCTTGATCTTTCCCGGTGCTGCGCGCGCCGCGAGCGATGAGAAACCGGGCATCAAGACCGGCCTGCGTTTCGTTCCATCCAAAACGCGGCGGAACATTTCCAAACAGGCATGACGCATCAAGAACCTGGTCGTAAAACGAAAAATCATTGCAGGGCACCCAATCAATCCCGGCTGCCTTTTGTTTCAGCCAATTGCGCTTCCGCAAATCACGACCGATCGCCTCCAAGGCAGCGCGAGGAATTTCGCCCTTCCAATAAAGCTCGGTTGCCTTTTTCAATTCCCGTTGTTCCCCGATGCGCGGGTAACCCAACAAATGCGTGTGGATGCGACTCATGATGGCCCTATCGTAACGAAGAACCATTCATTCTGTTAACGCATTGTTTTTATGATCGTCATTCGAAATGGTGATGATTCATATTTACCCCATGATCGAGTTGAGACATCTCCGCGCCCTTGTCGCCGTTGCTGAAACGGGCAACCTTTCGAAAGCAGGCAAGCGGCTGAATCTGTCCCAGCCAGCCCTTTCACATCAAATGAAGGCGCTGGAAGAACACGTCGGAGCCGAGCTTTTCCAACGCAAAAGCAATCCTCTGCGCCTCAGTCCGGCTGGCGACCGATTGCTTTCCACCGCTTATGATGTGGAAAAGTTGATCGTCCAAAGCGAGCGCGATGTTGCCCGGATCGCCAACGGAAAAGCAGGCCAGCTCCGCATCGCGGTCGAATGTCATTCGTGTTTCGATTGGCTGATGCCGAGCATGGATGCGTTTCGCGAAGGCTGGCCGGAAGTGGAAATGGATCTCGTTTCCGGATTCCAGCCGGACCCGGTCGGACTGCTCGCGGAAGACATCGCGGACCTTGTCATCGTCTCCCACGTCAAGCCTCGCCCTGGCGTGGTTCATCATCCACTATTCCGTTACGAAGTCTTGGCATTGGTCGCCCGGAATCATCCCTACACGAACAAGGCTTATCTAACAGCTCGCGATTTCGCCCGGGAAACTTTGGTGACCTACCCGATTCCCGATGACCGCATCGATGTGATCCGCGAAGTTTTAAAACCGGCAAACGTCGATCCGCCCCGCCGCAAGACCGAACTCACCGTCGCCATCTTGCAACTCGTCGCCAGCCATCGCGCCATCGCCGCCATGCCCGGTTGGGCCGTTCAACCGTTTCTCGACCGTGACTACGTCGCCTCCCGTCCGATCCGCAAAACCGGTCTATTCGCCAATCTTTACGCCGCGACCACCGAAGAAAAATCCAAGTCCGCCTACATGACCGAATTCCTCGACACCATGCGCCGCATCAGCTTCTCCAGCCTGAAGAAAATCGAACCGGTTTCGTGATTCAATACCGCCAGAAATTCTCCCCATTTTTGACCCATTCCGGGTTATCGACATCAAGCGTCTCAGGGAATGAAACCGGTTCCGGAACCGAAACTTCGACGCCGCCGTCGTGCATCGCATCTTTGGAAACATATCTGCTGATTTCAGTCGAACGCACTGCCTCCAGAACTTCCGCGCGGATATCCTGATCAGACATCGCCGAATCCGTGATGATCGAAGCCACCAAAGTCCCTCCGCCCCCCAAAGTGACCGTAACCGACCGGTAATTCACTGCCATCTTCACGCTTAGGCTGCGACACCATGGGTGTCAACCTACCGGAAATCGGCAATATCACGCCTTACAAAAGTGGTCCCGACAGGAATCGAACCTGTAACTACGGCTTCGGAGACCATCGTCCTATCCATTGGACCACGGGACCTTTTTACCTTTCGCGTAGGCGCAAAGCCTTAGGCGGACGGATCGGGCTTGGCAAGCAGAAGGCGGGGAAAAATATCGCAGACCGGTTTCAGCGGATTTCTTCGGCCCCGAAATACGGCACAAGCGCCTCGGGAATACGCACCGAGCCGTCGGGCTGCTGGTATTGTTCGAGCAGCGCGACGTAGAGGCGGGGCAGGGCGGTGCCGGAGCCGTTGAGCGTGTGGGGAAACCGGTTTTTCCCTTCGGAATCCTTGAAGCGCAGCTTCATCCGGCGGGCTTGGTATTCGGCGAAACACGAGCAACTGGAAACTTCGAGATACTTTCCGTGACCGGGGGCCCAGACTTCGATGTCGTAGGTTTTCGCCGAGGAAAATCCGATGTCGCCGGTGCAAAGTTCGATCACCCGGTAATGCAGGCCGAGCTTTTGCAAAATCGATTCGGCGTGGCCGGTCAGTTGTTCGAGAACTTCGAATCCGTGATCCGGATGCACGATTTGGACGAGCTCGACTTTATCGAACTGGTGCATGCGGATGATGCCCTTGTTGTCGCGTCCAGCCGAACCGGCCTCGCGGCGGAAGCACGGCGTGTAGGCGACCATTTTGACGGGCAGGTCGTTTTCAGAAAGAATCGTGTCGCGGTAAAGGTTCGTCACCGGGACTTCGGCGGTCGGCGCGAGGAAAAGACTGTTGATTCCGTTTTCGTCCGCATCGGTGCCGTACATGTCGTCCTCGAATTTCGGGAGCTGACCGGTTCCTTCCATGCACTCGCGTTTGACGAGATGAGGGACGTTGACTTCTTCGTAGCCGTTCGCGTTCTGCGTATCCAAAAGGAAATTGATCAGCGCCCGTTCGAGCCGCGCGCCTTTTCCGCGATAAACGACAAAGCCCGAACCGGCGACGCGCGTGCCGTCGTCCCAGTTCACCAAACCGTGGGCGAGCGCGAGCTCGACGTGATCTTTCGGCGCGTCGAGAACCGGTTTGGCTCCCCATTCGCGGACCACCGGATTGGCGGATTCATCGCTGCCGACCGGGCAGGCCTCGTGGGTGAGATTCGGAATATTCAGCAACAATTCGTTTTGACGAGCCGTTGCGATTTCCGATTCGGCATCGAGCTTGGTGATCTGCTCGTTGATCGAGCGAACTTCGGCCTCGATCGCGGAAGTGTCCTCGCCCTTTCCTTTGAGCTGGCCGATTTGTTTGGAAATGGTTTTGCGGGAATTCTGCAGTTGCTGCTTCGCGGTCTCGGTGGCGCGGCGGGTTTCGTCGCAGGCGAGCACGTCGTCGACCAGTTTCCAGTGGTCGCCCCCTCGCGCTTTGAGGCGATCTTGAACAGCGACGGGATTTTCTCGGATGACGCGGATGTCGAGCATGGCGGGCAGACTCTCACGGGACGCGGGGGGTAGAATCAACGCGAATTTTCCGGGATTCGCCGGAACGCTCTGCCGAGAAATCGGAAATCCTCTCTCACCCTGCGATCTTCACGAATCCGGATGGAATAAAAACTGCGCCAAAATCCTCTTCCCTTAAGATTCCCGACAGATGGGTTGAGTTCCCGCGTATGGGTATCTGAGCAAAGCATGGTTTTTTCAAGAGTTCCATTTCATCCGTTTGATTTTCCCGTTGCCTCCCGTTTGGCAGCGGCGGCGTTTTGTTGCGTCCATTTCGCATCCGCGGAAAATGTCAAACCGGCGAGTCCTGCTCTGGAACAATCGTTCCGAGACGATGTGGAACCGATTTTCGAAAACTATTGCTTCGATTGCCACGCAGACGGCATCAAAAAAGGCGAACTGACGTTTGATCGATACGACTCGATCGAGTCCATGATCGCCGATCGCGATGTGTGGAAACGCATCCGCAATCACATCGATTTCCGACTGATGCCGCCGCCGGACGAGGACGCTCCGGATGATGAAGAGCGGAAAAAAATGATCGCTTGGATCGACGCGGCGGTTTTCCCGGTAGACCCGAATCACCCCGATCCTGGCCACGTGACTTTGCGCCGCCTGAACCGGGTGGAATACAAAAACACCATCCGCGACCTGCTCGGCGTGGACGTCAATGTCGACGAACTCCTGCCCTCCGACGACAGCGGCTACGGGTTTGATAACATCGGCGACGTGCTGACGCTTTCGCCCGTCCACTTGGAGCGCTACCTCGATACCGCGCAGATCGCTCTCGAAAAGGCGATCGATCTCGGCCCACGGAAATTTCCGCAAGAATCCGTCGCCGGAAAACGCCTGAACGGACCGGGCCAACGCTCCGATCGCGGCCACTACCTGATCAGCAACGGAGCCGTAGAGCATGAGTTCCGCCTCGGCGAACCAGGCCGCTATCGGATCCGGGTCACCGCCAGTGCGGACGCAGCGAAAAAAGAGCCGGCGAAAATGGACCTCCGGATCGATGACAAAACCCAAATCACCTGGGAGGTCTCCGAAGGGCTGGAAAATCCGAAAACGTTCGAAACAGAAGTCACCTTCAATCCGAAAGGCGGAAGCGCGAAAATTGCCGCCGTGTTTACCAACGATTTCTACGATCCAGAAAATCCCGATCCCACCCAGCGCGATCGCAACTTGATGATCCACCGCATTTCCGTTGAGGGACCTTTGGATGGACCTTACGCGCCACGCCCGGCGACGCACCGGAGAATCTATGTCGAACGGCAACCGAATCAGTCCGACGATGCCTACATGCGGGACGTTTTGAACCGGTTTGCCCGCCGCGCCTTCCGCCGACCGGTCGAGAATGAGGAAATCGAGCGTTATCTCGTCTTTAACCAAATCGCGAAAACGGAAGGGGCCACCGTCGAAGTGGCGATCCGTCATGCGCTGGAAGCGATGCTCGCCTCACCTGCCTTTTTGTTCCGTGAAGAACCGGGCGTCGGCGAAACCCAAAGGGGCCGCAAACTGATTTCCGAACACGCCCTCGCCACCCGGCTTTCCTATTTCCTCTGGAGCACGATGCCCGACGACGAGCTATTCCAGCTCGCGGACGCGGGCGAATTGCGCAAAAACCTCGATCGCGAAATCCGGCGCATGATCGCCGACGAAAAGGCCTCCGCCTTTACCGAAAACTTCGCCGGGCAGTGGTTGCAACTCCGCAATCTTTCCAGCGCCTTTCCCAACTACCGGCTCTTCCGTTCGTTCTACGACAACAAGCTCGCTGGCTTGATGAAAAAGGAAACGGAGATGCTTTTCGAAAACGTTCTGAAGGAAAATCTGCCGGTTTCCACGCTCCTCACCGCCGATTACACGTTCATCAACGAAACCCTAGCCAACCATTACGGCATTCCAGGCGTGACCGGGAAAGAATTTCAAAAAGTCTCGCTCGCCAACACGCCGCGGCGCGGACTTTTTGGCCAGGGATCATTCCTGACCTTAACCTCTTACCCGACTCGGACGTCACCGGTTCTTCGTGGACAATACGTTCTGGAAAACATCCTCGACACCCCTGCGCCGCCACCGCCGCCAAACGTCCCCCAACTCACCGCGCCCGAGGGCCAACAAAACCACGGCCTGAGCCTGCGCCAGCAGATGGAAAAACATCGCGACGATCCCGGTTGTGCGTCTTGCCACGCTCTCATGGACCCGATCGGTTTCGGCATGGAAAATTTCGACGCCATCGGCC
The DNA here is from genome assembly GCA_002307065.1 of Akkermansiaceae bacterium UBA1315. Classification (GTDB taxonomy): domain Bacteria; phylum Verrucomicrobiota; class Verrucomicrobiia; order Verrucomicrobiales; family Akkermansiaceae; genus Luteolibacter. The sequence continues at coordinate 95,879 of DBTN01000033.1, read as the reverse complement.
GCTGGCGTGATCAGGAAAATGGCATCCCGATCGACCCTGCCGGGAAACTCGTCACCGGTCAGTCTTTCGCCACCGCCCAGGATTTGATGAAGATCCTTTCCGAGGATAACAAAAAACAATTCCACCACGCCATCGCCACCAAACTCCTGACTTACGCGTTAGGTCGCGGCGTCGATTGGTATGATCGCCCGGCGATCGACGGGATCGTTTTGAAAGCTCAGACTGAAGAAGGACGTTTTATTGATTTGATCAAAGCCGTCATCGACTCCGTGCCATTCCAATATCGGCGCGGTTGATTTCATTCCCGCCTGTTCCACCCCTACCCATCGACACCATGAACACACGCCGCACCTTCCTCAAAGGCATCGCTGGCACGCTTGCGTTGCCTTCGTTGCAATCGATGGTTTCCGCCGCGCCCGTCGCCGCGAAAGCTGCCGCCGCCATCCCAACCCGGCTGGCATTCATCTACTTGCCCAATGGGGTGAACCTCGATTTGTGGCGGCCGGATGGAAACGAAAACACCTCCGAATCGCTCGCCCCGCTTTCCGGATTGCGGGAACATTATTCAGTGATGCGCGGATTCGATCACGAAAAAGCCCGAGCCAACGGTGACGGCGCAGGCGACCACGCACGCGCGAACGCGACCTTTCTCACCGGTTGCCAAGCCCGGAAAACCTCCGGCGCCGACGTCAGACTTGGCATCTCCGTGGACCAAATCGCCGCCCAACAGCTCAGCCACCTGACCAAACTTCCCTCGCTTGAGCTTTCCACCGATCCGCCACGGCGTTCGGGAAATTGCGACTCCGGTTACTCTTGCGCCTACCAATTCAACCTCTCCTGGCGCAGCGAACAAACCCCCGCGCCTGCCGAACGCGACCCGCGCTTGGTTTTCGAAAAACTTTTCGGCTCCGGAGACGAAAAAGCGGACAACCGCCGTCGCCACCACCAAAAGAGCATCCTCGACTTCGTCCTCGAAGATGCAAATCGCCTGAACAAACGGCTCGACGGCAATGACAAAGGCAAGATGGAGGAATATCTCACCGCCGTCCGCGACGTCGAACGCCGGATTGAACAAGCCGAAAAATTCCGCGTCGAAGCTCCCGAAGAACTCCGCCCGAATGGCGTGCCGGAAACCTATCGCGAACACATCCGGATGATGTATGACATGTTGGCCTTGGCGTTCCAGACCGACAGCACGCGCGTCGCCTCTTACCTTCTCGCTCACGACGGCTCAAACCGGACCTTTCCTGAAATCGGAATCGCCGCGGCCCACCATCAACTTTCCCACCACCGCAGCGATCCAGACACGCTGCAAAAAATCGCGCAGATCGATCGATTCTACGTCGAGCAATTCGCGTATTTCCTCGAAAAACTCCGCAATCTCAAAGAAGGAGAAGGCAGCGTTCTCGATCACTCGATGATCGTCTATGGCGGCGGCATCGCCGATGGAAATCGTCACAACCACGACGACCTACCGCTCATCCTCGCCGGCGGCGGAAATGGAACGCTCAAACAAGGTCGCGTCATCACCGCCGAAAAAGGCACCCCGATGACCAATCTTTACCTCTCGCTTCTCGATCGGATGAACGTCAAAGCCGAACGCATCGGCGATTCGAACGGCAAGTTTGAAAAGATCGCATCCTAAATTTTCCGCGTCAGTCGCGTCGCAAGCGTTTCTCAAACCGGTCCTTGTGCGGTTGGATGGGTCGCTTTTTTGGTTGCCCTCGATTTTTTCGAGACCTACCGTTTCCGACAAACCTATGACCATGCGCCGGAAAAATGGATTCACGCTCGTTGAGCTTCTCGTGGTGATCGCGATCATCGCTATTCTTGCATCCCTTTCCGCCGTAATGGGCCCGAAGATGATCCGAAAGGGCAAACAAACGCGCTCCATTTCCGATATGCGCCAAATCGTGACCACGATGGCCGGTTACGCTTCGGATAATGGAAACAAGCTCCCCGCTCCCGGTGTGTCCGCCGCCGATAGCGATGGAATGCCATCCTACTGGCATAACAATCTTCAAATGCTCATCACCGGCGGAACCTTGGACTTATACACCAAAGACAGCTGGTGGCAGGACAATGACAGCATTTTCCGCAATCCCCTCTGGCCAAAAAGCCAAATCACCTACTCCCTCACGGGTTATGGCATGAATTCAAAAATCGCTCAAAACGTCGCCTCGAACCGTGGTGAAACCTTGGGCGAGGAAGAAGCGATTTATACCGCGGTGAATCTCGCGACCATCACCGATCCGCTCCGCACCCCGATTGTCATGCCATATTGGAATTGGCACTACGCAGGCGATGCCTCCGAGCAAGACAGCAAACAGTGGGAAATGTTCGAGGTGTCGGGTCGCGTGCCCGTCGCGTTCGTCGACGGCCACGTCGAGGTCATGTCTCCCCGCGAATACGTCAGTCGTGAACTCGACACGATGCCGACTCCTTGACGTCGCGTTTTTTAAAAAGCTCATGGATGGCACCGCCACATCTCCCGCCGCGATGGAAAGGCTCGGCCAGCGTGCCGCAGAAAAATCCGGCGCAGGTACGGTGATCGGATTGATCGGTGGTCTCGGCGCGGGAAAAACCCATTGGACCAAAGGATTCGTTCGCGGCATCGGATCTGCGGCCGAGGTCACCAGTCCTACCTTTTCTCTGGTTCACGAATACATCGGCGGGCGACTACCGGTTTTTCATTTTGACTTCTACCGGCTGGATTCCGCGGCGGAATTGACCGGCCTGGGTTGGGATGAATACCTCGATCAAGACGGAATCATCATTGCGGAATGGGCGGATAAATTTCCCGAACTGCTTCCTGCGGACACCGTCTGGCTGAAGTTCCAGGTCGAGCCTGATCAAAGCCGCACCATTCGCCAACTTCCGCTCGCGCCCGCTTGAGTCATGGAAAAAGAAAGCGATGGCTTCATCCGGTTTCTGGCGACGGAAAAAGGGCTATCGGAGGCTTATCAATGGTCGGTCCGCCAAACGCTCGACTCCTTGGCTGCTTGGTTGAACGCTCGGGGTGGAACGCTCCGCGATTTGGGCACCGATGAGCTTTCTTCCTTTCTCAGCAAACGGAAAAGCGACGGACTGAACGCGGCATCGCTGCGAATCACCACCGTCCACTTAAAAGTATTTTTCCGCTGGCTCGCGCAGCGACAACACCTCGAAATGGACCCCGCCGAACCGCTGATCGCACCGCGTGGCGATCTTCATTTGCCGGAAACGCTGCACGCATCCCAACTCACTGGCTTGCTGGAATCCATCGACGTCACTCAACCGCTCGGCCGACGCGATCTGGCAATTTTGGAGCTTTTTTATTCCTCCGGATTACGCCTTTCCGAGCTTTGCAAAACCCGCTTGGAAATGATCGATTTTGATGGGGGTTTCATCCGCCTCATCGGCAAAGGCGGGAAAGTCCGCATCGTCCGGGTCGGCACGAAAGCCCGGGCAGCCATCGAAGATTATCTGCGCAACGAACGAAACGGATTGGTCTCAAAAAAAACGCAGTCGCACCTATTTCTCAGCGTTCGAGGCGGTCCGTTATCGCCCGACCGCGTCCGCCAGATCGTCAAAGAACGAGCGGCGCAGGCTGGGATTGAGCAGAATGTTTACCCGCATTTGCTCCGCCACTCGTTTGCGACACACCTGCTGGAGGGCGGGGCAGACCTGCGGGTGATCCAAGAACTTCTCGGCCATGCGGATATTTCCACGACTCAAATTTACACGCATGTCGATCGCGCGCGGCTGAAAGCGGTCCACCAAAAATTCCACCCGCGCGGCTGATCACTCGGCTTTTTGGACCGGTAGATCCACCTGCGGCTGATCGTACGGCTTGATCTCCAACTTCGAGGGGGACGGATTCGCATTTGTGGAAGGCGGCGGCTCAGGTTTTTGGACAACCGGCTCGCCCTCGACGGTTTCCGCTTTTGGATCCGGCTCGTAACGGATCGCTTGGAATAACAAATTGTAGTTGTGCCGCAACACGGCGGGGAACGAAACCCGTCCCGCTTCGACGATCTTTTCCCGAAGCATTTTCTCGGAAAGATCCGCGACCAAATCCGTTCCGATCTGAACGGCGTGATCGACACCCGTCAGCTTCTGCCCGGCACCGGTTCCACCGCGGATCACGTCGCTCGCGATCGAACGACCTTGAATGGCGATGTTTGATTTCGCGGAAACGATGACGCCCGAGGCGTTTACCGTGATTTCCAAAATCGCGTGGTCGTCCGAAGAAAGCCAGCCACGGACGTGATCGATGCGCAGGGAAATGAAAATTCCGCCCTCCGGGGTCGGCGTCACCTCCGGTTTGTAGGTGCGGTAGGAAGCGCCGGAAAGTGGGTATTCTGCGGCTTTGGCTCCGCGTTTCGTCCAGCCGCCCAGTTTTTCGCCAAGCAGTTTTTCATCGATCCGGACGGCTGCGCTCGCGCCAACGGCCAGTGCGGTCCAAGCGGTAAGTAAAAAGAGAGAAAATTTCATAACGGAAAGCGGTAGCTGCGGGGATTATACACCCGAAGGCCGGTTTTTATTCAAAAAATTCAGCAGGCGGCTCAGGTTTTACGGGACCGAAAAACCGAGAAACCATGGCGGCGGCTTTCGATTTGTGCTCATCCTTGATGTAGGCGGCCACCGTCGAGAGCGCCGCGACGAGCGCTCCCCAGTCATCGGAATAGCCCGCACCGGGAATCGCATCCGGGATGAAATCGACCGGTAAAATCAGATACCCGAGCGCGCCCACGATGATGCTTTTCGCCCACGCCGGCGTATCATCGTCCTTGAGGCAATAAAATAGGATCAGAGCGGTTTCGAGTGTCTTCCGGCTCGCTCCGACGGCGATCTTTTTCAAAGTCCGCCACAATCGGGGCGCGGAATACCAATGCGCGGCGGAGCGCAAAACCGGTAGTGTGATCTCTTCCGCCATAACGCGCCGATGATCCTCCCGAAACCGACCGGGGGCAAGCCCAAGCCGCACCGGTTTCCAATCAGAAATCCGAGCGGTTGCCTTCCGCGAAACGAACCGATAGCATTTCGCCGTGTCTCGACCCGTCGATCTCCTTCTCGATTTTCTCCACGCGGAACAAGCCCGTGGCGTCACTCACGCTCACCTTGACGAAGGTGCGCGCGAAGGATTGCGCGAACTTTTCCTCCGCGCTCGTTCCGGAAAAAAAACCGCTGAACCCGTTTTAGCCGAAATTTCCGCCGAACCGGTTGCCCCCGATCCGGTTTCCGAAAAACCGAGCGTGCTCGTCCCGCTCACCACCGGTTCCCGCACGGAGCAGTTGGACGCGCTGCGCCGACAGGCGGAAGATTGGCAGCCTGCGAAAGATCTCGGCACGCTTCGCGAAACGATGGTTTTTTCCACCGGGAATCCCGAAGCGCGCGTCATGTTGGTCGGCGAGGCCCCCGGTTATCAGGAGGAAAAAGAACGCGAACCGTTCGTCGGACCGGCCGGCCAAAAGCTGAATGACATTTTAAAGGCGATGGGAATTTCGCGCGACGAAGTTTACATTTCCAACATCGTCAAATTCCGCCCGGCGACTCCGAATCAGACGACCAACAACCGCAAGCCGACACGTGGGGAAATGGAATCGTGCATGCCCTTCGTCCGTGCGGAAATCGGGATCGTCCAGCCGGAATGCATCATCGCGCTTGGCGGAACGGCTGCGGAAGGATTGCTCAATCTCGAAGGGACCGTCACCGGCATGCGGGGCAAATGGCATTCCTTCGAAGGCACACCCGTTCGCGTCACTTATCATCCGAGTTATCTTCTCCAAAGCGGCGGCAACAACGCGAAGCGCCTGCTCTGGGAAGATATGCTTTCAGTGATGGAAAAACTGGCGCTTCCCATCTCCGACAGACAGCGCGGGTTTTTCTTACCCAAATAGCGGAGCGCTCACTCCAGAACCGGTTTCTCGCCGAGCAACCGGATCGAACGCGGAATTTGTTTTCTCCGCAGGCCGAACTGACGGACGGCATGCCTGACAAGGTGCGCTTTCGCCTCTTCCACATCATCCGTGAAAAAGATCAAATCTGGATCTCCGGGACTGATCGTCCCCTCGTCCGCCATTTTATAAATAAAGTCCATCAGCGGCTGCCAGTAGTCTTTCCCCATCAGGATGATCGGGAAATTTCGCAGCTTGCCGGTTTGGATCAAGGTCATCGTCTCGAACATTTCATCCAAAGTTCCCGCACCGCCCGGCATCACCACAAACGCGTAAGAATATTTCACCAACACGGTTTTCCGGGTGAAAAAATACCGCATCGTCACCGACCGGTGGACGTGCGTGTTGAGCGATTGTTCGAATGGCAGCTCAATATTCACCCCGATCGAGCGGCCGCCAGCTTCGAAAGCGCCCTGGTTCGCCGCCGCCATGATTCCCGGTCCACCACCGGTCATCGTGGTAAATCCCAATTTCGCGCAAACTTCGCCCATTTTTCGCGCCAGCTCATAATACTCGGTGCCCGGCTGGGTCCGCGCCGATCCGAAAATCGTCACGCAAGGCCCCGCGAAATGCAGCACACGGAACGCACGAATAAAATCCTGTCCGACGTGCAACAAGGTCATCAAATCCCGCCACCGCGACCGTGGACCGGAAAGCCACGAGCGATCGGACGTTTCCAATTCAAATATTTCCTGCTGTCGAATTTCTTCTTCAGTAACTTGCGGGCAAACCGGTGTCTTGGGATTCATGACGTAACGTAGGGGAGATCGGAAAATTAAAAACGCGCCCACCCTCATGAGGCGGACGCGTTGGAGATAGAGCTGAATGGAAAATCAGGCAGCGAAATTTTTCGCGACCACGTCCCAGTTCACCACGTTCCAAAACGCAGTGATGTAATCCGGACGGCGGTTTTGATAGTTGAGATAATACGCGTGTTCCCAGACGTCCAGACCGAGAAGCGGAGTGCTTTTGGTGCCACCGAAATCCGGGCTGGCGATCGGGTTGTCCTGGTTCGCGGTCGATGTGACGGCCAGCTTGCCATCGGCGGTTTTCGTCAGCCACGCCCAGCCGGAGCCGAAACGCGTGGTCGCTGCCTTTGCGAAAGCTTCTTTAAACGCGTCAAACGAACCGAACGAAGCGTCGATCGCGGCGGCAAGATCACCGGACGGCTGCTTCGCGCCACCCGGAGCGATGGTTTTCCAGAAAAACGAGTGGTTCACATCACCACCGGCGTTATTGCGGACGGCGGTACGGATGTCTTCTGGCACGGCGGAAAGGTCACTGACGAGCTCGGCGGAACTTTTCGCTTCGAGATCGGCTTTTCCGGCGATCGCGTTGTTAAGGTTCGTGATATACGCGTTGTGGTGCTTCGAATGGTGAATTTCCATCGTCTTCGCATCGATGTGCGGTTCGAGGGCGTCGTAAGCATATCCAAGTTCAGGAAGAGTATGTGCCATGGTGGTCAGGAGTTTGGTTTGCGTCGCGTGGCATCGTCCGATAGGACGGACAGGCACGTCAACACCCCTACGAAAGCGAGCGTTTCGCCGCTCGCAAGGACAAAACCACCATGCCTCCGGAACTTCAGCCCTACCTTCTTCCTGTTTCCTGCGCGCTCGCTGGCCTTTTGGTCGGCTGGCTGTTGACTTTTCTCACCGCCAAAAGCCGGCTCGCGACAACCAACGAACGCCTCCGCTCGGAAGAACGCCGCGCCGCGGAAATCGAGGCCCGTCTCGCCCAAGCGGTCGACCAATCGCAACGCAACGAACAGGAAGCCCAAACATTTCGCAACCAGCTTTCAGAAATCCGCTCCCGCCTCGAGACGGAACTGAAAGCCGCCGCCGAAAAACAAGCGCTGCTCGAACGCGCCGAGATCAAGCTGTCCGATACGTTCAAAGCCCTCTCCGCCGATGCGCTGAAATCCTCGTCCGAGCAATTTCTCCAACTCGCCAAATCCTCGCTTTCCACCCAAACCGAGGAGGCCAAAGGCGAAATCGAAAAACGCAAAGTCGCCATCGAAACGCTGATCAAACCGGTCGCCGATTCGCTTGGGAAATTCGAACTCCGCATCGGCGAAATCGAAAAAGCCCGCGAAGGCGCTTATGCCGAATTGAAAGAGCAGGTCCGTGCGTTGGGCGAAGGCCAGCTCGGTCTGCAACGCGAAACGTCATCCCTCGTCAAAGCGCTGCGCCAACCCACCGGTCGCGGCCAATGGGGTGAACTGCAGCTCCGCCGAGTGGTGGAACTCGCTGGCATGCAGGAACATTGCGACTTCACGACACAAACCACGACCACAACCGACGAAGGAAAACGCCTGCGTCCCGATCTCGTCGTCCGGCTGCCCGGTGGAAAAACCATCGTCGTCGATTCCAAAACACCGATGGACGCCTACCTCGATGCGCTCGAGGCTCATGACGACGCGACCCGCGACGAAGCGCTCAACCGCCACGCCCGCCAAGTCCGCAAACACATCGAGCAACTGGCATCGAAAAACTACAGCGCGCAGTTCGCCGAAACCCCGGAGTTCACCGTGCTTTTCCTGCCGAGCGAATCGTTCTTTTCCGCCGCTCTGCAAAGCGACCCCGGTTTGATCGAACGCGGCGTCAACCAAGGCGTCATCCTCGCGACTCCGACCACCCTGATCGCCCTGCTCCGCGCCGTTTCTTACGGCTGGCGTCAGGAATCGATCGCCGAAAACGCCCGCGAAATTTCCGATCTCGGAAAAACCCTGCACGAACGCCTCGGAAAACTCGCCGAGCATTTCGCCAAGCTGGGCCGCTCACTCGGCAGCGCGGTGGAAAACTACAACAGCGCCGTCGGTTCGCTCGAAACCCGCGTTTTGATCACTGCCCGGAAGTTTGAGGAACTCAAAGCCGCGCCCGAAGCCGCATCGATCCAACATCTGGAACCGGTTGATAAAACTCCGCGCATTCCCCAAGTCGCAACCGGTTTCCTCGCCGATCCGTCAGAACCGGTCGAAGGAATCGTCCCCGAAATTTCCCCAGACCCGCCCGCCAGCGCCCGCAGCGCCGCGAATGATCTGCGTTCGGCACTCGGGTGACCGGTTGACATAAAACTGGTTTTATGGGAATATTACCGCATGAAAACGACTTTGGATCTTCCCGACGATCTCATGCGTGAGCTAAAGATTCTTGCAGCCCAACAAGGAAAGAAACTCAAAGACATTGTCGCGGAAAGTCTTCGGCACGGACTGTCCCATAAGGCAACCAATTCCAGAGCCTCCCGAGCGGTCATCACCCGAGATCCCGAATTCGGACATCTTGTCGTCCAAAGTCCGTCCGATGCACCGATTTCCACAATGACGATTGAGGAAATCCTCAAACTCGAAAATGAAGCACTTTATCAGGAAGACCTTCAACGTGTCGGCATCACTTTTTGATTCTAACGTCTGGCTCGCTCTGACCTTTCATCGGCATCCGTTTCACGAAAGTGCCAAAACGGCTCTTAGAGAATGCTCGCCAGAATCGCCTGCCGCGCTATGCCGCTCCACCGAGCAAAGCTTCCTTCGTCTGGCTAGCACCTCTTCCGTGCTTACTGCTTATAAAACTCCCGACTTGAATAACCGTGATGTGATCGGGTTTTTACATGAACTCCGCAAATCAGATCAAATCAACTTTCTGCCGGAACCGGAACCCACCTTCGAGCGGTGGCTTAGCCTTGCCGCATCGCCCTTCGCCTCGCCCAAACTCTGGATGGACGCTTATCTCGCAGCCTTCGCGATCTCGGGAAATTTGCGTTTCGTCACTTTTGACGAAGCGTTCCGCCAATTCGAGCCGCACGGCCTCCAACTTCATCTGCTGACAAACTGAATGCTCCCCGCCCTAACCGGTTTATCTCCTGAAAATCTCGCTTCCTGGCTCAAGGATGCCGGGGAACCAGCGTTTCGTGGCGACCAAATCCTGAGCTGGATTTGGAAAAAGAAGGTCACGACGATTGATGCGATGTCGAACCTTCCGGCATCGCTCCGCGGAAAATTGACGGAATCGTTTCGCCTCGGCGCGCTGGAACACGCGACAACGCAAGGCAGCGCGGACACGACTCGGAAGTTTCTTTTCCGTCTTCACGACGGCCGATATGTCGAAAGCGTCCTCATTCCAGCGAACCCGGCGCTTTACGGGGAAAAATCCGACCGCCGGACGCTCTGTGTGTCATCGCAGGTCGGCTGCGCATACGGTTGTAAATTCTGTGCATCCGGTTTGGCCGGTTTCACTCGAAATCTCGACGCCTCGGAAATCGCCGGCCAAGTCCTCGCCGCCGAGCAGCTTTCCGGCGAACGCGTCGACAATCTGGTTTTCATGGGAATGGGCGAACCCCTGGCCAATCTGGACAATCTGCTGGCCGGCATTTCGCTGATCACGAATGAAAAATCCCTGCATCTCGGCGCGCGCCATCTGACGATCTCCACCTCCGGCTTGGTCCCACAGATCCGAAAACTCGCCGAACATCCCCAGCAAATCCGCCTCGCGATCTCGCTGCACGGCGCGACCGATGACGTGCGGAACCAAATCATGCCGGTGAACAAAAAATGGCCGGTCGCCGAGCTTTTTGACGCGCTGGATTACTGGAATTCGAAAAAGAACCAAAAGCTCACGCTCGAATACATTCTCATCAACGGCGTCAACGATGCTTTGGAACAAGCCGCGATCCTCGCCCGCCACGCGCGGAAGCTGAACGCAAAAGTGAACCTGATTCCCTACAACACCGTCGAAGGTCTGGAGTGGAAACGGCCGCCGAACGTTCATTGCCGCGCATTCCAGGAGGTGTTGAAAAACGCCGGTGTTTCCGCGACGCTGCGTTTGGAAAAAGGCCACGACATCGATGCCGCCTGCGGCCAGCTCCGCCTGAAACAGGAAACGGAAGAAGGAATCATCTCCGCCCCCTCCAAACGCTAACGCTCGGCCCAACGGTAAGCGGCTCGGGAGTTGTCGCGGAAAAACTTTTGCCGAACCGGTTCGCTCTTGGTTTCGAAAAACCGGTCCACCAGATCGACAACAGTCGCAAAGGGCGCTCCCTGATCGGAGACCGGCCAGTTGCTGCCGAACATCAACCGGTTTTCTCCGAAGTTTTCCCAAACGACCTCGAGTGCGGGTAAATAATATTCCAAATCGCGCGGTGCTTGCCCGACCGGAGCTCCGGGCTGCTCGACCAACGCGGAAATTTTACAAAAAACATTCGGACACTGACCGGCCGCTTGGATTCCGTCGCGCCACGCCTGAGTCGGTTTGGCGGGATCGCCACAGTTCCCGACATGGTCGAGGATGATGCGCAAATCCGGCAATTTTTTCGCCAACGCGACCGCTTGATCCAGGGTCGGCGGAGGGCCATTCACATCGAACGAGAGCCCGCGCTCGGCGAGCAGCTCCATCGATTTCACAAAATCCGGCGTCGCGGAATGCTCCAGAAACTGTCGCCGGTTCGGCCGGATACCACGGAACAATCGGTCGGCAGCAAAACGATTGAGATTCGCCGCAAAATTTTCGTCGAGGATATCCAGATTTCCCACCACGCCGAGAATGCTCCGGTCACGCGCCGCCACATCCAACAGCCACTGATTGTCTTCCAGCCACGGACTTGCTTCGACAGCGATCGCGTGGGTGATGCCGTGCGGGGCCGTTTGTGCCCGCCAGTCTTCCGGCATCACTTTCCGGTAGTAGAGCGCGTCTTTCGGCGGCCAGGGGATGCCTTCTTCGCGGGTCGGATCGTAAAAGTGGGTGTGAGTGTCCACTTTTTTCACCCCGGTTTCCTGGGCGAATACTCGACTCGTCACGGCGCTGCCAAGAGCCGCGGCCCCCAAACAGTGCATCATTTTTCGGCGATTCATCCCAGCAGATGAACCCACCGATCCTGCGATGGCAAGTTTCCAGCGCTCCCCCGCCGTCTCCGTCAGAAACTCCGGAACGGATGTCAGCGCGAATTCTCGATCGCTTCGCAAACCGCCGGGAAAAGCTGGCGTTTGCGGCTCACCACTCCCGGTGCCAAGAAAAGCGCGTCATCTATCCGTGTGAACGGCAGGTGCGAAACGATCGGATCATTTCCGACGGCCAGCACCATGCTTTTGTGAAGCGCGACATCGGTCACCGCGAGCACGGTGAGGTCGTAGTTTTTCGCGAAGTGAAGTTCGCGTAAACCGGTTTCAATCTCTTCCCGGCGCGCTGCGAAACCGTGGAGATCCCGCTCCTCAACTTGCGAAATGCTAACGGTCAATCCTTGCTCGGTAAATTCCTTCCGGTCGGTGTTGATGATTTCGTCCGGGCTGCCCGTCGCCATCAACGAACCAACCGCGAAAAACTCTTCGGTAAATTGCTGCGGATCCACTCCGGCGATCCCGCTCAACCACGTCAACATCCGCTTGTCCAAATCCGTCGTCGTTGGCGACGTCAGGCAAAGCGTGTCGGAAACGATTCCCGCACACAGGCACATCGCGACACCCGGCTCCGGTTGCAGATCCCGGTGGAAAAATTTCCGGGCGACCAAGGTGCAAGTCGAGCCGACCGGTTCGTTTAAATAGCGGATCGGCTCCCGCGAAACCAGATCCCCGGACAGGCGGTGGTGATCGATCACCTCGACGATCTTCGCTTCTTCCACGCCGCTGACCGCTTGGGCGTATTCGTTGTGGTCGACCAATGCGACGCGGATGCGCGGCGGGTCAACCAGATCGGATTTCGCAATCACCCCGATCATTTTATCCATGCCGCAATCCATCACGGGAAACAGATCCTGCTCGACGGTCGCGAGACGCTTCCGCAAACGGGAAATCGGTTCGTGCTCGTTCACCGTGACGAATTTTTCCTCCATCACGTGACGCACCGTGCGCGAGCACCGGATTAGCGTCGAGGCGCTGGCGGTATCTTGTTTGCAGAGAAGAAGAACCACTCCTTTTTCGACCGCGCGCTGCCGGATTTCTTCGGTCACCGGATTGCCACCAGTGACCAACAACGCCCGGGCTCCATGGTCGATGGCGTATCGTTGAACGATCGGGCGGTCGCCGCAGATCACCAGAAAATCCCCAACATTTCCATCCTTCGCCGCCATTTTCAGACGTCTTTCAACCGTCGATTGCGAAGATGCACCGACCAACAAAATCAGGTCTTCTTCCATTTCTGGAGGAGGAATCGGCGCACCGACGCTTTGGGCTTCCAGCGTGTCTGCCAATTTTGCGAGCGACGCGTGAACCGTCCGCACGCTCAGACCTTCCGTGTTTGCGGGCAGGAGAAGTTTGAGCAGATCGAAATAACGAAGAATCCCTTTCAAATTCCCCTCGTCGTCCACGACCGGTACGCATCGCACACTGGCGTCGAGCATCCGGCGGTAGGCGGTGAGGAAGGTATCGCTGAGGCCGACTTGGATGACTTCACGGTGACAGATCATTCCGGCGTTTGTCCGGATGTCGGTGATTAAAACCGGTGCCTCGACATGGGCTTTATCCAGCACCCATTTCGTCCGTTGGGAAATTTCACCACATCGAGCGGCGATCGCATCCATTTCCTCATTCGAGGCGCGGAGCAATGCAGCGTGGCCAATCGCTGAACAAATCGCATCCGTATCCGGATTGCGGTGACCGATGACGTAGAAGGGAAGCATGGGTGAAAGGTGAAGTGTGGAAAAAGTAAAACGATTTGCGATCAATATCTTCGCGTTAACCCAAAGGAAGGATTCCGCCCCCGACTAGAGATTCAAAATGCCATCGATGCTCCGAAGGCTTTTTGCGGAACGAAGGCATTCAACGCGGTAAGAGGCCATCTCGTTTCTGTGTTTTTGCGACCATCTCCTGATCGTTATCGGCCGCCACCGGTTTTCTGTCATCGGACAGAGAACTCACTGCGGCCGTCTTTTTACCGGTTGGGTCGATCAGATCTGAGGGCGGCACGGGCACGGCTGGAAGCTAACCAAAAAGTCCCCCATGTCGAGCCAGGATTCCCTGATCCCGGCCCTCGATCTCACATCTTTTCCGGAACTTTGATCCCGAGCAATCCAAGCCCTTGTTTGAGGGTCAGCGCCGCGATTTCGCAAAGGGCGAGACGGCTGGAGCGGACGGGTTCTTCCGCTTTCAAAACCGGACAGGCTTCGAAGAATGAATGAAACGCACGGGCAAGTTCGAGCAAATAGTTCGCCAGAAGATTCGGTCGGAAATCTTCGAGAATCGTCGGCAGAACCTCGCCAAACCGGACCAACAACCGGGCCAGATGAATTTCCTGCTCGGAGCCGAGAACGATCGGCACGCCGGATGAATCAAAAGGCGTCTCCAACTTCCGGAAAATCGAGCGGATGCGAACGTAGGCGTTTTGCAGGTAAGGCGCGGTGTCGCCTTGCAAAGCCAACATTTTTTCCAGGTCGAACACGTAGTCGGACAACCGGTGATGCGCGAGTTCGGTGAACTTCACCGCGCTGATTCCGATCAGCTCCGCAAGCTCTTCTTTCTCTTCGGCCGTGTCGACCCGGCTGCGCTCGGCAACGGCGACGCGGGCTGCGGCGACCGCGTCATCCAGCACATCCGCAAGCTGCGGCAGATCTCCAGAGCGCGTTTTCAGCGGCTTGCCGTCGGTTCCAAGAATCGTTCCGAACGCGACGTGCTTCAGATCCATCGCGCCCAAACCGATGCGGTCAGCGACGGCGAAAAGCTGTTGGAAATGCAGCGACTGCCGGTGATCGACGACATACCAGACGAAGTCGGCGTGCCATTCGTTCCGGCGAAACTCGAGCGTCGCGATGTCGGTGGTCGCGTAATTGAACGCACCGTCGCTCTTGCGGACGATCATCGGGAAATCCGTCCACTCGCCGTCATTGCGGACGAGGAAAGGATCTTTGGTCGGATCCTCGGTTTTTCCGTCGGAGAAAACACAGATCGCGCCATCGCTTTCGCGGGCGATATTTTCGGCGACCAACCGGTCGACCAACGGAGCAAGCGCGTCGTTGTAAGCGCTTTCGCCGAGCCAATGATCGAAGCTGACGTCCAACCGGTCGTAAATTTGATTCAGGCCGACTTTTGAGAGTTCAAGGCAGCGGTTCCAGATCGCGAGATTTTCCGCATCCCCGCTCTGAAGTTTCACCAATTCCAACCGGCAGGCCTCGCGGATCGATTCGTCGGCTTTCGCGGAATCGCTGGCGTGGCGGTAAAGCCGGAGCATTTCCTGCAGCGGATTGGAAAGCAGCGTCGCTTCATCGAGCGATGTTTTCCACGCCCAGGTGATCATGCCAAATTGCGTACCCCAATCGCCGATGTGGTTGTCGGTGATGACCTTGAAGCCGACGAAGCGGGCGATGCGCGCCAAGGAATCGCCGAGGATGGTCGAGCGGATATGGCCGACGTGCATCGGCTTTGCGACGTTCGGCGCGGAGAAATCGAGAACAACGGTTTTTCCCGCACCGGTTTGCGGCACGCCCAACCGCGCATCGCCGATCAGCGCGGCGGCTCGGCTGGCGTAAGCTTCGGGAAGCACGCGAAAATTGAGGAAACCCGGGCCGGCGATTTCTGCGGTCGCCAATCCGCTCAAATCGAGCGCGTCGATGATTTCTTGAGCGAGCGCGCGGGGATTGGATTTCCGCTGTTTTGCCAAAACCATGGCGGCGTTGGATTGATAATCGCCAAAGCGGAGGTCCGCAGCCGGAGTCACGGTGACCGGTGTGGGCGCGCCGAGAACGGATTCAAGGGCAGCGGCGAGACGAGATTCGAGTTCCTGAAGAAGCGTCATGAAAAACAAAGGGGGTCGGCGAAATCAGACGGTCGCCTGACCGGTGCGGGAAGGTTTGGAATCAAGGATCGCGAGGACTTCCTCACGGCTTGAAGCGCTGCCGAGTTGGCGGCGGATTTCGGAGTTGGTGAACATTTTCGCGATCGCGGCCAGCGTCCGCAGGTGCAAATGGTAGTCTTTCCGCGGGACGATGAAAAGAACGATGAGATGAACAGGTGCGTTATCCAGGGCCGAAAAATCAATGCCCCGTTGAGACCGGCCAAAAATCGCCACCACTTCCTCCAAAACGTCCGAAAACGTATGCGGAATGGCGACGCCGCTGCCGATCCCTGTGCTCACCTGCTCTTCGCGAGCTTTGAGCGACGTCAGGATTTCGTCCCGCTGGCTTTCACAAAGCCGACCGGTTTTCACCAGTTGCTCGACCAGTTCCACGATGGAAGGCCAGTGTTCTCCCGCCTCCATATCGAGAAGGATTTGATCGACGCTGAGCAATTGAGCCAACTTCATAGCATGTGACTGACTTACCGAACGTTCGGTAAGGGGATTGTGGGATTACCGTTCGAGTCAAGCCTTGGCAAGCGGATTTCCCACGGCGATCTGCCGGAACCGGGGTTGACGCTGGCCGATCCATGATTACACCTATGCGCCATGCAAGCCGACGCTGAACCTTCCAAGCCAGAAACCAATCCTGCCGAACCTGCGGAAGTGGACGTCACTTCCGACGCTCAAACCGCCCCGGAACTCGATCCGTGGGAACAGCTCGAAGCGGAAGCCGCGAAATGGAAAGAAGTTTCCCTGCGCACCGCCGCTGAGATGGACAATCTGCGGAAACGTACCGCCCGCGACCGCGAAGACGCGATCCGTTACGCAAACCAGCGCCTTCTGGAAGATCTGTTACCGGTCATCGACAACTTCGAAATGGGTATGCAAGCCGCCGCTCAAGATCAGAAGTCGATGATTTTCATCGGCATGGACATGGTCCGCCGCCAGCTCAACGATTTCCTCGCCGGCCAAGGCGTTGAAGAAATCCCAGCGACCGGTAAATTCGATCCCAATCTCCACGACGCCGTCTCCCAGGAAGAATCGCCGACCGAAGAAGGCGAAATTCTCCGCGTGACCCGCCGGGGTTTCCGCCTGCGCGACCGGTTGCTGAGACCGGCAAGCGTGGTCGTTTCCAAAGGTCCAGCCGGTTCCAATGAAGGAGGGGAGGCTTAATTCCAATGGCTGAGAAACGCGACTATTACGAAATTCTAGGTGTCGCCCGTGACACCGACGCCGCCGACATCAAAAAAGCCTACCGCAAACTCGCGGTGAAATTCCACCCGGACAAAAACCCGGGCGATCCGACGGCGGAAGAAAAATTCAAGGAACTCGGTGAGGCCTATGAAGCGCTGAGCGATCCCGACAAACGCGCGGCTTACGACCGTTATGGTCACGCGGCATTTTCGGGTGCCGGTGGTGGTCGTTCCGGCGGCGGATTTCACGATCCGATGGACATTTTCTCGCAAATGTTCGGTGGCGGATTTGAAGAATTTTTCGGCGGCGGTGGAGGCGGACGCAAACGAAGCTCCGGCAAACAACGCGGCTCGGACCTGCGCTACGACCTGGAAATTTCGCTCGAAGAAGCTGCCAAGGGTGTCGAAAAGGAACTGGAAATCGAACGCTACGTCCCTTGCGAATCCTGCGGCTCCAAAGGCTCGAAAAGCGGCGGCGGTGTCAAAACCTGCACGACCTGCGGCGGCCGTGGGGGGGTGACACGCCAAGCCGGCATTTTCCTCCAGCAGGTCACCTGCCCGGAATGCCGGGGCGCGGGCGAGACGGTTTCCGATCCATGCCCGGACTGCAAAGGCGAAGGACGTGTCCAGCGCGACAGCCGGATCAAACTGCGCATCCCCGCTGGCGTCGATACCGGCACACGGTTGCGCTCTTCGGGAAATGGTGACGCCGGAGTTCGCGGCGGCGCGGCGGGCGATCTCTACGTTTTCCTTCACGTGAAGGACCACGATATTTTCGAACGTGATGACGCGGATCTGTTCTGCGAAGTGCCGCTGCCTTTCAGCGTGGCCGCACTGGGTGGAGAATTGAAAGTCCCATCGCTCGACGGCCAGTCTTCGATCAAAATTCCGGTCGGAACCCAAGGCGGAACCGTCTTCCGGCTGCGCGACAAAGGCATGCCTTCACTCTCCGGCGGCCGCCGAGGCGATCTGCACGTCCGCGTCCAAGTCGAAGTTCCTACCAAGCTGAACCACGAGCAGCAGGAAAAACTGCGGGCGTTCTCCGAATCCATCGGCGATCACAACTCGCCGATGCAGGAAGGATTTTTCCAAAAGGCGAAACGCTTTTTTGACCTGTAACCGGTATGGCGCGCTTTTTTCTACCACCGGATAGCTGGCTGGAAAATCCGGCGCTGGCGGGAGATGAAGCGCGTCACCTTTCCCAGGTGCTGCGGATCAAAACCGGGGCTTCGATCGTGGTGTTCGACGGCGAAGGCCGCCGCGCACCCGCAGAAGTGCTGGACGTCTCGCGGGATCGAGTTTCGCTAAAGCTCGGAGAATCAACGATTTCCCGCCTACCCAGACCGGTCATCACCCTGGCGCAGGCGATTCCTAAAGGCAAAAACATGGACTTCATTGTCCAGAAATCCGTCGAACTCGGGGTCGCCGCTATCCAGCCACTGGTGACCAAAAACACTATCGTCCAACCGGGCGACGGGAAATCCGAAAAATGGCGCCGCACCGCCCTCGAAGCGTGCAAACAATGCGGGCAAGATCGCATCCCTGAAATCTTCGAACCGCTGCCTTTCGACCGGTGGATGGAACAACAAAGATCGACGTCCGATCTCAAAATTATTGCCTCCCTGGCCCCCGGCGCGCGCCCATTTCGGGAAATTTTAGGAAATCTCGAAAAAATTCCAAAAGTCACTCTGCTTATCGGTCCAGAAGGAGATTTCTCGACGAGCGAAACGCAGTTTGCATCAGCGTCTGAATTTCAAGCAGTCACCTTGGGAGAAATTATTCTGCGCGTCGAAACGGCGACGCTCTATTGCCTTTCTGCCCTCCGTTACCAGTTCGATCAACAATTCTGATCTTGAATAGTGCTATACCAAAGTAGTATAGCAGACCTGTGAAACCCTTGTCTTTCAGTCTCCGGATTCTTGGCGCACTTTTCGCCTTTTCCCAAGCCGTCATCGCCTGGCAGCCAGGCATCGGAAGCTGGGATCCGGCAACAGAACGACCGCCCAGTACGGGTTTCACGGTGGATACTTATAACCGCAACGACGTGCTT
Source organism: Akkermansiaceae bacterium UBA1315 (assembly GCA_002307065.1). GTDB lineage: Bacteria > Verrucomicrobiota > Verrucomicrobiia > Verrucomicrobiales > Akkermansiaceae > Luteolibacter. The sequence continues at coordinate 76,948 of DBTN01000033.1, read as the reverse complement.
TCGTTCTGGCACGCGATCTATCAGGGCTCGGAAGGCTATGAAGATCGAGTCGGGCTCACCCCAGATTTCACCAACCTCGGTGCTGGGAGTATCGAAGGCCCACCCGGCACACACGTGCCAGGTGCGGAAGGACAGACCTCGGCGGAATTTGTCAAAGATGTGCAGCGCCGGGTAAATTATTACCGCGCAATGACAGGCCTCCCCGCCTCGGTGGCAATGAACACGACCAGCACGATTCGGGTCGATTCCACCAACAAACATTACGTCCCAGGTGATAGTCCCGAAATTGTAGAAGCCAATCGCCCGACCAAAGCGGAAGCCGCCCAGCGCTCCGCTTTTATGATGCTTAGGACTTTCACTGGCGTAAGCGCTTTGGGCACCTATGACGGTCTTGACCATGACCCGGTTGCATCCAAGACCGTCGGCTACACCCGCGCGGCTTGGAATGGAAATTTCCACTCAAACCTCAGCTTCGGCCTTTACGGTCCCGGCGCGATCGACGGATACGCCTCGGAGGTATACGCCGGGCTTGAGGGGGCAAACAATCAGGTCGGGCATCGACGATTGTTGCTGAATCCGGTAGCAACCAATTTTGCAACCGGGGATATGCCTTCATCCCCACCCTTTACGAGCGGCACGAATGCTCTTTACGTCATACAAAAAGCGGCCGAAGAAGCGACCGGTGTGCCTGACCAATTTGTAAGTTATCCCAACGAAGGGTATTTCCCCGCTCCTCTAAATACTCACTATTGGTCGCTCAGCCACCCAAAAGCGAATTTCGCAAACGCTTCCGTCACGGTCACTTCGGCAAGCGGATCCATCCCGGTGGTCGTGCAGCCCATTGGACTAAACCAAGCATCGCCCACATTGGTGTGGCAGGTGCCTTCACCCGTTTCTTCACAATCCATCGATGAAGATGTTACCTACACGGTGACGGTGACGGGAATCGCCGGAATTGCGGGAGTCACGACTTACACTTATCCTGTCACTCTGATCAATCCGGACCGCCTCGACTCTCCTCAGGAACTGACAGGTCTGGTTACCCCTCATATCACCACACCGGTTTCATACAGTTTTGAACCGGTTCCACAGGCGGAAAACTACGAAGTTGAGGTTTACCGATACGACGATGTGAACTCGACGGAAACCGCAGAAGACGCAAACCAGACCACGTCTAAGATCGTGGCACAAACCACAGGCACCTACGAAGTAAGATCCAACGCATACTTCAATCACTCGACTACCTATTTCACACCGATCGATGGTGCCAAATCTTATCGACTGACTTTCCCAACCAATCTAGTTGAAGATCAAATCCTCCTCATCCAGCGCAATCTCATACCGAATCCTTTGCTCGCTCCCAAACTGACTTTTAAGTATAAATGGGGCTTTACCACGGCAAGCACCTATTTCGTCGTGGAGGGCAGCGAAGATGATGGCCAAAACTGGACTGCTCTCTCCGCCCCGATTCAAGGATTATTCGAAGGTTTCCAACCCAACGTTACTCGCTCCGTCAGCATTGATCTCTCAGGAAAAAGTGGCCCGCTGCAGATTCGATTCCGGTTCTATTATGACTGGGCGTCAAATGTGGGATTGTATGATATTGTAAATCAACCCACCTATCCCAGCGGGGTGTTTATTGATACGATTTCGATTACCGGCTGCACGGAACCTCTCTTGCAAAAGACCTATCAAGCTTCGGGATCGGCCAGCTCGATTCAAATTAACAACCCTGCCATCCCCCTCACCTCTGGCACCAAATGGAGCCTGCGCATGCGCACTCAACTCGGCGGGAACTGGTTTGCATATGGGCCCTATCTTGATCTTTATCCGACCACCACTCTCTTAACCGGTTCCGACGGTTGGGCGACTTATAACATTCCGGGGACGACTCAAGGTTTCTCCGGGGACGACGATGGCGATGGTATTGCAAACGCGATCGAATATGCGTTTTCGTACGATCCGCTGGCACCAAACAGCTCGGTAGCAGATGGCATCGGCACCGCTGTGAATCCATCGAATACGGCCCAGCGCATCCTTTCGATTCAGCGGCCACTTCCCGAGGAAAAATCCGGGATCACCTACGGTGCGACCTGGTCGGACAATCTCACCACTTGGAACAGCGCGACCGTCGTGATCGACAACGAAAACAAAGTCATCACCGCCACCGCGCCTCCCTCGAACAAGCTCCGGTTCATCCGCTGGAATATCACCCAGCCCTGATCGGCCCATTGACTTACGCCCGCTCGGCCCGCTTCACCGCGTCCCACGCTTCTTCCATTTCGTGCGGGGTTGCGGCTTCGAGAGATATTCCTTTTTCCTTCAACAACCTTTCCATCTCTCCAAAGCGCCGCTCGAATTTCGCATTGGAATTCGCCATCAAAATCTCCGGATCGACATTTCGAAACCGGGCCAGATTCACCACGGAAAAAAGCAGATCGCCCATTTCTTCGGAAATCGCCGCCAAATCCTGTGCGTCCATCGCGCCCTGGAGCTCAACCAGCTCCTCTCGGATCTTTGATAAAACCCCCATCTCAACCGGCCAGTCGAAGCCGACCTTTGCCGCTTTTTTCTGCAACTTCGAAGCCCGAATCAACGCAGGCAGCCCTTTGCCGACGCCATGCAAATATGGCTGGTCGCTGTCGCCCTTTTCCGCGCGCTTGATCTCGTCCCACTGCTTGAGAACCCCATCCGTCGAATCCACACCGGTATTTCCAAAAACATGCGGATGCCGACGGACCAACTTATCACTGATCCCGCGTGCCACGTCATCGAGCGTGAAATTCCCTGCTCCCTCGGCAATCTCGCTGTGAAAAACCACCTGCAGCAACAGATCTCCCAGCTCCTCTTTCAAATGCGGAACGTCATCACGCTCGATCGCATCGACAGTCTCGTAGGCTTCTTCGATCAGATTCGAAACGAGCGACTGATGTGTTTGCTCCGCGTCCCAAGGACAGCCGCCCGGTTCTCGGAGGCGGTGCATGATGGCGCGGAGGCGGGCGAGTTGGTCGCCATTTTCCGGCGAATCGATCATTTCTGCGTCAGTCATTTTTCGTTTGGTGAGATTTCGCGACTTTATCGAGCGTTTCGCGTTCGGCGGGCGTGAGGCTGTGGAAGCCCTCGCGGGAAATTTTATCGAGGATCAGATCGACCGCCGAGTTTTGATCGAGATCGATTTTACTGCGAGGACGCAATTTCGCCTCGGATTTTCGGGAAAACGCCTTGGGCCGGATGATCTGCACATCGCGCTCGTGGCGCTTCGCCCAATTCAGCAAACCGGGAAATTTCACCAGGCAGAATCCGAGGATCGCACCGCCGAGATGCCCGGCTTCCCCACCCTCGTTGCCACCGAGTTTCAGAACGATCGAGCCTACGGAAATCACCAGCAGCGCCACGGCCATCTGCCGCATGGACAATTCAATCGGCGGGAAAAGCAGCGAAACCCGCAGATTCGGCGCAATCACCGCCACACCCGCCAAAATTCCGTAAATCCCTGCCGAAGCACCGACCAGCGACGAATAAGCTCCGCCCGGAAAAACATTCGCCAGCGTCAGCAACGTGTAAAAAACCGCCCCCGCCGCGCCGCATAGCAGATAAAACGCCACAAACCGCCGCGAGCCCCACCAGCGCTCCATCCATGGCCCGAAAAAATACAGGCCAATGCAGTTAAAAAGGACGTGCCCGATGCTGGCGTGGAGAAACTGGAACGTCACCAGCTCCCAGATTTTCCCCTGCCCAAATGCGGATTGGACCGAAAATGCGCCGAAGTCTCTCAGCACGCCTTTGAGAAACAACCCATCGATCACAAAAACCGCGACGTTGATCATCAGCAGCCATCTCACGACCGGCGGAATGCTCGAAAACCAACTCGATCCCCCCGTTTCTTGGCTATATCCGCGCTCTGCCGTTCCCATTAAACTGGGGTTACCACGGCAATGTCCCGCCCGCAAGGCCGCGTGAAAAAAGGATGCTTTTCTGAAAAAAAACGCCGACCGCCTCCGTTCTATCATTACAGCGCCACGGTGCTGCCTGAGCGGCCACCGCCTCACGTCGCAAGACGGCGTGAGGCGATGGCGGCCCAACTCATTTCGCCAAACCGGTTCTGTGCACGGGTTGAGAAATACCGGGCATATCCTCCATCTCGTTTGCCATCTGGCATGTGACACGCTCAACTGGCATCGCCATGAGCCAACTTTCCCAGACCACCCACACCGAACTTCAGAAGTGGGTCGACGAAATGACCGCCCTTTGCACGCCTGACAAGGTCGAGTGGTGCGACGGATCTCAAGAGGAATGGGACCGGTTGACCGGTTTGCTTGTCGAAAACGGCACATTCACTCGGCTCAATCCGGAAAAGCGGCCAAACTCTTTCCTCGCCCGCTCCACGGCGTCCGACGTCGCCCGTGTGGAAGAACGCACCTTCATTTGCTCCAAGCGCCAAGAGGAAGCCGGACCGACCAACCGTTGGACCGAGCCTGCGGAAATGCGCAAGACCCTGAACGAAAAATTCCGCGGCAGCATGAAAGGCCGCACGATGTATGTGATCCCCTTTTGCATGGGCCCGCTGGATTCACCCCTCGCAAAAATCGGTGTGGAAATCAGCGACAGCGCCTACGTCGTCACGAACATGCGCATCATGTGCCACATGGGATCGCATGTCCTGAAACGCCTTGAGGACGAGGTGTCCGGAAAGTCTCCGAAAAAACGCGACGGCCACGCCCAATACGTTCCCTGCCTCCACTCGGTCGGTGCCCCTCTCGAACCGGGCCAGGCCGATACCTCATGGCCCTGCAACGAGGACAAATACATCGTCCACTTCCCCGAAACGCGTGAGATCATGTCTTACGGCTCCGGCTACGGCGGAAACGCACTTCTCGGGAAAAAATGCCTCGCCCTGCGCATCGCCTCAAACATCGCCCGCGAACACCAGTGGATGGCCGAGCACATGCTCATCGTCGGCATCCACGCGCCCAATGGCACGAAAACCTACATCAGCGCCGCGTTTCCTTCCGCCTGCGGAAAAACGAATCTCGCGATGTTGATCCCGCCGAAATCCTATCTCGATGCTGGCTGGAAAACCTCGATCGTCGGTGACGACATCGCCTGGCTCTGGCCGCACGAAGACGGAAAACTCCACGCCATCAACCCGGAAACCGGATTTTTCGGCGTCGCTCCCGGCACCGCCTACGACACGAATCCGATCGCCATGGATTCGATGAAAGCCAACACGATTTTCACCAACGTCGCTCTCACCGATGACGGCGACGTCTGGTGGGAAGGCATGACTCCGGAAAAACCCGCCCATCTCATCGATTGGACCGGCCAGGACTGGACGCCCGATTGTGGCCGCGTCGCCGCCCACGCCAATTCCCGTTTCACCGCTCCGGCAGTTCAGTGCCCGACGATTGATCCCGATTGGCAAAATCCTGACGGCGTGCCGATCGATGGCATCGTTTTTGGCGGACGCCGCCCGACCACCATGCCGCTCGTTTATCAAGCGTTCAACTGGAGCCACGGCGTTTATGTGGGCGCCACGATGGGCTCCGAAATGACCGCCGCTGCCGCCGGGACGATCGGAAAAGTTCGCCGCGATCCGATGGCGATGTTGCCCTTCTGCGGTTACAACATGGGTGCCTATTTCGGCCATTGGCTGGAAATGCGGCGCTACCTCACCCATTTGCCCCGGTTTTTCCACGTCAATTGGTTCCGCAAAGACCACGACGGCAAATTCCTCTGGCCCGGGTTTGGCGAAAACATGCGCGTCCTCGAATGGATCGTCCAGCGTTGCCAAGGCTCCGCCGCCGGTCACGAAACACAGATCGGCTGGACGCCCGCTTTCGAGGATTTCAACATCGAAGGACTGCCCGATTTCACCGAAGACAATTTCAACCAGGCCATGGCTTTCAACCGTTCCGAATGGAAAGCCGAACTCGTCAGCCAAGGAGAACTTTTCATCGACCTCTACGACCACCTTCCGAAAGAACTCGTCTTCCAACGCGAACTCCTCGCCGCCCGCCTGGCTTAGAAAATTGGATCTCGGACTTTAGTCCGACTACGTTGGCGAAGAACGGACTCAAGTCCGTGGTCCAGTTCTCAATCCTTGAATCTTCGGCTTTTCCGTCCACTATCTCTTTTGTCATGAGCCTCGCGGAACTTGAAATGGAAGTGCAGAATCTTTCCCCCGGTGAACTCAGCGCGTTCACCCGGTGGCTGGACGATTATACCGCGAGCAGGTGGGACACCCAGCTCGACGAAGACATTACGACCGGCAAACTGGAGAAACTTGGAGCCAAAGCCGACAGAGCCTTTGAATCCGGTCAGTGCACGGAATGGTGAAACATTTCGCTTCGCCGGACTTCTGGTTTCATTATCGACTTTTACCAGAGTCGATCCGAGACTTGGCCGATAAGAATTTTTCGATCCTGAAAGAAAATCCCCGGCATCCGTCACTTCGTCTAAAAAAGCTGAGGCTTACTGGTCCGCCAGAATTGGACTCAGCTATCGGACGCTCGGAAAGGAACGAACCGAAGGCATCGTCTGGTTTTGGATCGGAACCCACTCTGAATATGACGAGATGCTCAAATAACGGTGTCCCATTTTAGAAAACAGACTTGCCCCTCAACCGGTTCCTGCCTTACCGCCGCGTGGGCACAATTCGTGCTCCATTTTTAACTTTCACTCATCACTATTATGGCCGTTCTCGTTGGTAAACCTGCTCCTTCTTTTTCCGCAAAAGCCGTCAAAGGCGAAACGATCATTGAAGATTTCTCGCTCGATCAGTTCATCGGAAAAAAATACGTCGTCTTTTTCTTCTACCCGAAAGACTTCACCTTCGTCTGCCCGACCGAACTTCACCGCTTCCAGGAAGAACTTCCTGAATTCGAAAAACGTGACGTCGCCGTCGTCGGCTGCTCGACGGATTCGGAATTCTCCCACTGGGCTTGGCTTCAAACCCCGAAAAACAAAGGCGGCATCCAGGGCGTGAACTACCCGCTCGTCGCCGACATCAACAAAACGATTTCCGAAGACTACGACGTCCTCGCTGGCAACTACCAGACGGATGAAAACGGCAAGCTCATCGTCGAAGGCGAACTCGTCGCCTACCGCGGCCTTTTCCTGATCGATAAACAAGGCATCGTCCGCCACCAGATCGTCAACGACATGCCACTCGGCCGCTCGATCCGCGAATGCCTCCGCATCGTCGACGCGCTCCAGCACTTCGAACAACACGGCGAAGTCTGCCCAATGGATTGGCAAAAAGGCGACAGCGGCATGACTGCGGATCACGCAGGCGTCAGCGGCTTCCTTTCCAAATAAATCCCAATCATTGGATCTCGGACTTTAGTCCGACTGCATTTCGCTAAGAACGGACAAAAGTCCGTGGTCCAATTGTCGTAAACCGGTTCAAAGGGCGTCGTCATCCACGTCATCGCCGAACTCAAAGCGCTTCGCAGGGATTTTCCCAAGGCGGAGCGTTTGGCAATCCTCCCGGATTTCCCGTGCCCAGCGGAATTTTTCCAAAGCTTCGGTGGGCAAGGGACCGATGAGCGCGTCGATGATCGTCGCCCGTCTTTCGCGGTCCTTCATGACGTTTCCGTTGTGAAGATCACAGATGATCCACGATCGGTTGTTCAACCAAAAGACGGCGATTTCCCGGTTCAACCGGGTAAACGATGGGATCAACGCTTTCATCGACTGCATCGCAGCCAGCCGGTCTTTCTTAAAATCCTCATACGGATGAGCGAGCGGTTGTTTCGCGATCAGGAAATTTCCGTCGTCGGAAAGCCCCACGATCTCCGTCGGATGCGCGCCCGCTTCATTGAGCACGGCGAGCTTCTCCAACGTATCCGGTAAGGTCGCGTCCCGCAGCGTGATTTCCGATCGCTCCTCGCCGAAGTTGCGCAAGATCACCTTTTTCCCGAGCGATCCATTCGCCCGGAGGTTGAAAAGTTTATACACGACTTTCGCTTCATCGTCCGCGAACGGATAGGCTTCCGCGCCGCTGCGAAGTTGCCGGAGTTCGTTCGAGCTGAGCATGCCATCGGCATCCATCCAGATGCCCATTTTCGGCAACGAAATCAGTGGGATTTCCCGTTTGGCGGACTCTGTGGCAAAAGTGGCATTCCAAACATCAACCGGAAACGATTCCCGGGATGGAGTGCACTGAGCTGCTTCCAGGATTCCATTTGCTCGCTCTCGGTTAAGGGGAGTGCAAGCTGCTCGCTGAGAGGCACAGGGACTCCAGTAATCGACTGCCGTGGCCCGTTGGGTCCTGAAGTCGAATCCGAATTGTGCTGATTGATGTCCATTCAATGCTTTTCCTCGCTCGCCGACTATCGCTCGCAAACCGGTTCCTTCAAGCCAATTTGGCCTGCGAAAAAACTGGATCTCGGACTTGAGTCCGACTGCGCAAAACGGACTCAAGTCCGTGCCCCAGTTTTTTACAAAATCTTAAACCCGGTCACGTTCTCCAACGGCGGAATCTTTTCCACGGTCATGTTTTTGATGTGGTGCGCGACGGTCGATTCCTCGGAAATTTCTTTGAGAAACGAGTCCACTTCATCCGCCTCGCCCATCGCCTGCAGCTCCACCGTTCCGTCGGGTAAATTTTTCACCCAACCGCAAACATCAAATCCGCGCGCAAGATCCTTGGTCGCGTAACGAAATCCAACGCCTTGCACCCGCCCTTCAAAAATCACTCGTTTCGCAATCATCTTATTTAAACCGGTCCGCCGTCGCCGCTTCTCCCGCGTTCACGAATCGCAACCGGTCGGGCGCGGGACGCGAAATCAAAAGCTGCCGACCTTCCAGCGTTACCGAAATTTTCCCCAACTCCGCAGACTCTTCTTTCCCGGACATCGCCGCGATCAGGTCCAACGCGATCGATTGCAACTGATCCACCGCTTCGGTCGAATCCAACTGAATCTCCCAAATCAGCGCCGAACCGGTCTCGCCTTCGGGAAATAAAACATACCGGTCGTTTTTCCACGACGATGCGATTTCCGAAGCCGCACCGACATCGCCTAATGGTTCCAGCCAAAGCCGCAGCCCGAGCTCGCCCGCCGTTTCCGTCAAAAACGGTTCGTCGGAAACCTTCGGTAACTCCAGCGCGGGCGGTGCCTCAACCGGTGAGCCGGGCAGCAAAATCGAGCGCGTCGTTTGCGGCGGATTTCGAAATGCGTCCATCAACTTGTCCGTTCCCTGGACATACAAGGTGTCTGAAAAACCTTTTCCCTCGACCACAGGAAACACCGTAATTCCCTGAATGAATGGCGACAAGGCACTCAACAATTGCTCGGCCTCGGCATTTTCCTTCATCGGCATAAATCCGATCGATCGCGCGTTCGCCGCGTAAAATCGCGCTTCACTGCCCGAAGCCGTTCCCTGATGCAGCGCCTCGCGAGCCCGCGCCGCATCATCTCCCGGATAAGCCGGAGTCGGCGGGAAATGCTGATTCAGCAACGTCCGCGCCAGCAGCCGCATCAACGCCGCTTGATCTGGAACGTTTTTCACATCAAACCGGTCGGTCACCCAGCTTTCGCCCGTCACGTCATCAAACCACCCACGCGCGCCGACCGAGCGAACCGCCGTGAGTTGCGGCAACAATTGATCATCCGGCCGCAGCCAGCCGATATAAGTGTACGCCTCCTGCCGGTGATCGATTCCTTCCGGACCCAAGCGACTTTCGTAAGCTGCGGAAATCCGGTCGCGCAATTCTTCAGAAGCGATTTTGTGGACGACGGGGTTGGATAAAAACCGCAATTCATACTCTCGCTCGACCCGATCGATCAAAAGTTGAGGCACCGCCAGACTGCCGCCTCCCTGCGCGAGCGACCGCAGCGATTCGTTCTCACGTTGCAACAAAGCATTCTCTTCCGTCGCAAGTTGGAGCTGGGTTTCCAGATCGGCCAAATCCGTCGCACTCCGGGTCGACCGCCAGCTCAGTCCTTGGAAAATCCCGCCCGCCCCCACGGCGACACCGAGGAGGATGGGGAGTAACGTTTTAGGATCCACGCGCAAAGAAACCGGTTTCAGCGTTTCAGAGGCCGTGCATTTGGATTCGCCGGCTTGGCTTCGTCATCGAACGGATTGCGTTCATAAGCCGAACCCGCCGAACCATAAACCTCCTCAAAGGTTCTGCCAGGCAGAAGGTTCAGCGCGATCGGCGCACTGCGTTTTCCCTGGGCGTCATAGAGATAAATCACCCGCTGCACCGGCATTTCGCTGCCGTTTTCAGGGTTCAACCGACGGACGCGCGAATCAAACATCCGCTCCTCCACCAGCAAACCGTCAGATTTCCGATAACCGTAACTCACTTTAAAAAGCTCGGTCTTGGTGCCGTCCATGATCTTGCAGCCGAGCGGGTTGCCGTTGGAATCCATCCGATAAATGGTCAGCAAACTCAACGCCCCGTTGGCGTTAAACGTTTTTTTCGTCATCGTCCGGTTGTCCGGGCTGCGCAAGAAAATCGTCCGCGAGCCGTCTTCGTGACGCATCACGCGCACGTTCGGGCCATCCACTTGGTCGAATTCATTCACGGCCCAACAGGAACCAGCGAGCATCGCCAAGGTTGCGACGACGATTTTCCAAGTTGCCAGAAAGTTCATGAAACGCAAACTACGGGCACCTCGCGGCCTCTGCAAGTCGCCAATTCCCGATGTATTGGAAAACCCGCCGCCTCACTTTGGATCTCACCCGCCAAGGCGTGATCATGGGCATTCTCAATGTCACCCCGGATTCGTTCTCGGACGGAGGGAAACACTCGGGAATGGAAAACGCCCTCGTCCACGCGCGCCGAATGATCGCAGAAGGAGCCGCGATCATCGACATCGGCGGCGAATCGACCCGCCCCGGAGCTCAAGAAATTTCCGCCACCGAAGAAATCCAGCGCACGCGACCGATCATCGAAGCTCTCCGAGCAGAATGGGACGGCCTAATTTCGATCGACACCATGAAAGCCTCAGTCGCCGCTGCCGCCCTGGCCGCAGGGGCCGACATCGTCAATGACGTCAGCGGGTTGCAAGCGGATCCAGCCATGACGCCGCTCTGCGCGGAAACCGGTTGCGGGGTCGTGGTCATGCACATGCAGGGCGATCCCCGAACGATGCAGCGAGCACCGGTTTACCAGGACGTCGTCACGGAAGTCCGCGGATTTTTCGCAAACCGGTTTGGAGAACTCACCGCTGCGGGCATCGACCCGATGGCTTTATGCTTTGACCCCGGAATCGGCTTCGGAAAAAACGTCGACCACAATCTGGAACTGCTACGCGCGCTCGACCGGTTGAGCGTTGAAAACCGTCCGCTGCTGCTCGGCATTTCGCGAAAATCGTTCATCGGAAAAATCCTCGGCGAGTCCGATGTTTCATTCCGCGAATGGCCGACGGTGGCGATCACCGCCTGTGCCCGGGAAAAAGGAACGATGATCCACCGCGTCCATTCCGTCCGCCCAAATCTCGAAGCGATTCGGATGACCGAAGCAATTCTTCATCAGCAGGGATAGCGGCGAGTCCATGGCCGCCGCAACCAATCGATGGACGTCACTGTGCTGCCAATTTTGGCCGCACCGCGTTCAGATAGGTTCCCACGGCGGAGACGATCCCGTTCGCGATCGCTTTCTGATACGCCGCGTTGTTGATCAGTTTCGCCTCATACGGATGACTCATGAAGCCACCTTCAAAAAGAATCGCCGGGTGCTTCACACCGGTTAAGACACTGTAACGCGCGCGTTTGATCCCTCGATCCAGGGTGTAGGATTTTTTCGTTTTGGTATCGATCACGTTTCTCAAAACCGATCCGTGAACCGCCGTCGCCAATGCGATATTGGCCGAATCATGTTCATTCCCAGCGCGAGCTTGAGCGTCACCCGCCACCACATCGCGTCCGTAATGCGCGACACCCGGCGGAGAAAGCGTGAACGTTTCAATTCCCCGCGCCGCGTTCCCACCGGAGTTGAAATGGATGCTGATGTAGATCGCATTTTCCATCACCTTGTTTGCCACGCTCACTCGCTCCTGAAGCGAAAGATAATGATCGGTATTCCGAGTCATCACGACTTTGAAACCTTTGAGCAAAAGCTGGCTTCTCACCAATTCCGCGACCTTCAGATTGTAACCCGCCTCAGTTCCCAAGGGATTCGTCGCCCCAGGATCTTTTCCGCCGTGACCGGGATCGAGGATCACCGTGCGGAACTCGCCGGCATTTTTGATGAAATTCGGCCGTAGAACCGGGTCGATCAGTTTCGCCAAATCCATTCGCGAAACATACGCCTTCGAACCAATCGCTTCCACCTTGTTGGAAAAGACGAATTTCACCCGGTTCATCAGGCACTCCATGCCGCCGATTTCCAGATTCATTTCGACCTTGGAGTTTTCCAAAGTGATCTGATTTCCCGAGCGGGTCATCGTGTTGAAGTTGTAGAACTTCTTGATGCTATCGACCGAGACGTATTCGCGGCCTTCGATTTTTGAAATATCCCATCCGGATTGCGCACGCGCTTCCGGGCTCATCAAAACCACGCAGCCAGCCACCAACGCCGGGGCGACGTTGCGAATAGCCGAGGCGAATCGATCCAAAAATGCCATGAGAAAGGGGTTTTTAACGCTTACGAATGGCGTGTTTAGCGCTTCCTGAAAAAAATGACAACCTGTTTTCCCAACCGGTTCCATGAACCCGCTGTGCGCGCCCGCATTTCCCCTCTCCAATCGATTTATGGAATGCGGAAAATTTTCTGATTGGACGGATCACGCGCCAATTGCCCAGAGCGGAAACCGGCGACATCGATCACGTTGTAAGGCGGAAACGGACTGATGACTTGGTCCGGATTGTTGGTCCGCTCGGCGACGGGATAGCTATTGCCAGCGGGCCGGGAAGGCGTCGTTTCCGCCGGAGCCTCACCATAAGGATTACTGTTGCGATAATAACCGTCATCACGAGCCGCTTCGCGCCGCTGCTGTTCCGTCAGCGCCGCGACACCGGTTCCGAGCGCCGCGCCAACCGCCGCGCCGCGAACTACGTCTCCGCCGCTATCCCCGGCCAACGCTCCAACAGCCGCGCCCCCCAGAGCGCCGATGCCAGCTCCTTGCTGCTGATGTTGAGTGCAGGAAGCGAGAAACAGAAAGCTCAGGGCTCCTGCGACGATGGCTGGTTGAATGCTCATGATGTTCTTGTGACGGCGGTCCGCCGGAGCTTATTCGATTCTCGCCGATCGCGCAATCAGATGCTTCGACAGAATCGCCAGCTTCCGGGCTTTGGAAACCTTGTAACGCTTGGAAAAAACCTTAAATCCATCGTCCCGCATTTTCCCCAACAGCGTCCGGTAAACCTCCGCCATGATGCGGGCAGGGATCAGCGCCGTCCGATCCAGCGGCGACAGCATTTCCTCGGCCTCGCGGAAAAAACCCTCCGCTCGCTCCGCCTGATAACTCATCATCGCCAAAAACCGCCCGTCGTAAACACGGCCGACCAAATCCCGCTCGGTATATTGAAACCGCGCCATGTCCGCCAGCGGCAGATAAATCCGCATGCCGTTGGAAAGATCCTCGTCGACATCACGCAAAATATTGGTGAGTTGCAGCGCATTTCCCAATGCCACCGCATACCGGTCCGAAAGCGGTTCGCGACAGCCGAAGAGCCGCACGGAAACGAGCCCTACGGCGCACGCGACTTTCCACGTGTACCCCGAAAGCTCCTCCCAATTTCCAAACCGCTGTGGGTGTAAATCCATCCGGCAGCCCTCAATGATCGCGACCAGCAATTCGTTCGGAACATGGTGCCGATCGCGCATCGCCACGACTTCGCGCTCGAATTCTCCCGCTCCATCAAAACCGGTTTCGAGCCCGTTTTTCCAATATTCCAACGCCTCCGCACGCTCTGCCGCCGGGACGGAAAGATCATCCGCCAGATCATCCATCGTCCGACAAAACGCGTAAAAAATCACCATGTCCTCCCGGCGTTCGCGCGGCAGAATGTTGAGGGCGAACGCCAGATTCGACTTCGCCCGGCGGGTGATCTCGGAAGAAACGGACACGATCAGCGGATGAAACCCCAGTGACCGGTGGTGATCGGCCACAATGAAAAAAGCGCGGGGCCGACAAGATTGAACTCCTTCACCGTTCCCCAGTAGCGCGAGTCGAGCGAGTTGTTCGTGTTGTCACCAAGAGCGGCGTATTCACGCATCCCGGGCGGAGCTTCGGCAGCCAGCGTCAACGTGTCGCTCGGTTTTGTCAGATAAATCACCGGTGGATTTTTATACATCCCTGGTTCGCCCGCATTTGCCAGGACATAACCGGCACTGGTGAAGGGCGGTGCACCCTCGATCACTTTCTGAAATCCCGCTTCTTTGGCGAGCTTGCCATCGACGTAAAGATTCGGCGGACGGATCGAAAGCGTGTCGCCCGGCACTCCCGCCAATCTCTTGATGTAGTGAGAACCCGCACCTTGCGGACCGCTGCGCTCCTTGATACCGCGGATGCCGATGGTATCGAAAACAAAAACTTCGCCGCGCTTGGGCTTGCGGAAATGGTAAGAAAATTTGTTCACCAGCACGAGATCGCCCGTATCGATCGTCCCCTCGCCCAACACGGTGCCTTTCGGCAAGGTGCCGTTGTTTGCCCCGACGACCCGCAACGCTTGATCCAACCCGATTTCCCGCATGGGCGAAACCGGTGCCGGCAGTCTCAACGGCGCGGAATCCGCGAACGAAATCTGCGAACGACTGAAAAAATGCATGAACTGCAAATCGCCAAGAGCCGTGATCCGGCGATCCTTGTCATTCTCGACGTAAATGTAAGATCTCCCCCGCAGAACTTTTTCCAGCAGCCGCTGCGGAAGGCTTGGCCAATCGGCTTTTTTCAAAGGCGTGCCGACAATTCCGTTGAGCGTCGGCTGCATCGAACCGGTTGGGATTCGAAACGGCTGCAAATAATAAGCGCGAAGCCCAAGAGCGATGACGATCGCCACGAACATCACCTCGACGTTCTCCTCCAGCCAGCCAGGCGGTTTTTCCCGTGGCAGCGAGTTTTCACAAGTCGCCCGAAGCTGTTTCGACGCCTCATCCGATCGCGCGCGATCTCCCGCCTTCAACGCCGCCAACAAATCGTCACGGCGCGATTCGATTTCCTCCACCCGCTCTGGCTTCAGCACATCGCGTTTGTAATTGACGAACTTTCGCGCCCCTTTCGCGAGCAGCTTCGCCTCTTTTTTCCACTTCGCCGTGAACATGCCCGCAGTCTTGTACCAGAACCGTCCCAGCGCAAGCGCGGACCTTCAACCGGTCGCCACTACCGTCCTCCCCTTACCGAAATAAAAAAGGCGAGCCAAAGCCCGCCTTTTAAAAATCCATTTTGGAAACCCACCGCCTCACCGCCGCCGCCGGAGAAGACCAAGCGCCCCAAAAGCACCTAATATCGCGGTGGATGTTTCCGGAATTGTTTGTAACACAAAAGATGGAGTTTCAACAATACCTAAGCCTACAGAAGTTAGATCGACGGTAACGCTAGTACCAGTAGCCCCAATTAGAACTGTCCATTCGCCACCAGTTTGTTCCGTAAACAAGCGAAGGCGGTTACTATCTGGAGTTGGATTATCAGAATCTATAACTTCCGAAAACTCAACCAACCCGATCTCAGTAGAACTTCCCAATGTAATACCGTCGCCAAAAAACGTGTATAAAATACGCCCTAAACTTTCGACACTCGGGGCACCATAATCAAAAGACGAAAGCGTATAGTATCCAGCCAAATCTACGCCAAAATCAACAGTGGTTTCACCAACAAACGATGAATTAATTGTTACGAAATTTGAAATCAGAGCATCGTAATCATTTGCTGCTACAGCAGCAGCCACATCAAAAGTAGAAAGAAAATAACCTACGGCCACCACTCCACCATCGATCAAAGCTCCCGAAGAAGACGTAATAACGGTATCTCCTTCAGCAGTATTTATGTTAGTCGCGAGAACGGTACCAGCATCTGCTGAACCCAGGACAATCGCGCCAGCAAGCGCACTAAATATTAATTTAATTTTCATAGATAGCGGCAAAAATTCAGAAAGAGTAATTAGGGGTTTTCAGTGAAATATTTTTTGAAGCCCCGCCTCTCTCAATTAAAATCGCACTCGGCAAGGGAACATCGACCGTAACATTTACATTGGTATCAGCACTCCTCCAACCTGCAGTGTTATGCCGAAAATAGCGGGCGTATTGACCTGCGGAGACCGGAACCCATACAATATCCGCTGCCCCAGCATTGAATCCTGAAGCCAAGTCATCCTCTAGTCCCAGATTTTGTAAAGTTGATCCAACCGGTGCCACCACCGAAATAAGATTAAAACCTTTGACGATTACGGCGTTAGTTCCTTCTTTTTTAAGCTCGCCGGATATTACTAATGAGGCAGAAGCAGATCCTTTCTCTATGAGAATTCCGTCAGTGTAAACCAACGGAATATTCGGTGATGCTGCTGAGTTCGCTGCGTTTCTCCAAGCATTCGATGCATGAAGAAAATATCTCGTATAGCCAGCATTTCCATCAGGAACCCAAACAATATCAGCCGCTCCCGCATTAAAACCTTTTGCCAAAACTGTTACGGTTGTTCCAAACACCTCCTCTAACGTAGGGGCTTTCCTGATTTTGAAAGAGTCACCAATCACCACTCCCACCAAAGTTAAATTTTGCGGCAGACTCAGAGTATCCCCATCCCATGAAGTAACTTCCTGTATAGTCCCTACTCCCGTTCCACTCGTAATTTCTAAAATGTATGTAGAACCTGGTGTTAATAAACTAGTGAAATCTAGCAAAGAACTAGACACAGAGTTTGCTGTAACTTCGGTTAGCTGACTAGAAACTAAAGGAGATTTGTGCAATGTAAGACCTATCGAATTAAACGCATTAGCTTGAAGAGTCTGGCTCACATACCCCACCGGAGTCGTCGCGACTTCAACGGCGGATCCAAAACCGGTGGTGGCTAAGGCAGCCAGGACAAAACGGGAAAGAATGGTGTTCATGGCGACTAGATTTTATGGATTTTCGCTGGAGAGCGAGGGCATTTCGACAGGTCGCGCAAGAAACGCATTTACCCGTCTACATGATGAAAAATTCCTATCGGGCAATATCGATGGCTGCAAGGCAATATTGTCACCCAAACCGTAAAAACGTTCAATATTTTCGGGAAAATTGCTTGAATCCTCAGAATCGATCGTTTGATTGAAATCTCTCAGGGCCAATGAGTGATAGACTTCAAAAACTGAAGTCGCTGTTCAATATCGGCGCGGGTGACTTGTTGGAGACGTCGGGTGGAGAACGCCTCACAGGTGAAAGACGCAACGACGGAGCCTTGCACGACCGCTTCGCGAATGTCGGTGAACGAAAATTCCGTCCGGCCGCTTGCCGCGAGGTAGCCCGCCAGGGCACCGAGGAAGGAATCTCCAGCACCGGTCGGATCGGCCACGGTTCCGAGCGGGAAGGCGGCACAGCGGAAGAAGTTCTCGTGGGAAAGTTCTGGGCTTTCATCCGCGGCGAAAAGCATCGCACCAAATTCACCGAGCTTGATCACGACATAGCGGGGCCCTTTTTCCAGGAGCCGTTTTCCGGCGATAATCAGGTTCGACGTTTCGACAAATTCGCGGGCTTCGCTTTCGTTGATGACCAGCAGATCGATCCGCTTCAGCACATCGTGCAACCGGTCGTTCGCGATGCTGATCCAGAGGTCCATGGTATCGGCGACCACAAACGCCGGTGACGTGAGCTGATCGAGCATCTGGATCTGATTGTCCGGCGACATGTTCGCCAGCACTGCGATCGGCGCATCGGCAATCGAAGCCGGGATTTTCACCACCCAATTCTCCAAAACGTTCAGCGCCACCTGACGGGTCGTCCGGTCATTCATGTTTTCGTGGTATTCTCCGGACCAGGAAAAGGAATCACCTTCCGAGCGCTCGATGCCCTCGAAGGAAATGCCGCGGGCTTTCAGCAAATCGAGATGCTCCTGCGGAAAATCCTTGCCGATGATGCCGACGGCGTGAACCGGTGCGTCGTAATACGAGGCGGCGATGGAAGCGTAGGAAGCGGAACCGCCGAGCAGGTTCGCGGCCTCGGAAGTGGTGGTTTTGATGTGATCGATGGCGATGGTGCCACCAATGATAACGGAGGATGCAGATGACATGAGTTAAAGCTGGGGGGCGTTTTCGAGAGTATCTTTCACCGCTGTAGTGGCTGCCGCAACGTCGGGTGCTTGCAGCAATGCGGAGACGATCACCACCCGGCGAGCTCCGGCGCTGAGGACTTCCGGCAACGTCTCAACGTTGATCCCGCCAATGCAAAACGCCGGGATTTTCGAGCCGACTTCTGTTTCCATGGTCGCCACGGCCTCCAAGCCGATCGCAGGCCGACCCAATTTCGTCGGTGTCGGAAAAAGCGGACCGAAACCGATGTAGTCGAAGCCCTCGGCAAGCGCCGCCCGGGCCTGCTCTAACGAATGAGTCGAGCGCCCAATGATTTTCCCTGGGCCGACGACTTCGCGTGCATCCGCCAACGGCCCATCGTCCTGACCGATGTGAACGCCATCGGCATCGATTTTTTTCGCGAGCTCAGGGAAATCGTTCAGGATGAAAGGAATGCCCGCTTCCCGACAAATCGGCAGCAACCGGTTGGCGACAGATTCGATCAGAGCCAGATCTTTTCCTTTCGCACGAAGCTGCAAAAGATCCGCGCCACCGGCTAAGAGGCCGCGCGTGATTTTTTCCGCATCGGCCTCCGCGACGTAACCGAGGTCAAGGATACCGTAGAGCTTCGCGTTCTGAATCATCATGCGACTTCCATCATCGGCTTGACGCGAACTGGTGGAAGCGGCTCTCCCGACTGGCGGAAATCCAATGCCCATTCATCGATGACCTTTTCGAGTTCGCGCGCCACCTTGATCGGATCGTCTCCATGAACTCCGCCAGAAAAAAGATCAGGGCATCTCCCGACGTAAACCTGATCCTCTTCGGACCAAGCCACCCAGCGGTGATATTTATCGGTTTCCTTGTTCATCCATTGATCTGTTCGAGGGCGCGTTTTCAATCTTTTTCCTGATAATTCTTAGCGTCATCACCGGGTTTTCCCGAAATCGTTATTTTGATACCGGTCGCGAGATGGCGAAAATTGCGATGACTCCCTTTGCCTCCCCGGTTTTCGAAACCTGCTTTTTCAAGTTCCGTGATCAGTTCACGAATTTTCCGGGGCACGCGTCAAAAGGTATCAAAAAGTTACCTATTATCAAGGAAGGAGAAATCAGGCTTTCCGCTCTTCGAGGTAACGGGCGACCCAGCCGATGTCGTAGGTTCCGGCGGCGAAGTCCGGGTGAGCGATGATTTCCTGTTGGAAAGGAATCGTCGTTTTGATGCCACGGATCATGAATTCGCCAAGGGCGCGTTTCATGCGGGAAATGGCGATCTCACGGGTGGCACCGGTGACGATGAGCTTGGCGATCATCGAATCGTAATGCGGCGGCACCGTGTAACCGGAATAAACGTGGGTGTCGACGCGGACGCCTTTTCCGCCCGGAGCATACCAGAGAGCGATCGTTCCCGGGCTCGGGGTGAAATTGTTGAAAGGATCTTCCGCATTGATCCGGCACTCGATCGAGTGGCCTCGCGGGTTGGCTTTCAGAACGTGGCGGGAGAGCGGCTCACCGGCGGCGACGCGGATTTGCTCCTTGATCAACTCACAGCCCATGACTTCCTCGGTAACCGGGTGCTCGACCTGGATCCGGG